>NZ_OZ026451.1:0-600000 GCF_964019545.1 Rickettsiella endosymbiont of Xylota segnis | reverse complement strand
ACAAATACTATCGTCCACTAATTTGAATAACTTTACTTCACCTAGATTATTTCTCAATTGCCAAGAACCTGAACTTTGTTGCCAAAATTCAATCACTGAACACGGATTATTTAATAAAACATGTTGACAAAAAAGAGTCACAAAGCTCATTAAACAAGCCAAGCTTAATAATAATTTAGTCCACCATGGCCAAGGTAAAAAACATAAACAAGCAATAGCGCCACCATGCACCACTAGGAGAAAAATAGCAAAATAATTAGAGGATTTTAAACGATAGAAATTAGCGGCCACAACTTACCCGTTCTATTAAAATCTGCATCGCTCCATTTTCTATAGGCTGGCGTTTAATTAAATAACAGTAAAGCTCTTGATCCGAATACGTTAATAATTGCTCAAATAACTCTTGATCGGCAGCGCTTAAATTTAGGTAATTTTTATCTAAAAAAGTTAATAAAAGAAGATCTAATTCGAGCATGCCGCGCCGACATTGCCATCGTAAACGTTTTAATTTTTCTTGCAAGTTCTTCATCGCTAAGGAGTCATAGGCTCTAACAAAAATTAGTTCACTAGAATATCACGAATTTGCCTTTGGCTACTATCGCCCATAATGGCATAACCTGCAGCATGAGGAAGTTTATCCTGATAGATTTGCAAAAAATGTTGGAGATATTCGGGGTTAAAAACAATACTTTTTATACCTAAACTGGATAAAGTCACATAATTACCACGTATTCCTAAAGGTGTTTTTCTCAAAAACATTAATTCTAATTCTGGATAAAGCGGATCTGAATCTAGTAAAGTATTTTTGTTAGTTTTTTCAACTAAAGCAAAAATATCACGCGTTTCAAGAATATCATCACGATGATCTTCAGCGGATTTCGCTGGATGCACTACCAAAAATCCTGAATTTTCAGGTAAAAAAGTCGCATAATCTTTATTACTTTTGATACTTAAATCCAACACCAAAGCCCGGCTTATGGCTTTTGATCCCATAAAAAACACTTCTTCACTGGGGAAAAACCGCGTTAATAAGATATAAGCTAGACAGGCTATCGTCACCAACAAAACGGCTATCAATACTTTTAAGCTAGTCATTTTGCTCATTTTATTTCCCTATGTTGCAACAGAAGATGAAAAACTGTTATTTAACGGCTCGATATCGTTCATCATGTTTCGCAAGTACTTGTTTGGCTTGCATAATACCTGCTTGATCCAGACTTCCTTCAATAACCACAGACTGTCCTTCTCGGAATAAATCCGGTAGTACACCTTGATATTCAACCAGAATGTTATGCGACGCATCACTCACTACAAAAGAAACTAACAAATGCTGCTCATTTTGTTTTACCGTGCCTTTTTTAACTTGACCCCCTAAACGAAACGGTCGGCCAGGTGTTAAATGCTGTTCAGCAAGTTGCGTGGGTGTATAAAACAAATTAATGTTTTGTTTTAACGCATAGAGAGATAAACCAATAACAAAACCAGCCACCAATAACATGAGCAAAACGAAATTTAAACGTTTTTTTTGGAGTGCATTCATTGCATTTTTGCTGCCCTAATTTCACAGGAAGTTTCATGAAAGAACTAACGAGATTGTGTCACCACATTCTAGCTATTATTAACCAATTCGTTAACTTGTAACGCCGCAAAAACTTCATTTAATTGTTGAGTAACACGTAGAAAAGTGGTTCGTTTAGAAAGTTCTTTCAAACGCTGTGCACCCACATAGGTACAGGTAGAACGCAATCCACCTAAAATATCAAGTACCGTATTTTCTACCTTACCTCGGTAAGGAACATTTACAGAACGACCTTCGCTAGCACGATAAGCATTCATCTTACCATGATGTTTATGCATAGCTTCACTCGAGCTCATTCCATAAAATCGCATAAACCATTTGCCATTTTCCTCTACTTTTTCGCCAGCGCATTCCTCATGACCGGCCAACATGCCTCCTAGCATAACAAAGTCGGCACCTGCCGCAAACGCTTTAGCAACATCACCCGGTGAAACGCAACCACCATCTGCACATAAAAGTCCACCTAAACCATGCACAGCATCTGCACATTCTATGATAGCGGACAATTGTGGATAACCTACACCTGTTTTCAAGCGTGTGGTACAAACAGAACCCGGACCAATTCCTACTTTGACAATATCTGCGCCAGCTAAAACCAACTCTTCAGCCATTTCAGCAGTCACCACATTGCCTGCAATTAAAGTTTTTTTCGGATATTTTTTTCGTAAGGCACGAATACTATCTACAAAACGTTGCGTATAGCCATTGGCAACATCGATGCAAATAAAAGGACTTGGTGCTATTTTAATTATTTTTGCCAGCATATCGGCATCTTTTGTTTTAATTCCTATTGTTGGAAAACAGTAAGCAATAGACTTGGGGTGTTGATTATAGAATTTTTTCCAATCTTGTAAGCTTGCAAATTTATCAATCGAAGTGAGTAACTTATGTTTAGCTAAACTTTTAGCCATGGCAAAAGTACCGGTATGATCCATATTTGAAGCAATAATAGGTATCCCTTTCCATGAAAATCCTGAGTGTTTAAACGTATATTCGCGGGTTAAGTCAACATCCGCGCGTGTTTGCAAGGTGCTACGCTTCGGGCGAATTAATACATCCTTAAAATCTAATCTTATTTCTTGCTCGATACGCATAATAACCTCATGACTCATTAATTTTGGCTTCTTTATTGACTAGATTGTTTAAGTGATATGACTAGCATAAAGATGGCATATGTTATCATATCATTATGAAAAAACCCTTAGTTTTAGTCGATGGCACTTCTTATCTTTATCGTGCCTTTCATGCGCTTCCACCTTTAAGTAATTCTAGAGGAGAGCCTACTGGCGCCGTGTATGGGGTCATTAATATGCTACGCAAATTAATTAAGGATACTAATCCAGAATATATGGTGGTGGTTTTCGATGCTAAAGGTAAAACATTTCGTGAAGAATTATATACAGAATATAAAGCGCATCGCCCTTCCATGCCAGATGATTTACAACCACAAATAGAACCTCTCTACACCATCGTTCGTGACTTAGGATTGCCGCTTATCATCCATCCTGGCGTTGAAGCTGACGATGTGATAGGTACCTTAGCCTCAAAAGCCATACAACAACATCTACCGGTTTTAATTTCCACAGGCGATAAGGACTTTGCACAGTTAGTCTGCGAAGATATCACTCTAGTAAATACCATGACGAACACACGTCTAGACCATCAAGGTGTCATCGATAAATTTGGCGTCAGGCCAGAACAAATAACTGATTATTTAAGTTTAATTGGTGATGCTGTAGATAATGTTCCTGGAATTCCCAACGTAGGACCAAAAACCGCAGCAAAATGGCTTAATCAATATGGAAACCTTAAATCACTGATAAAAAACGCAGATGAAATTAAAGGTAAAATAGGAGAAAATCTTAAAGCACATCTCGATAAGCTCCCTTTATCTCGTCAATTAGTCACTATTAAAACCGATGTGGATCTGGAATTTGACTTAGAAAAATTCCGACCCAAAGCTCCGGATACTTCTGCCTTAATGGAAAGTTACAAGAAATTAGAATTCAAAGGATGGATTAGAGAATTAGAAAAAAATTTGGATCCATCCAGCCAAACTATTGATAAATCTGAAACCAATCGAACACTTTACTCGTTAATTCTCGACAAAAAATCTTTTCAACTCTTTTTGCAACAATTAACTAAAATAAAAATCTGGGCATTCGATACCGAAACGACGAGTTTAGATGTCATGCAAGCAGAACTTGTCGGCCTATCTTTTGCCATAAAAGGTGAAAAACCTGTTTATATTCCTTTAGCTCATGATTATATAGGGGCGCCCGAACAATTAAATAGAAATTGGGTTTTGCAACAACTTAAACCGCTATTTGAAGATCCTAAACAATTAAAAATAGGTCATAACCTAAAATATGATATGGGTGTTCTCGCCAATTATGGGATCCAGCTGCAAGGATTAAGTTTTGATACCATGCTGGAATCTTATTTACTCGACAGCGCGAGTAATTCACATAGTCTGAATAGCGCAGCAATAAAACATTTGGATCATAAAACTATACATTTTGAAGAAATTGCTGGCAAAGGCGCTAAACAAAAAACGTTTAACCAAATCGATATCCAAGAAGCGGGTCCGTATGCCGCTGAAGATGCCGATATTGCTTTACGCTTACACGAAATACTCAAGCCTCAATTAGATACATTGCCAGGTTTATCTAAAGTTTTCACGCACATTGAAATGCCATTAGTCTCAGTATTATCTCATATCGAGCGTCATGGTGTATTAATCGATGCACAATTATTGCAAAAACAAAGTCGTTCTATTGCGAAACGCTTAATAAAGCTTGAAGAAGAAGCCTATCAATTGGCGGGTAAAACTTTTAATTTAGCATCACCTAAACAATTACAAACCGTATTATTTATTGAACAAGGCTTACCTATTTTAGAAAAAACTCCGAAAGGTCAAGCATCAACCTCAGAAAGTGTTTTGCAAGCACTCGCTATAAAATTTCCGCTAGCTAAAGTCATTTTAAAACATCGTAGTTTGAGTAAATTAAAATCAACTTATACGGATAAACTTCCCCAACAAATTAATGCAAAAACCGGTCGTATCCATACTTCTTATCACCAAGCCGCAGTAGTTACAGGGCGACTTTCTTCGTCTGATCCTAATCTACAAAATATTCCTGCACGCACTAAAGAAGGCCGAAAAATTCGTCAAGCATTTATTGCTCCATCGGGTTATAAAATTATTGCAGCGGATTATTCTCAGATTGAATTACGCATTGTCGCCCACTTTTCGCAAGATAAAGGCTTACTGGATGCATTTGCGCAAAATCTCGATATTCACCAAGCTACTGCCGCAGAGGTTTTAAACATTCCCTTAAATCAAGTCACGCATGAACAACGTCGCAGTGCTAAAGCCGTTAATTTTGGCCTCATTTATGGGATGTCCGCTTTTGGCTTAGCCAGACAATTAGGCATCTCGCGTGAAGAAGCTAAAAATTATATTGATCGCTATTTTGCTCGTTACCCTGGTGTAAAAGAGTATATGGAACGGACGCGCTTACAAGCGCATGAACAGGCTTATGTCACCACGTTATTTGGACGTCGTTTAAACTTGGCTTTCATTAATTCCAGTGATCCTTTACAACGTCGCGCCAGCGAACGTGCTGCCATTAATGCACCTTTACAAGGTAGCGCAGCAGATATCATCAAAAAAGCCATGATCACTATTGACCAAGCTTTAACTCAACATAAGCTTCAAGCACATATGATTATGCAAGTACACGATGAATTGGTATTTGAAGTCGCCGATGCTGATATAAACTCAGCAAAACAACTCATTGAAGATTTAATGGTCAATACCACTCAGCTATCCGTGCCACTCATGGTCGATATTCAGATAGGTTCAAATTGGGACAAAGCCCTTTAACCAAAAAAGGTTTACTTAACTATATTACCAAAAAAATTACCCATTAGGTATAAAATAGTTCGGTCTTTAAGATACAATTATTCTTTTTTTTTCACTATTTTTTGTGGAGATATCTTATATTAGTGCATTGACGGACCTATAGACTACACACTTAGATTCTCTCTGACTCCCCTTTGATTAGACAAACTCTTAACGTTCAGGGCTATGCCCTATGCATTTCCCATGCTAAACTTACTGCGCTTGGTTATAAGCTAAATAAATTTAAGACCAAGGCTTTTTGAGATTATATTTATATTTAAAATTTGCATGGAGAAGCTAATTATGTCTAAAGGGCAACTACAAGATCCTTTTCTAAACGCATTGCGTAAAGATAAAGTTCCGGTTTCAATCTATCTTGTTAACGGGATTAAACTTCAGGGTTTAGTAGAATCATTTGATCAGTTCGTGGTCTTATTAAAAAACTCAGTTAGCCAGATGGTCTACAAACATGCTATTTCAACAGTCGTTCCAGCAAAGAATGTTAAATTAGCAAGTATTGATGAAAGTAATGATCTACAAAGCTGTAATGCAACTGACGAGGAACTAGAAATCAGTAATGCTTGAACGTCCCCAACGCGGTGAGCTAGCACTATTAGTTCATATCTATTTTAAAAAATATGAATCAGAAGAAATAGTAAAAGAATTTCAGGAGCTAGCTCTAGCAGCGGGTGCCCAAGCGATGGCTCTCATCACTGGGCGACAACGTAAAGCACAAGTAAAGTATTTCATTGGCTTGGGTAAACTTGAAGAAATAATCGCCGCTGCAATTGCTCATCGAGCACAATTAATTTTGTTCAATCACGATCTTAGTCCAGCTCAGGAACGTAATTTAGAACATAAATTACAATGTCGAGTATTAGGGCGTACTGGATTAATTCTAGATATTTTCGCGCAACGTGCACGTACCTTTGAAGGGAAATTACAGGTTAAACTAGCTCAACTAGAACATCTTTCCACCCGGCTTATTCGGGGCTGGACACACTTAGAAAGACAGCGCGGTGGTATTGGTTTACGAGGGCCTGGTGAAACGCAATTAGAAACCGATAAACGTTTGATTCGACAACAAATTAAAATTATAAAAAAACGTTTAGAAAAGGTTCGTGCACAGCGTGCGCAAAGCCAACGTGCAAGAAGAAGATCTCAACTACCGCATATTTCCTTAGTTGGGTATACCAATACCGGGAAATCTACGTTATTTAATTGTTTAACCAACGCAACAGTTTTTGTTGCCAATCAGCCTTTTGCTACCTTAGATCCCAGTATACGTCGTATGTCTCTAAACGATGGACAAATAGCCATTTTGGCCGATACAGTAGGTTTCATACGTCAACTACCTCATCATCTGGTCGTGTCTTTTCGAGCAACCTTAGAAGAAACACAACTGGCTGACCTATTATTGCATGTAGTGGATGCCACTAATACAGAGAAGAATGAATGTAACCAAGCAGTAGATAAGGTTCTAAAGCAAATACACACCGATCACATTACTCAATTGATCGTTGTCAATAAAATTGATTTACTGGAGGATATGCCACCGCGTCTAGAACGCAACGCAGCAGGTCTTCCATCTAAAGTTTGGATATCTGCTCAGTCTGGAATAGGTATCGATTTATTACGCCAAGCGATCATCGAATGCCTTACTTATCTAAAAATCAGCGAAAAATCTTATAGGCTTAATCTTCATATCCCTGAACTATCAAATTCTTCATCAGACCATAACGACTTGTCGCTGAATTAATAGTTGCGAGAATGACTCAGCATGCCTAGAATGCTCCTCTAAGGAAATTACAGCTATATATTTAAATAGCTATGATATTTACCTGGATTGTCGCGTTACATGCACGCAATGACCAGTGAGTGTCACCTGGAATGTGGTTAACCGCTTTGCACCAAAAAGAGGTAAACTGTATTATAAAGATCATAGATTGAAAAAAATCTTAAAAAGCTAACAATTGGAGCATATTATGCCCTGGAACGAACCGGGTGATCCCAGCAAAAACAAAGATCCGTGGACAGGACGACCCAAACAGACTCCGCCTGATCTAGAAGCATTTCTGCGTGATTTATATAAAAAAATCGTCGCTTTATTTAAGTTAAGAATATTGCATAAAAAATCGGCGCTTGCCCGTCCTTACTTACCTGCAAAACTTAATGCGAAGACTATGGGTCTGATTTCCGTCTTTTGCTTAATTGTATGGCTTGCGCTTGGCTTTTTTAAGGTCAATACGGATGAATCAGCGGTTATTACCCATTTTGGGGCCTATAGCTCTACGATGGGTGCGGGTTATCACTGGATCCTTAAACCTTTCCAACACGCTACAATAATCAATTCCGGAAAAATAAATAAACTTTCCACTAGCGTTAATTTATTAACGCGCGATGAAAACAAAATTGCGGTGAATATCAATATTGATTATTCTATCGTTGATCCACGCAACTTTCTTTTTGCAACCGCTCATCCTTTAATCAACTTACAAGAAAACATAGATAGCATAGTAAATCGTGTGCTCAGTCAGTTCACTTTAAATCAGCTATTAAGCACTTCACATTTTTCACTGTCAGAACGCATACAAAAACAGCTAAATACTTTGATAAAAGAGCAAACGGGGTTAGCCGTCAAAAATATTGATTTAGTATCTATTCAAGTACCCGAACAATTACAAGCCTCTTTTACCGATGTTACTAGTGCCAAAAGTGATAAAGAACAACTCGAAAAGCAAGCCAATGTTTATGCTACTCAAGTTGAGCCACGTGCACAATTGCTTGCACAACAACTTATAGTCGATGCCAACGCTTACCAACAAGAAATAGTATTAAAAGCTAAAATAGAAATTATTCGCTTTTTAGCATTACTCCCAGCTTATGAAGCTTCACCAACATTGACAAAAAAACAGCTTTATTTGGCCGCCTTACAAACAATGATTGTGCATAGCAATAAACTGCTGGTAGCTAATAATTCTACTATCAATTCCTTAACACACGATCAATCCAATACGACAGCTTCTGTAAACACAGATAAATTAGCCGCTTCGACGAGTCACGATAAGAAAGAAAATACTGATAACAACGAACTTAGCTTTAAAACCAATAACTCTATCCCCAGTAGTTATAATATCTCCGGAGGATATGAATGATCATTCTAAGAAAAAAAATTCATTTAATCCTAGGCTTTTTAGTCTGTATATTATTTATTCTTTATCAAAGCGCTACTATCGTCCCCGAAGGTCAGACTGGTTTATTATTGTCTCAAGAAAAATTGACACCCTATTCAGACTCGATTCTTAAACCTGGCTTACATTTTATAGTACCTTTCTTAATGCGACCCATATTACTGGATAATCGCTTGCAAACATTAGTGTTCAGTGATACCAGTGCTGAGGATAATTCACCCAAAAAATCGATTACCAACGAATATTTTGCCAATTGGCGCATTAGTGATCCCGTACGCTATTACCAACAAACCAAAAATAATTTTCAGCAAATTAAATTATTAATCAGCCAGCAGATAACAACTTTATTTAATGATAAAAAGACGCCTATGCCTTTTAGCCAACTCATCCTGAATGGATCCCCTCAGCAAATAGATTCTGTTTTGTCTGTTGTTAATAAACAGCTTAAAACAGTTGGTATTAAACTTATCACTATTGGCTTTAAACAGTTAGATCTCTCTGCCGATGCCAATGCGCGAATATTAGACAATATGAGTATTGAACAAGAAAATATTGCCATTGCCCAACGCACCCAAGGCAAAGCGAATGCCGAACTGATTCGTGCCAATGCGGATAATTCAGCTAGCTTAATCTTGGCTAAGGCAAAAGAGCAAGCTGCAAAAATTCGTGCTCAAGGCGATGCTGAAGCCGCAAAAATATATAATCAAGCTTATAATAAGAATCCAGAATTTGCTGCTTTTTTTCTCAACCTAGAAGCCTTTCAACAAGGACTTAAACCATCTTCTATGAATAATTTTTTGTTATTAACTACAAAAGATGAACACTTCAAACTAGAAAAAGCTCAAATAAATAAAAGCAAATTCAAATTAATCAGTTAATGGCACATAGAGTATAAAATTAGGCAAAATCTTTCTCTTTAGCTTAATTAGCGCATCAAAGTATTTATGTTAAAAATTTTATGACAAAAACTATCATCATTGTAGGTTGCCAATGGGGCGACGAAGGGAAAGGGAAAATTGTTGACTTGCTAACGCAACATGTTAAAGCCGTCGTGCGTTTTCAAGGTGGACACAACGCGGGACATACCTTAGTGATCCAAGGTAAAAAAACTATCTTACGTTTAATTCCTTCTGGAATCTTACATGCAGGCGTAGCATGTTTAATTGGGAACGGCGTAGTAATTTCACCAGAAGCCCTGCTCAAAGAAATGCAAGAATTAGAACAACAAGGCATCCCTGCGCGCCAACGCTTAAAGCTTAGCGCAACCTGTCCTATTATCTTACCCACACATATCGCACTTGATGAAGCACGTGAAAAAAGCGGAAAAAATGCCATTGGCACCACCAAACGCGGCATTGGCCCCGCCTATGAAGATAAGGTAGCACGACGTGGCTTACGACTCTGTGATTTTTTTCATCCACAACGATTCGCTGAAAAATTAAAAATACTTTTTCATTACCATAATTTTTTACTTGAACATTATTATCAAGCACCCACTGTCGATTATAATAAAACGTGTGCTCATTTATTAATATTAGGTAAACAGTTAGTTCCTTTAATTACTGATATCCCTGCACTCTTAGCAGAGTATTATCAAGAAAAAAAACCATTATTATTTGAAGGCGCACAAGGTACATTTTTAGATATCGATCAAGGCACGTATCCCTATGTCACTTCATCGAATACCATTGCTGGCTCTGCAGCCACCGGTAGCGGTTTAGGAATCCGTTGTTTTAATTATGTGTTAGGTGTTAGCAAAGCATACAGTACACGCGTGGGTAACGGTGTTTTTCCAACCGAGTTACTCGATCAAGACGGTGATAATCTAAGAGATCGCGGGAATGAATATGGAAGTGTCACCAAACGCCCACGTCGTTGCGGATGGTTAGATACAGTTTTATTGCGCCGAGCAATCCAACTAAATAGCGTCTCCGGTTTATGTCTAACTAAATTAGACGTATTAGATACACTAGCCACAATTAAAATTTGCACTGCTTATCGATTACAATCGCAAGTATTAACTGACTTGCCTTTGAATCCAGAAGATCTCACGCAATGTATTCCCCAATACGAAGAACTCCGTGGATGGCAAACATCGACAACACCGATTAAAGAATTTGCTAAACTACCGAAAAATGCACAAGCTTATTTACGTCGTATTGAAGAGCTGGTTGGCGTACCGATAGTCATTATTTCTACCGGCGCTGATAGAGATGAAACCATCGTTTTGGAAAAGATTTTTTAACCACAAACTGAAGTATCTTTAAATTGAGATTTTATTTCTATTGCTTCAGATTTCGGATGTAATCCTATCAACATATTTTCAGCTAATTCTTCTCGAGGAAGAAGTGGAGAAAGATCTTCTAAAGGTGGAGAAACAATAGAACCATCTTTTTGTAAGGCTAATGATAACTTAGGGCAAAATAATTGCTCTGGATGTGTAAATACTTCACAGATAACGGGGCCAGTTAAATTTTGTACTTTTGGGATTTCTGATTCTACATCTTCCCAACTACGAATAACAAATGATGGGATGCCAAATGCCTGTGCTAAAGCTGAAAAGTCTGGACAACTCACACCCGATTGTTTATTAGTACCTGCATACCTACCAGAAAATAATGCTTTTTGGGTATGCTTAATCATAAGATACCCATCATTGTTAAACACAACTATTTTTATAGGTAATTGATGATGGACTATGGTTTGTAATTCTTGCAAATTAAGCATCATTCCACCATCACAATTCAAACAAATTATCTCAGCGTTTTTGTTGGCAAATGCTGCACCAATAGCCGCTGGAAGTGCATAACCCATTTCGCCAAGACCGGTCGATGTAATTAACCGTTGTCCTTTTTTTATAGATAATATTTGATGCGTACTCAACAAAGCAGTCCCCATATCAGTGACTATTATTTGATTATTTGTAAAATACTCTGACAGTTTCTGTATGAAAGTATAAGAATTTATATAACCATCACGATCCTGATATTCCTGATTTAAAATGGGATATTTATTTCGATAATAATTACATTTTTCTAACCATTTGGATTTTTGACTAGATGTGAAATTTGATTGACTAATAGCCAACATAGTTTGCATAAAATCTTTGGCATCTGCTTGTATCGGTATAGACACTTTTTTTCCTAATTTTTGCAGCTCTGTCAAGTCAATATCGACTAAGGCTAATTTTGCATTTCTAATAAACTCATTTAAATCATAACCAATTTGAGGAATAGCTAAACGTGTTCCCACTGCCAAAAGAAAATCACAGTTTTGTAAAATAAAATTAGCGGCTCGTTGACCATAAACCCCCGCTCTGCCAAAAACTAAAGGATGATCGGAGGAAATCATATCAATACCTGCCCAAGAAATTAATACTGGACATTGCAAAAAATTAATAAACGGTTCAACCAAATCCACTGCATCGGCTAAACGAACACCATGCCCTAACCAAATCACCGGTCGTTGCGCTTTGACTATTTCAGTTCTTATATTGCATGCTGTCTGATAAAGGTTAGTGATTTGTAAAGAATTTATTGAACTAGGTTTTGATCCTGGAACTGGTTTATACTGAAATAAATTGGAATCATCTATATCCAATGCTTGGATGTTCATTGGAAAATCTATCCAACAGGGTCCCGGTTTAGCATTTAAGGCATGATAATACGCAGTTTCTAAAATTAATAATGTTTCGTTCGGATTAAGAACTCTGGCAGCATATTTTGTAACCTTACTCACCATAGCCACGGAATCATATCCTTGCACTCCCCAAATCCTTAAAGAGTTATCCCCCAAAGTATATTTAGAATTTTCATTACCTGAAATGACTAAGCAAGGAATAGAATCCATCCATGCGCTGACCACTCCAGTCACAGCATTGGTTGAGCCTGCACCCGTTGTAACAATAGCCGCCGATAAGATACCGGAGATACGATAATAAGCTTGTGCAGCCATACACGCTGCTTGTTCATGATGAACACAAATTATGTTAGTAAATCCTTTCGATGCAATAGAATCAAATAGGTGAGCATTTCCCGCACCAACAATGCCAAACACATGTCGTATTCCCTTTTCTACCAAAAAATTTGCGATAATTTCACTTATTTTCATAAAAACTTTTCAGAATAAATTTAAAATTAAGTTAGGTTAGGTTAGGTTAGGTTAGGTTAGGTTAATATTATTTAGCATGTTTTTTCGCCAAATCACTAGCCACTTCAATGATGATATCCTCTTGCCCGGCTATAATTCTACGTCGCCCCAGTTCAATAAAAATATCTCGGGGATCAACGTTAAATTCTTTTGCAATACGCAAAACAGGTTGTAGAAATCCAGAGAAAACACCTGCAAGCCCACTGATAATACTTAATGACTTTATTGAAGGAATTTCTTTCAATAGTTCTCGTTCAGCTATCTTGCTAGCGTCGAGCATTTTATAAAAATCAATTCCTGTCTGATAACCTTTTCTTTCAAGGATTCCCACCAGCACTTCAAGTTGAGTATTACCCGCACCTGCTCCGAAACCGCATGCACAACCATCCAAAATACTTGCTCCAGCTTCTACAGCAGCTAATGAGTTGGCAATGGCAAGCCCTAAATTATTATGCGCGTGAAATCCTACCGGGATTGAAAGATGATCAACTAAAACTTGTACTCTTTCAATCACATCCTCCGGCAAAAAATTTCCTGCAGAGTCCATAAAAACTATACCCTGAGCTCCATAAGCTTCCATTTTAGCAGCTTGAATAAGCAATTCTTTGCTGCTAAGCATATGTGCCATCATTAGTACACCATAAACGGTTTTTTCGCGCATACGAACAAATTGTATATGTCGTTCTGTGATATCTGCTTCAGAGCAATGTGAAGCGACGCGCACCACATCAACTCCTCCATCAATTGCCGGACGCAAATCTTTTTCAATGGTTGCAAATCCAGGAATAATATGAATACCTAAACGAGATTTTTTAAGATAGGTTCTAGCTATGCTAAGGGTTTCATTATCTGTCAGTTTAGCTATTCCAAGTTGCAAAGAAGATGCACCTAAGCCATTACCATGGCCTACCTCCACGATAGGTATACCTGCAGCTTCTGCGGCGATACAATACTTAGCAATCTGATCCGCATTTAATTGATGTTTTACGGCATGATTTCCATCTCTTAAAGTAGGATCACTGATTAAGATTGCTCGCATTGAATTTCCTTACTCAGTCTACTTAAGGCATATTTTTCTGCTATCGCCAAAGCAGCACAGTTAATAATATCAAGATTTCCAGCATAATCAGGAAGATAATCACCTTGGCCTTTCACTTGTACGATCACAATAATACGCTTATTTTCTATTAAAGGATTTAAAAGTATTTTATAACCCGGGACATAGTTCTGAACTTTTTTCTCAATATCTTCTGCTAATCTAGTAAATTTTTGCATATCTAAATATTTAACTTTAGCAAAAATAGTGGTTTGCATATCGATACAAGGAAATGCAGGATTAAGATTTAAAATTGCTTTAGTTTGCGAAATACCTGTAAAGAATTTTATCGCTTGCTCAGTAGTATGAATATATTCATCTAAATTAACTCGGGTAGCAGGTCCTGCACTTGCTGAAGCAATACTAGATACGACTTCTATATATTGAATTTTCACACCTGAAGCGCTGAGGGCATAAATTATGGGTAAAGTGGCTTGACCACCACAGGTTATCATATTCACGTTTTTATATTGCAAAGCGTGGTCTAAATTTATGATCGGTATGCACATTTCTCCTATTTTTGCCGGTGTGAGATCAATGGTAAATTTATCCAAATTTTTTAAAATCGGAGCATGTGTTAAATGAGCAGCCGCTGAAGTTGCATCAAAGACTATTTCACAGCAATCCAAATTTTTTTGAATATAATCTATTCCAGAAATTGATGTGTTAACACCTAATTGACGAGCTTTTTGTAGTCCTTTAGATGAGGGATTTCGACCAATTAATACGCCGCATTCTAAATAAGGCGAGCGAAGAATTTTCATTAATAAATCAGTACCAATGTTGCCACTTCCTAGTATTGCAACTTTCATATTTTTACTGCAGAAAATAAATTATCAAAAATTAATCCTTTCTTTCTCAATAACTAAAGGACGCTTTAACACCTGATGATGAATGGAAGCAATATATTCACCTAATAAGCCAACAAAAAACATTTGCATAGAAAAAAAGAAAAAAGAGCCAATTAATATCGGTGCAAATCCTAAAGGAAACATACTCCAAAATAATAGCTTAGCAATAATGTAAATAATCGATATAAGCAGACTAATAAATGCCAAAGAAAAACCAACTAAGGACAGAATTCTAAGAGGAAGTTTTGAATGAGTAGTTATCCCCAGCATAGCGACATCATAAAGTCGAAAAAAAGTTCCCGAGGATAAACCTTTTTTGCGTTTTGGTTGCTTAAATTCAATTTCAGCAACATCAAAACCAACTTCTGAAATCATACCGCGGAGATAAGGATAAGGATCATTAAATTGTCGCATAATTTGAATTACAGACTTATCATATAAGCCAAATCCAGTAAAATTTTTTAAAAGCTTTAAATCCGAAATTTTATCTGCGAATTTATAATAAAACCTACGGATGAAAAATTTAAAAAAAGACTCTTCGCTCTGTGATTTAGTTCCAATTACGATTTTAAAGCCATCTTCCCATTTTTTTATAAATTTATTTATTAAATTGGGCGGATCTTGAAAATCAGCTGCCATATAAATAATGGCATCTCCTGACGCTTGTAACAGACCATAGAAAGGTGAACGAATCCAACCAAAATTACGGGAATTAATAATCAATTTTACGTTTGAATCAAGATGGGCTATTTCTTTTAATAAACTAATACTATTATCACTGGAGGAATTATCAATAAAAATATGTTCGTATTGATATTTATTAATATTATTAAAAATATTCTTTACTGTCTGATAAATATCTAAAATATTAGCTTCTTCATTATAACATGGAGTTACCACCGAGATTAGTTGCATAATAATTTTATCAGGATAATCGTTGAATGTGTTGTTGATGCTTATATCGATGTAAAAAAAAGAAGTTAGTCGCTACTGTAGCATCATCCATTTTATTAAATTCGGTTAGTTTATCATTTTGACTGATATAGCATTGATAGCCACAACTCGCTAGTAAACTAATTATATCATTTGGATGATAATTAAATTTTTTCGACCATTTCCTTAACATTTCAGTAAATATTATTGGAGTATGTTTTCTTATAGCTTTTTCTCCTCCCTGAAAAACAAGCAATTCACCACCTTCAACATCACATTTAATAATATCAATTCTCTCAAGTTGTTGAGCGAGTAAAAAATCATCTAAGGAAGTAACCTTTGCCGAAACTTTTTTTATAGAAGTTTCCTCTGCTAAGTTTCTGGCCGAAGCATTTCCAGACATAGTAGGATTAAAAAAAAAGTCGACCTCTTTGTCCCTATCAAGTAAACCAACATTATAAAAAAAAATATTATTCAATTTGTTTATATAAATATTTTTTTGTAACAATTCAAAGGTTTGAGGTATCGGCTCAAATGAATATACTTTTATCGTTTCGTGACGTTTTGCAGCATTAATTGAGTAAAAGCCTATGTGGGCTCCAATATCAAAAAATACCATATCTTTTTTAAGTAAGCTAAAGAAAATATCAGCATCTTGTTTTTCGTAAGAGTTAAAATTTAAAATTTCAATAGGCGTAATTCTTTTATCTAAAATATGACATTGCAGCTTTATGTCCAAACTTTTTAAAGTAAAGATTAAACAATCTTCAAGTATTTCTATGTTTAAAATATCAGTATTTTTGATAAATTTAGAATATTCAAATAAATAGGCATGGAAATCACCCATAGCCTCTACGTAATCTGCCTTTGATAGGTGGCCTGCTTGAAATTTATCCCTGCATGCAATCAAGCTCATAAAAACTCCTAATGGTCCTTAAAAATCCTTCTTCAATTGTAATTTTCGGAAACCAACCCAATGTTTGAATTTTTTTAATATCGGGCGTATTGATTGTAATTTTGCTTTCTAAATAAACAGACTTTAAAGATCTAGTTTTTTTTATTACCTTTAATTCTTTTTCACAAAATAAATCTCTTAATCGAATAGCAAGATCCATAATACTTAAACAACAATCAGGATTACCTATATTGTAGGCTTGTGCATTTTGTCCATTTAATAATAAAGTAAAAAAACCTAAAGTAGCATCAGCTATATAACAGAATGATCTTATTGCTGTACCTGTTCCATAAATCGTAATATCTCTGTTATAAAATATATCTGCGACAAAATCAGCATAAACCCGACCGTCACTTAAACTCATTCCCGGACCATAAATATGGAAAGGACGAGCTATAGTAACATGCAATTGGTATTGATGTGCATAGGAAACACACAAATTTTCCCCCATTCTTTTGCTTTCAGCATAGCAAGATCGGATGTGCGTCGGATCAAGATATCCATAGTTTTTTTCACTAATAGGTGTTTGGGCTAAATCAACTTCTCCGTAAACTTCTCCAGAACTGAAATATAAGAATCCTTCAATTTTTTGCGATTTAGCTAATTCTAATAGATGATATGTTCCTAATACATTAGCTGACAAAGTTCCAACGGGATCAATACCATAAAATTTTGGACTAGCTTGACTCGCAGCGTGAATTATATAATCGATCTTCAAAGATATATCAATGGGTAAACAAATATCTTGAAAAAAAAAAGTTAGATAGCTTCGATTTAAGTAGGATGTAAAACGAATTAAGGTTTTTTCTTTATTTCTAGCAAAAGCTAAAATTTTTATATTATAACGTTTAACCTCGTTTAAATGGCATAGCGTTTCTATCATGTAAGCGGGTAGAAACCCATTTGCACCGGTTATTAAAATAGTTTTATTTGCAAGCCTATACCAAGCAAGTTCATTACAAGATATGCTTTCTATATCATTATTTACAATCTTTCTATTCATTTTCAGTGATCAAAAATACATGGTAATTCGTAATCAACTTGGTTTATTTAAATATTGTTCACTATTATTAGCGGTATTTTTAATAGTAAAGACCTTTTTATTGAGATAAAATGCTATTATTGCCGTAAGAGACATCGTCATCAATCCGGAAATGTAAAAATTATTAATATGTACGTTAATTATTCTAATTAAAATTATATGTAAAAAATACATTATAATACTTATAAATATAAATTTATAAAATAAACCAAAATCTTTATTTTTAAATACAATCCTACCGGTAGTCATAAAATTAAATATTAATCCTAGTGATGCTGCAAATAAAAAAGCTATGTAGTAGCTCATTTTTAAAAAAATAAAAAAAGCGAAAGCCGAATACCCAAAAAGAGTATTAATACCTCCTACAAAAAGAAAAACAATAAATTGTTTTTGATGTTCGATATTTAATTTCATTTTCCTAAATATAAATACTTGTATAACTTTTTTCAAAGTCTTTAAAACTTTCATAAATATTTTTTACCATAGCGTCTGTCATACCATGATGGCTACCAATTAGAATACCTCCGCGCATTATTTGATCGGTATGAGGATACCCTGACTCTATTTCACGCCGCAAAATTTTTTTAAATCCAGGTTGTCGTAAAATATTTCCAGTAAATATAGTTCTAGTTTGAATATTTCTGTTTTCTAAATAGATTTGCAAATCTTTACGATTAAATGGTGCATCGTCTTTCACAATCAGTGGAAAAGCTAACCAAGCTGTTTGGGTATGCGGTAATTGTTTTGGAAAAATAAACCAATCTTTATAGTCAGAAAAAAAATTTAAATGTGAAGTGAATACTTCTTGACGACTTATTATATTTTGTTTCAACTTAGATAGCTGAACCAAACCAAATGCCGCTCCTAACTCAGATGGTTCTAAATTATAACCAATTTCTTCAAAGATAAATTTAGCGTCGTAATCGAACTGTTCAATTTTTTTTTGAAAACGAGTTTGTATACTTTCTGACTCTATATATAATGAAGAACTACGTCCCCAACTCCGTAGTAACATAGCTTTTTCTGCAAAACTTGGATTATTTACACACAACATACCACCATTTCCAGCACAGTTAATGATATGTGAGCCATAAAAACTTGTTGTGCTGACATCCGAATAAAAACCGCTAGCATTTCCATAAAAAGTAGCACCCAGCGTATCGCAAGAATCCTCGATAACAATTAAATTATATTTATCCGCAATTATTCTAATTTTTTTCCAATCGGGTAAATTTCCAAGTAAATTTGGGATCATTAAAGCTTTAGTTTGGGGACTGATCATACTCTCTATCTGATCAACATCAATATTAAATGTATCTAATTCAACATCGATAAAAACTGGAATTAATCTATTTTTAATTAAAGGTGCTACCGTAGTTGAAAAAGTTAATGCGGGTGTGATTACTTCAGAAAATTTCGGCAACTTTAATATTTCTACCGCTAAATAATTTGCCGAAGAACCCGAATTAAGCATAATTCCAAATTTTTTACTAAACAATTTTGATACTTTTTTTTCCATTTCTCGAACTGCTTGCCCCATCTGTGTTGAACGACGCAATACAGAAACAACAGCATCAATTTCTTCTTCTCCATGGACCGATTTTCCATAGGGTACATGAATAAATTCCTTAGCCATGCAATGTTTCCTTAACTATTTCTTTTTGTAATATCCTGCATTCATTACTAAATTGGTTAATTTGGCTTAGTGTCTTTTCAAGCATATTTACTCCATCTTGATAGCCGGAAAACCATTCTACGGTTTTTTTAAGCGCTATTTCTAAATTCCATACCGAAGTCCAATTCAAATGTTCTTTTGCTTTAGTGCAATCCAATTGTAAGGTACTCGCTTCGTATAGATGCTTATTTTCATCTTTGATCCACCTAATTGAGCTATTGCAACTTTCAATAAGATAATCAGTAATCCAGCTTACAGATTTTATATCCTCCAAATCTGGTCCAAAGTTCCAACTTTCTGAATAATTTTCTGGTGATGAATATAAGAGTTTACTCAATGTTAAATAGCCGTAGAGTGGTTGTAAAACATGCTGCCAAGGACGTAAAGCATCTGGATAGCGTAGTAAAATATCTTCTTGTTTCATGCAGGCAATGAGTACATCCGGGACTAAACGATCCTTAGCCCAATCTCCGCCTCCTATAACGTTCCCAGCTCTTGCTGTAGCAATGCCTACACCTCGTTCTTTAAAATAGACATTCCGATAAGTTTGAGTAATTAATTCGGAACACGCCTTACTATTACTGTATGGATCATAACCACCTAGCCTGTCTTTTTCGTTAAATTTCTTATTTAACTCGGAGTTTTCATAGCATTTATCACTGGTAACATTGACTATAACTTTGACAGACTCTGTCAATCGTGCTGCTTCTAACAAATTTATTGTACCCATAACGTTTGTTGAATAAGTTTGTAAAGGAGCTTGATAAGAATGTCGTACTAGTGATTGAGCAGCCATATGAATAATAATTTCGGGTTGATATTTTTGGATCACAGCGTGTAAGCTTACATAATCTCGTATATCATTTATGATATTTATCATTCCCTTCTGCAGCTGTGATATTTCAAAGAGATTAGGAGAAGCGGCTGGAGCTAATGAATAACCTATTAGGTTAACACCTAGAGATTGCATCCATAAAGATAACCAGCTGCCTTTAAAGCCAGTATGACCCGTTAATAATACTGTTTTTCCCTGCCAAAATTCCATATTAATTATCAATTAGGTACAAATTGTGCTTTCCTTCCTATGAGATTTATTTTCCCAAATTTTCCAGGAGGCGCTACCTGAAGCCCAGACTTCTTCTAAAATATTTTTATCACGCAATGTATCCATAGGGTGCCAGAAATCATGATGAAAAAAAGCAGATAACTCACCCTCTTTCGCTAAGGTCTCCAAGGGTTGCTTTTCCCATAATGTATTGTCGTTATCTATGTAATTCAATACAAGAGGTGATAAAACAAAAAAACCTCCATTAATCCAAGCACCATCTCCTTGAGGCTTTTCTTTGAAAGCAACAACTTTTTTATTAGAAATATCTAACGCTCCAAATCTTCCGACGGTTTGCACCGCTGTTAAAGTAGCTAAGGTCTTTTGAAGTTTGTGAAACTGGATCAATGCATTAAGGTTGACATTCCCCAACCCATCTCCATAAGTAAAACAAAAATCTTCATCATCCAGATAAGGAGCAATTCTCTTTAGTCGTCCTCCTGTCATGGTATGTTCACCCGTTTCCACTAAAGTAATTTTCCAAGGTTCTGCTTTATTCTGATGGATTTTAGTCTGATTTTTAGTCATGTCAAAAGTCACATCTGACGTATGTAAATAGTAATTAGAAAAATATTCTTTAATGAGATAGCCTTTATAGCCTAAACAAATAATAAAATCGTAGATCCCGTATGCTGAAAATATTTTCATGATATGCCATATTATAGGTTTACCACCTATTTCAATCATAGGCTTAGGACGAAAACTAGTTTCTTCGCTAATGCGAGTTCCTGCTCCACCGGCTAAAATAACAGCTTTCATAAAGAATCCTTAGTACTAAACATTTTATCTAAGCAACATTTAGCTAGATATTAAATATTTTCAAATTTTAAGCGAAATGCGAAGTCAGAATTTTGTTGCTTTCCATCTACAATAGCAATACCATTTTTGTAAACTTTCTTGGCCGAAGCCCACCAAGTAATGGCATTACCCCTTAAGCTTGCTGGAGAAGTTAATCTTATTAAATAAGTATTACCCGTTTGAATTCTGATATTGGGTAACTTGAAAATCTCCCAAGCATTATCTTTTAAAACTTTAGCAGAACGTTTATTTATATAAAGTTGTTTATAATTTTTAGTGAGTACTTCTAATTGAATTTTTTTAGTATTTTCTCGTGCAAATGTGGATAAAAACAAATCAATCTGTCTGAGGTTTGCTCCTTTTGCTTTAAAGCTTTGTTCAAAAATTCTATCAGCAGTTAACTCGCCAAATATCTTCTCTCTAACAGGATTTAAAATATATTTATCGGAATTTTTTAAATTTAATATAAATGTAATCGTCGCTGGAATAATAAAGATAAGTATTCCTATATAATATCGCTGCCGAACTTTAGTGTAAGAATAATAATTAGATTCAACTGTGTTATCGTTAAACAAAAACTTATATTTAAGTATTAAATTTAAAACTAAATATCCCCAAAATAGAGAAAGATATACATATGCACTAAAGCCTTTAAATATATTAAATAAAGCACTCATATTCTGGACTTGTGTAAAAGAGATATGAAATAATTTACCCTGAAACATACTTAAATCAACATTGTCTTGGAAATATAAAACAACATAGGCGATAAAAAATAACATTCCGCATAGATCGAAAAGTAAAAATTTAGATATTTTACTTTTTTGAATTAAACATGTTGTTAATACCATAGCTGGGGTTATGAATAATAACCATTGAGGATGCCAGGCAATAAATAAAAATGGATATATACTTGAAAAAAGGAAAATATTAGCTGCCACTTTTTTGTAATTTTTAGCTACATCTAAATAAAAAACAATACCAGCTAATATAATAAATATGGCAAATATATAATATATTTTTTGAAAACTAACTTCTAAAGCACTTAGGAAAACTCTACCTATAGCAGAAAATTCCAATACACCAGAAATATAAGCAGGTGAATGCAAATAACACATCTGAACTAAAAAAATTGGGAGTAGAAAAATTACTCCACATATTAGCAGTTTAAATATTTTTTTTTCAAAAAATAAAAGTAAAGGGACAAAAACAAAAAAAGGGAAATATTTAAATGTAATTGCTAAACCGAATAAAAAAGAAGCTAAATAAGGTTTCTTTTTTATAAAAAACAAAAAACCTAATAAGGTGAGAAACGTATAAAAAATATCATATTGAGAAAAAATAAACTCTGAAAAAATTGCTAACGGAGAAGTTAACCAAATCCAAGTAGAATACTTTCCCCATTCTTGATCATTTTGATAAATTTGTGTAACACGATAAAAAAGCATCCCCGTTGCAATGTAAACTAAGAAGGTTAAAAATTTAAGCCAATAAACTAAATAGGGCGTAAAATAAAAAGGCGATTTTATTAATCCTATAAATTTAAAAGGGTAAAGCCATATAGCAAACACAGCAAATATCGATGGGGGGTAACTAGCAAAAGGTAGAATTCCTTGTCCTTGAATTTTTTCGCAATTCTCATAAAACTCTAAAGGATTTCCATATAAATAGTTTAGAGAGTTCCATCCAGTGGCGAATATATCCCCTTGAAAAAAAGCAAAAAAACAGAATAAAAGTAGAATTCCTCCAAGAAGGTAATCGATTTTACTTAATTGAAAAGATGGGAATATAGTTTTTTGATTCAATTGCCAAAGTTCCATTTTATTAAAAAATGCGTATAAACATAATCCGAGTTCTTAGCTGCTATATGTTACAATCCTTAGGTATTGAGTACAATAACTTTTTTATTAGATTTACATTTAATATCTTTTATCTACATATAAATGAAAGTAGAATATGTATTTCCTAAATGCAGGTACCTTATAAGTTAGTTTTTTTTTATTCACCGGATGAAGAAAATGATCAAATATTTTAAAAAGATTCTAAAGAGGAGTGCCCAACTTCCGAAAAGACTGACTAATTTTTTTCCTATTTTAAAAAAACCTAATTATTCAATCTTAGATGAAAGAATAATGAGCATCAGAGATATTTTCTATCAACACGAGCAAAATGTATCAGATAAATGGGTTAACTATTTTGATATTTATGATGAATGTTTTAATCGACATATCGGTAACAATGCAAATGTTTTAGAAATTGGCGTACAAAATGGCGGTTTTTTACAAATTCTTAGTAAATATTTAAAAAATGCAACACTCTATGGTGTAGATATTGATCCTAGAGTGCTTAATCTAAATCTTGAATCTAATATACATATCTATAATTTTGATATTACCGATAAGCATACCCTTAAGCAACAATTTAAAAATATTGAATTTAATATTATCATTGATGACGGTTCTCATATCTGCTCAGATATTATTCAAACGTTTAAATTATTTTTTTCAAAATTGAAACCGGGTGGAGTTTTTTTAATAGAAGATTTACATACATCGTATTGGCAAAGTCATGGTGGATCCTACTTAGGCGCTGACTCAGCTATTGAGTTTTTCAAGAAATTTGCTGATCTACTTAATTTTTACCATATTAAAGAACAACACTTCCAAAAAAATCTTTCTTCAGACGATCGATATATATTTCAATGGCTCCGATCTATCTATTTTTACGATAGTGTTGTCGTTATACATAAATTACCAAAAGCCCGAAAAACACCGTATGAAAGAATCATGGTAGGTAAAATGGATCCTGTTGTTCCTGTGATTAACATAGCTAAAGAGGAAGGTTGGTATCAATATTAATAATGATCAAGTTATCCCTAGTTTTAGGTAATACGGTAAATTAAATGTGTTTTTCTATTGATAAGCAGTTATGGTTTTTAAAATTCCTGAAGAAAATGTTTCTTTAGGTTGCCAAGCTAATTCTTTGTTTATTTTTTCAGCATTGATCGCATAACGCCAATCATGCCCAGGACGATCTTTTACAAATGATATAAGATCCTTATATTCAAAGTTCACAGATCTAATTTTTCTTAACCCATCAAAGATGAAGTTTATAACTTCTAAATTGCTTAATTCAGTATTGCCACCAATATTATAGCTTTCTCCTAATCTGCCATTTCGAATCACACTATCGATCCCACTACAGTGATCTTCTACATAGAGCCAATCACGTATATTTGAACCATTACCATAGATAGGGATAGGTTTTTGTCGTAAGCAACAATCTATAATAGTTGGAATAAACTTTTCAGTGTATTGCAGAGGACCATAATTATTTGAACAATTAGTTATAGTAACAGGAAGCCCATAAGTATTATAATAAGCGCGTACCAGATAGTCTGAAGACGCTTTACTAGCAGAGTAAGGAGAATTTGGTCGGTAAGGCATAATCTCAGTAAATGCGGGCTCATCTTTCTGTAAGCTACCATATACTTCGTCGGTAGAAATATGGTGAAATCGGCAATCACGCTTGCTTAAACCCAATTCTTCCAACCAATATTTCCGACATGAATCTAACAAACTGAACGTGCCTGAAACATTAGTTTGTATAAATTTTTCGGGTGTATTAATCGAACGATCAACATGTGTTTCAGCTGCAAAATGAACAAGCGTGTCTATCTCAAAATTCTTCAATAATTTCAACACTAAATCTCTATCAAGTATATCCCCTTGTACAAAGTGATGTTGTTCTGGCAAAATTAAATTTTTTAAATTATTTAATGATCCTGCATAAGTAAGTTTATCAAGGTTTACAATAAATGTTTCCGGATAATGATTTTGGTAATAATGCACAAAATGACTGGCAATAAAACCTGCACCACCAGTGACTAAAACGTTCTTGGGTGTATAAGTCATAATAAAATTTTAATCACATTGGATAAACCGTCAGACCAATTATTAGGTTTAATGTTAAAAGTTTGTGTGATTTTTTGACAAGCCAGCTCAGAATTAAAAGGCCTATGTGCAATACTGGGATATTCTGATGCCGTAATAGGTATAATTTCTTTTAGAATAAATTGTTGATGTTGTTTTGCTTCATTCACTATTTTCTTAGCAAATTCGTACCAACTTAGAGGGGGTGTTCCAGTATAATGGTAAGTGCCCCAATCAGTCTGCCCCTTATCTAGACACTCTATTATTTTTAGTAACGCCTGGGCAATATCTCCCGCGTAAGTCGGAGCGCCTTTTTGGTCAGTAATAATCCTTAATTCATTTCGCTCGCTAGCTAAGCGAATAATAGTTCTCACAAAATTATTACCGAACGCTCCAAACACCCAACTGACCCGTAAAATAATATGTTTACACCAGATATCTCTTAAAAAATTTTCGCCACTTAATTTACTTTGACCATAAGCAGACAAGGGTCGGGCTTGATCTTCTTCACTATAAGCATTTTTTTTTTGACCATCAAAAACATAATCTGTAGAAATATGCAATAAAGGTATGTCGTATTTTTGAGCGATTTTAGCTAAGTTTTTAACCCCCAATGCATTTATACTAAAAGCAAGCTCACTTTCCTTTTCAGCTTTATCAACCGCCGTGTAAGCTGCAGCATTAATAATATAATTTGGTTTAATTGTTGCTAAAATATACTCAATTTGTGCAAGATTTGTAATATTAAGCTGTGTCCGTGTGACAGGATATATTTTTAAGTTAAGATTTTTCGCCGCATTAACAATTTCATTACCTAATTGACCATTTGCACCTGTTAATAATATATTTCCAGAATAAGACATCAAAATAATCCTTATGTTTAACTTATTTCAGTAATTTTTTTTTATAAAAATCCCATCTTTTATGCCTCGGATTGCAGCTAATAAACTTTTTTTAGATTCAGGAACAAAAGGAATTTTTTTAATTTCCAATATATTTCGAATCAATATAAAAAAACGAAAATCCAGGGGATATTGTTTTTCTCGAAAAAGCAAAAAACTATTTCGTATAGAATAATAATACCGAAGTGGATTTTGATAATGGATAAGTCTATTTTTGTTTTTTTTAATTTCACCAATAGTATGCTTAACCTGAATATTTTTTACCATTTCAACATGATAATCTTTAGAAAGTGCGCGCAAACACCATTCCAAATCAACTAAATCAATAAAATACTCTTTCTTTGGATAACCAATATTCTTTAAATATTTAACTAAAACTAACATACCAGAACTAATAATAACATTATTTAATCTTATCAAATTATTTATTTTTATTGCAATTTTAAATTTTTTTTTCAATATATTTTTCACAGTGAATTTATTGTTTTTCTCTTGATGCCAATCATAAGTTCTAGGATCTTTCCATGAAGGTCCAATAGCTACCAGACGAGAATATATTTTTTGTAATTGATAAAATTCTAATATCATATTACTAACAAAAAATTCAGGAAGTTGCGTATCTTGGTCTAAAAATAGTATAAAATTATAATTTCCCTTTTCAGCAAGTTTACACGCGTAATAATGCGCGCCCGCTATACCCACATTTTGTGCGCTTTTATAAAAAATTATTTTTTCTGTTTTTTTGTAATTCAATAATTGGAAATTATCTGAATTATCAAATAACAAAATTTTAGCCTGTTGATAAATACAACAAATACGAATAAGCTCTGATACTTTGGATGGATCGGGGTTATAAAGTACAATATTAATTAAAACTGTAGGGCCAGACATTATTTTCCTTAATTATATTACCTATTGAACTATGCAGTTAAAATCGCTTTATCAATAAAAATCCATCTTTAATACCCCGACCCGCTGCAATTAAACTTTGTATAGGTTTCGGAGAAAAAATTATTTTTCTTAATTTAAATAAGTTCCCTGCTAAAATAAAAATCTTATGGGATAACAAAATATTTTCTTCATGAAATAACAAAAAACTATTGCGTATAGAATAATAATAGCGAATGGGTTGTTCATATTGAACATTTAACTTCTTATATTTCTTAACTTCACCTATTCTATGGCTCATTACAACATCAGAAGACATTACTATCTGATAATTTTTATATAAAGCACGTAAACACCATTCGGTATCGACTAAATCTATAAAATATTCTTTTTTTGGATAACCAATATGTTTTAAAGTAGGAACCGAAATCAACATCCCGGAACTAATTAACACATGTTTTAGATTCGGTGCTTTGAGTAAATATCTAAGCTTATTTTTTAATGCTCTGGTTTTTGAGTTTACAAGATCAGGATCATGCCATGTTGGTCCAATGGCGCAAAGACGCGGATGTATTTTTTTTAATTGATAAAAGGCCAAAATCATGTCATGAATAAAATTATCTGCTAACTGACTATCCTGATCAAAAAATAATACAAAATCGAAATTTTCTGCTTCTGCCATTTGACAAGCAGTATGATGTGCACCACCTACACCAACATTTTTTGCACTTTTTATTAAGATAACATCCTTATCTTTATTGAACTCAAACACTTGGGAATCTTCGGTATTATCAAATAATAAAATTTTTATTTTTTCATATTGAGAACAAATATTAATTAGATTCAAAACTTTGTTTTTATCTGGATGATAAAGAACGATATTAATTAATACAGCAGGTTTAGACATCATGTTCATCAGCTATTTTAATGAAGCTTAATATACCTTACACTAAGCGAAAATTGAAGCGATGGAATTAGAATTTGCTTTTAAACCCATACTAACAAGGAAAGTTATCTGTGAAAGGTATTATATTATCCGGTGGTTCTGGTACGCGTCTACATCCTATAACTAAAAGTATTAGTAAGCAGTTACTTCCGATTTATGACAAACCCATGATTTATTATCCACTCAGCGCTCTAATGCTTGCGGGTATTCAGGAAATATTAATCATCACTAGCATTGAAGCCTTGCAGCAATACCAAGGTTTATTAGGAAACGGTCAACAATGGGGTATCAATCTTAATTATTTAACGCAAGAAAATCCAGAAGGATTAGCTCAAGCTTTTATCATAGGTGAAAAATTTATTGGCGACGATTCGGTAGCACTTATTTTAGGCGATAATCTGTTCTATGGAGAGAAATTTTCCGAAACTGTCAAATCCGCTGCTGGAAAACAATATGGCGCGCAGATTTTTTGTTATTATGTCAATGACCCAGAACGATATGGAGTTGCTGTGTTTGATAAAAAACAAAACTTGATTGATATTGAAGAGAAACCAAAACTTCCTAAATCCAATTGGGCTGTCACAGGTCTTTATTTTTATGATAATCAAGTGATTGATATTGCTAAAAATATTAAACCCTCGCAGCGTGGCGAATTAGAGATAACCGATGTTAATCTGAAATATTTATCACAAGGACAACTTGCTCATCGATTGATTAGTCGTGGTAGCACTTGGTTAGACACGGGAACCCATGATGCTTTATTAGAAGCATCACATTTTGTTCAAGTCGTTGAAAAGCGCCAAGGTCTTAAAATAGCTTGTTTAGAAGAAATTGCTTGGCGAAAGGGTTTTATTAATGCTGAAACTTTAGAGATTTCTGCACGTAAATTATTAAACTGTAGTTATGGTAATTATTTACTCGATATTATTAAGCGCGAATTATGAAAGTTATTCAAACCCCTATTCAAGATTTACTTATAATTGATCCTAAATCTCATCACGATGATCGAGGCTTTTTTTTTGAAGCTTTCCAGTCAGAACGTTATCAGCGATTACTGAAAAAAAAAATTAATTTCGTGCAAGATAATCTATCTCGTTCCACTAAAAATGTTTTGCGGGGGCTGCATTATCAGATCCAACAACCACAAGATAAATTAATCACGGTCATCCGCGGCAGTGCTTTCGATGTGGCTGTGGATATCAGAACCGAATCAGCTACTTTCGGTCAATGGTTTGGTATTATTTTAAATGATGAAAATCATTATCAACTTTTTATCCCAAAAGGCTTTGCTCATGGGTTTTGTGTACTAAGTGAAATCGTCGATTTTCATTATAAATGCAGTGATTACTATAATGCAGAAGCTGAACAAGGCATACTTTGGTCAGACCCTGGCCTGGCTATAAATTGGCCTCTCAAAACCCCCTTATTATCAACTAAAGATAAAAAATATAATTGCTTAAAAAATATTCCGTCTGAATTATTATTTTAACAACCATTTCCAGGAATAGTATAGCGCTGATTTACTCGCAATCCATGCCATACGTCTGTTTTGATAAGCCGCACGCCGCCATACGTGTTTAATTCTAACAGTAGGTGAATAGGCTATTTGGGAAATTTTTGCCATACGTCGACCCAAATCAGAATCATCATAGTACATAAAGAATTTTTCATCGAACCCTCCTAATTGTTTGAGTAACTCCAATCGACAGAACATAAAACAACCCGTGGGATTACTTAATTTAAACATATTTTCATTATAATTTTTATCTTGCATCTGAAATTTACTTAATTTTTTTTGAAAAATTTTCTTTAAAAATACAGGGGCAAAACGCCGTAAAAAACTAATCCAAAGACTTGGGTTATGCCGGCACAGATATACACGTTTTTCATCCATATCGTAAACATCTGGGACTAACATACCCACATGCTTATGTTGCTGCATAAAATCCAATGCATTTTTTAAAGTATTCGGCATCATGTATACATCATTGTTGAGAATAAGATGGTAATCTGCCTTGCTTTTTAAAATTACTTGATTATGCCCGTAACCATAACCTCCATTTTTAGCCGAAAACAAATAGTAAATCGGTAAATTTGGAAAACATTTTTTTAGTTCTATTTCGAAACTACAATCTTTATTTAATTCTAAAGCACCATTATCTACTAATGTAATTTCATAACAAATATCATCAGGAATTGAACCGATAAGGCTTGAAAGACAATCTTTTATTTGTAAAAAAATTTCTTGGTAAACAACGATACTGATAGAAAGTTTAATTTTCGGCATAAATTTCTCTTATATTGTATTTTAAAATTAATTTATAATAATTTCTTGATAAAGATTTTTTATCTGTTTAACCATTTTTTTGGTAGTAAATTTCTTATTAGCATAATAATAAGCCGCTCTCCCTAAAGATAGACGTAATGCAGGTTTTTGATATAGTTTGCAAATTGCATCCGCAAGTGAAGTTGGGCAACGCGGAGAAACGACAAAACCCGTTACACCATCTTGATTCAAATTACTTGCTGCATGAGTCACATCGCAACAAATAACAGGTTTTGCGCAAGCCATCGCTTCCAATTGGGCAATTCCAAATGCTTCACTTTGATCAATCGATGGCAAGCAAAACACATCGCAAGCATGGTAATAAGCTGGTAAATCCTGCTTTGTGATTTGACCCAAAAAATAAACGCGATGTTCAAGTTGAGAATTTTTGACTTGTTGCTGTAATTTAGAGGTTAATGGACCTTCACCTCCTAATAATAAAATAATATTTTTAGGTAATTGTTTCATTGCTTCAATTAAAAAACAAAAACCTTTGTAAAAAACATGTCTACCTAAAGCAAATATCAGAAAATAACCAGAATATTGGTATTTAATTTGATCAATCCTTTCATGATATTTATTGATTAAAAAATAATCAAAATCTACTCCGTAAGGAATAATATGAATAGTATTTCGGTCTCTAGCAACTTTAATTTGGCTAGAATGTTCAGCCAAGTAAGGAGTGGATACAATTACTGCGTTGGCTTGTTTTAATAAGCGATTGACGAAGGGTTGATATATCTGTAGTAATTTTTTTTGGTGTATAACATCGCTATGCCAGCTGATAATTCGCTTCACTGAGAGAGGTAAAATTTCCGAGGCTAGGTGTGCCATAGGATTAGGCAAATGTAAATGAACAATAGAAAACCGATATCGCTGATACAGTTTTTTTATATAGTAAGGCATAGTAGGACAAAAAGGGGTTCGGGCAAAAATACCCATTAAGGCTGCACTATATTCAATGTATCCTGCTTGTTCGGTTATTTTGTTCTTAAAAGTGTTATTAGCAACTAAATTGCACAAATTAAAATCGAGACTTAACCCCAGCAGTAACATATCAACAACCGTCTCGATACCCCCGGCTCGTTCGCTGGAGAATTTACCTAAATGTAAAACGTTTTCCATAAAATCATTTCAATCATTCACTCGTTTGAACACAGCAGATATATTGATATACTAAAAAAGCTGTGTTTCAATGGTCACTTAAAATTGTTTGGGTATTTAATTTTTAGACACTGGGACCAACCTTTTACTCAAACTAGAAGATGGTGTTCAATAACCCTATATATAATCCTAGGATCAAAGAACAAGGATAGCGCTTAGGAAAAGAAAAGCAAATACTCTCTGTTAAAGCTACTAAAATTCAAGGATGAAATAAGATGCTTATCCCCGTTGTTTTGTCAGGTGGGAATGGGTCTCGTTTATGGCCAGTTTCCCGTGAAGCACACCCAAAACCTTTTATCCGACTTAATAATGATCCTTATTCATTAATACAAAAAACTTATCATCGCGCTATCAACATACCTAATGTAGAAAAAATCATTACCGTCACTAACTTTGAATATTATTACCAAAGTAAAAAAGAACTTATCGATTTGGGTCAGGCCGATATAGCAAAAAAATTCAACTTTATATTAGAACCTTATTCTCGAAATACCGCAGCGGCTATTGCTTTCAGTGCGTTATTTGTAAATGAATTTATCGGGCCTGATGCTATATTATTAGTATTACCTGCTGATCATATCATTTTGAATCAAGACAAGTTTAACTTAAATGTAGAAAAAGCATATCAGCTAGCAAAACAAGAATTATTAACTACTTTTGGGATTATTCCTCACAAACCCGAAACAGCGTATGGATATATTCAATATCTGGAATCAACGGAGTTGGATTACGCTTATGAGGTTATAAATTTTCATGAAAAACCTATGCCTGAAGAAGCACAATCTTTCATAGAACAGGGTAATTATCTTTGGAATTCTGGAATTTTTTGTTTTAGTGCTCAAATATTTTTAAAGGCATTAAAGCAGTATACACCAGAGCTTTATTTTAAGATTGTAAATTGCTGGAAATTAAGTTTTAAAAAAAATAACCCCTCACAGGATAAGCTAAATTTAGATGAACAAAGCTTTTGTAGATTAGAAAATATTTCGATTGATTACGCATTAATGGAAAAAGCTAAAAACATTGCTGTTATACCTGCTGATTTTGGTTGGTCTGATATAGGTTCTTGGGATGCGTTAAATACATTATTACAGCCAGAAGAAAATGGCAATCGAATACTAGGCAACGCCTGTTTACAGGAAACTTATAATACAACAATTTACAGTCAAAATTCACCAGGAAGATTAATTGCTGCGATTGGAATCGAAAATTTAACTATTGTAGATTCCAGTGACGCTTTACTTATTTGTAAACATACACATATTCAAAAAGTTAAGCAATTAGTAGAGAAATTAAAATTAAATGGACACGAAGCTTATCGCTATCATCAAACGGTTTATCGACCCTGGGGACACTACACCATATTAGATCAAGGACCCAATTATAAACTAAAACGATTAACTGTACATCAGGGTGAAAGTTTATCCTTACAATTGCATCAACATCGTAGTGAATATTGGGTAGTTGTATCCGGAATTGCCACAGTTGAAAATAATCGCGAGAAAATAATACTAAAAGAAAATGAATCAACATTTATTGCATTAGGAAATAAACATTGCTTAAGTAATTTTAGCAATAAGGATTTAATTTTAATTGAGTTACAAATTGGCAGTTACTTGGAAGAAGACGATATTATTCGATTTAAGGATAATTATGAACGTGAAAATAATATAGATAAAAAACAAACTAATCTTTGCTTGTAAACTTTGATATTAATCTAATTAATTTAGAAAAATGTAAAAATTTCTCGGAGAAATTAAATATGCAAGAAAAAAACATAGGCACTTTTAGATCAGATGTTATTGAAAATGGCGGCTATCGCTACTCTAAAACTGAAAAATTATCAAGTAAATTATCCAGTGCAAGAACAAGCAAAGCTATTCATCAAGTTTTAGGTCCCTTAGAGGGTAAGCGAATTATAGATATTGGGTGTGGTGATGGGATATTTACTCAAGAACTTCTTGCATTGAATCCTGCGTTTGTGACAGGAGTCGATCCTAATGATGCGGCTATTTCGGTTGCAAAAAAAAATATGGCGCACATAAAAAATATTGAATTTCATGTAATGGATGTCTATCAAATCCCCCCCATTAAAAAATATGACATAGTCATTATACGCGGAGTCTTACATCATTTGTATCAAGTTGAAAAAGCTATCAAAATAATATGTAATATTGCTGATGAAGTTATTGTTGCTGAACCGAATGGCTATAATCCAGTGCTGAAAATTATGGAGAAAGTTTCGCCTTATCATATTCTTCACGAAGAAAAATCATATGCCCCTAGGCAACTAAACAAATGGTTCAAAAACAACGGCGGAATCATAATTGAATCCCTATATGTTGGATTCGTACCTTTATTTTGTCCAAATTTTTTAGCTAAAATATTAAATTTCTTTGAACCATTCTTGGAAAAAACACCTTTACTTCGCGCATTCTCATGTGGCCAATATATACAAAAAATTCAGCTGAAAAGTTTTAACTAGTTCCAAAAGAATTGAGTGTTTTACGGTAAACAGCAATTGTATTTTCTATACAAGATTCCCAAGAAAACTTAGCCGCCTGTATAGGACCTAAAAATTTTAACTTATCACGTAAAGTTGAATCATCTATTAATTGCTTTAACTTCTCTGTTATTCGCTCAATATCAAATGGATTTACCAGCATAGCTGCATCTCCTACTACTTCTGGCATTGCTGACTCAGTACTGGCAAGTGTAGGTATACCACTAGCCATCGCCTCCAATAAAGGCAAACCAAAACCTTCGTATATGGAGATGTAGATAAAACCATGTGCACCTGAATATAAATAAGGTAAATAGGCTTCTGGCACATAACCCAAACAATACAATTGTTTTTTTTCAAGCAACGAGCGTATTAATTTATCAAAACGGTAGTTCTTCCAGCCTTTGCTTCCTACCAAAACTAAAGGATATTTATTTTTTTGATTTTCTGGTAAAAATTTAAAAGCTTGAATTAAACGTTCTAAATTTTTTCTTGGCTCTAAAGTACCGACACTGAGCAGATAAGTTTTTTCTTGTAAGTTAAAATGAGTTAAAAAATCAATTATCTCATTAAATTTTCTTGGTCGAAATATTTTCGAAACCCCATGATAAATGCGCGTTATTTTATAAGATGGAATTTTAAAAAAATTAATAAGTTCATTCCGATTAAAGTCAGATCCTGTAATGATGTGATCTGCATTATGAATACTTTCAGGTAAATGATGTATTAAAAATCGTATTCTATCTTTAGGGTGATATCTTGGGTAATGAATATGAGATAAATCATGAATCGTACAGATTTTTGGTCCTCGATATGGTTTTAAAATGTAACAGGGTTCATGATAAATAAATTTATCTTCTACAAGAGAACGTGTTTTATATGTAAAGTGAGCATTTCGATAAGCGACTAAGCAATCGTAAGAAGGTGGAAAAAATTTTATAATTTTTTTTAAGCCTTCATGAAAAATAATTTTTTTAGTTGCTAAAAAGTTAGAATTATTTAAAGACGGAATACATGTGATTTGGCTAATTTGACTATTTTTTAGCAACCCTTCAAGCAAATGTCGAGCATACCAACCAATACCCGTTAACGGATAGCGTAAACTTTGTGTATTAAGAATAATATTCATATTTAATGATCATTTACCATTTTTAAACCCTATTATAGCTACAGGATTCTTGGATAACAGTAGTATTTTCAAGAAGACTTTGTTAAGATTCCTAATCTTTCAAAGGACTGAAAATGACCAAAAAAGCATTAATAACTGGGATAACTGGACAAGATGGAGCCTACCTCGCACAATTCCTCTTGGCAAAAAATTATCAGGTTTATGGCTTAATTGCACGCCGAACAAGTGATAGTCTATGGCGTTTACGTGAATTAGATATTGAACACAACGTTAAGCTGATTAATGGTGATATGATGGACCCAGCTTCTTTGGTGAGAGCCATGGAAGAATCTGAAGCCATTGAAGTTTATAATCTAGCTGCGCAAAGCTTTGTAGGCACCTCGTGGGAACAACCTAGTTTAACAGGTCAGGTGACCGCATTAGGCGTCACTCATCTTTTAGAAGCTATTCGTTTAATTAATCCTCAAACTAAATTTTATCAAGCTTCCAGCAGCGAAATCTTTGGTCTAATACAAGCCGAGCAACAAAATGAAAAAACCCCCTTTTATCCTCGTAGCCCTTACGGAGTTGCAAAACTCTACGGACATTGGATAACGATTAATTATCGAGAGAGTTTCGGACTACATGCTTCAAATGGTATTTTATTTAATCATGAATCTCCTTTACGAGGTATCGAGTTTGTCAGTCGGAAAATTACTAGTGCAGTAGCTCGAATAACAAAAGGTGATTTAAAGAAATTATATCTAGGCAATATAGAGGCTAAACGCGACTGGGGTTACGCTGGTGATTACGTCGAAGCCATGTGGCTAATGCTACAACAAGAAAAACCTGATGATTATGTTATTGCAACAGGTCATAGCCTAAGTGTAAGAGATTTATGTAAATTAGCATTTTCTGAGGTAAATTTAAATTATCAAGACTACATAGTTATTGATCCAAATCTTTTTCGACCTGCCGAAGTTGATATTTTGTTAGGAGACTCTAGAAAAGCAAAACAACAATTAAAATGGGAACCAAAAACTGATATAAAAAAATTAATATCCATGATGGTTCATACTGATATAGACAGGTTAAATTAAAGTTTTCCTAAAACTTATATATATAAATATGAATCAAATTTTTTATGCATTTGATCTAAAGTCAGAATATATGAAGCAAATAAATTACTTAAATGAAATAAAAAAAAATATTAGGTATCATTTTTTAAAATTATTTATTTTAGTTAAAATAAAGATAAAATTTATTTTGACAGAATCATTACGCTATTCCTTGAAATTATTTAAATTTATAATTCCTTATAAATTAATAAAAAATTATATACCTTATTCTATAAAGATTAAAATAAAAGTATTACTTTCAAATTATCCTAGTTTTACGAAAATAGTAAAATATATTCTTTTCTGGCTAAAAACTGATAAAGAAATGAAATCAGACTATTTTATTTTATTTTATAAGTTTTTTATAAAAAAATTTTTTTTGCCAGTATTAAAAATTTTACTAAGCAATTCAGAAGTTCAAAAAATTCTACATAATGAACTCAAACAAAACCACATCGTTCAATTTTATTTGAACAAAATAAAATCTGATAAAGATTCAAATAATTTTGTTAATTATAAAATAACAAATAATAAAGAATTTTTAATCAATACAAATTCTGATTTATCTTTAGATGTGGATGAGATTTACAATAAAATGAAGTTTTTTTCTATTTATTACAACATTCAAAATTAAAACTTTTTCATGAAAATATTAATAGATCTACAAAGTCTACAAGGAATAAGTCGTAATCGAGGTATAGGTCGGTATAGCCTATCCGTAGCTAGAGAACTTATTCTTCAAGCAAATAATCATGAAGTCTATTTGTTATTTAATGCAAATATGCTTGAAATGGAAAATATAAATAAGTTATTTGAAGGCTTAATCCCTCAACATAGAATCAAAATATTTAAAACACCAAGAGTAACATCAGGCCATCACGACTTAGAATTTTGGAAGCTTAAAGCAGCTGAAAAAATAAGAGAACACTATATTTCAAATTTATCTCCAGATATCACATATATTACAAGCATATTTGAGGGTTGGGTAGAAGATATCCCAATATCAATAGGGGAATTTAGCAATAAGGGCTTAACGGCAGTAACGTTATATGATCTTATTCCATTTATTAATTCCGAATCATATATAAAAGGACATAAGGCCTCACATTTTTTTTATCAGAAAATGCAATATTTAAAAAAAAGTCAATTATTAATTACCATATCAGAATCCGGAAAAAAAGAAGCAATAGATCACCTTGCATTCCCAAGCGATAAAATAATAAATTGCTCCGTAGGTCTAGATCCAAAATTTAAGAAATATACCATTGACAGAGAAAAAATATCGCAATTAGAAATTAGTTATGGGATTAATAAAGATTTTATTTTCTATATTGGAGCTTTAGATTCCAGAAAGAATGTTGAAGGGTTAATTAAAGCATTTATCTTATTGCCAAATAGAGAAAATCTTCAGTTGATTATAATAATAAGCGCTGAACAGGCTGTTACCCATAATTTTAATAATTTCTACAAAGAAAAATATAAACTAAAAGAGAACGAACTCATACTAATAAGTTATGTATCAGAGGAAATTTTATTAACTCTCTACAGTACCTGCAGTGTATTTGTATTCCCCTCACTGCATGAAGGCTTTGGTTTACCTATAATAGAGGCCATGGCTTGTGGAGCTCCGACGCTTGCGTCAAATATAAGTAGTATGCCTGAAGCCATTGGATGCTCAGAAGCTTTATTTGACCCTAAAAATCCTCAATCTATAGCAGAAAAAATCCATGAGGTATTGGCCAATAAAGATTTTTGTAACTTTCTTAAAAATCACGGAGAGCAACAAATTAAAAAATTTACTTGGCATAATACAGCCAAAAATATTTTAAATTCATTTGAGAAATTATATGAAAAGAATACCCAAATAAAATTTTGGGAATATAAAAGAAAAAAAATGGCCTTTATTTCTCCATTACCTCCTGAACAATCAGGAATAGCAGATTATAGTTCTAAATTAATACCTGAATTAAATTGTTTCTACAACATAATTTTAATAACTGAGCAAAATGATGTAAGTGATTTATGGTTAAAATCAAATTTTCAAATACGAAATGTGAAGTGGTTGATAAAAAATATAAATTCATTCGATATACTTCTATATCAACTTGGTAATTCATCCTATCACCATTACATGATAGATTTGATTAGTATTTATCCAGGAATTATCGTATTGCACGATTTTTACATAAGCGGCCTTTTAGATTGGATCAGTGATTTTTTTCCAAAAAAAAACTCAATTTTCAATCAATTTCTTTTATATTCGCATGGTATTTCAGCTCTAGTTTATCAAGCAGCCGAAGGACGAATCGAGACTCATAAAAAATATCCATGTAATCTTTTAATTTTAAAAAACGCAATTGGATTAATTGTACACTCGCAATACTCTATCGATTTAGCAAAGACATGGTATGGAATGCATAGCACTAAAAAATTTCAATTAATTAATCATCTTGCACATGAAAATGAAAAAGTATCTGATCAAGATAAAAAATTATTAAAAAAAAAATTAGGTTTTAAAGAGAATGATTTTATAATTTGTTGTTTTGGAAATTTAAATCCAAATAAATTAAACCACCGAGTAATAGCAGCTTGCTCTAACAATTTACTTAAGGATGACAAACTAAATCTAATTTTTTTAGGAGAAAAACCGTATCCTGATTATCATAATACACTTATTGACCTAGTTGATAAGTATAATTTAAATAAACAAATTCAGATTTTAGGTTTTACACATGATCAAACTTTTAAAAATTTTTTTGTCGTTGCAGATATTGCAATACAACTTCGTACAAATTCGAGAGGCGAAACCTCAGGTTGCCTTTTGACTTGCCTATCTTATGGTATACCCACGATAGCTAATGCGCATGGAAGTATCAATGAACTTCCAAATAACGTAATAATCAAATTACCAGAAAAGTTTTTAGATTCAGAACTATCTGCCGCAATTGATTCATTATGTTATAATATTAGAGTAAGAACTGAACTTTCAGAAAAGTGTGTTCAATATATTAAAAATAATTGTCACCCGGCTATAATTGGCCAGAAATTCTATGAAACAATTGAGCATTTCTTAAAAAATAACCAAGTATCGGAAACCGCTCTAATTAAGGATTTAATTAAAAGTAATTCCACCCACATTAAGCAACAAGAATTATTAAATTTTTCTGAAATTATTGCTGCAAATCGGCAATCCCCTACCTCTCAACAACTATTACTAGATATTTCTTACTTAATAGAAAACAGCAAAAATTCAAAGTTAAATAAGATTTCTGAACTAATTCAACAATTCGTAAATACATCTTCACTTAACTTTAGGCCAGAATTTATCTATTTTGATAAGAATAAAGAAAAATTTTTTTATGCATATGAGTTTATTTTTGGGTTGCTCGACTTATCTCTCCCAGCAATAAAAGATCGACCGGTTAGCGTGTATGAAAATGATATTTTTGTATCAATATTTCCAACAATTGATGATGAAAAATTTTTGGAAATTTTTACCGCTAAAAATATTAAAGTATATTTATGTATAATCGAAAAAATTCAATGTCAAAAAAAATTTTTATATGAAATAGCCGAAGCTTGTATTTTTTTCAACAATCAAGATATTTACAGTTTAAAAAGCTTTTTAAAAGAGAATTATATTCGAAGAAGTAAGCCTTTGAAATTTGCAATTATTGATGATGTAAATAGTGGTAATTTGTCTCAAAATATTTTTGAGATTATATCAGACAACGAATGGCAGGGAAAATTGAAAAAAACTGACATAGTAACCCCAAGAATATTTTCATTAAATCGCGATATTTATATTAATAAAATTAAATATAACTTTGATGGTGACAAAAAATACTTAAGTGGTGCACCTGAAGATTTTGATGCAATAACTTTGGCTATTTTCCAGAATTTTTGCAAAACAAATTCATATGTTCTAGATCTTGGAGCTAATATAGGTTTTACTGCTATTGCTTTAGCTGATATTTGCACTGATGGGAAAATTGCTGCTATTGAACCTTTAGAACCTACTTTTAATTTTTTAAAACAAAATATTAGCAGAACAAATAAAAAGAATATTTCTCTACACCAGTTTGCCGTAGGGAATAAGAATGCTGAAATAACTATGCAAGCAACTCAAGATTTTTTAGCAGGAGCTTTTATTTCGGATCAATATCAAGCGGATGATAAACATTTTACATACCATGTAAAAGTTAATTTATTAGATGAAGTTTTTGAAGATTTTAATTTTAATAAACTAGATTTTATTAAAATGGATCTTGAAGGCTATGAAGTGCATGCCCTTGAGGGTGGATTAAAAACCTTAAAAAAATTTAAACCCACAGTTTTACTAGAAATGAACCATTGGTGTTTAAATGTTTTTCACAGAATAAGTTTGCCTGAATTTCAGGAAAGATTACGTAATATATTTCCATATATCTATGCAATAGAATACCCGAATTTTTTAGATTTTACCTGCAGAAACAATTTTTATCATATTGCTCATGAACATCTAACAACAACCTCAAAATATTTTAATTTAATTGCTGGCTTCAATCAATTAGAGATTGTTAATGCACTTTCAAAAACTATGGAAACCCTTCGTAAGCTTCAAAGTTAGCATAAATAGCTATCTAACTTTTAAATTATTTTACAATTTATTTAAGCTTATTCCCCGTAGATAGATGTTAGAAGTTCCATTAGTGTAAAATCTAATTTCGTAAATATTATTATCTAATTCTTTAGGAACTACAAAGTTTTGACTAAATGTTCGATATGTATTATTAGTTGCCATTAAATCAAAATTCTTACTAACTGAATTTCCTAGACCTGACGAAATATCACAAAACCCAATCTTTTTATGAGTAGGTAAATTACTCTTGTAGACAATGTGAACTTGATATTTACCCGGCGTAGTAAAGTTACATAAGGTCCAAAACTAACAAATCCTTGTCCATCTCTTGATTTAACAAAACGTTCTATGGATTCTGCAGGAGAACTATTTGAAAATTGGGTAGGAAGTAAATACGCAGGCCAATAAAATGAATCACCTTTAATTTTTAAAACAGGTATTTTAAAACTATTATCTTTATAAACAAGTATTTTTTTAGATCCACAAATTATTTTTTTTTGTGGAGTTCCATTTATATTAATAATATCAGTTTCATTTAACTCAATTGCGTTGGGAGTGGGTATCATAGAAGTTACGTTCATAATAACAAAACTGTAAGCATTTTTACTATTTATTAGCTTTAAATTGCTTGCAATACTAAAAGGAGCTAAATTGTTAAAAACAGACGTGATATAAATTTTCTGGCGACTAAACATAGTAAATGGTCTAGCTGTCCAATAATTAGCGACACCATAATGACCTTGGTTTTTTAACGCTTTATCAATGCAGGCAACTTCATACGGATAAAAGTCTTTTTTAATTACGATTTTTTTACGCTCTGTAATTAAATAAATTATACTTAATATTATGTACAAAAAAGCAAGTGTTTTAAAAAAAATAAATGCATTTATATTTTTTTTAAACAATAAAGCAATAAAAAAAAATGTCACGATTGGAAAGTAGAAAAAGGGTTCTAAATGCCTGACGGCTAAATCTTTATCCAATACAATGAAACTAACGATATTTATTGCTACACTAAAAAAAATTATAACAGTCAAAAATATATTTTTTTCAACGTTAAAAAAAAATTTTTCTTCAATTTTTTGTCTTATAAAAATAATTTTAATTATAATGAATGTAATTACAGAATAAAAAAACACATACATACAGGTTATGATTGAATATTGGCTAAAAACTCGCCAGCTTGCTTTAAAATAGAGAAGTTTATGTTTAATAAAGTTATAAGAAACATTGCTAGTTTGCGACAACGTTATTAAGTCCCATATTTTAGAGTTGGTTATTACTTTATTAATAAATAAAAATCCACAAATAAAAAATAAAATTGGAACGATCGAAAACAAAAAGACTTTTTTTGTACTTGATTTTTTGTTTAAATATAGGAATAGGTATGCTACTAAAATTGGCATCAGGAATTGTATTAAAAAAAGCACATCTGACATTCCCATTATTAATGAGATACAATTCGTTAGAATTAAAAACATAATTGTACTATTATATTTATTGTTATTTATAATTTTTATTTGTAGATAAATATAAAACATACCTACAATAAATCCACCCATATATTGTCCTAGCACCATCAAGAATACATATGGTTCCTGCACGTTAAAGGAAAAAAATAAAAAAATTACTATAGAGCTTATCGAAAAAATTAAAGTGTCTTGTTGTTTAAAATATTGACTATAAATAAGCCTTATCATTAAATATAATAGAAATGTATTTAAACAGGCGATTATTAGAAATTGAAAATACACTTTTTTAGTAAAAAAATAGGCGATATAATATATTAGCCAATCTGGAAAAAACATACCTGTAGTGGCTATTATCCAATCCTTAATAATTCCACCGTGATCTAAATCATTAAACATATCAGGAATAAAAAGTATATCTGAGTTAAAAACCAAACCTATCCAATTTTGGTTTAAATAAAAAATAGTTGTTGCACTAATTATGATTAATATTGCCGTTAGCTCTAACAGCCAATAATATTTTTTATTACTCATTTAAATTGTCCCTTTTTTAAAATTGTCGTTTGTAAAAATTTTCTAAAGGCTTTTTTACAGTTAACTTCTGACTAAAGTAATATTTTCAAGCTCAAATGTTGCACCCCCTAGAAAAAAGACTCTAATTTCAAATTTATCTTTATTGTTTTGTGATTTATTGACTTTAAATTTTCCACTTATATCATTAAGTTTACCTTTTGATCCATAAATAAAGCTTTTAGTGATTTCGCCAATGGTATTACTATATACATCATAAAAAGCAATTCTTGTTTTTGGAGAAGCGTCGCTTTTATAATGAATATAAAAGTGATACTTTCCTTCAGGTAAAATGATATAAGGTCCGTAACTTATAAAAGTTCTTAAATCATTTGGTTGTGCAATGCGTTTATTTTCTTTTTTTGAATTTGGAATTAAGCTGGGTAATAAAATTGCCGGCCAATTATATGAGTCTCCGGAATGCATAAAAAGAGGTTTTTTTATTGGCCTTAATGAGTCTTCAGGATAAATAAGTATCTGTTTGTTTCCACATTGGCTGATTTTTTCTGGAGCTCCATAGGTTGCGTACACTATATTTGGAATTAAATCAAAAATTGGATTGATATGCGAAAGTATTACAAAATTACTCGGTTTGGCTAGTATTGTACTGTTAATTTCCCAATACGTTGGTTCTAAAAATACTGATACGGGCACTACGGTAATATTTTTTTTACTTAATAATGATAAAACATTAGCATCCCAATATTCCGCTATCCCATGTGCATTAGCTGGTAGAACTCGATCAATGCAACTTATTTCTGTAGGATAATAACTAAATTTTGGTTGTAAATTTTGCTTAAAAAATGCTGGCGTTATTTTTATCAAGCAATAAAGTAACGTTATTAAAAATATTGCTGTAAATATTTTTTTTAATATTAATTTTGTTTCAAAAATAGAGAGTGGAAGAAAAAATAGCAAACATGGGAAGTAATAAAGAGGTAATAAATATCTATCAGCCACTCCATGAATTAACATTAAAAGCGCTAAAATATTAGTTACTATACAAGAACATATAAAAGTACTTATAAAAAATGTTTTTTGATTTATATTATTTTTATGTACTTTTTTTAATATTCCTACTAGGAAAATAGATATTATACTTGAATAAAATAAGATGAAAATATACCATGGAAGGTGAATAAATATCGATTTAAATACTTTTATTAATTCTAAAAGTTGAAAAATTATTGTTTTACCAGAAATATTTTTTATTGATGGATTATCTAAATAATTAAATAATACTTGATGTGGTACCATATAATTAGATAAAAAATTTCCTAACATAGTAGGTATAAGGCACAAGCTAGATAAAGTTACTAATTCTTTTAGTTCTATCCTTTTTTTTACATAGAGTATTATAAAAGCAAGAGTAAGTGGTATTGAAAACTGAACAATAAATAATAAATCAGAAGCGCTACATGCAAAAATTAAAATAACAAAAATACTACACAAAACTTTGAAATTACCATTAGCTTTTGTATTATGCACTAAATTTATTGTTATTGTTAAGAGTAGTAGTCCTATTATGAATTCCGATTCATGTGCTGATGGTATTAAAAAGGTATTATAGGCTAGAAACTCTCGAAGACTTAAAATAACTAAAAGACTTGTCACCAATAAAGAAAAAACAATTGCCATTTTTCTTGTGAAAAAATGCCTATATAAATATTTTACTATACAATATATTAATACTATTCTAATCCATTTAAAAATAAGAAACTCGAAGTAAATGTTTTTAGTAAGTAATACAATAAAAAAAAACAAAAAAGCATCTGGAAATAAATGAGGCGCTGGGCTAAGAAACCAATCTCTATAGTGATTATTATTTACTAGCAAATCTTTGAATAAGCTCGGTAAAAGTATTACATCTGAATTAAAAACTGATATTATGTTGGATTGACTTAAATAATACAAACTAACTAGTATTAGTAAAATTAAAAGCCAAGTATATTCTACGAAATAAAGTACTTTTTTACCCACTTAAATAAATCCATTAATTTAAATTATAAAAATTACTGAAAATAACCTAATTATTCTTTAATTAATTATTGATAGCCATATATTTTTCAAATCCTTCTTTCATGGAGCCAAAATATTTAAGTTTTCCTTTTTCTAAGATCACAACCTTATTGCAAAGCCTTTGAATAGTTTCATTACTATGTGAAGCCAGCACCATAATACTGGATTGTTCAATGAACTCAGCCAATCGTCCTTCTGCTTTTTTCTTGAAAGTTGCATCTCCAGCCTCTATCATCTCATCCATCAACAAAATATCTGGTTTTATACATGTAGCTACAGCGAAAGCTAAGCGTAATTGCATACCTGCTGAATAAGTGCGGATAGGCACAGACAAATAATCACCTAATTCGGTAAAATCAGCAATTTCCTGCATCTTGGCTTGAATTTCTTCTCGACTAAGACCTAGCAAAAGACCTCTTACTAAGATATTTTCATAACCAGTTGATTCAGGATTAATACCTAACATGACGTTCAAAAGCGGAGATACTCTACCTTGAATGTTTATGCTTCCTTGATTAGGTTCATAAATTTTAGCCAGCACACGTAATAAAGTACTTTTTCCTGCACCATTATGGCCAATAAGACCCACTCGATCACCGTGCTCTAAAGTGAAGGTAATATCATCTAAAGCCTTAACAATAACCGTATGTGCTGTTTCCTTACGCAAAGCACCCCCTGTTAGGCGTAGAAACTGCTTTCGAATTGAACGCGCATTTAAATGATAGATAGGAAAATCAATTGTTAAGGAATCAAGCTTTATTAATGCCATGGAAATATACTCATTATAACCAATAGGCAATTCTGGGGCGGTAGCGGCTAAATATTATAAATGCAGAAAAAACACCTAATATAGTCAACGTTAAGGTCGTAACTAATGTATAGTGTGAGGGCAACGTGCCTAACAAAGGGTTTCTAAATAATTCCATAAATTGTGCAAAAGGATTTAAGTCAATAATATAGTGATAGCGAACAGGTAAAATACTTGGCGACCACATGATGGGAGTCATGAAAAATACTATTTGTATTAAACTGGCTACTAATATGGGTATATCTCGAAATCGCGTGCCTAAAAGCGCAAGTATAGTACTATATGAAATTGCATTGATCCAAAGTATCAATAAACTAATAAATATAAACAATGTATTAATATTAATTTTAAGGTGAAAAAAAAATATCAATGGAATTAATACTAAAATGTTATGGAAAAATATAATAAAATTTCGCGTCACAGATTGAAACATAAAAAATGAGTAGGGTTGTTTCATTTGTTTTATAAATTGATCAGCATTGACAAAGGTCATCGTTGCATCATTAACAATCAATGAAATCAAATTCCAACCTAAAATACCTGTTGCCAGAAAAGGATAATATAACGCTAAATCAATCTTAAATAAGTGGCCATAGAGTACACCCATGGTATAGATAGTGATCGCCATGCTGATGGTAATCCAGAACGGGCCCAGTGTAGAACGGCGATAGCGAAGTTTCACCTCATGCCAAGCAAGTAATAGCCAAATTCGCCAAGATTTCAATCCATCTGAAATATCCTCCCAAGCAAGATGATATTTTTCATAAAATGTGGATTTAGCCATAATTCTGCTATTATATTTTTTAATATAAAAATTTTAAACCACGAATATACTCAGCTCAACATAACCCGTCAACTGCTGTTGTCTTGAAAATTGTTTCCATTTCATGGCTTTATTTAAGGAAAATTTTTTTCTGTAAAATGCTAAAACTTGTCACTCAAGTTATCTATCTATAAAGGAATAAACGATGGAGTTACCCTTTCAATTGCCCCCACTTATGCAAAATGGTCCTTATCCACTATGGACCGGCCATGATTTTCAGATTGGGAGTGAACGAACTAAAATATTACATTACAGCACTAATAATTCTGGTTGGAACGATGATTTAACTTCATGTCACGAAAATACTGCCGGAGATAATCATTTTATCGATAAAGCTTCTCGAAATTACACGCTTTCTGAATTAAAAAAAAACTTGGTTCCATTAACCATGCCTATCATTTTAGAAATAGGTTGTTCATCTGGCTATATGTTACAAAAAATAAAACAATTGCTCCCTCAGGCTATGCTCATAGGTGCTGATGTAGTTTATAAGCCACTTTTAGAATTATCTAAGCAACTTACCATTCCATTGCTGCGCTTTGACATATTGCAATGCCCTCTCCCTGATAACTGCATAGATGCTATCGTCCTATTAAACGTTTTAGAGCATATTGAAGACGATCTCTCTACATTAAAACAAATTTACCGAATTTTGAAGCCTAATGGCGTTCTTATTCTGGAAGTACCCGCAGGTCCACATTTGTATGATACGCATGATAAAATCTGCATGCATTTTCGCCGATATAAACTTTCAATGCTCTGCGAATTAATCACAAAACAAGGCTTTAAGGTAAGCAATCGTTCTCATTTAGGCACTTTTATTTATCCCGCTTTTTTCTTGGCTAAGTTTTGGAACAAGAGATTTCTGTCAAGATCAGTTGCTGAACAACGTCAATTAGTGGAAAAAGAAATTCGTCAGACCAGTAAAAATAAATTACTCTCTACTCTTATGGACTTGGAATTAATATTAGGAAAGTGGATTTCATACCCGTTTGGCATTAGATGTGTCGTATCCTGTACTAAACCAATTTCTAGCCCTTAATTTTTTCCAGAAATTTTAAAAATTCGATGGTAAATTAGCACTTTCCGTTAAATGCTTATGTTGTAATTTGGCCGCTTCAACAAAACCTACAAATAAAGGATGACCATCACGTGGATTCGATGTAAATTCCGGATGAAATTGACAACCTATAAACCAAGGATGGTTTTCCAGTTCGATCATCTCCACCAATGTTCCATCTTCAGAACGGCCGGAAACTATTAATCCAGCCTTTTCTAAGCAAGGTAATAATTGATTGTTAACTTCATAACGATGTCGATGGCGTTCAATAATACTATCGCGACCATATAACTTTCTGGCTTTGCTGCCTTGTTTTAGACAGCAAATTTGGCCACCTAAACGCATCGTTCCACCTAAATCAGAATCTTTATCGCGTTTTTCACGTTGACCATCGGCTGTAGTCCATTCTGTTACCAAAGCTACGACAGGATAAGGTGTATCCGCATCAAACTCTGTACTATGAGCATTATTTAATCCTGCTACATGTCGAGCAAACTCAATCAAGGCCGTCTGCATACCTAAACAAATTCCTAGATAAGGGATTTTATTTTCACGGGCATACTGTGCAGCTAGAATCTTACCTGCTATTCCACGTTTACCAAAACCACCCGGGACCAGAATTGCGTCTAAAGGCTCGAGTAGCTTTACGCCCTGCTGTTCTAAAGCTTCAGCATCAATGTAGACCACATTCACATGCGTATGTGTTTTAATTCCTGCATGCACTAGAGCTTCGCTCAGAGATTTATAGGAATCTGCAAGACCCATATATTTACCGACCATGCCAATTTTCACTTCAGCGGTAGGATTTTCTTTAGCAGCAACCACCTCTGCCCAAGCTTTTAAATCCGCAGGAGGGTAATCTTTCAAACCAAAACGTTGTAATACCCTTTCATCCACACTTTGTTGATGTAATAACAACGGTACTCGATAAATATTATTCACATCGGGTAATGAAATAACGCCAGACAATTCAACGTTGGTAAATAAGGCGATTTTTTCTCGTGCATGTTCGGGGATTTCTTCTTTTGATCGACAAATAAGCATATCGGCCGATATGCCTATTGAACGTAATTCTTTAGTGGAATGTTGAGTCGGTTTTGTTTTGATTTCACCTGCAGTACTAATATAAGGGACTAAGGTCAAATGAATAAATAACGTAAATTGAGTACCTAGTTCGATACGTAATTGACGAATCGCTTCTAGGAATGGTAACGATTCAATATCCCCTACCGTACCACCAATTTCGACTAAAGCAATATCCGCTCCATGCGCGCCTTTTAATATCGCTTGTTTAATTTCATCAGTAACGTGCGGAATAACTTGCACGGTACCACCTAAATAGTCACCGCGGCGTTCTTTACGTAATACCCGAGCATAAATCTGCCCCGCTGTAAAATTATTGTCTTTAGTCATTTTAGCGCGTACAAAGCGCTCATAATGACCCAAATCCAAATCAGTTTCCGCGCCATCTTCTGTGACAAAAACTTCGCCATGCTGATAAGGACTCATCGTACCGGGATCAAGGTTCAAGTAGGGATCCAACTTTAGCAAGCTAACTTTAAGCCCTCTTGACTCTAAAATGGCCGCCAAGGAGGCTGCAGCAATACCTTTTCCCAAGGAAGAAACTACACCACCCGTAATAAATATATATCGTGTCGCCATTTAAGAGAGTTTAACCTCCGAAAATAAATGATTATTTAGCCAAGTTGCTAATAAATTAGCCACAAAGCTTGCTGCTTGGGATTCAACCATAAAACCTTTATCATAAACTGCTTCACAGACATCCGCAAAGCAAGAACCTTGTTGTAGGAGGTTTAATACTAATGCTTCGACCTCGGTTAAAGCAACTGCGTAGGACTGTAATTCTTTACGCCAGACCACGCAATGAGTCTTCGTCATTTGTACGTTCGGTACCGATTTTTCTTGGACTAAGGCTTGCCAGATCGCGTAGCTATTATAATTAAAGCAAAAATATTGTACCGAGGGATGAAATTTAAAACACAAAGACGGCCAATTTTGTTCTGCAATATTCGTTAAAGCTTCAAAATTTAAGAAAGAAGCATCAGCTGCTTCTAAACTAACAATTAAGGCTTTAATCAATTTTGCTAATTCACTTAAATGGGGCTGTTCAGAGTAAGGGGTATATTCGCCTAAAAATTGCGCTAAAGGTTCACTAAACATTGCTATCGAATAAAATTGTGATGGATACGCATCGATAAAGGCTTCTGCCAGCTCGGAGAAGGCTTCATCACCTAATAGTTTAGCTAGCAATCCGTATTCTTGATGTAAAGCATCTATCAAGCGCCAATCATAAGCATTACTATAGACAGCTAAGCGCTCGTGTATCGTGCCTCTAACCGGCATCACTAACTGGTTTAAAATTTGCTCATCTTCACCCATGACATGGGTTTGCAAACTCTGTTGCAAATTAGCTAATGCAGACATTTTCTTTCCAAATGTTTTTTGCTATCTTTTTGGCCTGTTGTAATTCGTCGAATAAAATAGGAAACTCAGGTATATCATCATCACGTTCTATCATGGTGGCAACCCTGCCATATCTTTTGACTGCTTGTGCATATAGCGACCAAACACCATCGATAATGGGTGCATCGTGTGTATCAATAATATAATCCCCACAATTTTTATGTCCCGCTAAATGAAACTGACGTACTCTATGGATAGGGATTGCATTTAAGTAGTCTAATGGATCGAAATGATGGTTCACAGAGCTGACATAAATATTATTAATATCAAGTAAGATTAAACAATCGGCTTGTTCAGCGATAGACGTTAAAAATTCCCATTCAGGGACTTTAGAATCGCAATATTCAATGTAACTAGAAACATTTTCTAATAAAATCTGTCGGCCTAAAAAATCTTGTACTTGTTTAACCCGATCAACCACATGTTTTACCGCTTCTTCAGTATAAGGTAAAGGCAATAAATCATGCATATTTAAGCCATCAATTCCCGTCCAGCATAAATGATCAGAGATCCAAACCGGTTGTATTTTATCAGCCAATATTTTTACTTTTTTTAAATATTCCATATTAAGCGGATCACAACTTCCTACTGATAAAGAAACACCATGCATAGCTAATGGATAAAATTCACGAATACGATTAAGATAATGAAGAGGTTTTCCGCCGGGTACTAAATAATCTTCAGTTATCGCTTCAAACCAATCTATTTTAGGTCGATGTTCTAAAATGTAAGAATAATGTTGGGTTCGTAAACCAAGACCAAAACCTAGAAAAGCATCCATCGTCAGGAATTAACCTATAAAAAATCTCATAACAAAAAAAAGCCGCGTATTGTTACGCGGCTTCATTCTACACAGTCATACAGCTAAAGAATAGCCATACTAATAATTAATTATTATCCATTCATTTGGCTGGTTGCATTTTCAGCAGTTCTGCAACGACGATGGTGACGGCGGTGATGTCTTTTTGGAGGACATACTTGCTTGCATCGGCTCATACATTTACATGTATTACATGGAGCGGCACAAGGTGGTGCACAAGGTGTTTCACAGATTGGTGTATTTTCTGGAATGTTTCGCGCACCTGTTGCACAACCAGATAAGAATATAGCGGCTGCAGTAGCAGCAATAATTAAACCAGACTTTTTCATGATCATGATCATCTATCCCCTGTATAAAAATGGATAAGAAAAATTTTTCTGTCACTAATCCACTGCTTATAGCATTACACTATAGAACAGCTAGTGACACTTAGTTTTTATACATAATTGTAAAAGAAAGCAAGTATTTTTTAATTTTCAGTTAATAAACGCACAAAAAATAATCTATTTTTTATTTTTTATAAACGAATTGCGGCAATTATTGACAACAAAAAAATAAATAATAAAAATTAGTAAAAAACTCATAAACATAATGCTTTCATTAAACTGATAATAAAAAGCGCACAAACCAATTAAACCTAATACAAAATTTGTACAACCGAAAAGTATATTAATTTGTAGAGGAGAAAAATTTACAGCTAATAATAAATGATGACCATGTTGTCTATCTGAAAAAACAACCGATTGGCCTTTTATTAACCGATATAGCATGACCGCTGTAGCATCAAATAATGGCATTGACATTATCCATAACATGGTCACTGGCGTTATTGGCCGAAAATTGCTTTGTGAAAGTTCTATTAAAAACCATACTAAACCAAAGCCTAACAACATACTTCCAGCATCACCCATGAATACCTGTGCATGCGCGCGACTGAAAAAAGGAAAATTAAAGCAAAGAAAACCTAGCACACTAGTAACCATTAGCAGCAAAATACTTGCAGCAGAAAAATGTTGGGTAAACATAGCCGCAAAAATTAATAAAATTAATTCCACTAAGACTAAGGTTCCTGCCAGCCCGTCAATACCATCTATCATATTAATGGCATTAATTATTCCCAATCCGGCAATCAATGTCACGATTAAACTGGTGTAATGACCTAAATAAATATCTTTAAAAAAGATCAGATTGCCCAGATGTGTAATATAATTATTTCCCCAAAAAATCATCAATAATACTGCAGCAATTTGTGCAAAAAAACGACTTTTTGGTGATAGTTCTCGAAAGTCATCTAACATGCCAACAAAAACTAATAAAGCCGATCCAGCAATGAAACTACGATAACTTTGTAGAGAAATAGGCAAGGTTAATAAGCCAACTAATAAACCCATTAACATCGCTAAACCACCTATCAAAGGGATGTTGCCTTGGTGTTGTTTTCGAATATCGGGTGTATCGATTAAATCCAGGCGTAAAGCTAAAGGGCGTAATAGAACAACACCAAATATAGTAATGCAGAAAACAAGTACTGCGGATAGAAAATTAAACATTTTTATCTCATTTTCTTATAATACAAATTCAGCCTCTATAGCATCCTTTCTAAACATTTTCACTGTAGCCAAAGAAACTTCGTTTAAATCTCTACCTATCCAATCCAATTTTTTTAAAATATCATTGGTCAATGTGATAACATGACAATGACTATTTTCAGCTTGTATGATATTAAACACTTCTCTAGGACTTGCCCAAATTAGCTGTTGATTCGGTCTGTCTTTTAAAAATTCGGCAGACTTAGTCATCAAGGGTACTGGATCAATACCGGTATCAGCAACCCTCCCCGCAAAAACCGAAATATAGGCGGGCGTAATATTTCCCAATATTCGGCTTACCTGTACTACTTGTTCATACGTAGTCAATGCAGTAATATTTTGTTTGACCCCTTGCTGAGCGAGGTCTTTAATTAACTTGAAAGTAAATTTACCATAAGTATCTGTAATTGGGATTTTAACATAAACATTTTCTGCCCATGCATTGATAGCCAATGCTTGGCGTCTCATTTCAATCAACTCATCTGAGAAAACTTCAAATGAAACAGGTCGATCTGGAATCACCTGTAAAATTTCTAAAGCAAATTTTTGATAATTGGTGATGCCGGATTTTTTCATTAAAGTGGGATTGGTTGTAAATCCCTTAATTAAAGTGTTTTGATATAAATCAAACATGGTTGCTATATCTGCTCCGTCAGCAAATAATTTAACAGTTAAATCTTTGAGTTTCATCCAATCTACTCCTTAACTGAAGAAAAAAGATTCCTGAATCAATCTGAATTTACGCCAACACATTCTGGAAATACTCGTTAAATTGTTAAACAAAATTATCATGGTGAATAATTAAAATGTGTTAAACCTGCAACTGACAAAATTTTTTATCTGCGTATTGTTTTTAGCCGGCCATAATGAATTTACACCGGCACAGATTCCCATTTTGTGGTTGTGACTTTTAATTTGGGGTGTGCAACCATTAGATGCCATAGCACAGCTTGGAAGGCCTCTGCATGCGGTGTAATGTGATCCACATTAACTGTTGGAATTAATACATAGGAATCAGCAAGTTTTGCAGTATAACCTCCGTCCCTACCCAAAATACCCACTATTTTACAACCTTGTTCCTTCCCGTAATCCAAAGCAGCGATGAGATTAGGACTAATATTTTTTTGCAAATCGCCTCCGCCTACAGACAAAACAAATAACATATCCTTGGCAGATAATTGACTCGCTGCCAACCAGTTTGAGAAAACCGAACGCCAACCATCATCATTTGTCCGCGCTGTTAATTCAGCAATGTTATCAGTTGGAGTATAAGCTTCGATTCCTACAATTTTCCTAAAGTCATTCACAGCATGTGAAGCATTCGCCGCACTACCGCCTACACCCAAAAAAAACAAACGTCCTTTTTTTTCTCTTATTTCTAGTAACAAATCTACTATTTGTTCAATATGATTTAAATTTAACTCATTAATTATAAATTTAGTTTCTGATAAAAATTTTTCTGCAAACATATAAAATCCATTTTAATCAAAATAAATAGGTTGATCTGTAATCTCATCTAGTTTTTTTGGCTTAAAATTCAGGCCTATAGAAATATTGCACCAAGTATAGGGTAAAAATTTTAAAGGAAAGAACTCACGTGATACTAATTTAAAATAAGGTTGAATTTCATCTAAAATTTCTTGCGGCACGTTGACATGTTCTCGTTCAATAAACCATTTATAGGTTTGTTGATATCTTTTTTCAAAGATTCTTTGTACAGAAATTTTTCTTCCAATCGAATACCCAAATCCACCTTCACAAGGAATGACTACAGAAAAAACACCCTGTTGTTTATGGCACACGCGATAAATTTCTTTAATGGCTTTAGGTAAATTCGGAAGATGCTCCAAGACATGGGAAGCAATAATCCGATCAAACTCATGATCGGGCGCAGGAATTTTTTCCTGACAATCTCCTACCCAAATTTGAATATCAGGATGCTTATTCCGTATACCTTCAGCCATATTTTCTCTCAATTCAAGAGCAACATAATTTTGTCTCTGCAAATCCGAAAGTTGTTCATGAAAGATATGCTCACCTAAACCTGCTCCAATTTCTAAAGTTTTAGTAAAAGTTGCAGGTCTAGTTTTAATTATATAATTATTATTAAAACGTTCGAGAAATGAAAATTTCTTGGGAAAAATAGTATATAAATATTTCATGAAATCATCACGTATCCATTTTTGTTCTTCATTTAATTCTGAAAAGATTTTAGGCCATTTATCATTACCTACTTTCATAAAAAAGTGTTCCATTTAAAATATTTAAATATAAAATGATATTATATAAACCAATAAAATTTATTGGTTTAATATTGGCTTAAAAATAAGCCCTATACAAAGATTACACCAAATAAATGGCAACCAATTAAATGGAAAAAATTTTTGAGATTCTAATTTAAAATAAGGAGTAATTTCTTCTAGGATTTCTTTTGGAACGTTGACATGTTCGCGTTCTATAAACCATTTATAAGATTGCTTATATCTTTTTTCAAAAATTCTTTGCGCAGAAATTTTTCTTGCGAATGAATAGGCCATTCCCTTCTCGCAAGGAATAACTACAGCAAAAAAACCGTTTTTTTTATGACACACTCTATAAATTTCCTTAATCGCTGCAGGCAAATTAGGTAGATGCTCCAATACATGTATGGCTAGAATCCTATCAAACTCATTATCTTGAACTGGGATCTTCCTCTGACAATCGCCAACTATAACTTGTATATCAGGATGATTATTTTTTATTTGTACTGCCATATTTGCACGTAATTCAAAAGCAACATAATTTTTACGTTGTTCATAAGATAAAGTTTCGTAAAAGAGATGCTCACCAAGGCCTGCACCAATTTCTAATGTTTTTATAAAATTAAGTGGCTTATTCTCAATAACATAATTATTATTAAAATTTTCTATAGAAATATATTTTTTAGGTAATATGGTATGCCAATAATGTATGAAATCATTACTGATCCTTTTTTGTTTTGCAGTTAATTCTGGAAAAATTTTGGGCCATTTTATATTATCGGACATAAGGATGCCTTTTTTTCTTTCATGAGTTTTTTAAATTCACTTAAACCGTTGAGTGAACCTATTTCATAAAAACGCTGAAAAACTTCATAGTGAGCTAATTGATTTTCTTCAACGAGCTTCCGGTAAAGATCGCTCAAATCACCGTAAAAGTCATTATTAAGGAAAATATTTTTTGCAAACAAAGATAAGCCATAATCAATATGGCTCATATTATTGGTTTTATTTTTTTTATCATATTTAATAATTTGAGTTCCAACTAACTCTATGTTACTGACATCACCTATATCATTATTTTTAAAAATGGTCATTAAAACAGGTTTTTTTTGTTCTTCAAAAATCCTCTGAATATTTTTATAGTCGACTATTAAATAACTATCACCATATAACACAAAAAAATTTCCTTCTATTAGGGATAATGCATTCTTTATGGCTCCAGCTGTGCCTAATAATTTTTTACCATCGTTCGCATAAGTTACTGACAACCCAAATTGCTTACCGTTTTTCACATATTCTCGGATCAAATCACCTAAATAACCGATACATAAAATCACTCTTTCGAACCCTTGGCTTTTTAGTAACCGTAATTGATGTGCAATAAAAGGTTCTTCATTCACTATAATCAAAGATTTAGGTGTCTTTTTAGACAATGACCCTAATCGCGTTGCTAAACCACCGGCTAAAATAACTATAGGAAATAATTTATTCATTTTATGATTGAGCAATTAATTTAGTCCCTTCAAAATCGAAGCGAAATCTCACTTCTTGGAGGCCAGCCTCTCTCATCTTTCGCCGTAATAGCACTTTATCTTTTGCAAAAAACATCAAGAATCCTCCTCCACCTGCACCAATTAGTTTTCCCCCTAAAGCCCCATTATTAAGAGCTAACTCATACCATTGGTTAATTTTTGTATTACTCATGTTTTTAGATCGGGTTTGTTTATGTGACCAATGCTTATTCATCAAGGCAGAAAATTCAATTAAATCTCCTGCTTCTAAAGCGGTTTTACTTGCAAATGCAAGTTCTTTAATGAAATGTAGATGCTCGATCATTTCTTGATTATTATTTTTACTTTTTTCGTCTTGTTCTTTTAGAATAGTTGATGCAGAACGAGAATAGCCAGTAAAAAATAACAATAAATTATCTTCCAGTTGATAGAGTGTATCTAAAACTATTTTTAAAGGATTGGCACTAACATTACCCTCTGGGGAAAATTCAAAACATGTCAATCCACCGTAAGCCGCTATATATTGATCTTGTTTTCCAATAGGTTCCGCGACTCGTTCTAATTCAATATGACAAGCTTGTTCTGCTAAATCCTGGGGATGAACTAAATTTTTTTTGTAGGCATGAAGATTTTTTAAAAGCGCCGTAGTAAAACTACCTGATGAACCTAAACCGGTACCTGCGGGTATATCAGCCATACTAGAAATTTCTAAATGCGAAGCTTCAATTCCAATATATTTTAACGATTCTCGAATAATAGGGTGTTGAATATCGTCAAGTTTATTAACTTTTTCTAAACTAGAATATTTTATAATTAAGTTTTCTATAAAAGTTTGATGTAGCGTGATATAGACATATTTATCGATCGCAGCAGCAATAAGAAACCCACCATGCTTAGAATAATAAGAAGGTAAATCAGTACCTCCTCCTCCAAGAGAAATTCTTAACGGACTACGTGTGATAAGCATAACCCGATCCTTGCGCTACCTTTTCTACTATCGTTAAAGCAGCATGAGCATCCTTTAGCCCAGGATTTGCTTGGTGTCGATGTTTAATATCATCTATTAAAGCAGAAAACTCTAACTGCCATGAATCATCACCCATAGGATATTCCCAAATATATGTTTCGGGAGGGCCCATGTGTGGCAACATTTTATAGTAACTTAAACGTTCTACGCCATAACTACCCCCTAAACCTTGAATTTCTAACTTAGCTTTTTTTCCGTAAATTTCAAAAGAAAATAAATTCTTCCATTCTGTACAACTGGCATGCAGGAAAGCAGTTTGTTTTGCGGTTGTTTTTAATAAAATAAACCCGTTATCATCCACTGGTCTATCCCAGTAATAAGTATGTGCAAAACCCTCTACTTCAGCAAATTCGCCTAAAAACCAACGTGAAAGATCAACTAAATGTATTCCCTTATCCAATAATTCACCACCACCAGATAATTCAGGGTTAGAACGCCATTCTTTATCGTAACCGATTCGACCACCATGACCATAATGACCTCTAATAAACATTAATTCACCCAATTCACCTGCTTTGTATATTTCATAGGCTTTTAAAAGTGCTTTATGGTAACGATGATTAAATCCAACTTTCACAATAACATTAGATTTTTCCATAGCTACTATAACCGGTTCCAACTCCTTACTAAATCGCGCACCAGGTTTCTCAATTAATACGTTTTTTCCAGCTTTAATTGCAGCCAAACTAATTTCGGTTAATACTTCATGTGTAGTGGCTATAATGACTATATCTATCTCTGATTTAGACATAACCTCTTCCCAATTTGATAGCACTTTACACCCGGGGGTTTGACTTGCTAAATTTTGTGCACGCTGCAAATTTTTATCCACACAATATAATAAATGTCCACCTTTTAAACACTGAGCTCGCTTATTACCAATCAAACCACAGCCAATAATAGCAACATTCATGATAAATCTTCCTCATATTTTTTACGAATTTCAGGTTTAATTCTACGTAAAGTATAAATATCCGTCATAGCAATTTCTGGATAGTATTCATGTAAATTATTCCAGGGATCCCAAACCGCACTAATCAATTTCCCAGTAATACCATCTGCTGCATCCGAAGCAAGATATACAGATAATTCTGCTGCTAATTCCGGTGAAGATCCGCCAGTTTTTGCTTGCTCAATTGATACTTGATAAAACTTATGTCCCACATTTTCTGGCCCAGCACTTAACACTTCATCTAAAAAGCCCGTATTTAACGCGCCGGGTGAAATAGCCATCACATCAATGTTAAATGGCAGCAACTCGTTGGCAAGAGTTTCTGAAAAACGTACAATGCCTGCTTTAGAGGCAGCATAAGCACTAAAGTTGGGCATAGGTTTAGTGGCCCCACCACCTGATATGATAATAATTTTTCCCTTTTTTTGCTTTTTTAGTAAAGGAATAACAGCTCGGCATTGCAGAACCGTACCTTTTAAATTAATATCTATTGCATCACTCCATGCTTGCCAATCAAGTGATTCGAGCGGTCCCTTAGGCCCATAAACCCCAGCATTTGCCACTAAAATATCTACGCCCCCCAACTCCTCTTCAGCAATTTTAATTAAATATTCGACTTGCTCAGGTGAAGCGACATCAGTAGGAATAGCAATAACTTTGTTATTAACAGATGCAATACCCTGTAATTCAGCCTGTTTTTTTAAAAGTTGGATTCTATTTCTCGCACAGATCACCACACTAGCGCCAGCTTTCACATATGCTTGCGCAATAGCTGATCCCAAGCCTTTACTAGCGCCGCTAATAATGGCTTTTTTATTCAGTAATTTCATTATTACATCCTACTCTAAAATATTTAATAGCTTTTTTACCCTCTAGTTGCTTACTTAAAAAACCACTCGTATCAAATATGTAAGGTTTTCGCAAATCTGTAGCTAATTGTTCAATTTGAATATTCATAAACTCTGGGCATTCAGTTCCAAGAATAATCGCATCGGCTTTATCAAGTGCAGAATCTATATCTGGTTGCAAATAGATGATTTTTTCTAATTCAGGTACTAAACTTTTTATGGTGGGATCATAGGCATTTACAATCACACCTTGTGAGCTAAGCCATAAACTAATATTAATGGCTAAAGAATGTCTTAAAGAATCCGTTCCGTGTTTATAGGCTAACCCTAAAATAGCCATTCTTTTTCCTTTTAATTCACCAAAATTTTCAGTTATTTTTTTTTGTAGCCAGTTTTCATGTCTCTGATTACTTAATAAAATTGCTTTAAAAAAATCAGCAGCAAAGTGTACTTTTTCACTGATTTGCAATATATAATTAATATCTCGCGCTAAAGTTCCTCCAGAAAATGCTCCACCGGGCGCTAAATAGGCTTTAGCTCCTATCCTAATATCTGTCTTTAATCCCAATGCAACAGAATTAGCATCTGCGCCAAAATATTCACATAAAGTTGCTAATTCATTAATAAAAACAATAGAAGTCGCTAAAAAAGCATTGATAGCATGTTTAGTCATTTCAGCAGATTCAATAGACATCCAAATTATTTTATCCGCTATAGGCTGTAAGAGATTTTTAATAATAACTTTATTTAATTCGGAACGAGTACCCATAATGATACGATCCGGATGCAGAAATAACTCAATCGATTTACCTAGACGTAAATTCTCGGGGGAATAAACAAAATCAAGCTGTTTGTCTTTATAATTTTGTTGGAAAATATTCATTATTTCTTGAGTAGTCCCTACCGGTATTTGCGAAGAAATAATAACTAATGCATTATTTTTAAAGTATGAAAATAATTTTATTAGTCTATTCTTAACTTCATTAACATCCGCCTGGCCTAATTCATTGATCGTGGTATCGTAAGTTATCCAAATTATATTAGAATCTCTAAGATCAGAAGAATCATTGGTGAAATATAATGCGTTTGAATTTTTTGCAGTACTCATAATTTCAGTTAAGCCAGGTTCATATATGGGTGCGATCCCTTGTTTTAAATGAGTAATAAGTTGAAGATCTTCATCATAAGCAACCACAGTATGACCAAATTTAGTAAGACAAGCTGCTGTAACACAACCAAGATGCCATAAGCCTATTACAGCAACTTTCATACTCTGACCTCCATTAACCATGCATTTTTTCTTAAATAATCTAAAGTTTTAATTATACTTTCCTGAATGTTAAACTTAGGCAGCCATCCTAATTCACGAATCTTTTTACAATCCAAAAATATAAAAGGATTATCTCCTATCCATCCTCGTTTTCCTCCTGAATAGATTAATTCGGGTGAGATATCTAAAGCTTCTGAAATCCACTTAACGGAGTCCTTTACCTGACAGTAACCATTTACACCTAAATTAAATATATTAATTTTTTCATTAGCTTTTTTTAAAGTTAACAAAATAGCGTCAATACAATCTTGTATGTATAAATAAGATTTAGATTGATCTCCATCACCTAAAATTTTTAATTGTCTGGGATCATTTTCTAACTGACGGTAAAAATCAAAAACGTGGCCGTGTGTATAACGTTCGCCTAAAATAGATACAAAACGAAAAATATAGGCTTGTATATCAAAAGCTTCGCTAAAAGCTTGAATTAAACCTTCAGCCGCTAGCTTCGAAGCACCATAGAGTGATGTTTGTATCGGAAAAGGAGCATTTTCAGGAGTGGGTATGATAGCAGCCTCACCATATACAGACCCTGTTGAAGAAAAAATAATTTTTTTTACACCAGTAATACGCATAGCCTCTAATACATTAAAGGTCGCAATCGTATTCTGTTGCAAATCTTTATTAGTATGATTAATACCATTTTTTACATCTGCATTAGCAGCAAAATGGAATATTCCATCACATGCTGGAGGAATACTTGCTAGTAAAGTTTTTTGGTCGAGGCAATCTCCTTGAATAAATTTAAAGGTTGAAAACTGCTTTGCAACCTGCAAAAATTCTACAACACCTGTTGATAAATTATCATAACCTATAACTTCATGTCCTTGGATTAAGAGACGATCGACTAAATGGCTTCCAATAAATCCCGCACAACCAGTTACAAAATATCGCAATTTAAAATCCTTATTAAAATTCAAGTAATTAAATACATTTATAGTTAATTAATTAGATTTAATTTCCTCAGAAAGTTTTTTTAAAAAAACCGACGGATTATTATCAATAATTTTATCTATAATGTAGATAGGTCGGCGTTTAACTTCATCATAAATACGTCCAACATATTCTCCCATTAAACCTAAGAATAATAATTGAATACCAGAAAAAAATGTTATTGCTAAAATTGTTACAGATAATCCGGGAGTTAAATTAACCCCAGTAATTTTTTGTAATACAAAAAAACCACCTAATAGGAAACCAAAAGATGCTGTGAGAAAACCTATAATAGACATAATTTGTAAAGGACGCGTACTAAAGCTGATAAGACCATTAAGCGCTAACTTTAATGCTCCTATATATCGATTATATTTACTTTTTCCAAACAACCGAGGCTCCCTATTAAATTCAATAAAAGTTTGTCGAAAACCTACAAAAGCAACGAGCCCTCTTAAAAAACCGTGTTTCTCATGTAATTGACGCAGTTCTTCAATAACTCGGCGATTCATAATTCGAAAATCACCCGTGTTTCGCGGAATAGGCACTTCACTTAATTTGGCTATTAACATGTAGCCCAAATAAGCAATGGTTTTTTTAATCCATGACTCTCCTTTTCGTGAACGTCTTGTTGCATAAACAACGTCATAACCCTCATTTAATTTATTATACAAGTCTTTTATTAATTCGGGGGGGTCTTGTAGATCTACGTCAATTACTACGCAGGTTTCTCCTTTACAATTTAAAATACCAGCTATAGTTGCTGCAGGCTGTCCAAATTTACGAGACAATAGAATTAATTTAATCGCAGAATCATATTCCATTTGTTTTCTTATAATTATTTCAGTCAAGTCGGGCGATGGATCTAGGCAAAATAATATTTCATAAGATGTTGTCATGCTTAGTAATAGGGGTTGGATTCTATTTAAAAAAGGAAGAATATTTTTTTCTTCTTTATAAACAGGTACTACTATAGATAGTTTGATCTCTTTATTAAATTTCATCTTTGAACTCTACTCCTTGTTAATAGCTATATAACCTAGAAATTATAGAATTGTTTTAGAGTCTAATCTGAAAGAAGAAATGAAAAGACCTAACATACGGGAGTCGCCATTTATCTTTAACATAGCTGGTGAAATCGGTTTTTTATAAATAAATTGAACTTTTAATAAATCATTAGTATTTATTAATGTCTTAGGTATTTCAATTTTATTCTCGTATGAGAAATTATTAAGCTTATACTGCAACTTCCCTACAAAATGATTATTCACTAATACATCTACGGCTAGATTAGGATGTTTTTCAGTAACAAAAGGTATAGCATGAATGGTTAAAATTAAATTAGACTCAGGGAGTTTTTCAAAAATTAGAAAGAACGTAGAATTATCACCTTCAGACCAAGTACCTTTACCCTCGGGTATATTCCAGCCATTAAATAAAATTAAATAGTCTTTAAAATTACTTTCACTTGTTTCCAGAGAAATATTGGTTCCCAACTTGTATAAATTAGATCGACTCCAGCTTAACTTTTCTTCATCAGTAGATTTATCCTTCCAATTTGGCAATAATAGAAAAAAACCATCCGCTTCGACTACTTTATATGGAAAATTTATTTGCGAATTAACAATAATTTTTCTTAATAGTTTTTCTTTTATAACATACATTGTATCCTGATCAAGTTTTCCGTTAATTATATTATCCATCAATTTAACTTTAATTTTATAAGCTTTTTTAAAATCAATGCGGGCAAAATAACCTATATTTGTATTTAATTTATTTAATGCTGCATAATCAATTAATGGCAATAATTTCCAAAAATATTCTGGAAAAATATACACTAGATTTTTATATTTCTTTTCTGCTTCTGTCCAAATGTTTGACTTTAGAGGAGAAATATAATTATTTTTTGGAGTAAAATAATCTTTGAAATGCTTATAAATATTTGAAGAATCAACAATTTGCAAGCAAAGGCAAATCAGAATTAGTAATTTTATATTTAATTTTTTATAAGATTCAATTGTTATATAAAACACGCCTAAATAGATCAAATAATACATAGGCAATATCATTCTTCCAGAAGCTCTAAATACACAGAAAAAATCAGGTAACCTATAACTTAATATTTCATGTTGCCCCAATGCAATTCGATTAGATAGAGCAAATATCATTAATAAAACACTTACTGTTAGCAAAGGGAATATTCTCTTTAAAACGATAAGGTATTTTTTTTTGTCTAGTGCTAAGAATTTAGCCAGTCCCAATATCCCTAATATAAGCATTCCAAAACCTAAATAGCTAAAGCCTTCATAATCTCCCGGAGTGTTTGGTTGCTTTGATAAAAAACGAGACCAGCTATTATAAACAACATCGGATGGATCAAAAAAAGACAGTAAGTTCATTCTGAAATAACCCAAACCAGCGCCTTCAAAACCACTATGAATACTAAAGTAACCTGCTTGCCACATTACTAATATAAGAACTAAAATAGTTAAAAAAGCATATTTTATTATTTCCAGGTATTTCAATTCATTTAAAATTATTCTTTTTATTAGATCACTTCCCCATATTGCCAATAACATAAAAAGAAAATAAGCATGCACTAAGCTCGTGATAATTAACACACTAAGCCAAGCATATCTGCGAAAACTTGACGATAAATAGAGCCATATTCCTGCTAGAATTAGCCATTGTCCCAAAAATGATGAACTGCCATGCAAACGCCAAAGAAATGCCGGTGCTAAAACAAAAAAAAGACTTCCAAATAATTTTAACCAGCGATCATTGGTGATTTTTTCTAGCAATTTCCAAGAAAAAATCGCTTGTAAGATAAAACATGAGAATATCCACAATCCAGAATATTGAAAAGTTGTTGGTAAAAAACTAGAAATTAATTTAAAGGGGAAAGCAAAAAGGAAAAGAGGCTCTGAATAGATTATCGATCCTCCCATTCCCATACCATAGGGATAAATAGCCCCTAAAGGATTTTGAAGTATCGGTGTATGTCTAAAAAATTGCCAAGCATCGAAGCTACTTGTATTATCGCCATGTAAAAAAAGCCAATCTATGTTAGTTGGCCAAACTATTTCTCCTCCTGTTATTAGAGTGAACGCAGCAATACCGGATAAAATAGGCATCCATAAATAAAAGTATTTTTTTAATTTATCCAAGAAAAAAATCCATTTAAATAATCATCGTCCATAATGATTTCTGTATTTTTAAAATAAATTTAACTAATCTCTAAACTGCATACTATAAAGTTTGGCGTAATAACCATTTCTTTTGAGTAGCTCTTGGTGTGTCCCTCTTTCAACAATACAGCCTGCATCTAACACTAAAATTTGTTTAGCTCTCTCTACAGTGGAAAGTCGATGTGCAATAACCAACGTGGTCCGATTATGCATAAGTTCTTCTAATGCAGCTTGAATATGGCGCTCAGCTTCGGTGTCCAATGCAGAGGTCGCTTCATCTAAAATTAAAAATGGGGAATTTTTAAGTAAAGCGCGTGCAATTGCAATCCTTTGCCGTTGACCACCTGATAGTAACACACCATTTTCACCAATTAAAGTATCAAGTCCTTGTGGTAATTGCTCGATAAACTCCATGGCATGTGCTGCCTTAGCCGCACGTATTATCATAGATTCGCTCACATCGCTTAGTTGCCCATAAGCAATATTATGTGCAATGGTATCATTAAATAATGTCACATGCTGCGATACTAGAGCAAATTGACTACGCAGATCTTTTAGTTTTAATTCACGGATATCCACACCGTCTATTAAAATTTTTCCTAAATAATTATCATAGAAACGTGGCAATAAATTCACCAACGTAGATTTTCCGCTGCCGGAGCGGCCAACCAAAGCAATGGTCTCACCAGGATTAATTGTAAAACTAATATCTTGTAAGACAGGTTGGTCAGATAAATAGGCAAAACTTACATTTCGATATTCTAAACAACCTTTTAGTACGTTAAACGTATGCGTACCAGAATCAAGTTCATTTTTTTCATCTAATAAATTAAAAATGCTGCCGGCAGCAGCAATTCCACGTTGTATGATGCTATTTACTGCGGCTAAATTACGCATCGGTTTTAGTAATAACAACATGGCACCTACCATGGAAGTAAATCCACCCGCAGTAATATGTGTTAAATGTGAAATGGCTAAACAGATAGTGACTACCGCAATAGCGCCAGCAATAAGTTGCACACCTGAACTGGCTAAAGAATTAGTGACCACGACTTTTAATTCGCGAAATCTATTTCTTTCTAGCAAGGTTTGAAATTTTTTAGTTTCATATTCTTCGCCGCCAAAGGTACGAATCACTTTATAGCCATCGATAACTTCTTCTGCCACTTGCGTCATTTCACTCATAGAATCTTGAACCGCATTATTCAAACTTCGCATACGGCGACTGGAATAGCGCGCTATCCAAATCATAGTCGGTACGGTAATAAAAAATAATAGACTCAATTGCCAACTCGCCATTATCATCACGGCAATCAATCCAAGCACAAAAAAACTTTCTTGCACTAGAGTAATTAAAGAATTGGTACTTGCAATGGCTATCTGATCGACATTATAAATAATGATAGAGAGCAATTGACCCGATGTCGTATTATCATAAAATTTAGCTGGTAACCGTAACAACTTATTAAGTATGTCCTGGCGTATATTCATTACCACACTTCTTGCAACACGCGCTAAGCAATAGCTTGAGGAAAAATTTGCTCCACCACGTAATAAAAAAGCAAAGATTAAAATGAAAGGCAGATAATGTATAAAATGCTCATCTTTATCGACAAAACCTTTATTAAGTAAGGGTTTTAAAAACCAAATAAGTCCGGCATCGGTACTGGCCAATAAAATAGTGCCAATAATACCTAATAAAAACCAACCCCAATAATAGCGAAGATAGTGGAGTAAACGTCGATAACTATAAAAACCTGTGTGATATTGCGATGTCTGTTGTTCTGTCATATTTTTTTCTTAATTAAATGGCAGTACCACCTACTGTTAAAGCATCTATTTTTAATGTGGGTTGTCCGACTCCGACAGGAACGCTCTGACCTTCTTTACCACAGCTGCCAATACCGCTATCTAGTTTTAGATCATTACCGATCATAGAAACTTGCCTTAACACATCAGGGCCATTGCCAATTAAAGTGGCGCCTTTAACCGGCCGTGTTATTTGACCATTTTCAATTAAGTAAGCTTCACAGGCAGAAAATACAAATTTTCCTGAAGTAATATCCACCTGACCTCCAGAAAAATTCACAGCATAAAGCCCTTTTTTAACCGTTGCTATAATTTCTTCGGGGACATAAGGACCGGGTAACATATAGGTATTGGTCATGCGCGGCATCGGTAAATGCGCAAACGATTCGCGGCGACCATTTCCTGTCGATTGCGTACCCATCAAGCGTGCATTTAATTTATCCATCATATAGGCTTTTAAAATACCTTTTTCAATTAAAACCGTGCGCTGTGTTGGTGTGCCTTCATCATCGATAGTGAGCGATCCGCGTCGATTAGGAATCGTTCCATCATCGACTACGGTACATCCTGCAGAAGCGACACGCTCACCTATTCGACCTGAAAATGCTGAACTTCCTTTACGATTGAAGTCTCCTTCTAGACCATGTCCTACGGCTTCATGCAATAAAACCCCAGGCCAACCAGGACCTAACACGATGGGCATCGTACCGGCAGGTGCTTTTACTGCATCTAAATTCAGAATAGCTAAGCGGACCGCTTCTTTTGCTAACTCAGTGGCCACCTGATCTTTAATAAAATAGCTATAATCGGTGCGACCGCCACCACCGGCAAAACCTTGTTCGCGCAAACCTTTATCTTCTGCAATTACACTAATATTTAATCGCACTAAAGGTCGAATATCGGCTGCCATACAGCCTTCACTATTAATCACTAGAACCACTTCTTGTGCACCCACTAAACTGACATTCACGTGTTTAATGCGAGGATCACAAGCACGCGCCACTTCGTCAACTTCACGGAGCAAGCTTAATTTCTGTTGTTCAGTCCAGGAAGAAATAGGGTTAATTGGTTGATATAATGGCTTTATAAACGAATTTTTCTGCCAAGCATGGATTTGGCCATGCTGCCCAGTTCTAACAATACTCCCCGCCATTGTCGCCGCAGATTCCAAAGCAGGTAATATAATATCATCTGAATAAGCAAAACCTGTTTTTTCGCCGCTGATGGCACGGACACCGACACCACGCTCAATATTAAAACTACCGTTTTTAACGATACTATCTTCTAATACCCAACTCTCTAACTGAGTTGCTTGAAAATAAAGATCGGCCATATCAACTTTAGGCGTTAATAATCGGCCTAAGATGATTTGTAACTGATTTTCAGTCAGTCCAGCGGGGTCTAACAGGGTTTCACGGGCTAAAGTAAGACTATTTTTCATCATGTTCGTCATCCTAACTTAGCTGAAGTCAGGATGCAATTTTAGTGATTTTAACTCATGTTTAATAGCTTTGCCCTTTTCTAAAATTTGTAGATGGTTGAGGAACATACTTCGATGAGTCAAAGTAATTAATACTAGAAAAAATAAAAAGATCACTTTTTATCTGAGAAGCTAATTTTTTCGAGTCGATTTTTTTTAATAATAAAGTCGGATCAATGGTTAGTAATTCTGTTTTTAAATATTGATGACTACGAAAACCAAGATAAACTGTACTTTTCTCGTCAATAAAATCTTTAACTTTCAATAATAAATCGGTTTTAAACTCTTTCGGACTTTCTTTAATGAACCTCTCTAATTGATCATATCCGATAATTTCACAAACAAAGCATTCCGGATCACTAAAAAAATTAAAAATTTTAAAGAGATGATCTAATATTTCTTTGGGCTTTGCTTGCTTATTCTCTACTAAAGTTACAAAAACCTGCAACAATTTTGGAAAATACCATTTATTCCCCTCATGATGAAATTCAGTTCTATTAAAATATTGCTCTAGATCTTCAGCTTTTAATGCCTTTAAAAGAGTATCTGGAGATAACTTTAACCAAATTGATAGAAATTTTATCGCATCAGAAAAACTGCGATTGATGTTTATACATCTTTTTAAAAAAAATTCCAGATAGAAATCAAATTCCTTTTTCATTTGTTCCTTAGAAGTTTTATTTAAAAAAAAATATTTCTCCAATTCATTCAATAATTGATTAGTTTGTCCATCCCCAGAATGGCAATCTAAGCAATAATACTTATTAGATTGCTTTTTCCACTTTTCATCATAATATTTTTTAGAAAATTCAACAGTTGAAAGCGCAAACATTATTACCCTTTTTATTCCATTAAAATGATATGACTCTGAAAAAAGCGTTAATTTAACTTAATAAATTTTCTAGGTAAACCATCTTTTACAATTGTTTGAATTTTAAATTAAACAGAAGTTTTAACCACATCAGGTTTACTCCAAGATCCAGTTATGTGATACGACGTCTCAGCAATTTTCTGTACGGTTGAACCTAATACCGCATTAGCTAACCAAGCCACTACCCCTGCAACTGGGCCACCGGCCAAACCAACTATCACGGGTAAGCTAGAAGTAAAATGTGGAACCACCTTAATAATCAAATCATAGTCTTTATTCAACATACCAATTCGGCCAGCGATACTTATTTTCGCAACCGGTCCTTCGATAGTGACATCGCGAGTAATAGCATTACCATTTCGTAAAATAAAATTACCTTGTATATTTGTAAAATCAAAACCTTTGGTTTTTAAATCACTAAAATCTAGCTGCAAACGTTTGGTTAAGCTTTGTATACTTAAAAAAGTAAGCAACCGACCAAAATTTAATTTAGCTTCGTTACTGGATCCAATATCAACAATCTGACCATTAGTTGCAGTAAAAGAAAAATGACCTTTAAGTTTAGTAAAACTAAACTGATAGGGGGCACCTTGCCAATGCAAATTAAATCGCATATGTGCCTGTTCAGCGGCGATACTCGCTGGTAACCCCCAACTTCTTAAAAAATTGCTTAAATTCATACTGTCTAACTGGCCTATCAGTTCAGTCGAGCTACCGTCTTGAGTATGCCAGGCGCCATTAGCTATCAAGTGATAATTTGCATTTCCAGCATTTAATTCTCTCACCAACACGCCACCTAATATTGGATTTAATTTCAATTGCACAGCTCCAAAATTAATCTCCTTATAACGTACCTCTCTTGCGTTTAAATTAATCTTAGGTAATTGTTTGAAATTCCAACCATTAATCTTATTAGATTCAATCGATGAATCTAAATTAATAATGTCAAAGTTCGCCAGAATGGGTTGTAAATTACTATTAGGAATCAAAACATTTCCTTTCGCCGTTTGATTATCAATACTAAAACGCCAACCACTTTGTTCGGGTTTTAAATTAGTCAGGATATCATCATAATTTATGGTAATTTGTAGATTCGGTGTCGAACGAATAGACAACTCTATAGGTTTTTTCCATAATATTCCTGTCAATTTTTGTGCCGATACTCCATCCTGATTAAAGCTAAAAGGTCCGGTTAACTGATCTAATTGAATATCATGCGCAGGAATTTTCAATTTAGCATTTTCTGTGTGAGCAAGACCCAGTAATTTTAATTTTTGTTTTCCTGTTTCAAGAGGGATAGCTATTTGCATACTAAGCTGCAAAGGACCTATCAGTATTAAGTTTTTTAATTGACTCAATGTTCCATGAGATAATGGTGTAGCAATTAAAAAACGTTGACCTATTTCTAGACGAGTATGAATCTCATCACTAACAATATGTAATACGGCCTGTACATTTTTCTTAATAATTGGAATATTAGCTTGTATATTCTTTAAGCTTGTACCCAGCAACTCTGCAGTATCGATTAAAATTTGCATTTGCCGACCAACAAAAATAAGTTCGCCATTAATTTTTTGCAAGTTAGGCCAAGCTCGTTCGTAATCTAAAGTAGCGTCTTTTATTTGTGTATCAATTAAAAAAGTTCCATTATGTTGGTCAAAAGGAAATTGATTCAAAGGGCCTTGCAATACTAAAGTTCCTATACCTGACCCTTTAGTAATAGCTATACTCAACCAATGTAAAAGTTCTGAGCCTAATACAGTTTGTGGCAAATAATAACCAATATGTGCTGTATTATGTATTTTTACGTGCGCTAGTAAACTAATCTGCGATTGAATAGCGCGTTTTGGAACTAACAAAGAAAATTGTGAATTAACCGATACCTCCTGATTGGCTGCTTCAAATTGTGGAACTTGAATTACCCACTCCCCATTTTTTTGCTGCCAATTCAATTTGCTTGTTAGACTATCCAAATGTATCGGCGCTTTAAATAGTTTACTAAAATCTAGGCTGCAATCGTTAGCATGCGCAATGAGGTTTCCCATGCTAGGTGTCATATGCAAATAGGCATCTAGTCCTTGGATCCCTGGGATTTTTTGCCAAGTTTGCATACCGAAATTATGAACAATAGCGTCTATGCTCCAATTCTGTTGCTGAGTAGTTTGCCAAAGTATATGCGCCGAAAAAGGTGAAAAAGAAATGGCGGCTTGTTTATTAAATTTTATTGATACTGGGTGTAAATTAGTGAACAATCCTTGAAATTGTGTAAAATGGTCAGAGTCCCAATCGGCCCATATTTTAAAATTTGCTCTCGCGTTTTGCAGTTGCCAGCTTGGCTTCCATAGCTGTAACCACCGATCCAGAAAAACATTTTGGCCATGTAAAAAAACTGTTCCGCTCAGATGGTTCTGGGAGGATAATAATGGGGGACCACTCAGATTAACTTTAAAACTTAATTCAGAAAAGTTTTCTTGTAAAAAACTTAATTGACCACTTAATTGATGTTGATCACCGCTATTTTTTAATAGCAGATTTATTTGCATTGGTGACCATACGCTACCCGATTTCGGATAAAATTTTAAGCCCACATTTTTTAAACTTATTTCTGGTTCAGCTAAAACCCAAGCGATTAATTCATTTATGCCATTCGAATTAAGCTCAGAAGATTGATTAAACAATGTGCTAATACCAGAGAAAACCAATTGACCATCTTTAGTTTGATGCGCAACTAATTCAATCCCATTCACACTTATAGGGCCTAATTTTATTCCTCCATTGACTAAACTATTAAAAATATCGATACCTATATTAAGTTGTTTAACGCTTAATATAGGATGGGTTTGAGTATCATCCCAAATAATCACGTCTGATCCGTGAAAAATGGGCGTGAGACCCTGCCAAGCCACAGAAAATTGCTTGATTTGTACCGGCTTGTGCAATACTTTAGCGGCTAAGTTGGAAATTCCTTGCGCTTGTTTATTCAAATAAGGGGTTAAAATTCGGCCTGCAATAACCACCAAAGCAAAAAAAACGATACTACTTGTTAAAAATACGATGAGTAAGCGCGCTAGTGAATACAGGAAGTGTTTCATTCGATGAAAGCCAAGAAAAATGAATATCGAGTGTTAGCAGCTATAAAAATATCAATATTTAGAACTGTTAAAAACAACTAAATAACTGTTTTTAAGATGATAGCAACATCAGTATGCCCCCTATTAGCTTCTCGATATGCAATACGTATATACTCATTATACTTTAAAAACTTAAAAATTTTTGTTTTTTTTAACGCAAATGTTAATCAGCTGATGAAGAGCGCCATGTTATTAAAATCACCCACTATTTCTGTCATTGTGACTACTTACAATCGTCCCGATGCATTACATTTAGTTTTATCCGCCTTAGCACAGCAAACACAACTACCCAATGAAGTCATCATAGCCGATGATGGATCAACTGATGCAACTCGACTATTAATTGACCAATTACAACACCAACTTAATTATCCTCTCAAGCATGTTTGGCAACAAGATGAAGGCTTTCAAGCCGCTAAAATCCGCAATAAAGCGGTTCTACTTGCAAATAATAACTATATTATTTTTCTGGACGGCGATTGTGTCCCCTTTCCAGATTTTATCGAGCAACATCGCTTATTAGCTGAAACTTTTTGGTTTGTTTCTGGTCACCGACTCTTACTTGAAAAAAAAATTACACAAAAAATCCTGAAAGAATTTTTACCTATTTATAAAGACTCAGCTCTACAATGGCTATCACATTATTTTCATCGCCATTCAAATCGTTTATTTCCTTTATTACGTATCCGATTTAATAAATTACGTAAATTTCAAGCAAAGCGATGGCAAGGAGCAAAAAGTTGTAATTTAGGTTTATGGAAAGAAGATTTTTTGACCGTCAACGGTTTTGACGAAAGCTTTATAGGATGGGGATATGAAGACTCTGACTTAGTTATACGCTTGATCCGCGCAGGCATTAAACGTAAAACAGGAAAATTTGCAGTACCTGTTATTCATTTATGGCATCAACAAAATGATCGCGAAAAAGAACAAATAAATCTTAATTTATTAAAGCAAATAACCGAAAACCAACGAATTCATGCAAAAATTGGGATAAACAACGTAAGTTAATTAGTTTACATGATAGCTTCTTCAGATTTATAAGATAACTCTGCAAAGAATAAAGCGGTAAAAATAACATAAAAACAACCTTGAGTCGCGTCCATAAGCCATGAATTAAACAATGCCCCTACCGCGATAGACACCAAAACCGCTTGCGCAAAATATTGACGTAAGCCTTGCAAGCGAAAGCTACTCCAGGCATGAACAATAAACATGGCTAATAAAATAACAAGTCCTAATAAGCCAAATTGCACAGCAATATTAAGATATTCATTATGTGGATTTCGCGTAGCAAATTGTTTATCGTGTGTGACTGCTAAATAGTCCTGTGCAAAGCTTCCAGTGCCAGTTCCTATCCAAGGATGTTCTTTTAATAGTTTCATACTATTATGATAAAACTGTAAACGTAACCCTACTGAAGTGTCAAAGCTTCCATGTTTATATTGTGTAATTTCACTATGCATTAAATTGAAACGTTCTTTAAAATTAGCAGGTAAAAATAACAACCCACAACATAAAAAGATTGAAATTAATACTCCCGCTAGCAATCCTTTCCAGGCAAATAGTTGACTAGCCAATAACAACAACAAACTAAAAAGCACCACATAACCCGATCGACTTATATTAATAAATAATACATCGTAAACCGCAAGTAAAAACAATGCAGCAAACAACCAGCGCCAAGTGTTTTTCATTGAAAATGTAAATAAAGCAAAGCCATAGCTAGTAAATGCTAATAAAAACCCTGTAAAAATATGATCTTTAAAAACACCAGAATCTGAAGCAAAGCGATGTAGTAAATCCCAATGTCCAAAATATTTGATCAAAGAAAAGATCAGCGTCAGGCTAGATGCTAATAAAAAAGCAAATAAAGCAGAATATGCGGTTTTTTCATGTCGAAATGAACTAAATAAAAAAAATCCTAGCAAAAATTTACTATATTTTGTTAAAGTATGTAAGGCTAGCGACCATTGCACCGTGGTATAGCTAAGCCCTAAAAGAAACAGCGCAAAAAATATAATAAACATCAAAGCCATTGGATTATGGCGTAGAATAAGATATTTTTCATGCCAATTTCCGGCTAATAAACAACAAAGCACTGTCGCCGTGAAAAAAACCATCAATGCAGCGGTTGAGATGGGCAATACAAATGCAGTCAGCACCGCAAAAATTCGACTGAGCCCTTGAAAATAATCTCTGACAGGACGACGAGAACAACTTAGTGAATCTGCAGACATGATTTATCCTAATTCATAAAGATATACTAATTTTACATAACGATAAAAAACACCTAATGCATTGGAAACTGCCAATATAAACCCTTCACGACCATCCAAAAAACCTAAACGTAAAAAATAACCGCGAATAAAACACCATTTCGCATGCAAAATTGCTTTTAACAGACTAGATTTTGTGTGTTCTTGATACGACTTTTGCGCAGCAAAGCTAGAATAATGTTCTAATTTCAGTAATACTTGGCTAATAGTTTTCATGGTATCATGAAAAATCACTTCTTTTAGATTTCCTACATTTGAATATCCATGCAATTTCTCATGAATGATCGTGGGTGTAAATCGAATAGATGGTAATCGACGGAATAATCTAACGACTTCATCTCTGCTCCAATCACCATATCGAATTTTTTTCCCGCAAAAAAAAGATATTCTTTTTATAGCATAAGCATCATATCGATCATCGGTTTTTGAGATAATTCGTTTTATTTCTTCTATTAAGCCTGAACTTAAGGCTTCATCTGCATCGATAGACAATACCCATTTACCTTGGGCTTTATCTAAAGCCCGATTCTTTTGTTTACCAAATCCTGGCCAATCAGTTGAAAAAATATTCTGCGTATATGGTCGACAAATCTCCAAGGTATGATCTTGGCTTCCTGAATCCAAAATAATAATTTCATCAGCCCATTTTATTGATTCCAAACAACGCTGGATATCCTGTGCTGCATCTTTAACTATGACAATCACACTTAACGCTAACATATAATTTTTTTAAACCCTTAAAAGCTAGCAGCATATAACATACACCTACTCAATAGGTAGCTTTAGAAAGATGTTCACCTATCCACTTTAATGTTTTACTAAGAGAATGAAACTAAGTAGCAAGGTTTTCCGGATCATTAATAAGTCGTTTGACTTTATTAATAACTCGTTGTGCAGTTAAACCTTCCAAACAGCGACTCCGGCTGTTTATGTGTTGATCACAGCCTTCTTGAAAGCAAGGAACGCATACTCCCGAACCTTGCATTAAGTACACATTATTCCGATGCTGCGATCCTACTCGAACAAATGGATTATTTAAAGCCCATGTTTTAGGCCAAGGACCCCATTTTACAGGGTTACTTGGGCCAAATAACGCCATAGTTGGTGTACCTAACGCAGCCGCCATATGTGTCACTACCGTATCTGGGCCAATATAAATTTTAGCTTTACTTAATAAAAAACCGAGTTGATTTAAATTTAAATTGCCCACCATATCAATTGCACCTTGTGGTAATTCATCCAACAATTCCGCGGCCATTTTTTTTTCTGATTCGTTTTTATCTCCAGTTAACACAACCGTATAACCTATTCCTAATAGCCAATTGGCTAGGCCTATCCAACCTTCTTTAATCCATTCTTTATAAGAAAATTTAGGACGTAGATGTAAAATAGCTATTTTTTTATTCATATCAATGAGCTGCGTTACTTTCTGGGAATCTTTTTCCTGCCAAGCAATAACAATTTCTGAACAAGGACTTATCTGTAAAATTTCTGCCAATCGTAAGTTCATTAATACGGTATGCGTAGAAATACTATCAAATTCTACGGCTTTAGAGAGTAACAAGCGTTTCCACCAGCGACTCTTATCAGCACCTAACATGCCTACTCGATAGTTAGCTGCAAAATAAGCATAAAGTATGGCTCTATCTCCAGGCAAGGTGGCCACAGACATATCGTAAACGCGAAAAATTTTTTTGATTAATTGATAATGTTGAAAAAAATCAGGGCGCTCATCAATGCTAATAATGTTTTCTATATCTGGATTTGAATTAAGAATAGATTCAGTGCCTTTAAAAACCAAAAGATCAACTTTTGTTTTTGGCCAATGATGTTTAAAGGTCCGAATTAAGGGTGTAACAAGTAAAACATCGCCGATACGGCGAATACAAACAATTAAGAGCCTTCCTGGCGGTGATTTTTGCATATCCTTGCTAATATTTTATTCGGCTAATCTTTGCAGAGAAAAATTCAAAGTGTTTATCATTTAGTGTTAAGTCCCCATCCATTGAGTGCTTAATTTAAACGTATGTAAACACGAAAACATCAAATCGTGCACTATTTTATAAAAAATTTCAATCTTTAAGAATTATTTTTAGAGATATCGACTTTAACATCACCGAAGCATTGTATGTTATAAAATTCATCTTTTAAATCTTTAAACCACTTTACACGAGAATCAATACCAATAATTTCACGAATAATTTGAAACATTTCTGCATAATGGTTATTACAACCAAAATCATGCTCAAATTCTGTACCATCAGATAATATAATCTTTACTTTGCTCATATTAAGCCTTTTTAAGATAGGGTTTTGTAATCCTCTGTGCTGAGGAACGACCTGTCGCTAAAGTAATGTGTATTGGCAATATGGTACTTAAATTGTCCATAAGCCATTGATTTAAACAAGCATCTTCCCCGCTTAAAGAGACATCAATAGGTCTTTGAATATGAGCAGCTATTTTTGGTGCGATACGTTTTTTAAATGCTGCATTTCCTGAATAACTTAATAAACTACGCTTATTACTCGCTTTACTAAACATATATCCCCCTTGGAACCATTTTCTTTAGATTGCTGGGTAACATTTTGATTTTAAATAAAATTGATTATTGGAATTAAGCAATCTAGGTACTCAATCTACTCAGTAGGCTTTAATAGCACTTTAATTTGACTTGAGTTAAGCTTATATTTGTTAGATTTTTGCAGCATTAATTTTTTTTGAAAATTTTGAAGCATAAGTTATAAAATCCAGTCCCACTAAATATAGTGTTAATTTTATTTTGAACAACTATATATAGTATTATGCATTTTACTTACGTTTTTTTATACAATCACGTATAACAATTTTAGCAAAAGTTTGCATTATCCACAAGTTTTCAAAGGCTTTTTCACAGCTTATACAACAAGTTACACACTGATAAGTAAATTATTAACCATAAAAAATAATTAATAATAAGCTTGTTAGATGAAAAACAGATAGACTCTCAGTAATTGGTTTTTCGGCAAGTGCCGCATACAGGCAGCAATATGGTCTATACAGATATATAAGGTTTGCGGATTGCGCGGCAACACAGACAAAAATTCATATGCGAAAAGTATACTTAGAAACAAACAATGTTGATCAAGTAAAATATGATCAACATTATAATGAAGATAATGATGGTTAACCAATTACACAACAATTAAATACACTCACTGTGTCACCCGTATCTACGTTTGCTCCATCTTTAAAGAAAAAACTAGTTTTTTTTTCATTAGAAGGATTAAAAGAACGCGGATATTCTGATTGCTTATCTGGATAATATTTTTTAATTAGCGCTTCTAATATACTAATAGTTTTTACGGTGGGCACTCCCGAGTAATGTTCAGGTTCAAACTGCATTTGAAAAGTTCTGATTGCATTTTGAGTTTGCTCATCGAATTGACCAGTCGACGTTACTTCATAACCATAAATTTTTAAATTATCTTGTATCCATTTATAATCAATTCCATTTTCAGCATTAATGTTCTGCTCAATACTTAATCTTTGCTCTTCATCAGGCCAAGCACCTATACCTCGTTTAGCTAACTCTATAAATAAACATGGGCCTGGATCAGTTTTCCTGCCCAGCGCAATAGCCATATGACCTGTTATAAGTTGAGGAGGTATTTGATAGTATATTTCTCCAGTTTTTTCATCTTTTATTATTAGTTTAGGCTCAATTCCTTCTTTAATAAGTTTTGCAATAGTCTCAATTTGATAGTCGGTGTATTCATCCCTGATTAGCTTGCCTTGCTGCGCCAATGGAAAAAGATCTTTTTGAGCAAGATTAAGAAAAGGATCGTTTTCAACTCTCCATTCTTTCGTTAGTTGCTTATATTTATCTTTTTGTTTTTGTGATACGTTTTCTTGATAAGCTGCACGGTCGTCCGGTGGCACTAACCCACGTCCCATATCAGCTAAAAAGGCTGTTAATAATTCTTTACTTTCTAACAGCTGCAATAAACTTTCATCCTCTTCTTTTAAAGTTTGAATAATATATGCTTTAAGTTGATTTTCAACTTGATAGGTAAACAATACTTCTCCAGAATCCCGTTTTAAACCATAGCATAGTTAACTATTTCGATCCCTATTGAAGTATCATTCAAACCGCTTCTGCCAGCAAAATTACTGACACCTGCGTGCCAAGTACGATCGTTTATATCTGCAAATCTATAATATTCGTATGTTTCTTCACTCTCTATAATAGGTTGCTTTGGAATTAAAAAATGTGCTCCAACGCCGCCGCGAGTCAAAGTTTCCACAGAATCTTTTTCTTCTAAAACGGTATAATGCAATACGATAGATCGCTGGCGCCTATCAAAATTTTGCTTATCCGCAAATATAAATTTTTCTTTCATGAATATAATCCTAATTTTTGCTTTAATTCAAAATATATCTTACATAATATTTTTCGAAATATAAATAAAAAATATTTAGAATAAATAAATTTTTATACTAAAAAAATTAATGACGCATATCTAAAGGATTTATTCTCAGCACATTATTCATTAATGGCCAAACTAAGGCGCTCACTAATAAGGGAATCCAAGCCCAACGAAAATCAACCGGAAATCCCAGCCAGTTTTGTATCAAAATCAGCACAACCTGATAGATCAGAAGCATAACAAAAATAAATATTATTTGTTGCGGCAAGGGGAACATACGAAATTGCAAATGAAAACGATAAGCTAAATAAGCAACTACGCATAAAGCCAAACTATGTTCCCCCAAGCAGCTGCCATATAAGACATCAATAAATAAACCGAGTATCCAGGCTAAAGTAAAATGAATATGCTCCGGCAATACCATAATCCAATAAATTAAAACCAAGGGTAACCATAAAGGAAAAAATAAAGTCAAAGCAGGCGGTAATGGAATAATATTAAGTATAATCGCCGCAAAAAAACTAATCGCAACAAGAAATAAGGTAGAAAAATAAAGTGGTTTCATTCCGCTATCCTATTTTTTAAGCGCTTGTGCGATGGTTTTAACTTTTGAACTAACTTCCGTAGTCGGCGTATTGGCTGAAGAAATTAATAATACTGGCCGATTTCTACTTAATTGTGAACTCGGATCAACCTGTATACTAGCAAATTGTGTAGCAACATTCGTGTTAACGACACTGACGACACCTACAGGATAGCCTGCTGGGTAACGCCCACCTAAACCTGAAGTAACTAACAGATCATTTACTTTAATATCCACAGTACCAGGAATATCTTTTAATAAAAGTTTCGCGAGTCGTCCTCGACCCACTAAAATACCACGCACATCACTACGCACATCTTGAACAGGAATCGCACTACGAAAATCGGTTAGTAATAGTACACGACTGTTTAAAAAATCGACGTTGACGACTTGACCCATCACACCATTGGCATCCAGCACTGGCTGACCTACTTTAACACCATCCGATTGTCCTTTATCGACTATCACTTCATTCAATAAAGGATCAGCATTAACCAATAATAGTCGTGCCAAACGAAAATGTTGTTTTTTTAGATGTTCAGTCGCAGCTAATAATTGATTCAATTGCCTATTTTCACTTTCTAAAGCCGCAAAACGTTGTAACTTAGCTTGTAACAAAACTTGTTGAGTACTTAAAATCGTATTTTCAGCTTGTATTTTTTGTCGTGTTACAAAATTGCCCTTTATATTGTTGAATAGTTGCACCGGAGCATCTACCATATACTGGAAAGGGGCTACCACGTTATTTAATACACGACGTAACGACGGTAAATAATGATGATAATCCAATAGAATCAATAACAGAGATAAAAGAACAAAAAAAACTAACCTTAACCCTAAAGAGGTTTTTCCACGGTTAAATAATAGTTTAATAACGCTTACCTGCTAATCTTTGACTAAAAAATCCCCACCCATTTCATCGATAATCTCGAGCGCACGACCACCACCTCGCGCAACGCAGGTTAATGGATCTTCTGCTACAACGACGGGCATACCGGTTTCTTCAGTAATTAATCGATCTAAATTCCTTAGTAAGGCACCACCGCCAGTTAAAACCATTCCTCTTTCAGAAATATCTGCAGCTAATTCAGGGGGTGTTTGTTCTAAGCCAGTACGAATGGCTCCAATAATATTGGATAATGGTTCTTGCAAAGCTTCTAAAATTTCATTGCTATTCAAAACAAAAGCTCTGGGAACACCTTCTGAAATATTACGCCCACGCACTTCAATTTCTCGTACTTCAGATAGAGAAAAAGCGGTACCAATTTCGTGCTTAATTCGCTCTGCGGTGGGTTCGCCAATTAAGCTTCCATAACTACGTCGAACATAATTGACAATAGCTTCATCAAATCGATCTCCACCAATACGAACTGATTGTGAATAGACCACTCCGCCTAAAGAAATAACGGCAACTTCCGTAGTTCCGCCGCCAATATCTACCACTAATGATCCGCGAGCTTCATCAACTGGCATGCCTGCGCCAATAGCTGCAGCCATAGGCTCTTCGATCAAATAGACCTCTCTGGCACCGGCACCTAAAGCCGATTCACGAATAGCTCTACGTTCAACCTGTGTTGACCCACAAGGGACACAAACCAAAATTCGAGGAGCAGGACGTAAAAAACGATTTTGATGCACTTTACTAATAAAATGCTGCAACATTTTTTCAGTCACATAAAAATCAGCAATCACACCATCTTTTAGGGGTCGTATCGCACTAATATTACCAGGAGTACGCCCTAGCATACGCTTAGCTTCCCAGCCTACCGCGAGTACGCGACGTTGATTGCCCTCTTCTAAACGGATAGCGACTACGGACGGTTCATTAAGAACAATTCCTTCGCCACGAACATAAATTAATGAATTTGCCGTGCCTAAATCTATGGAAATGTCTTTAGAAAATAAACCGCGGAATTTGCTTAGCATAAAGTTGACCACCTACGTATGAACGTTTACCTACATAATATAGTGTGTGCCTACGCACTTTAGCAAATCTAGAAGATTTTATGCAAGCAACCTCATAAGATAGCAAAAATTAAAGCTGCAGGAATACACATCGATACGCGTAATATTTACCGATTCGCAAATCTAAGCGTAATAGGTATAATACCGAGCTTTTTACTGTACTAGATTTGGAGTTTCACTTAATTATGGTAATCACGCTTGAAGACGTTAATAAAATTGCTGATTTAGCTAGAATACAAATCAATCCTGAAGAAGCCGCTCAGTATTTAAAAAGCCTACAAGGCATTTTTAAGCTAGCAACGCAAATGGATGCTGTAGATACCACCTCAGTACAACCTGTCGCTCACCCTTTTGGCATCACACAACGCTTACGTGCTGACAAAATCACAGAAATTGTTCATAGGAAAGATTTTCAGCAGCTCACTGAGTATACTGAGGCAGGCCTTTATTGTGTCCCCCTTGTTTTAGAATAACTTTAGAGATGACTAAATATGCATAACTATACGATCACTGAGTTATCTAACGCGCTTCGAGCAAAAAAAGTATCGAGTACAGAATTAACACAACTTTTTTTAGCGCGTATCGATAAATATGATAAAACCTTAAATAGCTTTATTACTGTCACATCATCCCTAGCGCTAGAACAAGCCAAACGGGCTGATTTACAATACCAAAATGGCAGCGCTGGGTCCTTGACAGGTATTCCTTTCGCACATAAAGATATTTTTTGTACTACGGGTATTAAAACGAGTTGTGCTTCAAAAATGTTAGCTAATTTTGTTGCTCCTTATGATGCAACCTTAGTTAGTCGGCTTAATCAAGCTGGAACTGTGTTATTAGGTAAAACCAACATGGATGAATTTGCCATGGGCTCATCCAATGAAAACAGTTTTTATGGTGCAGTAAAAAACCCTTGGGATATTTCACGTGTACCCGGGGGATCTTCCGGTGGCTCCAGTGCTGCGGTTGCTGCCCGATTAACGCCTGCCGCAACGGGTACAGACACTGGGGGCTCTATAAGACAACCCGCCGCATTGTGTAATCTTACCGGGCTTAAACCCACTTATGGGCGTGTCTCACGCTATGGACTTATTGCTTTTGCCTCTAGTTTAGATCAAGCCGGTCCAATGACACAGACAGCAGAAGATGCTGCCCTTTTAATGAATGTCATGGCAGGTTTTGATGAGAAAGATTCGACAAGTATTGAACGAGCGGTTCCCAACTATATGTTGACATTGAATGATTCAATCGAAGGCCTAAAAATTGGATTACCCAAAGAATATTTTTCTAAAGATCTTGACCCTAAAATAGCAACAACTATCCAAGCAGCTATTAAACTTTATGAAAAGTTAGGTGCAAAAGTTAGCAGTGTTAGTTTACCCAATTGTCATTTAGTTATTCCTCTTTATTATATTATTGCATCGGCCGAATGTTCCTCCAATCTTGCTCGTTATGATGGTGTGCGTTATGGTTATCGTTGTAGTAATCCTATTGATTTAAAAGATTTATATGAAAGAACTCGTGGCGAGGGATTTGGTAATGAAGTAAAACGTCGGCTGTTAATGGGCTCTTATGTTTTATCCGCTGGTTCTTATGATGCTTATTATGCTAAAGCACAAAAAATTCGCGCGCTTTTAATCGAAGAATTTAAACAAGCATTTCAACAGGTTGATATCCTTCTAGGACCTACCACACCGACTACCGCATTCAAACTAGGTGAAAAAATCAATGATCCGGTCAGTATGTATCTATCGGATATTTACACCATTGCTATCAATCTAGCAGGTCTACCCGCCATTTCAATTCCAGCGGGATTTGTTGATGGGCTTCCCTTAGGGATGCAACTTATTGGCAGTCCTTTTACTGAAGCAAAATTATTGAATGCCGCACATCGTTATCAACAAGAAACTGATTGGCATAAAAAAATACCGGAGAATTTCAATCTATGAGCTCGGCTGAACACAAAAAATCCATGTACAATAATGAGCTCAAGTCATCCGAGAAGTCTGCTAGTACCTGGGAATCGGTTATAGGACTTGAAGTTCATGTTCAATTATCAACCCAGTCAAAGCTTTTTTCAGGTGCTGCTACCGCTTATGGCGCTGAACCCAATACACAAGCGTGTGCGGTGGATTTAGCTTTACCCGGTGTGTTACCCGTTTTAAATGCAGAAGCCGTGAATATGGCGATTAAATTTGGTTTAAGTATCCAAGCAAATATTCCTCATTATTCAATCTTCGCGCGTAAAAATTATTTTTATCCTGATTTGCCTAAAGGCTATCAAATAAGTCAACATGAAAATCCTATTATCGGACCAGGACACCTAACGATAGCGCTAGAAAATGGAGAGCAAAGAACTATTCGTATCACACGAGCCCATTTAGAAGAAGATGCTGGAAAATCTTTGCATGAAGGATTCGAAAATATGACCGGTATCGATCTAAATCGCGCTGGAACTCCATTATTAGAAATTGTTTCGGAACCTGATTTAACTTCACCCAAAGAAGCGGTTGTTTATCTTAAAACATTACATACACTGGTTCGTTATTTGGATATCTCGGATGGAAACTTACAAGAAGGCTCATTTCGTTGTGACGCCAATGTCTCTGTACGTAAAACCAATCAAAAACAATTGGGGAAACGTGTAGAAATTAAAAATTTAAACTCTTTTCGTTTTATTGAAAAAGCTATTCAATATGAAATTGATCGTCAAATTGACGTTTTAGAAATGGGCGGGAGTATCGATCAAGAAACTCGTTTATATGATACTGATAAACAAGAAACACGTCCCATGCGTAGTAAAGAAGACGCTAAAGATTATCGCTATTTCACTGATCCAGACTTATGTCCTGTCATCATCAATGCTGACTTTATTGAAAAAATTAAGCAAACCTTGCCTGAATTACCACAAAAAAAACATATTCGTTTTCAAACTGAATATAAACTAAATGCTTATGATGCGAGCTTACTCACATCAGTTCGAGAATTAGCTGACTATTTTGAAGAAGTTGTCAAAGAAAAAATCCCCGCAAAATTAGCAGTTAATTGGATCATGGGAGAACTTGCTGCCGCTCTAAACAAATCCAATTTAAGCATTCTTGAATCTCCTATTAATGCCAAACGACTTGCGGGTCTACTGCAACGCATTGCTGATCATACTATTTCTAGTACCATAGCCAAGGATGTGTTTGAAGAATTATGGCTTAGCAACAAAAACAGTGATGAAATTATTCAAGAGAAAAATCTACAACAAGTTACGGATCAATCTGCCATATTGAAGCTTATTGATGAGATTTTAAAAAAATATCCTGACCAATTAGCTGATTATAGAGCAGGAAAAGATAAACTATTTGGTTTTTTTGTCGGTCAAGTGATGAAAGCTTCAGGTGGTAAAATAAATCCACAACAATTAAATAGTCTATTAAAAGAAAAACTCGATCATTAAAAAGAAATTTATGTTACAAAAGCTCTATATCGAAACGCATGGCTGCCAGATGAATGAATACGATTCGGCGAGTATGCATAATCTTTTATTTCATTCTCATCATTTAGTCTTGACTAAAGATCCCAACGAAGCGGATGTTATTTTATTAAACACCTGTTCGATTCGTGAAAAAGCGCAAGAAAAAGTTTTTTCGCAGCTCGGGCAATGGCGTAAACTTAAAGCATTGCGATCCCACATCATTATCGCTGTAGGTGGCTGCGTCGCAAGTCAAGAAGGTGCAGGCATTATTCAGCGCGCACCTTTTGTGGACATCGTATTTGGTCCTCAAACTTTGCATCGACTTCCGGATATGATCAATCAAGTTTTAGAAAAAAAACGAGCCGTGGTGGACATTTCCTTTCCAGAAATCGAAAAATTTGATCATCTACCCACTCCAAGAGCGGAAGGTCCACGTGCATTTGTATCTATCATGGAGGGATGCAACAAATATTGCAGTTTTTGTGTCGTTCCTTACACACGCGGTGAAGAAATTAGCCGTCCTTTAGATGATGTGCTTGCAGAAATTGTACAACTGAGTGAACAAGGTGTCCGTGAGGTGACCTTGTTAGGTCAAAATGTTAACGACTATCAAGGTCCACGCTATGAAGGTGGCACTGCAGATTTAGCCGATTTAATTCGATATATTTCTGCACTCGATGATATTTTACGTATACGATTTACCACCTCTCACCCTTTAGCGTTTTCAGATCGCCTCATTCAAGCGTATGCTGATGTACCAAAATTAGCCGATCATTTGCATTTACCCGTGCAAAGTGGTTCAGATCGAGTTTTAGCCGCCATGAAGCGTGGTTACACAGGCTTAGAATTTAAATCTAAAATTCGTAAATTGCGCAAAGTTCGACCTGATATTGCGATATCTTCAGATTTTATTATTGGATTCCCTGGGGAAACTGAAGCTGACTTTCAAGCCACACTTAATTTAGTGGAGTCCATAGGCTTTGATAATTCATTTAGTTTTATTTATAGTCGTCGACCCGGAACACCCGCCGCCGAGCTTTCTGATGATGTAACAAGCGCAGAAAAAAAACAACGTTTACAGATCCTGCAAAATCTTCTAGTATTTCAAGGACAAACCCTAAGTAAAAAAATGCTTGGTCAGGTCCATCAAATATTGGTTGAAGGTCCTTCTAAGAAAAATGAAAATGAACTGCAAGGACGCACAGAAAATAACCGCGTGGTTAACTTCAGAGGTCACACGCGCTTAATAGGGCAATTAGTTCCTATTACTATTACTGAGGTATTAAGAAACTCTTTACGAGGAGAATTAATAGTAAATTGAATACACAAGCTTATACTTTTCAACTTATTCCAGAAGACAATCACCGTTTAGCAAATCTTTGTGGTCCATTTGATCAGCATTTACGTCAAATTGAACAAAAACTCAACGTTTGTATCTATAATCGTGGTCATGACTTTCAGATTAATGGTCCTAACACGGCTGTTGAAATTGCTGCCAAAGTATTACATCATCTTTACGCAGAAACCGGCACTAAAAAAACCACATTGACTTCAAATACTATCCATTTAGTGCTACAGACGGCTCAAACTGATCCCACTATGACACTAAAGCCTCCCAAAACTCCCGGTATAATGATTCAAACCAAACGTGGCCCCATCAAACCACATAGCCCGAATCAAAGTTTATATATCGAACGTATTTTAAATCACGATATTAATTTTGGTTTAGGTCCAGCGGGGACAGGAAAAACTTACTTAGCTGTCGCTTGTGCCGTGGCCGCGTTAGAAAAGGAACAAATTAGTCGCGTAGTACTCGTTAGACCTGCTGTTGAAGCCGGGGAGAAATTAGGATTTTTACCAGGTGATTTTTCACAAAAGCTCGACCCCTATTTTCGCCCACTTTATGATGCATTAAATGACATGCTCGGTTTTGAGCTAGTGATGCAACTCGTCGAACAACATATTATTGAAGTGGTTCCATTGGCTTATATGCGCGGACGTACCTTAAATGATGCTTTCATTATTTTAGATGAGGCACAAAATACGACGAAAGAACAAATGAAAATGTTTTTAACGCGTATAGGATTTAACTCTAAAGTAGTTGTGAGTGGTGATACGACACAAACCGATTTGCCACGTGGCCTAGAATCAGGCTTGTGTCACTGTTTAAGTATTTTAAAAAATATAAAGGGTATCAGCTTTACTGAATTTCAAATGCAAGATATTGTTAGGCATACTTTAGTACAAGCAATATTACAAGCCTATGCGCAAAACGAAAATCAAAGAAAAGCGCATTAAAATCACAATACAAATCATTGCTAGTAACACTTTTATTCCTAGCCGTTATTTCCTACAGCGATGGGTAAACAAAGCTTTGGCAAAGCAAGTAGGACCTAACGAAATAAACATACGACTCGTCAATAAAAAGGAAAGTGCTGACCTTAATAACACTTATCGACATAAAAAAGGCCCTACTAATATTTTATCTTTTCCCTTTGAGCCGCCACCTGAAGTTTCCTCTGTTTTTTTAGGCGATTTAGTGATATGTGCCGCCCTTGTTAATCAACAAGCTAAACAACAAGCAAAAAACCGCCTCGCTCATTGGGCACATCTTATTATTCATGGTTGTTTACACTTGAAAGGTTATGATCATATTGATGATAAAGATGCTAGCAAAATGGAAACAGTAGAAATTCAAATATTGAAGGAATTAGGTTATGAAAACCCCTACCTCTGACGATAAAATTAGATTTAAAAAAAATCGTCAGCCCTGGTTAAAACGTGTTCATCAAGTTTTCAAACAAGGACCAAGAAATAGAAAACAACTCATTGAGTTATTGTATTATGCTAAACAACGCAATTTACTCAATGCACAAGCGTTGAAAATGCTAGAAGGTGTATTACAAATCTCTGACATACACGTCCGGGATATTATGGTTCCACATGCCAAAATTACAGTTATTCATGAAAAAGCACATTTGGCAGAACTGTTACCCATGGTCATTGAATCTGGCCACTCGCGTTTCCCGGTTATCAATGATGAACGACGCGTCATTGGTTTATTATTGGCAAAAGATTTACTTAAATACAATCCTTTAGCCCATCAAAGCAGCTTTGATATCCACGACATCTTAAGACCTGTAGTTTTTATACCCGAAAGTAAGCGCTTAGACAGTTTACTCGAAGAATTTCAACATAAACATTATCATATGGCTATCGTTGTTGACGAATATGGCGCTGTTTCTGGTCTGGTCACTATTGAAGATGTTTTAGAAGAAATTGTTGGCGAAATTGAGGATGAATATGATGCTAATGACGAAGTTTTTATCCAGGAACAAAACCCGAATCAATTTATTGTCAAAGCGATGATGCCTATTGAAAATTTTAATGACTTTTTTAATTCTAATTTGGCAACCAATCAATTTGATACGATAGGTGGCGTAATCGCGAATCGTTTTGGTTACTTACCGAAACGTGGCGCCAGCATTACTATTCATCCTTTTCACTTTAAAGTTTTACGTGCGGATAATCGACTTATTCGTTTATTACAAGTTACCATTGAAAAAACCTCACACTGAAAATTGGAATTCTTAAGATGAAATTAAACGATACTTCACTTTTTCAACAAGGCTGTTATATCAGTGGGAAATGGGTGCTGGCAAAAAAAACCATTACAATTAATAATCCCGCTACTGGAGAAATTATTGGAACCGTTCCAGATTTAGAACCAGCAAACATACTCGATGCAATTTCTGCAGCCGATGCAGCTTGGCCGATATGGCGATCCAAAACCGCCGCAGAACGTGGTGAATTGTTATACCGTTGGTATACATTGATTTTAGAGAATATCAATGATTTAGCACTTTTACTCACACTAGAACAAGGCAAACCACTTAAAGAAGCCATGGAAGAAATTCGTTACGGCGCTTCTTTCATTCAATGGTTCGCTGAAGAAGGCAAACGCGTATACGGCGACATTATACCTGCGCCATTAACCAAGCAGCATTTGTTTGTTAGCAAACAATCGGTCGGTGTAGTAGGCGCTATTACCCCCTGGAATTTTCCTAACGCCATGATTACACGTAAATGTGCACCGGCTTTAGCTGCCGGCTGCACTATCATACTTAAACCTTCAGTATTAACGCCTTTTTCCGCAATGGCATTGGCGGTACTCGCGGAAAAAGCCGGAATACCGGCCGGTGTGTTTAACATCGTCACCGGTGATTCTGAATTGATTGGCAATATTTTCACTGACAGCCCTTCGCTACGCAAAATTTCTTTCACGGGTTCTACTGCCATTGGGAAATTATTAATGCAAAGAGCGGCTAACTCAGTAAAAAAAATATCCTTAGAATTAGGTGGTAATGCACCTTTTATTGTCTTTGATGATGCCGATATCGATCAGGCGATCCTTGGCGCCATTGCATCGAAATTTCGTAATAGTGGACAAACGTGTATTTGTACCAACCGTTTTTATGTTCATGAAAAAATCTATGCAATTTTTGCGAAAAAATTAGCTCACACCATTCAACAATTAAAAGTAGGTAATGGTTTAGAAGATAATATTCAGATAGGGCCATTGATCAATGAACCAGCGATCAAGAAAGTAGAAAAACATATTGCAGATGCGCTACAACAAGGCGCGGAATTGGTATGCGGAGGAAAAGTACATGCTTTAGGTGGAAATTTTTTCCAGCCGACACTCTTAAAAAATTGTACAGATAAAATGCTAATCGCTAAAGAAGAAACTTTTGGTCCCATAGCCGCTTTATTTAAATTTTCTGAAGAACAAGAAGTCATTCATTTAGCAAATGCCACTGAATACGGACTTGCAGCATACTTTTATACGCAAAATGTCAATCGTGTTATTCATGTCGCTGAACAACTCGATTATGGTATTGTCGGTGTCAACACCGGGCGCGCTTCATATGCAGTCGCTCCCTTTGGTGGTTTCAAACAATCCGGTATCGGCCGCGAAGGCTCAAAATATGGTATTGAAGACTATTTAGAAATTAAATACGTTTGTTTAAATACTAATTAATACGATTTTTTTTTGAGAAGCTTCACTTGCACTGCTGTACCCTTCATCATCCGAACTGATATTTTGATTATTATAAGGTTCGGGCAAACGATTAAAAAACTGAGGGTTACCTAATAAATCTTCTTGGGTTAGTCGCGAATACTGAATTCTTTTAGCTTGCGCGGTAGAAATATTATTAGGTTCTTTGGGTTGGATTAAAGTATTGAATATACCCCTCACTGAATCTCTCATTCCATTTTCATCGGGAATGTAAGAAATAATATCTTCGCAATCAATGTCGGAAGGTGGAATTTTTCGTAATAGAAATTGTATATAGTCTGATCTAAAAAATTTATAAGCATCTTCTGGCAAGAATAAACCATATAATTCTACAATTTCTTTTTCATTGAAATTATTTAAAATTATCTGTATGTTTGGTAGATTAAAAATTTCATACCGATTTTCGTAGGGTAATCCTATTAAGATCAAGCTTAATTTTAGAATCTTATCGATACAAGTTAATTGATTTTCTTCAATTATACTTTTAACAAAATTATAAAATTGCTGAGCATTCTCCGAGCGTCTTGAATCTTCTATTTCTTCCCAAGTGATTGTCATAATGTTAGTCACTGATTTAAAAAAATCAATACTAATAAATTTTTCTTAAACAAATATTAAATACGCAAATTTTTTTCTGACTATTCCTTAGCATTGAAAAAATTAAAACTTGTTGGTAATAACAAGACAAAATTATTGTTCAAATTCTCTTAAATTTGATTCCTGTAAGAGAAAAGCTATAATTTCAAATTATTTCATTTAACGAGTAGTAAAAATGGATATTAACTTAAGTGGAAAAAAGATTCTTATTATCACATCAAATACGGGTGTTGAAAAATCGGAATTATTAGTTCCTATTGCTTTTCTAAAAAAGCTTAACGCAGAAATTACACACGCTGCTATTCATCGAGGCAAAGTACAAACTTTAGTTAACGATGTCGATAAAGACGAAATAGTTAAAGCGAGTACTGATCTTTCCTCGATTCATTTTTCAGAATATGATGCGCTTATTATACCCGGAGGAACAGTAAATTCAGATAAACTTAGAATCGATCCACAGGCTGTTAAGCTTGTAAGTGAATTTGCAAGGAACCAGAAATTGATTGCTGCCATCTGTCATGCTCCTTGGATCTTAATCGAGGCTAAGCTTGTTGCCGGTCGCGAAATGACTTCTTATTATTCAATCAAGACCGATTTGATTAATGCGGGAGCGAAATGGCTCGATCAAGCCGTTGTAACATCGAATAAAGAAGCTAGCTGCCTAATAACTTCACGTCAACCAAAGGATCTAGATAATTTCTCAAAGGCAATCGCGCATGAATTAAACAAACAAAAGCACTGACATGTTTGATTTTGAAATAAATCTGGTAAATTTTTATAAACACATAAAAATAAATTAGGTAACAGAAAATTTATTTTCAAATTTTCAAGAAAATCTCTTCTCTTTAACTTAATTTATTTTTTTAGAATTTTCCACAGGTGCATATCACTCACACCCTTCTTTACTAAATTAAATACCTCTAGTAATTACCTTTGGTATTAGATCTGGCATAGTTTTGTGATTATTGTTAGGGTTAAAAATTTTCGATGATTGCTTTGGCGTTGTAACAGGACTAATTGAATTTAACAATCTTTTATTGAAATTTTCGGGCAAATAGTTCAATAATTCTTTATAAGCATCTATAGTAAAATAAGCTTTCTGTTGTTGTAAATTTTTTACTTGATCTTGTATATAAGGAAGTTTTAAAAACTTAATGGCATCATGGGGTGGAAAAAGTTTAATAAATTTACAAATCTCTTTCGCATTTTCAAAAACGATATCTAGATTTTGTACATTAACGTATTTTTTAAAAAAATCTAGCTTTTCTCTTGCCAGACGTTGGTTAATTTTAATACTTAATAATTCTAGTGATTCGTTTTTAATCTCTGTTTTTTTTGATAAATTATTCAGTTGAGGTAAATCGTTACGCCTAAAAAGTTCAGTCGTATTTTCTGGAAAACTTGTTTGCGATATAGAATTAACCTTATGTTCTACATTCCCCGCGAATTTACTCAAGAATTTCTTATCGGATTTTATAAGTAATTTATCGAAAGATATATTTCTTTTTTCGCGTGTCACACTAACTTCTCGCTTATAAATTTCTTTCTCTCTTTGTCCTGTCAAGAAAAGTGTGTGGCATCTAGTTGTATTGTTTAGTTTATTGATGCTATTAACTAGTTTTTTGTGATGTATTGTATAGATACCAGAATGCTCTTCATTTTTAACAAAAAAGGTATTCCAAATTTTTTTCCTATCTGAGGATAATAGGTTCTTAAAATCAGAATCTCTTGCTAAACAAGTTTCAAGCTCTTTTATATCTGTTTCAGTTAGATTGATTTTAATATCAAAATTTTCTATTAAAAGCTTTAAAGCTTTTAAACGATCGGAATTAGCAAATAAAAACAGAATGGCTTTTAATTGAGCAGCTTTCAGTTCAAATTTCTTTAATTTTGTTAACTCAGAATTAATAAACAACGGTATTAAAGTTTCAAGAACAATACAACGAGTAACAGTGTGGAATAAAGATAAAACTGATACTAACTGAGTAGACTTCAGTTCAATATTCTTTAATTCATTTGTATTGGAAAGGAAAGGTTTTACTAATTCTAAAGCGATAAACTTATGATGCTCCGAAAATAAAGATAAAAACTCTTTTAGTTGAGCAGGATTAATTTGGAATGGTTTTAAGTTATTTTCCTTAATTAATTTTTTTAATTCTTTAATTCTATTAGAAAATTCAACTTTTTTAAACTCAACTAATAAATTTAAGTTTTGAATTTTTTGGCAGTTTTCATTTTTTGCTGTTTGAATATCTTTAGCCATAATTTTTTATTATTAGAATAGCCGACATAGTCTAACAGAAAAATTTTAAGTTACAATTACAAAAACTATGCTTTACACCTACAACACATTATGTAACTTTAATTAACAATATTTGTAAATTTATAAATTAGTTTTAACAATAGACTAATTGATAACGTTATACACACGATTCATAAAAAGTTTTTAAGGTTTTTTTAATTAACTTCTATTTTATCCTCATAGTCTTAACTACGAACGGTTTGTAAAGCTTTTAAACATATAAGAGTTTTATATTTATTTTTCTTATTACTAATATTCTGTTGTATTCTTAAAATTTATATTTTATATTCTGCGCCTTCAAGATGAATGAATTATTATTCATTTTAGTAGAAGAACAAAAATATTTTATAATAGGGTGTTTATGCCAAATAATAATAATAATAAAATTACTAACAAATATATTGATTGGATTGCACATGGGACTGGACACAATTGTGATGAACATTCTTGTAGTTATGTTGATTATGATCATAATCAGCAAGGATATAAAAAAAATGAACAATTTACCAAAAAATTTGGACATGTAAAAATTACTTTATTTATTCCATCTCATTTAGAAAAGATTTATCAAAGTAAGTCAAAACAATTATCTGACACAGTCATTAATACCTTCGAAAAGTTAGAAAAATTCTTTCCTCGAAACGTGCAAGGATCGATGAATATCGTTCTGAGTCTATGTCAAACAGGGGAGCGCGGTTGTACTTCAGCTTTAGGAGTAACTTCTTCTCAACAGTCTGGAAACACTTATACAACCTTTATTCAAGTAAGACATGTATCCGACTGGCAACAGCTATTAGGAACACTAATACATGAATCGGATCATGCTTGGCGACAACAAAATTACCAAAAAGCAGTCACTGGTACACTCTGTGAAGGTTTAGCCTCTTTTACTGCAGAAGGTCCCTGTAGCTCAGAAAAAATTAATTTCTCCAGAAATCAACGTACGGTTCCTTCTTTTAATTATATTTTCGATGATAATCATGGCGGCGATTTTATAAAACTATATAGGTGGGGATATTTTGTAGCTTGGTATTTTAGCCAAACCTTAAATCAGAATGAATTTAATAAACTCGTTAAATTAAATGCCTATCAGATTGCTAACCAATATGGGAATCATTATTCGGCATTTACAAAATTCTTCAATAATATAGAAGAATTTTGTCAACAAAATCCAAATATTCAATTAAAGGATGCCATTAAATGGGTAGAAAAAAAACCTAGCACACAAATTACGTCTAGAAATGGTTCGGCAAATTCTCAAAATATTATTCCTAATGCAAAAAATACGATAACAATCAATGGCCATACCTTAACAGCCCCTTTCGAAATAATAGTACATGGTATGGATGGATGCGCTGGATGTGGAGCAGCTAAAGATATTCTGAACCGACATGACATTAAATTTAAATATACTACTCAACAAACTACAGAACAATGTAATGGAAAGTATTATCCCTATGTGCCTAAAATATTTATTAACGGTTTGTGCCTTACCAGTGAAGAGCTTGAGAATTTAGAACAGCCCGGCATATTAGCTCAGTTAGTCAAGGCCCAAAAATTCCCCAACATTAATTCCATTCCGGTTAACATAACAAACTTAAGCATAAAAAACAGAACGGTAACAGGTAGAGAAAAAGTAAAAATAATTGGCTCAGCAGGAGGCTGTGGTTTGTGTGCTCAAACTAAAAAAATCCTAGATCAAAAGAATATAAAATATACCTACTATTTACAAACCCAATATGATCCAACACCTGGAAGATGCAATGAGGAATTGGATGTTATTCCGAAAGTATACTTTGGTGAAGACCCTGATTCTCCTTGTGTTAGTTTATCTCAGTTAAAACAATTAGATAAAGATGGTCTTTTAGACTCATTTGCAAAACTACAAACACAAAATAGTCAATCCAATCCAGAAGCTGCTAGCGCACCTCCTCCCAGCTTATCTTTTGGTACACCAGAAGAAAACCCAAACTGGCAAAGAATTTATCTAGAAAAGAATCCTGAACTTAGCGGGCTTATTTCTAATCCCAATTTTCATTTGCATTTAGAGCTAAGTGATGGAAGCAACGACGGCATACCAATGACACACGAACAATTTTTTAGCAATAAGACTCAGTTTGCCATTATTAGATATGCAATAGAAAAAAATCAATTGCAACTTGACATTCCCGAACAAAATTATTTCACCTTAAAGACAATTGACGCCCATGCAGTTGGAGCAAACCAAATCTGTTGGGATAGATCAGGTAATAAACATTATTTGCAAGATAATCAATGGTTTAGTAAACATAATCATGGTGGTCAATCCTGCCAAGAAGGTTTAGAAAAGGCTTTAATAGAAAGTCTTAACCGAGCTCCCTTAAAAGAAACAATAGAACTTTTAAAAAATCCCATCAATAATCAAAACAACCCAATAGAAATAACATCAAGAATTCAGCCTGGCGCTGATCAACCTGTTACTCAGCAAGCAACTACACAAAAACCTGTGTACACACAACGACCGATTATTAAGTCCCCAATACCTCAAGAATCTTTACAAGTCGTATCGGTGCAAACAATGAACAAAATGAAGGATATTTTACAGAGTTCTGATGACCCCTATCTTCAAGACATAGCGAAATTTCAACGTTGGCAAGATTTCAAAACCGTATTAGATCTGCAACCCGCTCCTATCAGTGAACTCATGACACCCGATGGAAAACTTTTCGCAACTCTGGTTATTGATGCTAAATGTCCTCCTCTGTTATTGGAAGAAATGATTCGGCGCGGCCTACCATTAGATACCCTTATGACAAGTTCTCCGCTTACTACGCGCGACTATATATTAAAAACTTGTCCGGATATCACTACTCGTGAACTTTTAGATAGATATCAGTCACATAACAATATCAATTATGATACACCCGCTTTTAATCCCGCAATTGAGGAAGATCGTCTCCAAACCCTAAAAAATTTAAAACAGCAAGAAGCTAACTTGATAACATCAAAGAGTGATGCTCTTGTAGAAACACTTGCCTATCAAAGTGGTGAAGGTGTTGCGCAAGGCTTTGTCTCTTTCCTTACTGCCGAGATCACTCAGTATCTAGAAAAACGTTTCTCACAAAATTCTCTATTAAAATTTTGGTTGCCGCATATAGTCTCAGCTATGCTACAGTCAGCGTTAAGCCTAATGCGTTACCCTATTCTGAACAATACTTTTTGGCAGGATGAGGAAGAATCACAAGATTCCAGGAAAATGCTTGAAGCACTTAGCGTTTACTTTTTTTCTGTTTTAGCCACGGGTATTGCTGTCAATATGGCTATTACCAAGACTAAACACTTTATTGAAAAAAAATATGGAGCCACTGCAGGAACCAGTAAAGCACTTAATTTTATATTACCCTATCTAGCTACACTGGCTAATTTACCTTCTTTACTTTTAAGTCAATCTACTTATACCCATCAAGCTATAGCATTCAGTGGTTTTTTTGTTAATTTAGCGACTCGTGGCACAACTTTTGCCACTTTAAAATGGCTACGAGAAAAATGCTGTCCTTCTTCTCACTCAACTCCTGATGATGCGACGGAAATGCAAACGCTTAACCAAGATTCGATTTATGAGAATACGAAATATCCAATAATCTCTTCTCCTTCAGAGATCAGTCCTTTCTTCGCTGCACAAAAAAATACGCAATCCTTTCCTAATCATCCTGAGCAAAGCTTGACTTACGAGAATATAACTCCTGATAAACCAACAACACAAATAATAGGATCATATATTAATAATAAAAATTCCCTATTTAGTAACCCAATCCGTAAAGAACAAACGCAAGCTTTTGCTAATCATCTAGATAACTTAAGATCTTTTACTGCTATTGATAATAACAGCAAAACTTTTTTTGCAACTCCATTCCCTCCACCATCTGAACATAATTCTCTATTACCAACTCAGAGAAAAGATAAAGGCAAAGCAATGTTTGCTAGAGCCGCGGCTGCAGCAAGCAAAAATTAAAAATTAGATTGTTCTTTGTTACTATCCCACATTGCGTGGGATAGTACTTGTCATAGAATAAAAATAAAACAGCTATTTATGAGTTAATCCGATGATAGTAGAAGTTTATTCATTACCTGATTGCCTTAACTGTGAAACCATTGAAAATCTACTTATAGAAAAAGGAATATTGTATACACTTGTCTACGATATACAAGCTAAGACTAGAGCAATAGAAATCGGCAAATGTAAAAAAGAAACAATTCCATGTCTATTTGTGCCTAATCAAAGAAAAGTAGCTTTACAGAAAAGTAGACAACCCATAAATACTCCATATCCCTTAGTATTTAAAGATAGTATTTACATCCCCAATAACTCTTTACAAAACGATGACTTCTCTTCTTTAGACATCTATGTTCATAGTTTACCTGAGATAATTGTATATGGCAGAGGCTCGTCTTGTTTCAATTGTTATCAAACTAAACAATTACTACAAAGTAAGAATTTAAAATATACCTATATTGACACCCTTTTAAAGCCTAATGCTGATCCTAAACCTCGAAAATGTGGAAAGCAAATTTTCACATCGTTCCCCAAAATAATTATAAACGGTCAATGTATTGGTGGTTACGATGAACTTAAACAAATGAATAAAACAGGAAAATTAGATACTTTAACGCTTAAAACAAACATTAAATCTCCTATATCCAAATCGTCTACTCTTGCAAATTTAATTACAAATAACTTAGCATTCACTGAACCCACAATACCTCAAGAACCTCTGCAAATAGTTTCCGATCAAACAATGGGAAAAATGCATGACATTTTACACAACGCTGAAGATCCTTATCTCAAAGACATGGCAAGATTTCAAAGTTGGCGAAATTTCAAAACCGTATTAGATCTGCAACCCGCTCCTATTAGTGAACTCATGACACCGGATGGAAAACCCTTCGCAACCCTGGTTATCGATGCTAAATGTCCTCCACTGTTATTGGAAGAAATGATTCGGCGCGGCCTACCATTAGATACCCGTATGACGAGTTATTCGCTTACTACTCGCGACTATATACTAAAAACGTGTCCGGATATCACCACTCGTGAACTTTTAGATAGGTATCAGTCACATAACAATATCAATTATGATACACCCGCTTTTAACCCCGCAATTGAGGAAGATCGCTTCCAAACCTTAAAAAGTTTAAAAAAGTTAGAAGCTAACTTGATAACATCAAAGAGTGATGTTCTTATAGAAACGCTTATCTATCAAGGCGGTGAAGGTATTGCACAAGGCTTTGTCTCTTTTTTTACTGCTGAGATCACTCAGTATCTAGAAAAACGTTTCTCAGGAAATTCCCTGTTAAGATTTTGGCTACCTCAGATAACCTCAGCTATGATACAGTCTGCAGTAAGTCTAATGCTTTATCCAATTCTGAAAAATACTTTTTGGCAGGATGAAGAAGAATCACAAGATTCCAGGAAAATGCTTGAAGCACTTAGCGTTTACTTTTTTTCTGTTTTGGCCACGGGTATTGCTGTCAATATGGCTATTACCAAGACTAAACACTTTATTGAAAAAAAATATGGCGCCACTGCACGAACCAGTAAGGTACTTAACTTCATACTACCTTACCTAGCTACACTAGCTAATCTACCTTCTTTACTTTTAAGTCAAGCTACTTATACCAATCAAGCTATAGCATTCGGCGGCTTTTTTGTTAATTTAGCGACTCGTGGCACAACTTTTGCCACTTTAAAATGGCTACGAGAAAAATGCTGTCCTTCTTCTCACTCAACTCCTGATGATGCGACGGAAATGCAAACGCTTAACCAAGATTCGACTTACGATAATATAATTCCTCTTCCAGATAAACCAACCACACAAATTAGTAAACCAATCCGCAAACTACAATCGCAACCTTCTAGGTTCTTTCCCAAACCTGTTACTAAGGCAGGTACATCCTCAACCCAATCTTTTCGTCCCAGTGAGTTAGTGGAAGCATTTGCAAAACGCGCAAACAAACTAAATAATATTAATAATAATTCCCATAAGTGAATTGACATAGATTTCCATTCTAGTAATTTCTTAGCGCACCTAGCAGCCTTCTAGGTTTGTTTATTTTCTATTGCATGTTTTAATGGGTTATGGGAGTCATATATCCTCCGTCAGAACTGGGTGGAATACTTTCATAAATATGATCTATGGGATTTTGTGTTGGTTGATTGGAAAACAAATTGATTCTCTGAGTACTATGCCAACTACTTCTTAATGAACTAAAAAAACTTGATGTGTTACTACTAACTGCCCCCGTTCTATTCATTCGTTCGAACAAACCTTCTAACCTATTTAAACGACTCTCGACTGAAGGCAACTCTATAGAATGATCTCCTGCACTTAAACATTTAAACTTAGATGCACAGAAATATAAAGAACGCAATCCTGTTATTTGACCTAATACATTCATTAAATAACCAATCCCTGCTTTAAAGGGACAACTAAGCCATGTACTATTCAGTGTTAACTTTGTGAATTGAATGGGTATATTGATTCTCCATCTCTGTGTTTCAAATTTATTTTTCCAGTCCCGTATTTGACCGCAGGACATTACTTCATAAATTGAAAGTAACAATGCATTCATCATAAGATGCAATAAAAATGAGCCAGTTAGATAAAGGTGTATATTTTCCCATTCTTCTAGCTCTCCTATTACCATATATCTTGTAGCTAAATGAGCCGGAAAACGCACAAAAGCACCTATCAAAGAATCAGTTAATGCTCGAATAAAGTTGCCTAAAATTATTTGTGAACAATTTTTTTTAAGCCATTTCTTAAGTAGTAAAGGAGTAAGATACTCATCAAAACCATCTAGGAATCCCGCTAAAAACTCACCTGGAAGTAACACTTGTAAACTTTTGAGTTCCAATGGTCTAAAAAAGCAGAATAAATCAGGAATTCCAAGGGATGATGATTCATTCGATGTAAAACTTTCAACTAACAAACTCAAATAATATTTGACGATTAATTTTGATTCCTCTGGACAATAGGTTTCTATTTCTTGATTTAATCTTGAAATAATATTTAGATCTGTAGAAGAACATTGGCCACTTATAAAAGGATTTACTAAATTTCCCAACGCGCTTACATTACAAGCTTCAACCACATTAACTAACTCATTTGTACAATTATTATTAAACATATTATCTCGTTAAATTAGATTAATTATTATTTAATTAATAATAATTTTGCTAGGAACGTAGTTTATAGTTTGAAAATTAAGCTTTTATTAAGACAGACTAGATATTGAAATATAAGAACAAACGCACTTTAACAGGGGTTTCACGACTTGAAATAGTTAACGAAATATCGATAGTGCTAAAATATCTACGAATGAATGACGTTGCAGCGTCTCTTCTTAGATCTTTTAAGCGGGAAAAGTGTTTTTCTATAAATTATTTAACTTTTTTTCATGATTGTTTTTTTCTATAAAAACAACTTAATTTATTTATTCCTTTTTTCTTTCGATAATTTAGAATAAACCAACTTTTACAAATAATTTGCTTCGGTAAAATTATAAACGTAAAATATACAAAATCATATCTACAATATTTATATGCATAGTTAATTCATTGCAAATTTCAAATGACTAAAAAACTATTCCACACCAGAGTGGCCAAAACCACCTGCGCCTCGATCAGTTTGTACAAACTCTGAAACCAATTCAAACTGCGTTCTAACGACCGGTACAAATACCAATTGTGCAATTCTATCCCCAGGATGGATGGCAAACTCGGTATGACCTCGATTCCAACAAGAAATTAACAGCTCACCTTGATAATCTGAATCAATGAGACCGATGAGGTTCCCAAGTACAATGCCATGTTTATGGCCAAGACCCGAGCGGGGCAAAATCACAGCCGCTAAATTTGGCTGAGCAATATAAATAGCTAAACCGGTTGATATTAATTCGGTCTGATTAGGTAATAATTGGATAGCATTCTTGTTGCAAACGCGTAAATCAAGCCCCGCTGACCCATCTGTTGCATAGCTAGGCAAAGGAAATTCTTCTCCTAATCGGGGGTCCAAAATTTTCAACTGGATGTTTTGCATTAGGCTGTCCTACGAAAAATGGACTCTCATTATAACCTAATCTAACTGTTCAATATTTAAACGTTTTTAGTGCTAATAATTGGTATTTAGCCCTTCCGCTGCCTATACTTTTGTTAAGAACGATAGATAATAGTCCAAAAATTATTTCATTTTCCATGGGGTATAATATGAAAAAATTTAATTTATTCGTCTTAATAGGCGTTTTATTAGTAGGCCTTACTGCTTGTGATACGATGTCACCTGATCAAAGACGCGTTGCCGGTGGCTTAGGTGGTGCTGCAGTAGGTGGTCTTTTAGGTAACACAATTGGTGGTGGTTCAGGTAGAACCATAGCTACGATAGCCGGTGCAGGAGTAGGTGCAGTAGCCGGAAGCAGCCTTGCAGGTAGTTCAGGCAACCGATATTAGAAGTTATTTTCTTGCAAAGCCTAAATATACGTTCCCCGTAAATCAGCGTATGTTTAGGCTTTTTTATTAACCCCCCCCTTTTTTTTAGTAGTTAAACTTGCATTTTTAGTTATTATTCAGCTAATTGTTCTTTTATATTTTCTATAAATGCTATACTTTTGCCTATATTAAATCGATATTAATACCTTATGCGTCTAGAAAGTATTAAATTAGCAGGATTCAAATCCTTTGTTGACCCCACTACGGTGGCTTTTCCTAGTAATCTTACCGCTATCGTAGGACCGAACGGCTGTGGAAAATCGAATATTATCGATGCCATTCGCTGGGTTATGGGTGAAAGCTCTGCGAAGCAACTACGTGGCCAATCACTTGATGATGTGATATTCAATGGTTGTCATAGCCGTAAACCTCTAGGCAAAGCAGCAATTGAGCTGAATTTTGATAACTCCGATGCAAGCCTAGGCGGCCAATACAGTAGTTACACACAAATTTCGATCCGACGTGAAATCACACGTGAAGGTCAATCAATCTATTCACTTAATGGGACGCGTTGTCGCAGACGCGATATTCGTGACATTTTCCTAGGCACTGGCTTAGGTCCGCGCAGTTATGCCATCATTGAACAAGGTATGATTTCCCGTATAGTAGAAGCTAAACCCGAAGAGCTTCGTGCCTATATCGAAGAAGCCGCCGGTATCTCAAAATATAAAGAGAGGCGTCGTGAAACTGAGTTACGCTTAGAACATACGCAGGAAAATTTAAATCGTTTAAATGACTTAAGAGAAGAACTTAGCAAGCAGCTTAAGCATTTACAACGACAAGCCAATACTGCCGAACGCTATAAAACACTTAAGCAAGAAGAACGGCTCCTAAAGGCTCAACTACAAACCTTACGTTACCAAGCTTTTCAGAAAAAACTACAGACTCAATTAACTGAAATACAATGTGTTGAAGAACAACTACACACATCTCAACTTGAACAACAGCATTTATCAGCACAAATAGTAGCTGATCGTGCTCAACAAACTCAAACAAGGCTAAATTGTAATAGTTTTCAAACAGAATATTACGAATTAGGCAATAATATAACACGTTTGGAAGAAAACTTACGTACGCAGACAACACAACTTCAGCAAAATCAACAGGAACTAGCCGATTTAAGCAAAAAGAAATTGGTTCTTGAACAGCAATGCCAATCCAGCGAAACTAATCAGATTCAAATCAAGCAAACACTTAGCGAACTTCAGCAAAAACAAAATGAACTCCAAGTAGCTGCTGAGCAAAGCCAATCTTTGCTAAAAGTAGCTGAAAAAAATTATGCAGAATGGCAAACAAAATGGGAAAAAATTCAAACCTCTTTTTCTGAACTAAAACAACAACAACATATTGCTGCAACACAAAACCATTACCATCAACAACAATCACAAACTTTAAACCTGCGTATTGAACGTTTGCAGCAGGATCACGATGCACAATCTAAAATTTTAATCTCACAGAATGAACAACCTGAAAATTTGAACGAAGTTTTAGCGCAAGTTGTAGAAAAACAAACTCAATGTAAAACACAACGCGAACAAATTGCTCAACAAATTCTTGAGCAGCGTTCCCATTTACAACAAGCCACTAAAGAACTCGATCAATTAAAAAGCCGCTTACAGATCACTCAAGGCGAATATGCTTCACTCATGGCCTTGCAACAAGAAGCTTTAGGCAAACGCGAACATACCTTACTGCAATGGTTTAAAAAGCATAATTTAACCGAGCAGCCTCGATTGGCTCAGCTATTGCAAGTTGAATCAGGCTGGGAACGTGCTGTAGAACTTGCTTTAAATCAGCATATTCAAGCGGTATGTTTTACCGACCGAGATTCTTTAGATGATTTTTTAACTAACCCACCGCCGAATACCGTTAGCTTAATGACAAAATCGATGCCATGTGAACATTTTGCATCGACCTTTCAGAATCAATTAGCCTTAGCGCCTATCAGCAGCAAATTTACAGCTCCATGGCCACTCGAACACTTATTAGCGGGTGTCTATGTAGCCGAGACGATGTCTGAAGCCCTGGAACATACCAAACAATTAAAAAGCTATGAGTCCATCATCACGCGCGAAGGGGTTTGTTTAGGTAACCATTGGATTCGTTTAACCGCAGCAGGTGATGATAAAGCAGGCTTATTACAACGTGAACGCGAAATAGTTCAATTACAAAAAATACAACAAGACACTCAAGAACAGCTTGATAAGCAACAAGCACACTCTCTGCACATTCAAAAGCAATTAAAAGAACTGGAAGAAGCTCAAACTCTACAACAAAAACACTATGCAGAATTAATTGCCCAACAAGCAGATTTAAGCGCACGCCAAACTGTACAACATGCGCGGATAAATCAAGCTAAACAACGTATTCAAGTGATACAACAAGAATTGCAAGAAACCAAACAACTTAATGAAACGACACAAGAAAAAGTGCAGCAAACCAGCGAAGAGCAAAAAATAGCAGATACTCAGCTGCAGCAAATGGAAAAACAACGGCTCGCACACTTGGAAGATAAAGAGTCACTACACAGTCAACTCAATGAATCAGTGCGTGTCGCTAAAGCTTATGAAGCAGAACTTCATCAACATGAGTTAAGCCTACAAGCGGCAGGTCATCAACTAAAAGCCGAACTTGCCAGTTTATCCAATGTAAAACAACAACAATTGCAATTAGAACAACGTCTTAGCCAATTACATAAAATCCTCAACGTTGTTGAAAATCCGATAAGCTCACTTGAGCAACAACTCAATCATCATATCGATAAGAAAAATAAACTTGGCTTACAACTTAAGGAAAGCCAAACGCAATTAGAAACCATCGACAATAGAATTAAATGCACTGAAGACCAATTGCAAACATTGGAAAGCAATCTTAACTTAGATCGTGATACCTTAGAGCAACAACGTTTATTTTCACAAGAGTTACGTGTACGCGCTAAAACCTTAGAAGAACAATTACAAGAAGAAGGTTATGAACTGGAAAAACTATTATCAGAAATTCCCTCTGAGCAAATTGATATTACAGAATGTGAAACACAACTCACTAAATTAACCCAGCGTATTGAACAGATAGGTGCGGTTAATCTAGCTGCTTTAGAAGAGCAACAACTTGTTTCAGAGCGTGAAAAATACTTAGAAGACCAATTTAAAGACTTAACAGCCGCCTTAGAAATGTTGCAAACAGCCATTCAAAAAATGGATAAAGAAACGCGTAATCGTTTTAAAGAGACCTTTGACAAGGTCAATCAGAATTTTACTACATTATTTCCAAGACTATTTTCGGGCGGTATTGCGTCATTACAACTGCAAGAATCGGATTTGCTGAATAGTGGTATCTGCATCATGGCGCAACCACCAGGAAAGCGAAATAGCAGCATACATCTTCTTTCAGGAGGAGAAAAAGCGTTGACCGCAACAGCTTTAGTCTTTTCTTTTTTTCAGCTAAATCCTGCTCCTTTTTGCATGTTAGATGAAGTTGACGCCCCCTTAGACGACACGAATGTTCTAAGATTTTGTAAGTTGGTGAAAGAGATGTCGAATGAAGTACAATTTATCTTTATTAGCCATAATAAAGTAGCGATTGAAATGGCACATCACTTAGCAGGTGTAACTATGCATGAACCTGGTGTATCACGGATGGTCGCTGTCGATCTAGAAAAAGCCATCGCTATGGCCGAGGTACCCACGTAATGGACATTGACTACTTACTCATTATTTTACCCAGCATTATTTTCCTGGGAGTGTTTGGCCTAATACTTATTATTTGGCATGGAAATTTTCGTAGTAAAAAAGAAAAAATAAATTTAAATACTGATCATTTAATAACGCAGCCTCCATCTAAAACCGAACCACCCACATCGCGACTCGAACCTACTTTAACTAAATCAAGCCTAAATGGAAAAAACACAAATCACACAAACACTTCGACTCAACATGACATTGATAACTATATTATTTTACAATTAATGGCCCCCACACAAAGACCTTATCGAGGATATGAACTCATTCAAACATTAACGAGCGCGGGATTTCATTATGGCAAAATGAATATTTTTCATTTTTATGCTGATCCGCTTAACAAAACAGAACTTTTGTTTAGTCTAGCTTCGGCTATCGAACCCGGAACGTTTGATTTAGATAATACCGGTGAAATAGTTTGCCCTGGATTATGTCTATTTATGTCAATTCATAAGGTCAAATCCGCACTGACTGCATTTGATGTAATGTGGGATACAGCACAAATTCTCGCACAAGACTTAGGCGGTACCTTATGCGATAGGCAATTGCTACCAATTGACGATCTGACACGTTATCACTCTCAACTTCATGCTTATGCCTAACGATAGCATTATAAAAAAAATAGCTCAACTTAAAAAAAAAATTAACGAACACAACTATCGTTATCATATTCTCGATGAACCATTAATTAGTGACGCAACTTACGACAAGCTTTTTCGTGAATTAGAAGATCTCGAAAAACAACACCCCGAGCTTATTAGCAATGACTCGCCTACTCAACGTGTTGGCAGCACTCCGTTAGCATCCTTCCAACAAGTCCAACATCCTATCCCCATGCTTTCTTTAGAAAATGCTTTTTCTGAAAAAGAAGTATTCGCCTTTAATAAGCGTATACAAGAACGCTTACATACCAAGAAAGAAATAGAATATGCTTGTGAGCCTAAATTAGATGGTATTGCTGTAAGCTTAACCTACTATAAAGGACAATTAACTCGTGCCGCCACTCGAGGCGATGGCAATACTGGGGAAGATATTACTTTAAATATCCGAACAATTTTAAGTATTCCCTTACACCTGCGCGGTTCAGATTACCCCACCTACTTAGAAGTTCGCGGAGAAGTGTACATTCCCAAAAAAGCTTTTCAACAACTTAACAAGCGTCTAAAAGACGCCGGTGAAAAAACTTTTGTTAACCCACGTAATGCAGCAGCAGGAAGTTTGCGTCAATTAAATCCAAAAATTACCGCTCAACGTTCATTAGCCTTTTTTACACATAGTGTCGGACAAATTAAAGATGGCAAATTAGCTTCTACACACACCGCAATTCTAAACCAATTTAAACATTGGGGTTTACCCCGTTGCCCACAAACTCAAACAGCCAAAAATGTGCTCGCATGCTTAGCGTATTATAATAAAATGGAAAAACAACGTGCTACACTTCCCTATGAAATTGATGGAATTGTCTACAAAGTAAACGATATCGCCTTACAACAACAGCTTGGCTTTGTATCGCGTGCCCCACGCTGGGCATTGGCTCATAAATTTCCTGCTCAAGAAGAATTTACGCAAGTACTGGCAATCGAGTTTCAAGTAGGTCGTACAGGGGCATTAACTCCGGTGGCACGATTACAACCTGTATTTGTTGGCGGGGCTACCATTAGCAACGCCACTTTACATAACATGGACGAAGTTAAACGTAAAGACATACGTGTAGGTGATACAGTTATCATCCGTAGAGCAGGAGATGTGATTCCGGAAGTCGTCAGTGTCGTTAAAGAAAAAAGACCCGTTAACACCCATGCGTTAAAACTACCTAAACATTGCCCTATCTGTGGCTCAGATATCGTTAAAATAGAAACAGAATCTGCTGCGCGATGCAGTGGTGCGCTTTATTGCCCAGCACAACGAAAAGAAGCCATTAAACATTTTGCCTCCCGCAAGGCCATGAACATTGAAGGTTTAGGTAATAAACTAGTTGAACAATTAGTCGATAACAATTTGATTAAAGATGTGTCTGATTTATATCATTTAACCCCTGAACAATTAGTCGATCTGGAGCATCTTGGTAAGAAATCTGCTCAAAAATTATGCGACGCTATACGCGCTAGCAAAAAAACTAGCTTAAGCCGATTCTTATATGGATTAGGAATACGCGATGTGGGGATAACAACTGCTTTAAATCTTACCCAACATTTTCAAGAGCTGAAATCCATCATGCAAGCTGATGAAGAATCGCTGCAAGCTATTCCCGACATTGGCCCTATAGTTGCGGCCCATGTTAAAAAATTCTTTAGCGAACCTCACAACCTTGAAGTTATCAAAAATCTATTAGCCGCTGGGATTTCCTGGCCAAAACCTGACGTTAACAATCCACAACATCATCCATCCCTCTTAACTGGAAAAAACTTCGTTTTAACCGGCAGTTTATCCGAATTAAGTCGTGAACAAGCCACCACTTTAATCCAAGAACTCGGGGCAAAAGTCAGTTCTAGCGTGTCTAAAAAAACCGATTACGTAATCGTCGGCAAAGACCCTGGCTCTAAACTTAACCATGCCAAAAAATTAGGTCTCACAATCCTGACTGAAAATAAATTTCTAGAGCTATTAAAGAAAGCAAATTTATCGTAAAATTACCATTTTGGTAATAAATATACATTTAGCTTGTCCTTATGTATAAATTATCAACAAAAACTAGCAACTATAATTGAAATTTATTAGGCTATACCGTTTATTGGCTCAAAATTTGTATGAATCTATGGCATCAGCGTTGATTTTACTGTTCCTATACTAATGCATTATAGCTTCTGATTCCGATGGAGGTTTTAACGATACTGACTATTCTCAACAAGTTATTTTGCACAAAGTGTGCTAGTTAATAATCGGGGATCCCGATAATAAAAAATTTTCGCATATTCCAATGCGAGCTGAATATAAAAATAATAATAATGAGGCAAACTATGCGTATTCTATTAATCGAAGATGATGGAGCACTAGGTGATGGGATTCACAAAGGTCTAAAACAGTATGGCTATACAGTTGATTGGCTCACTGATGGCCGAACCGCCTTAAGTTCCATCAAAACAGAAACATTTGATGTCATCCTACTTGATTTAAATTTACCGGGTCTACCCGGATTAAGTGTTTTACGTGAGATGCGCGCAGCGGGTATCACTATGCCTGTACTCATCTTGACAGCGCGCCATGCCATCGAAGACAGAATAAAGGGTTTAGATAGCGGTGCTGACGATTACTTAACTAAGCCTTTTGACTTGGATGAACTATCTGCCAGAATTCGGGCTTTACAACGACGCTTCTCCAGCAATCGCGCTTCACCTCTATTAACGTATCGCGATATCGAATTAGATCCCAGCTCATTTACCGTCACACTCAAAGGATTGGCTATTAGTTTGTCGCGTCGTGAATTTAGTTTACTGCAAAAATTGTTAGAAAATGCTGGCCATGTTGTCTCGCGCGACTCGCTTAATCAATGCCTCTATGGCTGGGGTGATGAAATTGATAGTAATACATTAGAAGTACATGTCCATAACTTACGAAAAAAACTAGTCGATACCAACTTTATTCGAACAATACGTGGTGTGGGTTATATGGCCGAGAAGGAAAACAATTAATGTTTACTATTTTTTCGATTAGACGTTTTTTATTGTTTAATCTATTAAGTACAGTTATCGCTACTATCATCATTACTGCTTTTGGGAACTATTATATAGACACCCAAGCTATTAATGTGGGTTTAGATAATTTACTAGTAGAAACAGGCTCGCTCCTTAAAACCGTTACTAATAACCCACGCTTCTTAACACCTGAAACACTTAGAGCTATTCAATCACAACTCAATATCCACAATTATATTCCAAAAAAAAACTCCGCTCTTAATTCTCATTTCAATATAACTGACATCACTCAAAAGCAATTACGTTATAAATTTCAATTATGGGATGGCGATGGGAAGTTATTATTAAGTTCAGAAAAAACACCAACAGCGCCACTCATCAGCAAACCAGGGCTCAGCGATAAAATTATCGAGGGCCAAAAATGGCGTACTTTTACCATTTACGATAGCCACCGCGGAATTATTTTAGTTTTAGCGGAACAATACGCAGCACGTCACACCATGATCCATGACATGTTAGTCAGTGATACTTACCTCACACTCTTTATTTATCCTTTATCAGGAATGTTTATTTGGCTCATCATTGGTAGCGGATTAAAAAGTATCCGTTTTTTTGCTAAAGAAATGACTGAGCGTGCTGCTGATCACTTAGATCCCGTTGATTTAAATGAAGTGCCCGTAGAAATAAGCCCTTTGGTGGATGAGTTGAATAAACTTTTTTTACGTTTACAACAGGCTTTTGAACGCGAGCAACGTTTTGCTGCGGATGCCGCTCACGAATTACATACACCTCTCGCTGCTTTAAAAACCCAAGCACAAGTAGCCCTCAAAACTACCGACCCACAAGAATGCTATATGCACTTAAAGCAAGTCATAGCCAGTGTTGATCGTTGTTCACATATCATCCAACAATTACTGACGTTGTGTCGCTTAAGTCCAGAAACCATCATGCCGGAGCACTTTACACAAGTAAATTTGTCACGTATAGCAGCTGAAGTCATTGCTCAATTAGTACCACAAGCTATCCATAAGCAAATAGAAATTGAATTAATCGCAAAAGAATCAGACTATACGATGTTAGGAAATACCACAGGCTTACATGTATTAATCCGCAACCTAGTCGATAATGCTATTCGTTATACCCCGATAGGAGGAATTATTAAGGTACATATTTTTAATAAGTCTGACTCCATTGTCTTACAAGTAATAGATAACGGTTCGGGTATTCCTGATAAATTACGCGCGCGTGTATTTGAACGCTTTTTCAGAGTCTTAGGAACTAATGCACAAGGCAGTGGTTTAGGGCTTGCTATTGTAGAACAAATTGCAAAATTACATAAAGGTTCCATCGCATTAGATACTCCTGAAGAAGGCACCGGACTCCAAGTTGAAGTTCGCTTTCCAAAATAAATGTAATTAATTCACTTAAAGCACTGTCGTTAACAATGCCTTAAGCTTCTTTTTAGTTAGCTAAAAGCCGTTGATAAGCACCCCTGGCATTTCTGAACTATTTTCTTGGCGAAATGGGTTTTGCCTAAATAGCGTGCTTTTAGGTGACAAATAGGAACGTGTGGTTTGAACGGAATTTGATTCGTCTTCACTTGAAACACCACTATCAAACTGTTCTGCTATAAAAATACTCTCTCTAATTAAATTTTCTTCTGGTTCTAATTGTTCCACATTGGAAGTTACAGAAATATCAGATTCATTATCCCATTCACTATCGCAATCATTAGAGTCATAAACAGCAAGCGGAATATTTTCCTTAAATTCTTTTTCTAATGCAGTATACAGAAATAAAATTTCTGCTAAAATAAATTGACTGAGTTGATGCATGTCATTTTCTAGCGGTTTAGGATCCATTGCTTTTGCGCAATTTTCAAGTTCTTTAATAAGGCTTAGCATCGTCTTAAAGCTTGCAGCTAAACTTGCAAAATCTCTACTAGAATGGAAGAACAAATTTTTATCGGTATAAAGAATGGATTCTAATTTATTTAAAATTTCATAAACTTTAGAAATATTTCCATAACAAAATTCAATTTGTATATCTAAATTTTTTCGATGAGCTTCATAGAAAAATCTTATTTTGTCCATTCTTATATTCATCAATTGTTTAAAATTATCCGTCAAGTGGTTCTGATGATTATTCATCAACGCTGCTTCATCATTAACTTCACATATGATTTTAAGGCGCAGTTTAATTCCTTCCAGTAAATGATATATCCCTTGTATTTTAACTGTGTTTTGTTGGCCAGATTTTCTTTTTATAAATTTTTTTATTTCACAAACTTTGCTTTCAAATAAAGAAAATTCTTTTTTAAAAACAAAATCCTGCACTTTTATATATTCATTTAATAACTTAGTTTTTTCTTCTGAGTCTAAGAGCAATTTAATCCTATACTTCAAATATTTAAGTAGCGTATCTATCTCTAAATGCTCTTCTGAATACTCCACTAAAAACTCCTTACAATGACGAGCAATTTTTAATGTATGTATGCACGATATGAGCCAGTCGCTAATCACATGCTGTTCATTTATAGAAATATAAATTAATGGTGATGCTTTAGATTCAATAATTTTTTTTTCTATTAAATTCAGCGATTTATATTGCATTTCTAACTTAACATCTAGCAGCTTATTGTTAATCTCTTGTATCCGATGTCTTATATCTCTCAACGCATCTAAAACTGTTTTAGCTTCTGGGAAATTACTTAATTTAGACTTAGGCTTAATTATCCAAGCAATAAATATTTGTAACCAACGAACAACCCACCAGTTTGATCGAGGCGCAGACTCCAATTCAACAAACTCGGGAAAAAATCTAGCCAAAAAATCAGAGGGACTGATATTTTTAATGGTTAATAAAATAAAGTAGCTAAAAGCATATTCATGAACAAAATTTTTTTTAACATTTTCTTTAGTAAGATTTATAAAATAGTATTCTAAAAAATTTTTATCTAATGCATTTATTTCTTCAAAAAAAATTAATACCGCGCTATTCAATGCGTTGTAGTCAATATAATCTATTGAAATTTCTTTTAATTTATTATTATATTTAACTAATGATTTATCGAAACCTTGCAAGCTCATAAATACCTCTTTTTTTTTATTATTTTTATATGGGTATTATTTTTTAATAAATTGTAGGCTACTTTTATTAAATAAAATTGTCAATTAAATTTAAAATAATAATTTAAAAATTTGATATACCATTTTGTAAAAAAATCTTTAATGTAATTCTTTTTTTAATATTTTTCCCAACATGGATTTTGGTAGATGTTTCAAAAATATAATTTCATGCGGTAACTTATAAGCAGTCAGTGCAGCACGACAATAATTTAATAATTCTTCTGTGGTAAGACTTTCATCTGCTCGCACCACAAAGGCTTTAATCGCTTCACCGGTTTTATCGGACAGAACTCCTATTACGGCAACCTCTTTAACTTTTGGATTTTGTTGAATAACATGCTCAACTTCTTCAGGATAGACATTGAAACCTGAAACTAAAATCAGTTCTTTTTTTCGCCCGACGATAAACACAAATCCCTGATGATCAATACGTGCTAAATCACCGGTTAATAACCATCCATCTGGGGTTAATGCATACTCTATATCTGCCGCTTGCATCCAATAACGTTGTATGACTTGAGGGCCTTTCACGCATAATTCGCCTATTTTACCTATTCCCACTTCATTTTTTTTATCATCATAGAGACGAATATTCGTTGAAGGAAGTGGCAAACCGACATGATCACCGGCTACCACTAAATCCCAAGGTGGAGCGCAGACCACAGGAGATGCTTCAGTCAGACCATAACCTTCTAGTAATAACTTTCCGGTTATTTGTTTCCAGTAAATTTTAACCGAAGATTGAATTGGAGCACCACCTCCTAAAGCGATCTTTAAATTCGTAAAATCTAATTTTATAAATGCTTTATGCCGCAGAAGTGCTTTAAATAAAGCATTAACGCCCAACAATGTACTAAATGGTGTGTTTGAAAGTACCTGAATCAATTGTTTTATATTGCGTGCATCGGGAATTAAACAATTCTTACCGCCTAATCGCAGACACATCAAACCGTTAACCATCAAAGAAAAAATATGATACAACGGTAATGCGGTAATAAATGTTTCTTGGCCTTCACACAAAATGGGTCTAACCCACGCCGTTAACTGCTCTATATTTGCTAACATGTTTCGATGGGTTAACATCGCACCCTTAGGAACTCCCGTCGTACCGCCAGTATATTGTAGAAAAGCAAGATCTTCTCTTTGGATTGCAACCGTTGACAGGGTTAAATTCTGACCGATTTTAATGGCCGCTAAGAAATCGATCGGATGAACAGCCGGATTTTTTTGTTTTTGGTTTTTTATCAACCAATCAGCAGAAACATTAACTATCCAAGACCGCGGCCAACTGAGCATATCACCTAAATGAGTGGTAATAACATATTTTATACGCGTGTTTTTTAATGTATGGATTATATTGGGCAGAAAATTGCGTAATATAATTAATACTTCTGCCTGCGAATGCTCTATTTGTTGAGTAAATTCGGGTAAGGTATAAAAAGGATTTACGTTAGTAACAACCAATCCTGCTTGCAGCACTGCAAAAATCGAGATCATATATTGTGGACAATTCGGTAACATCAGCGCGACTTTTGTCCCTTTATTCAATTTTAATCGCTGCTGTAAATACGCAGCTAAGTCACGGCTTAAATCAGCCCATTGTCCATAGCTAATCGTTTGTTGAAAAAAACTTAATGCGGGTAGCGTACAAAATTTTTTGCAAGCATCTGTAAATAATCGATCGAGTGTTTGATAAATATCAGGATTAATCTCAGCAGGGACTTGTTGCTGGTAACGATTCAACCAAATTTTTTCCATCATTCACCACCTAGAAAATTAAAGGCAAGCATTCCCTATTAAGTTTTAGTATATAATGCCTATTTTGTTTCGACATTTTATAGTGAGCAGGTGGACTATTTATGCACAGTATGATGGGAACATCACAAGAAGCTTTTAAATTAAAGGCGAGTCTATTCACATTAACAACTTTTCATTTGTTAAACGCTGATGCACAATTGGTTCATCAACAATTAAAACCTTTAGTTGAGCAAACTCCTCGTTTTTTCCAACAATTACCCATTATTTTGGATTTATTTTCTCTACCTGCGGCAAGCGGACCTATTGATTTTCCTGCTATTATTAGCTGTTTACGTGGCTACGGTTTAATTCCTGTTGGAATACGCGGTGGCAGTGCTGAGCAACAAACATTTGCGATACAATCAGGGCTTGCTATCCTCGCTAATATAAAAACAGAAGCTAGCGAGACCCTGTCTAAGCCAAATGCACCTACGCCTGCTATTAACTCTAAGCTAATTACCCAGCCAGTGCGCTCAGGCCAACAGATCTATGCAAAAAATAGTGATTTAATTGTAATTGCTTCCGTCAGCCCGGGAGCAGAATTATTAGCCGATGGCAACATCCATATTTATGGTCGATTAAAAGGTCGAGCATTAGCAGGAGTTTCTGGAAATCAGCACGCACATATTTTTTGTCAAAATTTAGAAGCTGAGCTTGTAGCGATTGCCGGTCATTATTGGTTAAGTGAAGATTTGCAGGATTTACAACAAACACTAAATAAAGGCAGTGTACAAATTTTTTTATATCAAGAACGTTTACAAATAAAACAACTTGCTTAAGTTAGCTCCAAACATTCACTACTTTTAAGTAGTATCCATTTTTCCAGTAGATAATCCATTTGTTCTATCTTAATTGGTTTAACCAATACCTCATCGATACCGGCTTGAAGAAATTGCTGTTGATCCGCTGGTTGACCGTATGCCGTTAATGCAATAATAGGAATACGTTCCTTATCTGTTTCCTGTTGTCGAATTATCTGTGCAATAGCGATCCCATCGCTATCCGGCAAAGCAATATCGAGAAGAATAAGATCGTAGTGATTTTGCATATAATAGTTTAAAGCCATTTCAGCATTACTCGCGATATCGTAAAGTATTTCTTTTCGTTCCAACAACAAACGATAAATACACTGAATAATTTTATTATCCTCTACCACCAGGATGCGTAATGTTACATCATTAAAAATAGCCAAGTTATTTTTTTCTGTTCCTCTTGTTTCAACACGCGGCTCTTCTTTAAGCTCATGCAAAGGAATGCGACAAATATAATGGCTTCCTTTTCCAAGCGTACTTTCAACTTTTAACGTCGCTTTTAATACGCGCAGATAACTTAAGATAATAGCTAAACCTAAATTAAATGTCCTATAACGACGGTTTTTCTGAGGATTAAATTGGTTAAAGCAAGTATTTAATTCTAATAATTCAGCTTCATCCATCCCTTTTCCAGTATCTTTAATACTGCATATAATTTCGGTGTGCAGCGAAGCAGATTCTTTTATAAGGCTAACAATTTGTATAATAACCATACCTTGTTCGGTATTAATTAAGGCATGACTGCTTAAATGAAACAAGATATGGTAAATCAAATTCGGATCGCCTATCCAGATTAGTGGAATATCTTTCGGATAATCGAGAATTAACTGTAAACCCCGCATCCCTGCCTGATAGGATAATTGTCTAATCACTTTTTCTAGCAAATTTTTCAAATTAAAAGTGCAGGATTGCAATTCAATATGTTGCGCTTCTAACTCAGAAAGATTCAACATACGGTTCATTACAGGCAAAATAGTTTCACATGCTTCAAGGATATCCGTTACATAACGTTGTTGCGTAGGCAGTAAACAATCCATAGTTAACAATTGCGCAATGCCAATAATGTTAGCTAAGGTGGTACGCAATTCATAACTTAAATTAGAAATAAAATCTGACTTTGCACGGTTAGCATTTTCTGCACGTCTAGCATTTTTGACAATCGTTGCTAATAGATGCTGATAGGCTTCTTCTTTCATATTTTTTTCCTTTATGACATGCGTACTTCAAGCGGCAAAATTCACAACAATTGGTTTTTTTGGGAGTGGAACCGTGTTGTGAAGCAACCAGAATGTATTATTTATATATAAGAATTGCGAATTGAGCGGTAACACAGACAAAAACTTAAGTGCGAAAAATATCTTAGAAAAGTTTAAATCTCCTTCAATTGTGAAAACTGAATATCTGGCCAGCGTTCCATAGTTAGTTTTAAATTAACCTGACTCGGTGCCAAATAAATCAGATTTTCTTTAGCATCATGGGCTAAGTTTAGAGATACTCGATGTTGAAATTCTTTTAATTGCTTATTATCGTCCGCACTTACCCAACGCGCCGCCACGATATTAACTGTTTCATAGGCACACTCTACTCTATATTCATGTTTTAATCGGTAAGCCACCACATCAAATTGCAAAACACCCACTGCCCCTAAAATTAATTCGCTACTGTTCAACGGTTTAAAAATCTGTATTGCTCCTTCTTCAGATAATTGCATTAATCCTTTTAATAATGCTTTAGATTTTAATGGATCTTTTAGACGAACTCGTTGAAATAATTCAGGTGAAAACGAGGGAATGCCAGTGAATTTTAACGTCTCACCCATGGTAAAACTATCACCTATCTGTATCGTGCCATGATTATGTAAACCAATAATATCGCCTGGCCATGCTTCTTCAGCTCTCACTCTGTCACCTGCCATAAAAGTCAGTGCATTATGTACCGTGACCTCACGCTGTGTGCGGACATGAAATATTTTCATACCCGGTGTGTATTTTCCAGAACATAAACGCAAGAAGGCAACGCGATCTCGATGCGCTGGATCCATATTCGCCTGAATTTTAAATATAAACCCGCTGAAGTTAGTTTCTTGTGGATACACAACTCGAACATCAGCTTGTCTTGGCTGTGGACAGGGTGCATATTTCACAAAAGCAGCTAATAGTTCTTGTACTCCAAAATTATTAATCGCTGAGCCAAAAAAAACCGGTGTTAACTTTCCTGCAAGATAATCTTGCTCATTAAAATCTGCACTCGCTCCCCTAATCAGGGCCAATTCATCTTGTAATTCATCAAATAAAACGCCGACTCGTTCTTTTACCTCAGGTTGACTAAGACCTGTAAAACATTCACTCTCTTTACGTTTTAAATTACTTGAAGGTGCATAAAAATAAACTTTGTCCTCTAAGGTATGATAGATACCCTTAAATTGTTTTCCCATACCTATAGGCCAAGTGATCGGCGCACAGGCAATCCCGAGAGTCGATTCAATATCATCTAATAACTCAATGGGCGTACGCGCTTCTCTATCCATTTTATTTATAAAAGTCAAAATGGGGATCTTCCGTAAACGACAAATTTCTAATAATTTTTTTGTACGCGGTTCCACACCTTTAGCCGCATCAATTACCATTAACGCGGAGTCAACTGCCGTTAACGTACGGTAGGTATCTTCAGAGAAATCTGCATGGCCCGGTGTATCTAGTAAATTAAAAATGCACGCTTGATATGGAAATTGCATCACTGAAGTCGTGACAGAAATTCCTCGTTCTTTTTCTAAAGCCATCCAATCGGAAGTAGCATGGTGTGCGGCTTTACGCGCTTTAACCGTTCCTGCAAGTTGTATGACACCTCCCCACAACAAAAGTTTTTCTGTCAATGTCGTCTTACCCGCATCCGGATGAGAGATAATTGCAAATGTTCTTCTAGATAAAATTTCTTCCGGATACGATGCGTCTGACATAAGAACCCATGAATTAAATATTAAAAATAACCATTATTTTAAAGGGGATGTTATTGTATACGAAATTGCGTTACTGTTTTCATCTAATTCACCAATTCCTTGATAATGCTAATTGCCAAATTAAGTATTCTAGTTTAACCTGGCAACTTTCTGGGAGAGGTGTCCGAGCGGCTTAAGGAGCACGCCTGGAAAGTGTGTGTAGGTTTATCCCTACCGCGGGTTCGAATCCCGCTCTCTCCGCCAATGGTGGTTATATCGGTCCCTTCGCAACACAAAGCAGCGAACCCCGTCAGATCCGGAAGGAAGCAGCGGTAGTTGTCAATGTGGGTGCCGAGGTGTGGCTGCTATAACCGCCTCCATTAGACCTCTTGCATAACCCCAGTGATGAGCTTGAGTTCGAGGCAAACCCGATAGTCAAGGACCGAGTTTACATGAGTAAATGAGGACCGTAGACTAGCGTTTAACGATGAAATCAAGTCTAGCACGCAGATTATGCAAGTGGTCTATAAAGATCTGATGATTGGATCAAGGTGGTTCTTATGAGTTATCAAGTCCTTGCGCGAAAATATCGGCCTCAATCATTCGATCAGCTAATTGGTCAAGAATCTACTTGCCGCATCCTAAAAAATGCACTGAATACACAACGAATTCATCATGCTTACCTTTTTACGGGCACGCGCGGGGTTGGGAAAACAACCTTAGCACGTTTACTTGCTAAATGTTTAAATTGTCAAACCAAGATCACGCCTGAACCTTGTAATCAATGTGCAACATGCCTTGCGATTAATACGAATCGTTTTACCGATCTCATTGAAGTAGATGCTGCATCACGCACCAAAGTAGAGGATACACGTGATCTATTGGCTGATGTTCACTATGCCCCCAGCCAAGGCCGCTATAAAATATATCTTATTGACGAAGTGCATATGCTTTCTTCACATAGTTTTAATGCCTTATTAAAAACTCTCGAAGAACCTCCACCCCATGTCGTTTTTTTATTAGCAACGACTGATCCGCAACGTTTACCTGCCACGATACTTTCGCGCTGTCTACAGTTTCATTTGAAAATTATTTCAGCTGCGCAAATCAGCGACCACCTCGCTAACGTACTAAAAAATGAAAATATTCCTTATGAACTCGCTGCACTATCACCACTTGCGCAAGCGGCACGAGGTAGTTTACGTGACGCGTTAAGTTTATTGGATCAAGCAATAGCTTATACCAATCAAAATCTTACCAAACAGGATATCAATACCTTACTCGGCCATGTCGCTAACACCGAAGTGACTAGTTTACTTGAAGCATTGATTTTAGAAGATACTACGCAACTTTGGTCCCTAGTCGAAAGCTTAAACGAGCTCGCTGTAGATTTTTCATGGGTTATTGATGAGCTCATTACTTTTTTACATGATATGGCGCTGAGTCAACGGTTTAAGACCGAAACTAACTATCCCCAGGCTGTTATTAATTTAGCCAAAAAACTTTCACCTGAAGACATTCAACTTTATTACCAAATTGTTTTATTAAGTCAACGTGATCTAACGCTGGCACCCACCCCTCGACTAGGCTTTGAGATGATGTTGCTTAGGCTGCTCGCTTTTAAACCTGGGATTGAGCAGACTGAGCACCGCTTAACAAAATCAATTCAACCGATTGTGACAGAAAAAAAACCCAACGCTGCGCGCAAAATAGAGCAAGCAATAGACCAAAAGCAACAAAAGAACTTGCACTGGCCTACACTCATCAAACAATTGAACTTAACGGGCTTAACCTATGCCCTCGCCCAGCAGTGTGCTTTACAGTCTTATCAAGACAACCACATTTCTTTATGCTTAGACCCTAGACAAGCCGCACTTCGCAGTGTTAAACAAGAAGCCAAGTTAGCGCAAGTGCTTTCAGACTATTTCAAGCAACCCACCACATTAGCGATTATTCTTGGTGCTGCCGATTTAGCGACTCCCGCACGTCTGGAACAACAGTACAAATCACAGCGTTTAGAGCAAACGGCAGCCGCATTACAAGAAGATCCTACTATTCAAGCGCTTATGCAAACATTTGATGCTAAACTACAGCCTGAGTCTATTCAGCTTCTGGATGAAGATTGAATATCTCTGTATATTTACCAATAAAGTGAACCTACAAAGAGGAAAATAAGATGAATATGAAAGTTGACCTAGACACGCTTTTAAAACAAGCCCAAGACATGCAGTCCAAGATGCAATCTGCTCAAGCCGAATTAGCACAAATCGTGGTTACCGGAGAAGCAGGTGGTGGTATGGTTAAAGTTGAAATGGATGGTCGACATACGGTGAAGTCCATTTGGCTAGATCCGGCTTCGTTAAAGGAACCGAAAGAATTTGTCGAAGAATTGCTGGTAGGCGCATTTAATGCCGCACTAAAAGAAATTGAACAAGCATCACGTCAAAAATTAAATGACTTAACCAGTCTTATGCAAACAAAATTTAGCAGTGATATAGCAACGACGACAACTAAATAATTAGTACGCTAAAGAAAATAGGTGTAAATCGATATGGCATTTAGCCCTTTGATCACACAAATGATCGCACAATTTTGTTGCTTGCCAGGAGTAGGACCTAAATCTGCGCAGCGCATGGTCTTTCATTTACTAGAAAGAGCACGCGCGGATGGTTCAGCGTTAGCAAAAATTATTGAGCAAGCGATTCAAGAAGTTGGAAATTGCGAGCAATGTCGAAGCTTAAGCGAAACACCTATTTGTACATTATGTTCAAGCCCAAATCGAGATACTAGTCTACTCTGTGTGGTTGAAACACCGGTTGATGTACTCGCTATCGAGCAAACGGCCAGCTATCGTGGTTATTATTTTGTTCTAATGGGCCGCTTGTCACCACTCGATGGCATAGGACCTGAAGAGTTAGGTATAAAGCATTTTGTTCACCGTATTAATACGCAGCCACCGCAAGAAATTATTTTAGCGACTAATCCCACCGTAGAAGGCGAAGCGACCGCGCACTACCTCACTGAGTTGATTAAACAAAAAGGGATTAAGATCAGTCGCATCGCGCATGGTGTCCCATTAGGTAGCGAGCTAGAGTTTATTGATAATCATACGCTAGCTCGTTCATTGTTTGCACGCGTAACTGTTTAATCTATAGCCTCACTAAGGATGTGGTGACGCTTGTGTTTCCGGAAGTCCAACTTCTGTGTCAGGCCTGTTTTGAAAAAAACTAACGCTTTTACGACTAGAAGATGCAGTGCCTAAACTACTAGCTTGTCGATTACCGAGCTCGTCTGCTTGTAAGTAGCGCTGATAAACTTCACTTAGATAGCTGGGATTTATAGGAAGACGTTCTGGTACTATTAATGAAAATTCTTCTCCAATAATCTGTTTTATTTTTCCACAATTAAAAACTTTTTCATAAGCGGGATTAGTAATAAAACTCTGCTCGGGTATATTTAAAGCAAATGCAACAAATACAGAAGGCATGGCACCAACGATAAGACTAGGATCTATCTTGGACACAATAGCATAAGATCCCTTTTCTTTTGGTACATCTATAGTAGTTATATTTTTTGCTTCTACTAAATAAATATATCCATAAGTTCCGGCTGAAACAAACTCGTTATCTCGACCAATAAAGTCACCGTCGCTACATTTTGTGCTGGATGCGGTAATATAAGTTGCAGGTAAGGGTTTAAATACTTTACTTAAAATTTCTGTATCCAAATCAGTTTGCCTAAATCCATTTTTAAAAACTTCATTAAGACCATCCGCTAAGGTATTTACAAAACTATCTTTTCTAACAATGATTTCTTCACCGCGCCATATAAAATCTTTTTTTGGCATAATTATTATCCTTAATAAAGTTTAAAACACATAAATATATTAACAGAATCAATTAAAAATTAAAAAGATTAAAATAGTTATTTTAATTTGAAAAATAAAATTTTAAAGTTGTATCCTCACTTTATTTAAACGTGGCTAATTAAGTGAAAATACTTAAGATGGGGAAGGCTAAGTTGGCAGCAACCCTACTCTATCAACAAAACTTTTTGACTGTACGTATGCATATGTGTCAGGAAGAGGGCCTATATATTCTGTGACTATTTTGAATAATCTAGGCTACACGTTTTATAAAAAAAACTAACATTTCGAGGAGTTTGAAAAAACGATAGATTAGTCTGTTTATTACCTAGCTCTGCTTGTAAACCAAAGCTTCTGTCTTCATGTTTTACAAGACGCAACAAATCTTCCTCTTCTACTTCAGTAATTTTTTTTATATTCTCAAGTGCTGTTTGTAAACCAAAACTCCCATCTTCATGTTTTACAAGACACAACAAATCTTCCTCTTCTACTTCAGTAATTTTTTTTATATCCTCATCGGAAAAAGATCCCCTATATTTAGGATTTTTAATAAAACTTTTTTCATTAACCCCTAAGAGTTTAACGACGGAAAGGGATGGAATAGCACCTAATATATGCTTTACATTGAACTTAGATATAATCGCATAATCCGGCCCTTCAGTAATTTCACCTAAATAACCCTTACTAAAATTCGGGTTAGATATATTATCTTCGCACAAAGGAACACTCTGTATCTTATTCTCCTCAGTGGAATCAATCATAAAAACATAGCCATACTCTCCCGCTGAAATTTCTTCATTTTCTATACCAAGAGGATCGGAACTTGATGCGCAAATAAACATCGGATCAAGAGATTTTATATAAGGTAATTCAGCTAAAATACTTTGTTCCGCTATCGAGTAAATCCAAAATGAAAAACTTTATTTAAATGAGCCAGCAAGCTAATTTTTGAAAGATTTTGAGAATCAATTATTTCTTGGCCACGCCATAAAATGCCATCTTCTGGACCATAAGAGATTAAAACATCATGGTGATTGGAATAAGCTAATACAAAAGGATATTCATAATCTTTTTGAAGTAATCCGTTATTGTTGTTGTCCATGCTAAAGATCAATATCCTTATTTAATATTTAAAATGTTTATACTAACAAAAAAACTGCTAGGATAAAATAAAAATTTAAATTAATAAAAATATCAATACTAGAAAAATTTATTATGAAAGATCCTCACTTTATTCTTTAATTTATTCACTAATAAAAAACAAAGTGAGAATAAATAGACAATTAAGCTAAAGCTTGTTTAGCTTTTTCTACGAGCTGCGCAAAAGTAGCTTTATCGGTAATAGCTAAATCCGCTAAAATTTTACGATCAACGACGATTTCTGCTTTGCTAAGACCCGCAATAAAACGGCTATAAATCATACCATGTTCACGTACTCCGGCATTAATACGTACTATCCACAGTGCACGAAAGTCACGCTTCTTTTGCTTTCTATCACGATAAGCGTACTGACCTGCTTTTGTAACTGCCTGCTTCGCTGCTCTAATGACGCGACTACGCGCGCCCTTATAACCCTTAGCTGCTTTTAGGATTTTTTTATGTCGGGCTCTTGCAGTTACCCCACGTTTCACTCTTGGCATCGTCTTTAACCTCTTGAATTATCTTTCGTTGTTTTCTATGAACCTTGTAACATACGTTCGACAGCACGTACGTCACTGGGGTTAACTAAATTTGTATGACGCAAGTTACGCTTGCGCTTAGTATCTTTCTTAGTAAGGATATGGTTATGGTGTGATTGCGCACATTTATAACCGTTCGCTGTGGGCTTAAAACGCTTTGCAGCGCCTCGGTGACTTTTTAACTTTGGCATAATAGAGTTTTACTCCGCATTACTTAATTATATTTATACTCTTCGCACTTGAATTTTTGTCTGTGTTGCCGCTCAATTCGCAATCCTCTTGTATATGAATACCCTCCGGTTGCTTCATTATCGCGGCGCCTTGTCAAAAATCCCATTGGTATGAGTATCGTTGAGCTACTTAGTTTTTTTTGGGCTAACCACTAACACCATCTGCCGACCTTCCATTTTAGGTTTATCATCGATCACGGCATAAGCAACCAAATCCTTTTCTAAACGTTCGATAAGCTTAGCGCCTAAGTGCAAATGGGCGATTTCACGACCCCGAAATCGTACCGTAATTTTAGCTTTATCGCCCTGTTGCAGGAAACGTATCAGGTTGCGTAGCTTGACCTGATAATCTCCCTCTTCCGTTACGGGTCGAAACTTAATTTCTTTCAATTGAATGCGCTTTTGCTTTTTCTTTTGTGCTGATTTTTGCTTATTCAATTCAAATACATATTTTCCAAGATTCATAATCCGACAAACGGGAGGAACAGCTGTCGGTACAATTTCTACTAAGTCAAGACCAGCCTCTTCAGCCTCTCGTAATGCCTTATCTAAAGAAACCACGCCTAACTGCTCACGCTCAGGGCCTATTAACCTGACTTGGGGAGCGCGAATCTCGCCATTAATCCTAACCTTCTTTGCATTGTTGGCCCCTGACCTAGGCTGCCCTGCCCCTCCTGGTCGATGCTGAATAACTTTTTCGGTACTAATAACTATTTCTCCGTATCGATTCGACTTTGCGGCACAATAGCCTGCTGAATCATCTGATAAAACGTATGGACCGACATACTACCCAAATCATCCCCTGTTTGTCTACGTATGGTGACTTGTTTTGTATCGACTTCCTTAGCTCCTATCACGAGTTGATAAGGAACCTTCTGCAAACTATGTTCGCGAATCTTAAAGCTGATCTTCTCATTTCTCAAGTCCAACTTGATTCTTAGCCCTAAACGCTCTAATTCCTGAGCTATTTTACTGGCATAATCGTGTTGTTTATCGGTGATAGTCATGATAACCACTTGTATAGGAGCTAACCATAAAGGGAAATGACCCGCATAATGCTCAATGAGTATACCTATAAAACGCTCTATAGAGCCTAAAATAGCTCTATGCAACATAACCGGCGTTTTACGCTCACCTTGCTCGTTTACATATTCAGCACCTAATCGTTCCGGCATAGAAAAATCAACTTGAATGGTGCCGCATTGCCAAATACGACCTAAACAATCTTTTAAAGAAAACTCGATTTTTGGACCATAGAAAGCCCCTTCACCGGGTGAATAAGTCCATGTTACCCCTTCGCGGGCATCTAAGGCTTGCGCCAAAGCTTTTTCAGCTTTATCCCAGCTTTCATCTGAACCGACACGTGCTTCTGGGCGTGTGGCTAATTTAAGAATAACTTCATTAAAGCCAAAATCGGCATAGACGCTATAAAGCAAATCAATAAAAGCCGCTACTTCCGCTTGAATCTGATCTTCTGTGCAGAATATATGTGCATCGTCTTGTACAAAGCCACGTACGCGCATTAAACCATGTAATGCACCCGAAGGCTCATTACGATGACAAGAACCAAATTCCGCAAAACGCAGAGGAAGATCGCGGTAACTTTTTATACCTTGATTAAAAATTTGGATATGTCCCGGACAGTTCATCGGCTTAATTGCAAATTCGGTATTTTCCGTAGCTGTGGTAAACATTTCTTTAAAAAATTTATCCCAATGACCTGATTTTTCCCAAAGTTGGCGCGCAAGTAATTGTGGTGTACGTATTTCTTGATAGCCTACTACTTGCAAACGTGCACGAATGTATTGTTCGATAATTTGATATACAATCCAGCCACGAGGATGCCAAAACACCATACCTGGCGCTTCTTCTTGGATATGAAATAAATCTAATTGTTTTGCCAATTTGCGATGATCACGCTTTTCAGCTTCTTCTAAGCGATATAAGTAATCTTTTAAATCACTTTCTTTTAACCAAGCAGTACCATAGATACGTTGCAGCATTTCATTTTTGGCATCACCGCGCCAATAAGCACCTGCAACATGCGTTAATTTAAAGACTTTAAGCTTACCCGTACTGGGTACATGAGGTCCACGACACAGATCAAGAAAATCTCCTTCTCGATATAGTGACAATACCTCTTTTTCTGGAATTGCATTAATCATCTCTGCTTTATATTCTTCTCCTAAATCACGGAATAACTTGATAGCTTCTTCTCTAGACACCGTAGATCGTTGTATAGGTAAATCCAGTTTAACCAACTCATGCATTCGCTGTTCTATCTTGACCAAATCATCCGGTGTAAAAGTGTGTGATAAAGCGAAATCATGATAAAATCCATTTTCTATAGCAGGTCCAATAACTATCTGCACAGTTGGAAATAATTGTTTAACCGCATAGGCGAGTAGGTGGGCTGTCGAATGTCGAACAATCACTAGTGATTCAGGATCAGACGAAGTAAGTATTTTTAAATTAATATTTTTTCTAATGGAATAAGATAAATCAACAAGTTGCCCATCTACTTCTGCAGCTATAGCAGATTTTGCGAAACTAGGCCCGATTTGTTCAGCTATTTGATAAATTGTATCCCCATTAGCAACAGTACGCTGTGTTCCGTCTAATAAGGTAATAATAGGCATTGCTCTTATCCAAAAATAGTTTGGTAGGCACGAGTGGGATCGAACCACCGACCACCACCATGTCAAGGTGGTGCTCTACCACTGAGCTACGTGCCTACAGGTTACAAAGATTTAATCAAAATTAATGGAGGAAGAAAATAACACTCTTGATTTAGAGACGCAACTGCTTAATCAATTCCCATTATTTTTTCTTTAAGTTTTTTTAATTGGTCGCGCACTTCAGCTGCTTCTTCAAACTGCAAGTTTTTTGCATAATTAAACATTTCGCGTTCTAATTGCTTAATTTTTTTGGCAAGTTCTTCTGGAGATAAAGCCGCATAATAAGCTTGCTCTTCAGCTACTTTTAACAAATGTTGTTTATTCGTTGAAACATCGGATCGCGCGCCCTCAAGAATATCATGCACTGCTTTTGCGATTCCTTTAGGAGTAATGTGATGTTTTTTATTAAAAGCTAGCTGCTTAGTACGACGTCTCTCGGTTTCAGCTATCGCTTTTTGCATCGAGCCAGTTATTTTATCCGCATATAGAATTGCTCGACCGTCGATGTGTCGGGCTGCGCGACCTATCGTTTGAATTAAAGAACGTTCAGAACGTAAAAATCCTTCTTTATCCGCATCCAGGATTGCAACAAGTGCAACCTCTGGCATATCCAGCCCTTCGCGCAGCAAATTAATTCCAACCAAAACATCAAATTTACCTAAGCGCAAATCACGAATAATTTCGACTCGCTCGACCGTATCAATATCTGAATGCAGATAACGTACTTTCACCCCATGTTCGGCAAGGTATTCTGTTAAGTCTTCAGATAAACGTTTTGTTAAGGTTGTAACTAAAACACGTTCGTTTTTTGCAACACAACGATTAATCTCAGAAAGCAAATCATCAACTTGTGTCGCAACAGGTCTTACTTCAAGCAAGGGATCAACTAAACCTGTGGGCCTGATAACTTGCTCTACCACTGCACCCGAGTGTTCAATTTCATAAATACTCGGCGTTGCAGAAACATAAATAGTTTGAAAGGCTAAATCAGAAAACTCTTGGAACTGTAAGGGCCTATTATCTAAAGCAGAAGGCAAACGAAAACCATACTCGACTAAAGTTTCTTTTCGGGAACGATCACCTTTATACATCGCACCCAATTGTGGAACCGTAACGTGAGATTCATCAATCACCAACAATGCATCTTTCGGCAAATAATCCATTAAAGTAGGCGGCGGTTGACCTGCAGCGCGACCGGATAAATATCGGGAATAATTTTCTATTCCATTACAATATCCTAACTCTAAAAGCATCTCGATATCAAAACGCGTACGCTGCTCTAAACGTTGAAATTCTACTAATTTATTAGCCGCATGTAGTTGTGCCAAACGTTCTTTTAGTTCAATTTTAATTGATTCAACGGCGTTTAAAATTTTATCTCGCGGAGTTACATAATGAGTTTTTGGATAAATAGTTAAACGCGGTACTCGTCTAAGTAATTCACCAGTTAACGGATCAAAATAACCAAGATGCTCTATCGTGTCATCCAGTAATTCAATACGTACCGCTTCTTCTGCTGACTCCGCCGGATAAACATCAATCACATCACCACGCACACGGTAAGTAGCACGACGAAAATCCATGTCGTTACGACTATATTGTAGCTCAGTCAAACGTCTTAAAATAAAACGTTGATCGATTTGATCGCCTCGGCGCATATGTAACATCATATCGATGTAAGTATTAGGATCACCTAAACCATAAATAGCAGATACCGTGGCGACAATCACAACATCTCGACGTTCTAACAATGATTTAGTAGCCGATAAACGCATTTGTTCGATATGTTCATTAACCGCCGCATCCTTTTCAATAAAAGTATCTGTCGTTGGAACATAGGCCTCAGGTTGATAATAATCATAATAAGAAACAAAATATTCCACTGCATTATGCGGAAAAAAACTCCGCATCTCACCATACAACTGCGCTGCCAAGGTTTTATTAGGCGCCAAAATCAGAACCGGGCGCTGAATTTTTTGCATGACATGCGCAATACTAAACGTCTTACCCGAACCGGTTACACCCAACAATGTTTGGTAGGCTAAGCCCGCTTCCAATCCATGAATCAACTCTTTGATCGCAATGGGTTGATCGCCTGCGGGTTTAAAGTTTGAAGTTAATTCAAAAGGTTTAGACATATAGCCAAAAATCCAATTGTTGTAAGTAATTTCCTAGATGCCGCGTGCTTCGCGCTCGCAATGAGGAGTAAGCCATTATTTCCAGAAACAGGCTTGCTTTATTATTAAGCTCTCACCGATAATAAAGACCCTATTAGCACCAGTTTAGCTTAAGTAGACGTAATCTATGCATATAAATCTCTCACATCGCGTTTCTCAAATTAACCCTTCACCTACTTTAAGTCTGTCTGCAGCAGCCAATCGACTTAAAGCCAGCGGTAAACCTATCATTAATCTAACCGTAGGTGAACCTGATTTTGATACGCCTGAACATATAAAACAAGCGGCTCGCTTAGCTTTAGATGAGGGATACACGAAATACACTGCTGTCGACGGTATCATGCGTTTAAAACAAGCGGTGGTTGATAAATTTAGATTGCAAAACCAACTAAATTACTCATTGGATCAAGTGATTGTTTCGAGTGGAGCTAAACAATCTATTTATAATTTGATGCAATCTTTATTAAATCCAGGTGACGAAGTTATTATCCCGGCACCCTATTGGGTTTCCTACCCAGATATGGCATTACTCGCAGAGGCAAAGCCGGTTTTTATCTCCAGTTCTATTGAGTCTTGCTTAAAAATTACACCCGAGCAATTGGAAGCAGCGATTAATGAAAAAACTCGGCTTTTTATAATTAATAGTCCTTCTAACCCTACTGGCATGGTCTACACGCATGCAGAACTCAATGCACTGGCTAAAGTTTTATTACGTCACCCATCCGTATTTATACTTACTGATGACATTTATGAGCATATTTACTGGGATAATGCACCCTTCAAAAATATTCTCAATGTATGTCCGGAATTATATGATAGAACATTAGTCTTAAATGGTTGTTCAAAGGCTTATGCGATGACTGGCTGGCGAATTGGTTATGCGGCTGGACCTAAAGAAGTCATGCTCGCCATGTCCAATATACAATCACAAAGTACCTCTAATCCTAATTCTATTGCCCAATTTGCAGCTATCGCTGCTTTAACCGGTAATCAAGATTGCGTGCAGGCTATGAATAAGATTTATCATCAACGCCATACATTTTTTTCAGAAGGGCTTAATCAAATTCCTGGAGTACATTGTTTATTCGCACAAGGAGCCTTTTATTGCTTTCCTTCGTTTCACAACTTTATTGGAAACGATAAAAAGTTTGCTTCTGATCATGAATTAGCTAATTACTTGCTCAACAGTGCGAACCTCGCTACTGTTCCTGGTTCAGCTTTTGGCGCACCGGGTTATTTACGTCTTTCTTTTGCACTTGATAATGCCAGCCTAGAAAAAGCATTAGTCCAATTAAAAACTGCATTAATGCATCTGACTTAAAGGTCTAGCATTATCCACTACATCTAATGGTGCATCAACCACAACACCCCGTGTTTCTTTGACAAAGACGGCCAATATGGCAGCAATAACAAATGCAACAGGAATAATTGTCAACGCATGTTGAAAACTTTCTATCGAGAAAGCCATTAAATTACCTCTAACATGCGTACCTGTGAACACATCTAAAATTTTTCCTACTAAGGGTTGGAATAAAGCACCTCCAGACATAACTAACAAGTTAGTCACTGCAATAGCAGTACCCGCTAAACCTGGAACATTAAGTTCTCGAGCAATAGGAAAAATAACAACTTGTGCAGAACTACAAAGACCAAAAATAAGTAATAAAAGTCCCAAATAATGATGAACCATAAAGGGAAAATAAATGAGTAAAGTAAATGATACCGCGCCTAATAAAGCACCAATAATAATGGGACGACGTCGATTTCCTATTTTATCTGAGATCCAACCTACTAAAGGACAACCGATAGCCCAACCTAAAAAAATAAATGAAATATTAAGCGCTGCGGTTGAGTTAGATAAACCATAGGTTCGAATCAAGTAAGGAATTCCCCAAACTTCAGCAAATGCAGATAGCGATAAATATAAAAGGCTTCCTATGGCCCCTACCAACCACATTTGAGGATTTTTACATAATTTCAACACTGCTTGAAAGAAAGCTTTATAGGTAAGCGCTGGTTTAGCAGATTTCTCTGTGCTTTTCATGCCATTGCTTTCGGGGATGATATACCATAAACATACCGTAAGTAATATGCCTACGGTTGCAGCAATATAGAGTGTTACATTAGATCCTAGAGAAAATACGAGTTTAGATAAAATAATATCACCCGTCATTGCACCTATCATTCCCAGAGAAGTCGCCATGCCGGCAATAAATGCAAAGCGTGAAGGCGGAAACCATATTGCAGCCAACTTTAATACGCCTACAAAAGCAAATGCAGAACCAAATCCCACTAAGAAACGACCCACTTGCGCAGTGGCCAGATAATGATGAGCAAATAAATAAGTACCTATAGCACAAACTAAACATGCAAAAGCTAATAGCTTTCGAGGACCAAACCTATCCATCATCATGCCTACGGGTAATTGCATAGGCGTGTAAGCGTAGTAGTAGAAAGCAACTAAATTTCCAAATGCTACACCACTGATATTGAACATTTTTAGTAAATCTTCCGTCATCACACTCGGCAAGATTCGCAAAAAATATTCATAACAGTAAAAAAAAGCCCCTAAGCCACATACTAACCAGGGAAAAAGGTCAATACGTTTTCTCGGCATAAAATCATACCCCCTCAGAAAAATATAAACGAGGATTGGCCTGCGAATTGAAAATTAAAGGTTAATTCTTAAGCAAGCCACCAAAGTTGGATTAATTAAGCAGCTTCTGGGTCAGCCTTATCGGTGGCCTTAAGGGTACGTTTGCCGTATTTTTGTTTAAATTTATCTACACGACCACTGGTATCAACAATTTTTTGTTTACCCGTGTAAAAAGGGTGACATTTTGAACATACTTCTATAGTAAGAGCGGGCTCACCTAAAGTAGAACGGGTCTTGAAACTATTACCACAACTACATGTAACTGTAACTACGTTATAGGCTGGATGGATATCTTGCTGCATAATAATTTTTATATCCCTTGAATAGAATGAGCCCGGCATTATAACAGAACAAATTATAAAACGAAATTTTTGGCAGCGAAGCTACTCTAAAAACTCTATTTTTATTAGAAAAAATGTAAGTTATTTTAGTACAATACTGGTATTTAGCATACATTGTTGTCCGCTATAAAAGCCTATAAGCTAAAGAAAAATTTATCTCTAACAAAAAATTAATGCAACAAGGAGTGTTTAATTGAAAATCTCACCTATTTTAACTAAAAAAAATTGTCTCTATTTTCTATATGCCAGTTTAATACTGATTAGTTGGATTCCAGCAAACAGCTCTGCTGCAACCCATGGCTTACAAATTTCCTATGGAACAGGGAATCCTGATCATTTAAAAGGATATCGATTTGCTATTCAACAATTTTGGCCATGGGTAGGCTTTCCAAAATCCCGCTTGAACTTAACTGGCTACTGGGATGTTAGCTATGCCAATTGGCATACTAGCCCACCTCTTGATAATCAGCCTCGTTCTATCAGTATTTTGGCTATATCGCCACTCATACGCTTACAGAGTCGCGAAAATTGGCTGTTATCTGCCCAAGCTTATCTCGAGCTAGGAATTGGTGCGAGCTGGCTTTCTAATAATCACTTGGGTCATCGAAATTTGGGCGGTCAATTTGCTTTTCAAGATTTAATGGGCTTGGGTTTACGGTGGCGAAAAAGCACAGCGGAAGCATGGTCGTTCAGTTATCACTATCTACATTATTCGAACGCCAGTCTATCCCCCCCCAATCAAGGCATCGATGTGAAGCATTTATTTACGCTGGGTTATGAGTTTTAGAGCTTATTAAAAACCTGTAAAAGTTTTTTAAAAACTATATTGTAAAATATCATGATCATCTTATACTGCACACAAGCTGTTTTCAACATGCCCACTCAATATCGTCCTTACAAAAAGACGCCGATGAACTAGGGTTCTTTTTTTTTTAAGAGGCTATACAGTAATGGCCAAAAGTAAATTATCATCCGCACATTCACCCATTGAACATCAAGCACTGCGTCTTTTTACAGAAAAAGCCTATCTTGATTACTCCATGTATGTCATTCTTGACCGAGCTTTACCGCATATCGGTGATGGTCTAAAACCTGTACAGCGACGCATTATTTATGCCATGTCTGAATTAGGTTTAACCGCACTCGCAAAATATAAAAAATCAGCGCGTACAGTCGGTGATGTTTTAGGTAAGTTTCATCCTCATGGTGATGGCCCCTGTTATGAAGCCATGGTGTTAATGGCGCAAGATTTTTCGTATCGTTACCCTCTGATTGATGGGCAGGGGAACTGGGGTTCTCAAGATGATCCCAAATCTTTTGCCGCCATGCGTTATACCGAATCACGCTTAACACGTTATGCCCAAGCCCTACTCAACGAACTGTCTGATGGAACGGTTGATTGGGTGCCTAATTTTGACGCTACACTGGAAGAACCTAAACTATTACCAGCTCGCTTACCTAATATCTTATTAAATGGTGGCTCAGGTATTGCAGTCGGCATGGCGACGGATATCCCAGCACACAACCTTAGCGAAGTAGTAAGCGCTTGTATTCGTTTATTAGACGAACCCGATACTACTTTGGCAGAACTTTGTGAACTGGTTATCGGGCCAGACTTCCCTTCTGCAGCAGAAATAATTACTTCTCGTGCTGAGCTTTGTAATATTTATCAACAAGGCCAAGGTGTCATTCGAGCGCGCGCTGTTTACACAGAAGAAAAAAACCAAATTGTTATTACCGATCTACCTTATCAAGTATCTGGCGCGAAAATTATTGAACAGATTGCTGAACAAATTCGCGATAAGAAATTACCGCTGATAGAAGATTTACGTGATGAGTCGGATCATGAAAATCCAACCAGACTTGTGATTGTACCCCGATCGAACCGAGTTGATACCGACACCTTGATGACACATTTATTTGCAACGACAGATTTAGAACGCAGTTATCGTATTAATCTTAATATGATAGGTCTTGATGGACGGCCTAAGGTAAAAAATCTGCTCGTCATATTACAAGAATGGCTAGAATACCGACAAGCTACCGTAAGAAAACGTTTAGAGTTTCACTTAAATAAAATTTTGCATCGACTTCATCTTCTTGAAGGCTTTTTGATTGTCTATTTGCATATCGATGAAGTCATAAAAATTATACGACAATACGATAATCCAAAAATTCGCTTGATGAAACGTTTCAAATTAAGTGAAACTCAAGCCGATGCCATTTTGGAAATCCGTTTACGCCAACTCGCCAAACTAGAAGAAATTAAATTACAAACAGAACAAGGAAACTTGATCGCTGAACGTGACAAAATTCAGAAAATTTTATCTTCTAAAGCACAGTTGAAACGGCTGATTCGAACAGAATTACAAGAAGACGCCAAACTGTATGGTGACCCTCGCAAATCACCATTGGTTGAACGTAGCGCTGCACAAGCTTTACAAAAAACCGAAATAATTCCTTCCGAGCCCATGACAGTCATTTTATCGACTAGAGGTTGGATCCGCGCAGCAAAAGGTCATGATTTTGATGTCAGTGGTTTAGCTTTTAAAGCGGGTGATTCTTTAAAAACAACTATACTTGGGCGCAGTAATCACTTAATTGCTTTCATTGATTCAACCGGACGTAGTTATTCAACATCGATACATACACTTCCTTCGGCTCGTAGTTCCGGAGAACCATTAACAAGTCGCTTTAATCCTCCCCCAGGAGCAAATTTTGAAGGGATGATAACCGGAGATCCTGAACAGTCTGTGTTAGTCAGTGCTGATGCTGGCTATGGATTTATTACACAATTATCCGAACTGTATTCTAAAAATCGTAATGGCAAAGCATTGTTAAAATTGTCTCCTCATGCGCATGTTCTGCCTCTATTGTTGGTTAGTCACATTGACTCCAGTTATATTGCCTTGGCTACGAATACCGGATACTTATTAATTATTTCCGCAAAAGAATTACCGATATTGGCCCGTGGTAAAGGCAATAAAATGATACAAATTCCTCCAAAAAAACTCGAGCTACGTGAAGAATTTATAAGTAAAATAGTAATTTTACCGACAAAAAATAGTAAGTTGATGTTAATTTCAGGAAAAAAACAATTTACTTTGAAAGGTTCGGATTTAGCAAATTATATTGGAAAAAGAGGTCAACGCGGCCATAAATTACCACGCGGTTTGCAAAAATTAGACGCACTAACAGTCGACTTAACTTGATTTAATGGTTAATTATAATAATGAATAAAAATATAAATTATTGTTGGTTTTTTTTACTGGCTGCTTTTTGGAGTGGTTCATTTGCTGGTATTAAAGCCGTGGTATTACACGTTCCTCCTTTCTTTGGGGCAATGCTACGCGTAGGTTTAGCATTAATATTCTTAAGTCTTATTTTTTGTTTCTTAAAAAAAAGCGTAACCGTTCCTTTTAATCTGCGTTGGCGTATTTGGATCATGGGACTTTTTGCTCAAGGACTTCCCTTCTTCTTCTTATTTTACGGTGAACAATACATCTCTTCAGGTTTAGCGGGAATTTTAAACGGAACTGTACCGATTTGGACTTTACTATTTAGTTTAATTTCTACCAAAACCAGAAATTTTTCTTTTTTAAAACTCATCGGTTTATTCACAGGTTTATTAGGTATTTGTATTATTTTTTGGCCTTTACTGAAATTTAATTCTGCACATTCTGCCTTGTTAGGCACCGTTTCGTTATTATTGATGGCTATCAGTTATGCTATCGGCAATTTACTGAATCAACATATGTTATCTGGTCAAACTAAATTAGATTTTTATGCCAATATTTATCATCAGCATTGGTCGAGCCTTATTTTTCTAACGCTAGTATCACTGCTATTCGAACATTGGCCAAGTAGTAGTTTATTATTGCATACCCCTATTATTTGGGTGGCAAGTGTTTATATGGGTTTATTTTCAACTGCAATTGCCTGGATTATTTATTATTATTTAATTCGTGAATGGGATGCGGTACGAGCGAGTACAGTGTTGTATATAGTTCCTATCTTGGCTATATTTTGGGATTTTATTTTTTTTCACAATCGCCCGCAATGGACAGAAGGCTTGGGTGTTATCGCCATCTTACTGGGCGTCGTGTTAATACAATTTCCTAATAAAAACTTATTACAATTGCTTCGCCAGGCATACAGCAAACGCTTATAATATTTTGTAACCCTTTACCTTTAGCTATATGAATGATTCCTACATTACATCTAATGAAACGAGTTTAAACGGCTCTACTCAAGTAACAATAGTTTCTGAAGAAGAAAAAACGCAACTGGTCGATGCGAATAAAAAAAATGTTCCTTTTTTGTCTTTAAATGAAATGGATTATCTTATCAGGGCGAAAGAACGACGTAGGAAACAGAATTTAAATATTTTTATTTTTCCTATAACAGAAAAGAAACATAATAACGGGCTGAAAATTTTTTTTAAATTACTAGCTGAAAATATTGCAAAAGATATTCCGGTGCACTTTCACTTGGGAGTAAAAGATAGGGGTCATTGGTTTGCTATTGATTGTTATGTAAAGAAGGGACTTTTGTATCTTTTAGTCATCGATCCAGCTCAATGTCGTGACATTAATGTATTATTAAATTTATTTTCTGCACCTTTTAGTCCTAAAAAGGTATTCGTTTATAAAGGTACGAAAATCCAGCGAGATGGAAGACATTGTTCTTTTTTTGCATTAGATATACTTTTTCGCTTATCCAACCATCATAATCATTGGAATGATTTACTAAAAAAATCTTTGGAAAAAAATATTCTTTACTTTAATGAACAAGAATGTCCTGAATCGTTAGCTTTTATTTTTAAAAATATACAATCTTTAACTGAATTTAAGAAATTACCTGATAATTTAAAAAAAACTGTTATTAATAAAAAAGGAATGAATCTTGAAAATAAGATAGAAAAATACACACGATTAATCAATGTAAATAATCAATCTAAAAATAGGAATTTAGGGATCGTATCTAAAAGAGTAAAATATTTGTATTCATTAAAAGGTCTTTTAAATCAAAAAGAATTTAGGTTGATTACACGTAGCTTCGAGGTCATAGGCGGCGTTGAATGGGCAACCACGCTAATTCCATATCTTTCCTCTCTTATTCAAGACAAACTTGACTTCCAAACTATTCTTCAATACTTAACGCCGCGTTATTGTAGAAAAGTCTGTGAAAGGCTCGAAAGCAAGATATGTTCAATTATACAAAATCCTTCAGATATTACTGTCCTAACAAAGCTAATGCCTGAACAACGCACGGCCGTATACGAAGTGATTAAGACTCCACTTCATTCTGTTATCAAAGACTCCATTGATTTTATTAAATGTGTTTTTAGTGTTTCAACGCTTGATCAGCGCGCGATTATTAATAAAATGCTTAAAAAACAATTTCCCACGATTATAAAAAATGTCGATGATTTTGATAGTGATTCCTTTTCTGACTTAAACTATTTGATTATTTATGAAGGAGTTGCAGAAAAAGTTGGCTCATCCCTAGTTGCTTTTAATAAATTCCTTAAAAACCTTGAAACTTTTGAGCAATGCACTATTGTATGTAAAGCGCTTAAAAAAAAGCTATTCACACTCATAAACAATCCTTCTGATTTTCAAACTATCCTATATGGCTTAACTGAACAACCTTTAGCTCTATCTAAAGGAATATGTGGAGTATTTAAAGAAAAGCTATTTTCGCTCATAACTAACCCATTTAGTTTGGGTATTATCTTAGAAAATTTAAATTTTGAACAATGCCTAATGATTTTTAATATGGTTAAAGCGGAATCGTCACTTATAATAGAATCCCCCTTAGACTTTGGTAATACACTTCAATGTTTCATTCCTGAATACAGTATGATCGTGATTGAACTAATAAGTGAACAATTATCCAATGCAGAGTTTTGTGTAAACTCATTAAAGAAAAGCCACTTTTCATAAAAAATATTAGTGATCTCCAAAATATTCTACATGAGCTAGCTGGTGAGCTGCATGCCGAAATATTTAAAGAATTTAAAGAGCATCTTCCTTCAGTCATACACTGTACCTCTGATTTGCACATTATTCTTGAATCATCACCAGAGTCTTGCTATACAATTGTCTTAGCGGCCTTGAAGGAAAAGTTGTCTTCTATCAAAGTAAAAAATGCCTCAGACTTTAAGAAATTACTTAAATTCCTAGATTTAAAACAACGCACTGTTATATTTAACTCATTTAAAATACAGCTATATTCTATTATTGAAAGCGTTTCTGATTTGAATAATATCCTAATTAATTTATCTCCTGAGGAATGCGGTATTGTGTGTGAAATGGTTAAAGAAAAATTTATCGCTATGACAGAAGATGACAAGTTCTTAAGCGGGCTTTTAATCTATCTAAACCCAGAACAATGTGCCGTTATATGTGCAGTTTTTAAAGAAAAGATTCTTTCAAGCAAAAATTCTCCTAGTTTTGAAAAAAATCTTAAACTTCTAGATCCTGACCAACGGATTCTAGTAAATACTATTATTTCGGAAAAAAATTCGCAGTTAGAAGAAGAGACTCAAAATCTTAATACTATTATTGGCTTGATGACTATGGGAATTTTTCCAGATAAAAATAATTATCACAATGCAAAGATTGACCATGCATTACCGTCTTATTTAGATAGAAAATTATAAGTTAACGACGAGCCCTTTTTTATACTGCTACCATTTTAATTAAAATTCAATTATATAGAGTCCCGTAACTTACTTTAAAAGCGCTTTATAATTTCAATAAAGGTTGAACGTCTCGCTACCAGTTTAATTTAACATAGGATATTCCCTATCAGGGTTAAGATTTTCGTTACCTTGTAAATTCACAGATTTACTTGGTAATGTTTTCTTAGCCTCGAAAAATAACGTTTGTTGCTTCTTTATTTTTAACTTACATGTTGCTGCATCGCTACCTGTGCCTAGTTTATTGAACAGTTTAGTAATCTCAGTATGGCCATTCTGTAAGGCTATGAAAAGAGGAGTAGCGCCATTAAAGGCAGTTTTATTAATATTGGCACCTGCTTCAACCAATAATTTGACAGTTTTGATATGGCCGTTTTGTGCTGCAATAAAAAGTGGCGTACAAACCTCACCTACTGTTTCATCAATCTTAGGGCTTGCATCAAGTTTAACGTATAAATCAAGTAGTATCTTAATGACATCTGTATGGCCATTTTGTACAGCCATGAAAAGGGGAGTAGCGGTACTAAAAGAGTTGTCGAACTTAACGCCTGCTTTGACCGGTACTTTAACAACTTTAGCATGGCCATTTTGCGCTGCGACAAAAGCGGAGTATCGCCATTATTGGAAGTGAAAAGATTTTCCGTAATTTGATTTAAAAAAATAATCGCTGCACATAAAGTGCCGTGACAACATAGGGAAAGCTTTCTTTGGTAGCAAAAAATCTAAGCAAATATTGATTTTTATCTAGAGTAATAAAAACTGTTTGAGGAAGCTTGAACTCTGTAGCCATTGCTTGCATTTCAGCCCCATCTAAGAATCGAAGAATAACGTTTTTAGGTAGATCAAATTTTTCAAGTTTGGAAGAATTTTCTTTGAAGTGACAAGCTAAATTTCAGTCTTTTTTTTTGCCATTTTCGATATTAATATTTCATTGAAATTATGAAAAACAAGTTCAATATCTAAACAAATGATCTGATATTTTTCAAAATATGATTGGATAAGAAATGAATCTAAATTTTTTACAGAATAAACTGAATTGCAAGCTGCTTATTGAAAATGTAAGTAAATCTTTTTATAAATTCCTCACTGAAAGAAAAGATTAATATATTTTCTTTTATGTTCCATAAAAATCCGATTCAAGCTGTTTAAATTCATGGACGGGATTTAATTATTTTTAGAAAGCAAAAAACCAAGCATATTACTTTAAGCAACGTAAAAGCCGTTATATGCTCGCGATTAGAAGGGAGAATCGTAACGCCAATTCCACAATTCAAACATAAGTTACTTGATGAAAGCAAAATTAGCAACAAAAGTTATTGATTCATTAACTATAGATAACAATATATCTTTTATAAAAGATGAAGAAAAAGCTAAATCATTGAAAAATACTATTTATTTTTGTGAACCTTTTAAATCCTACCAAAAAGCAGCTATAGAAAATGCTAATCGTTTGCTACCAACAAAGTTGGCCAAACAAACTGATTTAAATAAATTAGAACAATCCGAGATAGATAAATGTATTCATGTATTTAATACCAGGCCAATGAAATGTTTGGGCTATCAAACACCGAAGGAAGTATTTTATCAACACTTTGGATTAAGGCATACTTGAAAATCGGGTCGCACTTATTGCCTGAAATTGCGCTACAAAAAATTCGCACTTACATTCTGAATGTACCATTTATAGCTAACACACTTTGTAAATGACTAGCAAAGGTTTGACTTTCTTCTTGTCCAATTATTCTAGAATCCGTTAATTCTTGTCCATTCGGCGCAAAAAATAAAAAAGTCGGTGGTGCAATCACATGGAATTGACGTTCTAAAGCCTTATCTTTGTCATCATTGGCCGTAACATCCGCTCTTAATAAAATAAAACGCGACATCAGGGACTTAACTTGTGGAGCAGTAAACACTAACCGTTCCATTTCCTTACAAGATATACACCAATTAGCATAAAAATCGACTAGTACGGGTTTATTTTGTTGTTTTGCTTGTTTTAAGGCTAAATTTAAATCAGAAATACTTTTAATTGTCTGAAAGTTACTTGTTTCTGAGCTGACTACTTGATCGGGATGAAGCAGACGAAAAGGTCGGGAATTGCTAGGCATGATTCGTGCCAACAACCACACCGCCATAGCCAGCATCATTATGCCTAAGACAATTTTAATTCCATTCATCCAAGGACCTGATTTAGGCAACCATTTACCTGCTGAAGTCCCAATAATTAACAAAGGAACGCCAGAACCCAAACCTAAAACAAATAACGCAATACCTCCTAGTATGGCATTACCGGTATTACCAATATAAGTTAACACACCGACTAAAGGGGCTGTTATACAAGGCGATATAACTAACGTAGACAAACAGCCCATCAAGGCCACACCAACATAATTTCCACCCTGCTGACGATTGGTAATATGGATCAGTTTTTCATGCCAACTCGCTGGTAAACGTAACTCATAGAAACCAAATAACGAAAAAGCTAAGCCTACAAACAAAGCACAAACAATGATAATTACCCAGGGACTTTGTAAGAATGCTTGTAAATAACTACCTGCTAAACCAGCAAAAACTCCTGCCACGGCGTAGGTAAATGCCATAGCTAGAACATAAGTTATTGATAAACTAAACGCTTTAACCGTCGTTAATTGCTTTTGCCCTAAAATGATAGCCGATAACACAGGAATCAACGGCAACACACAAGGGGTCAACGATAATAATAAACCAAATCCAAAAAAACTAATCAGTGTCCAAAAAATATTATGACTTGCTAATAAGCTTAAGATTTTACTTTGTTCGCTAGTCGTTTTTATGGCTTGTCCTTGATTGTTTACTAATGAATTCTGGCCTACATCTGTAGAATTTTGATTAATTCCGCTAACAGACATTCCAGAATGGGTTAGTATTAAGTGTTTAACTACAGGCGGATAACAAAAACCTGCTATAGCGCAACCTTGATAGTGGATTTCTATGTCAAGATTTTGATCAGGAAGAGGGTGTATATATTTTAATAACGTCACCACATGTCCCTGATAGACTTCGTATTTTCCAATAAATTGATTATGTTTAATAATCCCTTTAGGAAAAACCACTGAATTTATACGTAGGGGTGTACTTTGGAAGTGTATTTTATCTCGGTAAAGATAATAACCGGGCTTGATAGTCCAACGTGCAGTCAATGTTTTATTATTTAAACGCTGTACTGAGACTTGAAAAACCTGATCCACAGGTAAAGCTTGTTGACTAGCATAAGCAGGCAACATTCCTGTCCCGAAGCTTAGCTCAAATACCAAAACTATTAAAAACTTAGTAAAATTTAACAAAATATATCTTCCTTTAAGATAGATATGCATATCAAACCCCATATATTAAATAGACCTATCCAGGCAATTTTTCTAGGCTACATCGTCATTTTGCATAATGTTCATCCTAAATACGCGGTTTTTCTGCATTAATGTGCGAAATATTTAAGAATAATTAGGGCTTGGCTTACTTAGTGGCTAAGAAATTCAAAAAATCCGCCAAAAGACGCTTGTCGCAACCTCTTAGCTACTATATCATGGAAACTCCTCTGACCTAGTCAAGTCTCAAAGGATAATGTATATGCAAAATGCACTCGATCAACTTCCTGTTCTACCTATGGTTGCTAGCGCTGGCGCACCTCAGCAGCCGCTAAAAACTTATGTTGAACAGGCTTTAGAAAATTACTTTTCGCAATTAGATGGAAACTCACCTTCTAATCTTTATGGTCTTGTTTTAGCCGAGGTGGAATCACCGATGTTAGAAGTGGTATTACGCCAAACTCGCGGAAACCAAACCAAAGCAGCGAAAATGTTAGGTATCAGTCGCGGTACTTTACGTAAAAAACTAAAACAATGCGACCTTTGCTAGATCAAAAAACCACTAAATAAACCTCTCGTGCATTTATAAAAAAAAATAACAACAATAAAAAAAATGTCCTTAACAACAAAAAAAATTTATTTTAATTGGATATTTTGGTTTTTTATTGGGAATACCTTATTATTTTGGGGGATTGGCTTACATTATCTTGCCATTATTATCCCCTTTCATTTATCGGTTTCGTCCCTGGCTAATCAGCTACTGGCGTGCTTGTTTTTATTCAGTGCTTTTTTGGGTCAACTCAGTTTATTTGCTTGTGTTGCTGCTATTATCCCCATTCTTCTCGTCATTCTTTATCCTAGAAAAAAACTCATACTTGCTGTTTCGGTCATTATAGGTTTCTTAATCGCTTATCTACTTAGTGTAGACACGTTTGTGTTTGGACAATACCACTTTCATTTAAATGGCGTTATTTGGAAATTATTGACGGGCGGGGAAGCCAACGAAGTATTTGATCTTTCTTGGCTAGAGTGGTTATCGATAGGAATATTATCTGGCCTTTTATTTGTTTTAGAAATAGGCCTAGCCCTACTCATATGGAAAAAATTACGTCATAAAACTTACGTCTTACATTACCCTGTTGCAATGCTAGCTTGTCTTTTATTTTCTTACTATATGCTAGCCATCTTAATCAAAAGTTCCACGGCATTAGCACTTAATCAGCAAGCTTATACCCTACCCCTTTACTATGAAGTTTTAGCCAAATTATTACCTGGCAAGCAAGCATTGCCAGAATTAGAGAGTCTTTATCGTTCAGATTTTGTAGAAATTAATCACGCTAATCAAAAGCTTAACTATCCTCTGCATCCTTTAGTTTACACGTCACATAAAAAACCGATTAATATCGTTTTTATTCTGATAGATAGCTGGCGTTTTGATATGTTGAGCGCTGCCAATACACCGAATATTTATCGCTTTGCTCAACAAAGTTGGCAGTTTCAACAGCATTTCAGCGGCGGAAATGGAACTCAGCCCGGCCTATTTTCTTTGTTTTATAGTTTACCGGCTACTTATTGGTCAGCCACTATTAACCAACATAAAAGTCCATTATTTATGGATAAGTTGCTCGCTGCAAATTACCATATGGGCATTTTCGCTAGCGCTTCGCTACGCGCGCCCCCTTTTAATTTGAATGTATTTGCGAGAGTAAAAAATTTAAAAACCTCAACAATTGGGTATACCCCTTACGATAGAGACAAACAAATTACAAAAGAATTTAAGCAATTTATAACAGAAACCCCTTCGCCATTTTTTAGTTTTGTATTTTACGATGCCGCTCATAGTTTCTGCATTGGTGAAAGTCCAATACATATTTTTCAACCCAGCATAGCGGTCTGTGATCGCTTAACTTATACTAACCATACTAATCCAACCCCCACCTTTAACCGTTATAAAAATGCCTTATATTACATCGATAAACTAGTGGGTAAAGATCTAACCTTACTTAAAAAACGACATTTATTAGATAATACTTTAGTTCTTATTACTGCCGACCATGGTAATGAGTTCAATGATAATCATCAAGGTTATTGGGGACATGCCAGTAATTTTACTCGTTACCAAACTCAAGTCCCTTTGATTATTCATTGGCCAGACCAAAAACCGCAGTTAGTTAAACATATGACTAGTCATTACGACGTAATACCCACTTTAATCAGCCGAATATTTGGTTTGCAAAATCCCACAACTGACTACAGTATTGGCCAATCATTGTTTAATAAAAAAGCGCCTGCTTTTTTATTAATTCATAGTTATACCAATTTAGGTCTGGTGAATGGTAAAGAAATTATCACCATTTTCCCTTCAGGTTATTATCAAATCCAAAACCTCCAAGCTAAGATGTTGCCTAATGAAGCATTACCAAAGAAAAATGCCTTAGCCGCCTTAGGCTTAACTCAACGGTATTACTCTAAAGATAAAAAATAAGTTTTTTCTAGGTTTATTGCTTGACAGATTCAGTGCTGCTTTAGCACAATAGGCCACCTTTGACTATGTTGCTCAGTTAAGTGAGCAAGAAAAGAAAAAGCAACGCTTTTTCCTTGCGAACGCCCGAAGCAGGATGCGCAGAGCCGGCTTTCAAGCGAAGCAGGATTACGTAGTGCAGAAAGGAGCATAAACAAAGTCGATACAGGTTGAAGAAGTTTAGGCTATGTAGCTCAGTTGGTTAGAGCACAGCATTCATAATGCTGGGGTCGGTGGTTCGAGCCCACCCATAGCCACCAAAAAATTACCTAGTCAATGGGAATATTTCCATTCACATAAAGCATTCAATTAGAAAATAAGCTTTAAAATAATAACTAAAATGAAAAGACGCATTTTAATCGTCAGTCAAAACTTTATAGTGGGCGGTATAGAAACAAGATTACAAGGTCATTGTAATCAAATGATCGCTGCAGGCATGGAAGTTTTTCTTCTTACAGGCCTAAACTACAAAAAAAAATTCCTTCCTAAAGGATTAAAAAAAATCTTTCACCAAGATTACTTTCATCCCTATGTACGTGGCAATGATCTTGAAAATGAAATTAATGGTATAGCTTCAATAATACGTGACAATCAAATAGATCTCGTCATTGTTCATCCTCATCTATCTATACCTTCTACAACTTTAGCGGCGAAAAAATGCGGGGTTCGTTGTGGAATAGTTCTGCATGGAGCTCTAAATCTAGAAAATTATTATGGATGGACGCATAGATTACTTTTTCAAATTGCATTGAATGTTGCTGATTTTATAGAATTAGTGTCTGAAGAGATATTAGAATTAACTAAACCTTTTATTTACCATAATCGCTATTTTATCGAAAGAAATAGAATATGTTATTTCACTTTTTCAGAAAATCAGTCCTGTAAAGATCCCTATTCAATAGCAATTGTTTCTAGATTAGCTATTGATAAATACGATTCTATTACGTACTTATTAAAAAAAATGAGTGGGTCCAAATTTAAAATTGCTATATTTGGAGAGGGGCCTTATAAATCTAAATTAAAAAAATTTATTAAAAAAGAAAATATAGATAACGTTCAATTAAAGGGAGTTTCCACCTGTATACCTAATGCTGTAAAAGATTTTTATTTCATCGCCGGTGTATATCGAGTCGTTTTAGAGGGTCTCAGTCAAAACAAACCCACTATTTTAGCTGGCTATGATGGCGTAAAAGGTCTTATTGATATCCCTCTTTTCAATAAAGCGTCTTTTTCCAATTATGGCGGAAAGGGAGGGATACCTAATATTGAAAAAAATCAATTTTTAATGCAACTAGAATCTTGCATTAAACAACCTGAACCTTATCAACTCAGAAAAGAATTACAACCTAAAATAGCATTAAATAATAATTTTCAATCTTATGTAGATTCTCTTTTTAATATAAAAGATTTTGCAGTTAGCGATAATATTTCTTTTATTAACGATATTATTGCTGAAATTTCTGTTCACTTTATGAAAATAAAATATAGTTGTTGGGTTAATGACAACAGTTTATTAGTTAGTATTAGTAAAATTTTTAATGATCCACGCTACCAGCAAGAAAGAATACCTCGATATTTAGCTTCGATTCTTCATAATTACCCCATTGAAATAATACAAAAAAATTTTCAGCAAGCAATTCAACCCACTAAAAAACTAATCTATATAAAAAACTTCGTTTTATTTTATTCTTACCGATTTTATTTAAAGCTACCTATCAAGTTACAAACTATCGCTCGTAGTCTATTAAAAAATAAACTAAGCTCTGCCAAAAATATACCTGAAAATTCCATACAAAATTAATAAATACCATGCGTCTCTTAATGCTTACGGACAATTATCCCCCGGAAATGAATGCGAACGCTCGAATTTTTTCTGAGCTTGCCGAGATATGGGCCGATCATGGTGATGATGTTTCTATCATTACCTGTCATCCCAATTTTCCCAGAGGTAAAGTCTTTGATGGTTATAAAAATAGATGGTATACAAAAGAAATTTTTAACAAAGTTAAGCTTATTCGTATTAAGACATATATGTCTGCTAATTGTGGAGTCATTAAAAGAACTTTAGATTTTATTTCGTTTGCTTTATCTTCTTTCTTTTGTGGCTTATTCCAACCAAAACCTGATGTCATTATTGGTGTTACGCCACAATTTTTTTGCGCCCTTTCCGCTTGTTTGCTATCCATTAAAAAAAAATCAGCTTTTGTAATGATCGTATGTGATCTTTGGCCAGATGCTGTTGTGGCAAGTGGACTCATTAATAAAAATTGGATTTACAAATTACTTAAGAAAATTGAATATTGGATGTACCAGCAAGCAAACTCCATTATTATTTTATCCGAGAATTATAGGAGCTATTTAAATAATTTAGGCATACCAGATAAAAAAATTGTAACTTCTATTTCTGGAGCTAGTAAACAGTTTTATCCGCGAAAAAAAAATTCCATTTTGCTTGACGAATATAATTTATCAGGCAAATTTGTAATAGGTTATATTGGAACTTTTGGAATTTTTTATAATTACCAAAATATTTTTGCTCTAGCTAAATCATTTAAGAAAAATGCTTATTCTCACATACATTTTCTCATGGTGGGAGATGGTCCAAAACGTAAAACATTAGAACAGCAAATTTTAAATCAACATTTAAATAATATTAATATCTGCGGCCCCTTCGCTGGCGAGATCATTCCAGAATATTGGTCCTTGGTTGATTTAGCCATCATTCCACTCGCATCTATTGAAATCAACAAAATGGTTTTACCTTCAAAAATAATTGAAGCGATGGCTATGGGTATACCCATATTGTTGTATGGGCCTGATGGTGAAGCTCGAAAATTTTTATCGCAATCCGATAGTGGTTGGTATATGAATAGTAGTGATAAAAAAAACCTAGAACATCTTCTTTTAAGCTTATCCACTAATAAACAGGAGCTTCTAGATCATGGTGCTAAAGCTTTCAAATTTGCAAAAAATTTTAGTCGCGAAAAACAAGCTGAAGAATTATTAACTCATCTCAAATCAATAAATAATAATAAAAGTATTTAAAAAATCATTAATCTTTTATCGTTTCTACTCTAGCGATTTGTCGCGCTATATCCAGAGCTTCTGTTAATTGTGCAACCGGAAAAACCGTCATACCATTAATAGTTTGTTTACTCATATTAGCTTTGGGAATAATTGCCGATTTAAAGCCATGTTTAGCGGCATCGCGTAAACGTTCTTGACCATTCGGCACCGGACGGATTTCACCGGATAAACCCACCTCGCCAAATACTAAACAATCTTCTGGAAAAGGTTTATCACGTAAACTCGATAGCACAGCTAATAAAACCGGTAAATCCGCGCTGGTTTCTAATAAACGCACACCACCCACCACATTAATAAAAACATCTTGATCATAAGTCATAATCCCGGCATGTCGATGCAATACCGCTAATAACATGGCTAAACGATTACTTTCTAAACCAACAGTTACTCGGCGGGGATTACCTAAGTGACTATTATCCACTAAAGCTTGTACTTCGACCAATAAAGGACGACTACCCTGCCAGGTGGCTGTCACTAAACTACCTGAAACCGCTAAGCCGGATCGCGACAATAACATCGCTGATGGATTGCTAACTTCACGCAAACCTTTCTCGGTCATAGCAAAAACGCCTAATTCATTCACCGCACCAAAACGATTTTTAACTGATCGTATCAATCGATGTCGACTATCTGCTTCGCCTTCAAAATACAAAACAGTATCCACCATATGCTCTAAAACCCTAGGGCCTGCGAGTGCACCATCCTTAGTCACATGTCCCACTAAAAACAAAGCAATTCCTGTTTGCTTAGCCAAACGAGTCAATTGCATAGCGCTTTCTCGCACTTGGCCTACTGCACCCGGAGCAGATTGAATTAAATCGGTATGCATGGTTTGTATCGAATCAATGACTAAAACTTGCGGTTTCTCTTGTAAGGCATGCGTTAAAATACTTTCAACTCGAGTTTCAGTCAGCAGACGAATTTTCTTTTGAGGTAATTCTAAACGTTGCGCACGTAAAGCCACCTGCTGAAGTGATTCTTCACCCGTAATGTAAAGCACGGAATGGTGCTCACTCAATTGACAAAGACTTTGTAACAATAAGGTAGACTTTCCGATACCTGGGTCACCACCCATCAGTATCACCGAACCTGGGACTATCCCTCCGCCTAGCACCCTATCCAATTCTTTAATCCTGGAAGAAAATCGCTCTATTTCACTAAATCGTATGCTATTTAAATCGGTGATTTTGGCATCGACGGCTGCATAACCATTCACACGTGGAAGCGTATGCGATGAACGCGATGCATTATCTTCTACTAAACTATTCCAAGCCTGGCACTCACCACATTGGCCAGACCATTGGAGAAACTGTCCACCGCAGGACTGACAGGTATAAATGCGTTTTGGTTTAGCCATGCTGCTCTTCCTGTAATAATTTTTGCACAGCGCTTAACAAATCTGGAAAAACCGGGATCTCATCGGTTAATTCGCGGTTATTTAGTAGCGTTTGTTCACCATTGCCCGTTAACACCAAGATAGGCTCGCAACCCACTTTCAGTGCTGCTTTGATATCACGTAGAGAATCGCCAATAGCTATAATCCCTCTTAAATCCAGTTGATAATAGTCGGCAATTTGTTCGAATAAGCCGATACCGGGTTTACGGCAGCTACAATGATCGTCAGGGAGATGGGGGCAATAAAAAACCTTATCCACCGTACCCCCTTTTGCTTTTATACTATTCAGCATTTTTTGATGGATAAGGGCTAAATCTGCCTCGGTATAAAAGCCACGACCGACACCTGATTGATTAGTCGCCACGGCGATGGTATAGCCCGCCTTGGTGAGTAAGGCGATGGCCTGTAAACTACCAGGTATAGGTAACCACTCTTCAGGAGTCTTAATATAATCCTTGGATTCAAAATTAATCACACCATCTCGATCCAAAATGATGAATGCAGGGTTTTTAGCATTTTTAGCCATTTTTTGCTTCCTTTTAAGTCTCTCTTAATATTAAAGGCCTATACTTTGCAGATATTTCACAGAAGTTTGCAGTATATTTTCCATGACCATATCACAATCAGAAAAAGAATTAGCTGCCGCATTCGAAACCGCTCGGCAACTAAAAGAAAAAATTAACGAGAACTATATCTTAAAAACCGGCAATAATAAAAATTTACCGGAAGAAATCATGCAGTTTATAAAATCAAATCGAGAAATAATTAGTAGATATATTGAAAATAAAACAACTACTACGGATATCATACTTGCTCAAATTATGAAGCAATTTCTCTCTGTATATAAGATCCTTAATTCTAAGAAACAACCCGGAAAATTTTTTCGGCATAATCAAGATACTGCGCAGCTAGAAAACCATCTCAAAATTATTAAAGAAGAATTAAACAAACTTCCTTCTAAAAGTGAAGTTAAACCGGAATATCAAACTAAATCGTTTACACTTGGTGCTTAAATACTAGGATTACCCATCGCATAACGGGCGATAACATTTTTCAGACATGCTGTTTTATTAATAAGACCCAATCCGAACTGGCGTGTTTTTCGTATCATAGGATTGGAGGTAGCAAATAGATATTTAATTCCATCCACCCCTCCCATCATGACACGATTATAAAAACGACGTTCACGCTCATAGCGACGTAAAGTATGGTAAGCGCCTATGGATCGATGTTTTTTATTTGCTTCTAAGATTACCTTTGCTAAACATTGCGCATCAGCCATACCCAAGTTTGCTCCTTGGCCAGCTAAAGGATGTAGGGTGTGTGCTGCGTCTCCAATTAATGCTACACCCGATTTAACATAGTGCTCCGCCTCTTGCGTTTTTAAGGGATAACTTAAACGTGCACTGGTCGATATCACTTGGCCCAAACGTTGCTCAAAAACCCGTGTTAATTCTTCACAGAAAGAGGCATCATCTAAGCTTTCTAAGCGTTGTACTTCTTCGAATGTATTCGACCAAACAATGGAACAATGATAGGCATCCTTCAAGGGTAAAAAAGCTAAAGGACCATTCGCTAAAAAAATCTGTCTTGCAGTCTCATCGTGCACCCTTTCAGTTTGCACCGTCGCAATCAGTGCGCGCTGCGCATAGTCAGTCGCTTTAATGTGTAAATCAGCCAATTGGCGAACTTTAGAATGCTCTCCATCGGCACCGATTAACAAACATGTACTTATTTCAACCCCAGATGCTAATGTTACTACTACTTGCTGTTCTTCCACCTGCATATCGACTAAAGCATCGGGCGCAAACCAAGTCAATTCATTATCAGTTTTTGCTTGTGCGTATAAAGCTTGTTCTAAATCAAAATTATTGACGATATAACCTAAACAAACTTCACCGATATCTGCACTATCAAAAAAAAGCTGCGCGCTTTGCCCAGATTCCCCTACTTGCATACTACGGAATGGCGCGCACTGTTTTTTGTTAAGTCGCTGCCAAACATTCAATCCTTGCAAAGAATGCTGTGAAGTTAATGTAACCGCGATAAAACGTAGCTGAGTTGTAAGACTCGAAGCAGTATTAGAAGTTCCCTTATCTATTATGGCGATTCTTAAACCCTGATCCTGCAAATAACAAGCCAAAATCAAGCCAATGATCCCTGCGCCAACTATAACGAGATCATAATCCGTGCTTGTTTCTTCTGGTAAAGTCATATTGACGTTGAATAATGAAAGTTAACATATTCCGGATACCAAAATTGATGATCGATTTCCTCAGCTAAATCGATAGACTTTTTAACTTCTGCTAATCCTTCTTCGCGTGCTTGTGTTGCTACTGCCAACGCAATACAGCGACTAATAGCCTGAACGTCTTCAAAATTTGGTAATAATGCATTTTTAGCATCGGTGGTTTTACTCGCAAAACTACTTAGCGCTTTACATGCTTCCCAAAGCATACCTTCACTCAAGCGTGTCGCTTTGGCGACAAGGACACCTAAACCTATTCCTGGATAAATAAGTGCATTGTTACATTGCGCAATCGTTATTTTTTCACCTTTAAAATCGACTTGACCAAAAGGGCTGCCGGTTGCAATCAGTGCACGTCCTTCTGTCCAATTCAATAAATCATCGGGTGTTGCTTCCGATTTTTCTGTAGGATTTGATAAAGGAAAAATTATCGGATATTTCACCTGTGCGGCCATGGTTTTAACAATCGCTTCAGTGAAAATTCCACCTTGTCCAGAACAACCAATTAAAACAGTAGGTTTAAATTTTTGCACTACATCATACAATTGTAATGTAGTGACTAATTCACCCTTTAAACGTTGTGCGTAAGGTTTTTGAAAAGCAGTCAGATTTGACATCGCATCATGTATTAAACCGTGTCTGCCCACCAAATAAAACCGCGATAAAGCTTCTTCTTTAGATAAACCTTCTCGTATCATTCCCGCGCAAAGTTGATCAGCTATTCCAGTACCTGCTGTCCCGGCACCGACAATAACCACGCGCTGTTCTGTTAAAGAGGTTTTGGTTCGTTTAATAGCTGATAAGAGTGCGACTAAAGTCACAGCACCCGTTCCTTGCATATCATCATTAAACGTGCACATTTGATTATGATAACGTTCTAAATTACGCCGTGCATTTTCTCGGCCAAAATCTTCCCAATGCAAATAGGCACGAGGCAATTTTCGTCGTATAGCAGAAACAACCGTTTCTATCATATCATCATATTTTTGATCGGCTAAGCGTGGATGACGCCAGCCTAAATACATCGGATCATTCAATAACTGTTCATTGTTAGTTCCAACATCGATTTGTATCGGTAATACACGATTCGGATTAACCCCAGCACACAAAACATAAACCATCAATTTTGCAATACAGATATCCATTCCACCAATACCTTGATCACCAATACCTAATACACCTTCGCCATCCGTCATGACGATAATGTCCACTTCAGGATTCAAACGATTTTCCAGGATTTCATCAATATGTTCTTTATCTGGATAACTAAGATACAGACCGCGAGGTTGTTGGAATTCCTGACTAAATTGTTCAACCGCTTTTCCAACGGTAGGTGTATACAAAATAGGTAACATTTCAGTTAAATGTTGACTGACCAATTTATAAAACAATACCTCATTCGTATTATGCAAACTACGTAGATAAAGATGTTTTTCTAAATTATTTTCTTTTTTTAAAAATTGTTGGTAAACACGCCTTTCTTGTTGCTGCAAACTTTCGATACTATAAGGTAATTTGCCGCGTAACCTGAATTGTTGGCGTTCCGATTCAGTAAATGCTGTACCTTTATTTAATTTAGGGGTAGTCAATAAAGCGGAACCCAAGGCATTAGTTTCCAGATAGAGAACCTTAGCATTTTTATCGGTGATGGATCTAAATTTTGGCATACTAATATTCTTCTTGTTGTAAAGTTAAGCCGCGAATCAAACGGGGAAGTCGGCCATGAATTCCCATTAAGCGGCGCGATAAATTTCTTTTGCAGGGTGAGAGTAAATCCAGTGCTAATAGACCATTATTGTAAATGAAAGTCAACGGTCCGAATCGGGTTTGCAAGCGTGTCAAATGCTCGGTAAAACCGATGATTTGTCGCTGTGCAGCTAAACGTAACTTAAGGTATGATTGAGCTAGACTTGCATCGGCGAGATCTTTATGTTGTTTCAAAGCGTTTGCAATCAAATCCACACATTCTGCCATATCTTGCAAACCTAAATTTAAACCTTGAGCGGCGATAGGAAGTAAAGTATGCCCAGCATTTCCTAGTAGAATCAAACCTGCTTGCGCTTGGATTTCGGAAATACAACTTTTTAAAACATAAATTTGTCGTTTAGTACAATGTAATAACCTGCCAAAACGATAAGAAAAATGCCCTTGTAAATTCTCCAAAAACTCAGATTCAGTTAGATTTTGTAAGGCTTCAACAGTTTGTTGCTCTGCAGTCCAAACTAAACCTATTTTATTTGTGGGTAAAGGTAAGCTAGCAATAATTCCTTGTTTAGTAAATCGTTGATAAGCGATGTGTTGATGATGACCACTAATATCGATGAATGTTGTCAAAGCAGCTTCAGAAGTAGGTCTAGTTTTTAAACCAATATTTAATAATTTACGTACCGTAGAATATGTACCATCTGCAGCAATGATTAAACGTGGATAAATAATTTTTTTTTCTTCTTGTAGATGTCTCATAACGACCTGCCAAGCACCTTCAAGTTGGTTAATTGACTCGCAGGTAGCTGGAGTATAAAGATCGAAAGTTCCATGGACAGGCTTGTTAGCAACAACCTGAAGTAAGGCCTTGATTAATTCATGTCCCAAACGTGCAGCAGGAATAACAGCACCTAATTGTGGAACCCCCAACTCTTTTGCATTAATTCTCAATTGAGCGAAACAAGCCTGTTGCGAAATATGTACCGATTTAATTGGATTGGCATAAACTTCTAAAGCAGGCCATATATTGAGTGTCTGTAAAATATGTAGGCTAGCGAGATTCAAAGCAATAGGTTTGCTTTCTGCAGGTAGAGGAGCATCGAGTGTTTTAAAAGAGGATTGTTCGATCAGTGCGATCCGCAATGGTAACTGTGATAAAGCTAATGCCAAACTAGTTCCTATAATTCCGGCACCGACGATAAGAATATCGTAATCTTGCTTCATGAGGGCGTTCGCATTAAGTTTTCAATGTCAGTTAGATCTTTAGGTGTTTGTGCTGTCAAAACTTCACAGGCTGCAGATGTGACTCGCACATCATCTTCAATACGGATACCAATATTCCACCATTTTTTATCGATATCCGCTGCCGGCCTGATATAAATACCAGGTTCTACAGTGAAAACCATTTCAGGTTCTAAATTTCGCCATTTTTTTTCTAGTTTATAAGTCCCTACATCATGAACATCTAAGCCTAACCAATGACTACAGCCATGCATATAAAATTTATGATAACTCTTCTGCTGAATTAGATCGTTAAGATTTCCTTTTAATAAGCCTAAATCCATTAAACCTTGCGTCACAAAGTCCACACAGGTTTTCTGTAATTGGTTCCATGCAATACCGGGCTTTATCAGTGCTAGGATGGCTTGCTGTGCTTTTAATACAATATGATAGATGGCCTTTTGTTCTGGATTAAACCGACCATTGACTGGAAAAGTACGCGTAATATCTGAAGCATAGTTTTGATATTCACATCCCGCATCAATTAACACTAAATCACCCGATTTTAACTGTGCGCGATTATCTGTGTAATGCAAAATACAACTATTCGCCCCACTCGCAACAATATTGGGATAAGCTAATGCTTGACTACCTTGCCTATAAAATTCATACATTAATTCAGCTTCTAACTGATATTCATACAAACCAGGTCGGCAAGCGCGCATCGCGCGCAGATGGGCCTGACCAGAAATATGTGCAGCTTGACGTAAGCAATCTAATTCTGTTGGGCTTTTTTTCAACCGCATTTCATGGACACTATCGACTAATTTTTTAGCGTATTCAACAGGTGTTTTTTTTAAATGCGTTAATATCTTATTAATTCGTGCTAAAACTTGATGGTTAATTGTTTCATCGCCTAGATGGTAACAAACTCGCGTATTAGTGATATATTCACTTAACTTAACCTCCAGTTGATTGATAGGATAAGCTTCGTCTACACCGTATTCTTTTCTAGCCCTTATTTGACCAATACGCTCACCATTCCAAATAGCAGCTGCCGAATCCTCAGCACGATTAAATAATATAAATTTACCCTTTTTGCTATCAGGTATAAGTAAAGCGATCGCGTCGGGTTCAGGAAAACCCGTCAAATAGTAAAAATCACTGTTTTGACGATAAGGATAGAGTACATCGCCATTACGTAGATACTCCGGAGCTGCCATTAAGACAATTAACTCATCACTTTTTATATGAGACAATAATTGCTGGCGCCGCTGTTGCAATTCTGAAAGCATAAACATAAGTAATTCAGTAGCTAGACTAATGAAGGTACATGAAACCTGCACTTCCTTCTACTGAATAACGAATCAATTCTTCGTAAATCAAGGGAATGGCATGTGTAATAAACTCGATTGCCTCGTCATAAGCCAGTTTATCAAGTTCAGTTACTTCTAAATGGATAATTTCAAGTTTGGCAATCTCGGCAATGCAATACAAAGCTTCGTGTATAACATCAGGTGTCTCATCTTCAATAGAGCTTCCCCCTAAGCCTAAGCCATATAAAAACCCTTCACACCACAAACTTAAGGCTTCAGCACGTTCTTCCAACTCATGTTGTTCATCAGGCAACAATAATTGAAAAGTTTGTAATCCGCTCAATTGACGACAAGCAGCATCATACAAACCAACGATGGCACCTTGGGATCCCAACATAAAGGGCGGTCTAGTCCGAAGACGCTTTAATAAAATATCGATCAAAAAACCACCGTTAAGTTTTGGACCTACACAGACAAAACCACACAACATCCCATGTATTTCAGCTGGAGAAGTAGCTACTTCTGCTTGTGTAAGTAAATGGTAAAAATCATCGAAAGCCGGAGATTTAGCCTGAGTTTGCATGGGCGTACTCTATAAAGGAAGTCTTAAGTATTTTACCATTCTACGCCAGGTTAATACAGTCAAGCTAATCTGAATAAAATAAACTTTGCGTAAACACCTGATAAAATAGGTTATTTTCTATTCATCTGTGGTTTTGGTTTTAAAAAAATTTTCTAAATTTTCTTAAGATAAACATAGGCCTCAAAATAGATTATACTGGTCGAGTATCTGACTCAGTCGATAGTTTTTCGATCGATACTTTTATTAAGTTAGGGATACTTGATTTATTTACGGTGCGCATGCTTGCAATCTAGTAAGAAGCCTAAAGTAGATGAACTTAATCCCACCTGCATCCCAGGATCAGGAAACGTAGCTGAGTCAGATATTCTTAATATAGTATGATAAGTTATGGATACTCGCCAATTAACTCGCAAGAAATTACAACAACAACGAGCCAAAATTAGTTTAAGCGAACAAAAAAAAACTTCCTCTATAATTACCGAACAACTTAGCCAACATCCACTATTTTTACAAAGCCGATCAATTGCCAGCTATAAACCTATTCAACATGAAATTGATCCATCAGCACTCATCCATAAAGCTTGGCAAAATAAGCAAACTTGCTATTTACCGATTTTACAAGGACGACAATTAATATTCTGTGCTTATCAACCGCATACCTTGTTAAAAAAAAACCGGTTTAATATTCCAGAACCACCATTCTCTTTAGATTCATGCATTGCACAAGAAGCTATTGATTTAGTATTAGTTCCTCTCGTAGGTTTTACCGAAAAAGGACAACGTTTAGGCATGGGTGCTGGTTTTTATGATCGAAGCTTTGCTTTTTTACTCCATTCGCCGAGGCCTGCTCGCCCTTTTTTACTCGGCCTTGCTTATGAATGGCAAAAATTAGCAACTCTTAAAGAAAAAAACTGGGATGTCCCCTTAAATGCAGTCATAACTGAAAAAAAAATTTACTATGCTTACTAAATAAACTCACAGCAATTAGATTTTTGACAAATGCCAAGAAAGTGAGCAACGAATGTATTCAAGATATGAGGATTATAAGTGGAGTGGCAACACAGTCAATATCAAGTACGTAGCGTTTGGAATTCATGATCTAAATGTTGGATAAGTTTTTTAAATAAGCTTCCATTTATATCCATTGCGGGCGGGGCATTGAATAATATTGCGAACGCACCTATATCTCCATTTTGCATGCTGAAATAACCTGCCATGGTATAAACAGATTTTGGCACACTAATATGGCCAGTTTTAAAACTTGAATATTCCATCCAAGGATGTTGAGCAGTAATCAGCCCCCGCCAAATTTTTTGTTGTCCTGGCATAAGCAAACATCCATAATAGATAGGAAAATCGCGTTTATTTTTATACATTCCATCTAAAAGGATAATAAGATCCCTCGCCGATACTCGATTTAAAGGGCTTAATCCGCTCGCATTTTTGAAGGTGGGTAAACCATCGGTATTCTTAATACTAAACTGTGTGTTTGCCAGCACGAGCTTATAGTTATTAAAAAGTAATTGTGTTGCATCAGATAAATTTATCGCTGTTGAATCTAACGTCGTCTGACTGTCGCGCCATAAATCCAGCATCAACATATCTGCTATATAATTATTCGAGTAAAATAACATATCCTGCAACGAGTGAATGAGCGGATCACTTTCCAATTGTGTTAACAATTTATCTGTTTGTAACAGGGGTGTTGACTCAAGTTGAATTTTCCCATTCAAACTGATGCTCGCTTCTTGCAAAAAAGCGCTTAATAAATTTGCCGTTGTTAAATTAGAATCCCCTACTGAACGATAAATCGTTAGCGGCTTACTTTCCACTCCCAATTTTCCGGAAACGGTTAAAATTTCTTGTTTATTCTGAGTGACACGACTAATTTGAATAGCATTGTTTTTTCCGGAAATAGTTTGCACAACCCCTTTAAGTAATAGGTTATCTAACCTATAAGGTGAAATTTTTATTATCGCTGCATCACCTACTTTGCGTCCGGGTGCTATAAAAACAGATATGTTTCCAAAGTTAGTCCCTGTTGAAGAAGGCAAACCATCGTACGCGACTTTACTATGTGATTTTGCTTGTATTCGATCAGGAGCATCTAAAATGATTTTTCCAAAATAAGATGTATTAACGACTAAGTTTCCGTTAATTTTTTTTAAACCCAGTTGTTGTAGATTATTAATCAAGCTCCAAATTTTTTCATTGGTTAACTCAGGGTCACCCAAACCATAAAAAACCAAATCTCCATTCAGCACACCCGCTTTAATGTTTCCTCTTGTATAAATTCGCGTTGAAAAAGTATGCCTAGCACCCCAGTGCGTTAACGCGCTGGCAGCAATAAAAAGTTTCGTCACCGATGCAGGAATTAAACGTAATTGATCTTTTTTAGCATAAAGAATTTTAGGATGAGTCAAATCAACCCATAGTTCTGAACTTTGAATTGAAGTATTGTTTTTATTAGCAAGTGTTGGTGCACAGACTAGATAAAAAATAATAAACAAAAATTTTAACAAAAAATATTTTTTCTTTTTCATATAGAATTCACGTTTATTGAGCAGAAAAACTCAACTGCGAAGAGTATAAGGTGTATTGACAATTGTGCTAGGATGAGCGAAAAAAAACTTGCTTTTTGAGTATCGTAACGGAACATACATAGAGTATGTGAATAACGAAACGCAGAAAAGCAACTCTTTTTAGCCATCATCGTGCAATTGTCAACACACCTTTATTAATGACTGATAACTTGCCACACTCCCTGATTATTTCGACAAGCTGTGTAATTAAAAGATGGATGCTCAAAGAAACCACGAATTAATTTTATTTCGTAGTCTCTGCAGCCTTGTCCTTCAGGATTAACAAAAATTTCTTTACTAGTAAATACAAAGCGAGTGCCGGTAGTATCGCTGCTCCAACTAATAAATTCTTTAGCTTGCGCAGTTGCCACTAAATTTTGCAACTTAACATGATCGGCATTCCCCATAAAATGAGTAATTGAAGGATCAATGAAAATATCCTGATTAATATCTGCCTGTGGTTCTATGTGTGTTTGAGGTGTTTGAAAATGATGGCTCGCACAAGCGCTTAAATTTAAAATACACATCCAAATGAATAAACACTTAATCATTTTATTTTGCATCATTTATTTCCTCAATGCGCGTACGGACTAACTGTCCTCGATTAATGCCACATAATAATTCAAAACGAAAGGATGACGTACTTTCTGCTACTTGCTCGATAGGAAGACCGGTTCCCCATAACACAACCGGGTCGCCCATCTTAGCATCCAGCTGGTTCGACAAATTGACTGCTAACATATCCATAGAAACTCGTCCTATCAATTCACTGAGCTTGTTATTCACTAAAATAGGTGTGCCACTTTCAGCTCGATGCGGATAACCATCTCCATATCCTATTGCCACAATACCAACACGCAGTGCTTTAGGCGCTATCCACGTTCCTCCATACCCTACTCTATCCCCAGATTCCAATTGCTGAATAGAAATAATTTCAGATTTTAAAGTCATTACCGGCTTTAGCGAATGCTGTGCGCCTGAAGAGTCTGCAAAAGGTGAAACACCATATAACATTAATCCCGGGCGTACCCAATCGCCATGGACTTTAGAATAAGCTAAAATCGCAGCAGAATTAGCTAAACTAGTTGGAAAGCTATACTTTTTGATAGTTTGTTCAAATAGTTTTATCTGACACTGAGTCGTTATATCTTCTGATTTATCCGCACTGGAAAAATGTGTCATAACACACATGATATTAATCCAAGGACAGTAATCTAATTTTTGCAAAATCGCCGTAAAATCATTCGGCGAAAAACCCAAACGATTCATTCCGGTATTTATTTTCAACCATACATTAATACGATGCGGTAACGGATGCTCAGTTAATAAATTTAATTGATTACGATCATGGATAACCGTGTCGAGTTCATAATCCTTTAATAAAGGAATTTCATCTTTGGAAAATAAACCTTCCATTAAAACTATCCGTTGTTTTAATCCTGCCTGACGTAAATACAAAGCTTCTTCTGAACATGAAACTCCAAATCCTTCGACATCGGTTAATGCCTTTGCGATAGAAATTAAACCATGTCCATAAGCATTTGCCTTAACCATGGCCAATATTTTGGATCGGGCAGCAATATCACGTACACGTTTAACATTATGACGTAGCGCAGCTAAATCAAGTTCTACAGTAAACGGTCTACTCATGCATAATTCTCAGCATGATAACGTTGTGGAGCAAAATTCTCAAAACGCGTATATTTTCCTAAGAAGGTCAGTCTTACTTTACCGGTAGGTCCATTACGTTGTTTCGCAATAATAATTTCTGCACTCCCTTTATCCGGACTACCTTCATTGTAAACTTCGTCACGATAAATAAAAACAATCAAATCTGCATCTTGTTCAATCGCTCCCGAATCCCGTAAATCCGACATGACGGGTCTTTTATCGGCACGTTGTTCCAAACTACGGTTTAATTGTGACAATGCGATGATAGGAACATCGAGTTCTTTAGCTAAAGCTTTTAATCCACGTGAAATTTCAGATATTTCTGTCGTACGATTTTCCTTAGAGCCGGGTACTTGCATTAATTGTATATAATCGATAACAATTAAACCTAATGTACCTTGCTCTTTCGCTACCCTGCGCGCTCGCGCGCGTACTTCTCCAGGGCTTAACGCCGGCGTATCGTCAATAAACATTTTTGCTTCAGATAACATGCTAACTGCAGAAGTAACTCGTGGCCAATCTTCGTCACTTAATTTCCCTGTACGAATTTTATGCTGATCAATGCGTCCTAAGGACGACATCATGCGCATCGCTAATGCTTGACCTGGCATTTCCATACTAAAAATCAATACCGGTTTGTCACCTTGTATTGCAGCATGTTCAGCAATATTCATGGCGAAGGTAGTTTTCCCCATGGAAGGCCGACCAGCAACTATCACAAGATCAGCCGGTTGTAAACCTGAGGTCATTTCGTCTAAATCTTTATAAGCTGTTGAAAGCCCGGTAATAACTTGATCGGAATGAAACAAGATATCGATTCTATCGACAGCTTTCGCCAAAAAGTCGCTAATTCTAAGTGGTCCACTACCACGTGCCCCTTGATCAGATATCTGAAATACTTTCCGCTCAGCTTCATCCACCAGTTCAGTAATCGAACGACCTTCTGGCATGAAAGCATTTTCAGTAATTTCAGAAGCAATACCTATCAATTGCCGCAAAACTGAGCGTTCGCGTACAATATCAGCGTAAGCGGCGATATTGGCAGCACTCGGTGTATTACGCACCAATTCAAATAAATAAAGATCACCACCAATTTCAATTAATTCATTCGTGCTTTTTAAAGCATCAGTGAGCGTAACAACATCAAAAGGTTTAGCATGATTGGCAAAACTGACGATAGTACGAAATAAGATACGATGTGATAAGAGATAAAAATCCTTTTCTTTTAATTTATCCGCAACCCTATCCCATGCTTGATTATCCAGCATCAAACCACCTAAAACGGATTGTTCGGCTTCAAGTGAATGTGGAGGTAATTTAAGATGATCGGTTTTTTGCATAGCAAGAATTGCCTAAACCATAAACTAACAAAAACATTCTCGTGTTAGTTTGTATTTTACAGAAATCATTAAAGCGCTTATTTATTCCTATAGATAATAGGACTTAACACTCAAAATACAACATCCTTGTTATATTAGCCAGCGATAATCAATAACAAAACAATATGTTAAAATAAATAATTATTCTTCTGCAACAATATTTACCTTCAGCACAGCAGTAACATCACTGTGTAATTGTACAGATACTTCATGTTCGCCCAATTGACGTAAAGGGCCATTAGGTAAGTGAATCTCACTCTTTTCAAGTGTGACACCCGCGGCATCAGCTGCACGAACTAATTCAGACACACCAATGGAACCATATAAACGACCTTCTTCTGCTGATTTAACGGGTATGGTTAATATTAAATCATTAATAGCTTTTGCACGTGTTTCCGCGGTTTGTAATTTTTCTTGTTCAATTTTTTCAAATTCGACGCGTTTTTTTTCAAATATAGCAATATTTTCCGGAGTAGCTGGGGCTGCTTTTCCAGTAGGATCTAAATGATTTCGATAAAAACCATCCTTTACCGTAACCACGGTTCCTACTTTACCTAAAGAATGTATATTTTCTAATAAAATTACTTTTGCCATGAAAAATAAACCTCAAAATTCACTTGTTAACATTTTATCAAACACTCTAGAACTCAGTTTAAATCTTCGTTCTAAGTTTTTCCTACGCTAGTTTTTTCTCCTAGCTTTATTAAGTATTTCTTTTTAATCGATAGCGTAAATTAAACATACTATCGATGACTGCAAATATTACCAACGCAGCAGCTACATAAGGAAAAAAAACGACCAATAATACATAAAATAAAAAAATCCATTTATTAGCCACGTTTCTTAAATCTGCCAACGCATGCACAACACTCAAACCTGCCAATATAAAAATTAATCCCACCACAGATATAGCATCTTGCGCCATGACTATACCCAGAAAACTCAATAGTCCTATCAATAGAAGAATCAATACTTCCCATAGGCTAAGTCGAACAGTTTTTAACTCTGGACGAAGTTGACCCGGATTGTATAGCATTGACTGGAACCCTCGTGCAAGTATTAAATTAATAAGCCCCGACAAGGTAATAAATGCCACTTGAAAACCCGTAGCAAACTTGGCAAAAAATTGTAGACGTGCTGTATCAACCACCACATTAAATTGATTTTTAACCATTAGTGCATAATGACCAAACTGATTTACCCATACTTCAGTGATATTGGGTATCCAAGCATGCGCCAGTAGCACAGCTAATAAACCTAGCAACAGACTTGCTGTTAATACCGCTTTCCAACTCTGTGTTTGGCGTAACACTAAAGCTAACACATACGTAAATAAACTGCCGCCAATAATTCCGTACAAAATAATTAAACGATTACCTAAACTCGCAACAACCACCGCCGGTAAAATAATCCACAATAATACGATAGCCCCTTCTTTAGCACCTTTACGTAAGGTAACCAAAGAAACGATTACATTACTAACCCAACCAAATAAAGGAAGAATAGTAAATAATAATCCTACGATGACTGCCTGGCGGCGGCCACGCATGACATAGCTTGCAAAACGATGCAGCATTCCCATCACTTTAGTTTACCTCAAAACATTAACCCATGTTTTGATGTTTATCACAATAAGGAAGTAAACCTAAAAAACGTGCGCGCTTAATCGCCTGCGTTATCTTACGCTGAACAGACGCTGAGGTTCCTGTCGTACGACTGGGAACTATTTTAGCTGTCTCCGTCAGATGATTTTTTAAAAGTGGGATATCTTTATAATCGACCTCTGTACCTTCGGCAGAAATTCGGCAATGCTTGCGGCGTCTATTTTGGTAATTGTTCATAAAATCTACTCATTCTAATAATTAAAAAAGCTTGCAACATACAAGGTAAGTTAAACTGATCTTCCTTCCACTTCAGTTTCTCTAAAATACTCACGTCTATTTTCTTGACCTTGCATCTCTTTTGCTTTTGCTAAAGGAGACATTTCAGTAATTGCTCGATCTACTTTTATAGTAAGTTGACGTAACACAGCATCATTAAAGCGAAAATTATCGCTGAGTTCAGCCATCGCTTCTTTTCCGGACTCAATATTCATTAGAATATAATGTGCTTTGAGAAGCTTATTAATAGGATAGGAAAGCTGTCTACGGCCCCAATCTTCAAGACGGTGAACCTGTCCACCACTGTTTTTCACGATAGCCGTATAACGCTGAACCATAGCAGAAACCTGATCACTTTGATCAGGATGAATTAAAAGCACGATTTCATAATGACGCATATCATATCTCTCGGTTAAAGCTCCCCAACCAACGTGGTAGAGCGAGTGTACTTAGTCGATGCTCCAGGACTACCCTTAAAAGCGGGCCTATTATACGGTCGAGCCTCTCAAGATGCAATAAATCCCTGCCGCTTGACAGGCCTTTCCACGCCGCCTAGCATTCGGCTTTAAATAAATCATTATCTAATCAAACCTATGGATTTAGCGCCCATTACAGCCTTGGTCAAGAATGAGCTTTACCAAGTAGATGTCCTAATCGATACTTGCCTTTATTCTGAAATCCCATTGATCCCAGAATTGGCGAAGCATCTTATTGAGAGTGGTGGTAAACGTTTACGTCCTTTAATTGCCCTGCTCAGTGCTAAAGCATTTGGCTACCAGGGAGAAGGCCATATTCAGCTAGCCGCCAGCCTAGAGCTCATTCACACCGCTACCTTATTGCATGATGATGTGATTGATGGATCTGAGTTACGTCGCGGTAAAAAAACAGCGAATAGTTTATGGGGTAATCCAGCCAGCGTTTTAGTCGGCGATTTTCTTTATTCACGCGCCTTTCAATTGATCAGTCAAATCAACAATTCGCGTGTCCTCACATCACTCGCTGATGCTACCAACACACTATCCCAAGCAGAAATTTTACAATTACTTAGTTGTCACAATACCCATGTTAATGAAGAATATTGCTTAAAGATTATCCAAGGTAAAACAGGCGTACTCTTTTCTATTGCCGCAGAACAACCTGCTATTTTAACAAAACGCTCTGAACCTGAAATTTTAGCGATGGCCCATTATGGGACACATCTAGGTATTGCCTTTCAATTAACTGATGACGCACTCGATTATTCCGGAGCCAGTCTACAACTTGGCAAAAGTCTCGGTGACGACCTGGCCGAAGGTAAACCAACATTACCTTTAATCTATGCTTTACAACATGCTGATGCAGAGCAAGCACAGTTAATACGCGATGCCATCGCACAAGGTAATTTAGAACATTTAACTGCCATTATAGCCATTCTGAAATCTACACTGGCTATCGATTATACGCGCAATCTTGCAGAGAATCATATCCAGCAAGCGTTGCTGCACTTAGATAGCATTCCTGATTCTGAATACCGTCAAGCATTGGCGCGATTAGCAAAATTTGCCTGCGCACGCACTTATTGATTAAGTATTTATCTAAATCAAGCCTAATTTATCATATAAATTATTAATTTACATTCGCTTCTTTTATTTAAAAAAGAAATTATATCGACAATTTAAAGTTCTGCTAATAAAGTTTAGCTAAAATTCAAAAAAGTATAAAAAACTATTATATGCCACGTATTCCTCAAAAGTTTTCTCAAAAAAATAAAAAAACCACTAATTTTTCACACGCAGCATTTTGCGTATTATTTCATTGCCTGACGAACTTATTGAATTTTTTACGCAAAATTACATCACCAATCTCTACGCTATTACGATAGTGTCGGAGTTTATTATTACCAGAAAAAAGCAACTACAAGAGGCAGCTGAACAAATCCCAGCTTTTGCGGAATATCGTCAAAGGCTCAAGCGCGAAAAGACATGCTCGAATTTTTAAAATACTTGAAAACTTTTAAAACCATAGGTAAATCTTTCTTAATCAGTGAGTTTGAGGATGAATATAAAATTAATTTTGAAGCAACCCTATTTGGGAATACGATTAAAGAATATACGCAAATAGTCAAATTTGTTATAAATCTTGATGATCTGACTAAAGAACTTTCTCAAAACATACTTCTTTTTTCAATACAGAAAAATTTAACTATACATCGAATCTTTAAACAAAATTACCAATGAATATTTTATTTTTCCAACGATTTTAACAAAAGAGATATTAAATGAAACATTAAAGCAGTTTAAAAAAGATCTTGAAAAAGAAAATCTATTAGAAAGTCCAATTATTTCAGACTTCATTTCACTGATTAATAATATATTGTCCGCTAATAATAACTTAAAGCAAGAAAAAAATGTCATGCTAGCATTGCCACCTTATAAGCACTCTTTTTAAAGGAAATCATCAAAAAGTATTAGCCGCTTATCATCAACATGACATGGATATCCCAACATCTAATTTTGCCTTATAAAAATTGTATTTTAGTTTAGTGCGCCGACTCTTATTAATTAAAAAAGGAGTTATAGAAATAAAAGATAATATAAGGTAATATTAATGCTAATACTTTTATTCAATAATTTTTCTTTGCAATTTTTATAGAACACTAATTCAAAGTAAATAAAACACTTGGATCGTTTTAGAAATAACTAAAGTTAAAAGACTTTATTGGCGATGAAAGGAAGCAACTAATTTCATGGATGTTAATACTATTAATGTATTCTCAATAAATAATCAGGGCGGAAACCCCTGTGTCATAGTAGATAATGCCAATAATCTCAGTGTCGAAAAAATGCAGATTATGGCAACACATTTTAATTTTCCTGAAACTGTCTACATCATTCGGAATAAAAATCGATATATTATTCGTTATTTCGCTACAAAAGGTGAACTTCCTCTATGCTGTCATGGCACTCTTGCAGCAGCATTTTATTTATTTAAGTCAAATAGCCCGAAACCAATTAATATACAATCTTACCAAGATCGCCATAAGATTAACGTTAGATATGCTAACAATCTAATATCAATGTCGATACCCAATCATGGGAAAATATTAACAACAAATATAGATTTTTCACTCATAAGTAAACTTTTGGATATAGACCAAGTTTATCTAGATAAAAATTTACCTTGCGCAATCGCATCGATAGGAAGCCCAAAATTATTAATCCCTATTATTAATAGAGAAATTTTATTTGACCTACTACCCAAACTAGATCTAATTATTCAATGGTGCAAAAATCATTGTGTCAATGGGATTTATGCATACTCAAAAGATACAGAAAACACAAACTCTAGCTTTGTTGGTCGTAGCTTTAACCCATTATTTAGCCATCAAGAAGATATTGCTACGGGTGTTGCAGCTGCAGGCTTGAGCGTATTGATAAGTCAAAGCAAAAGAGAATTAGAATCAAATTATATTATAGAACAAGGATCTAATTTACAGAAAGCAAGTAAAATTTATATTTCCATAAAGAAAAAAAACATCGAAATTAAGGGTGAAGCCTACTTCTCAAACTAGCTTGAGATGAAAGACTCTCCAGATCCCCTTCTATACTTCCATAAGAAGCTTGAGCATCATTATTAATACTGGTTTGAGCAGCAGGAAGGCTTGTAGATCTAAAAAAACTATGATTTGAAATATTTAAGGATGCTTCTTTGCCTAAACCCCACATGAATTTACAATATTGAAAAGAAGCAAATGCGCCAAATAACAAACCAAAACATCCCAAAACGGTATCCTTAATGTCATAATTATTTTCTGGGTTTTCTATAGGCCCTGTAAATAATACGGGGGTAGAAAATGTTCTTAATAAAAAGGTCATTCCAATTAAACCAGCCAATAACACTAACAATAGCCCTTTACACTTATTTATAGTTTCAACCGGCGTAAGTGCTAATTCATTATTAGGTAATATTGGATGTTGAATCTCATTGCTTTCTTTAAACGTGTCTCTATAATCTTTAAGTGCTTGTGCCGTTAATACTCGATAAACTACTGAAACTGGCGCAATAACTGAATAAAAAAATCTGAATTCACTATCACCAAATAAAAATTTATTAGTAAATAAACTAATACCATGAAAGCGTAAACCCATTGTTATTGCGTTTGCTGCGCTTCGAAAAGAAAGTCCAAATCCTTTTTTAGAGCAAAAAATATTGTGAAGTATATTTTTCTTATCATCTCGCGACGAATTTAAAAAATCTACTATACCTTTTGGTGTTGAAAAAATATAGCCAGCGTATTGTAATAAAAGTATAGTAATTTGACCTAAAAACATGCTAATCCCTGCAGGTAATGAAAAATTATTATTGAAATTTTTCATTCTAAGGCCAGTCCATGGAGAAAGAGATATAATGATAAAAGAAATAGAAAATATTAATAAATTAAACGAAAAGGCAAGTTTTTTAATTTCCCCATTCTGTATTTGATTAAAGCCCTTTTTTATTTCTTTCAGAAATTTTCGTCTTTTTGTTCTTATATCAAGTATCGTTGCAATCGTTAAACTTGCATCTGTAAAGCTAAATATTTCTGATGCTACATTCAAATATTGAGAAATATTGCTAGAGGTTTCAGGTGATAAAGAAGGATATAAATATCGTTTAAGTGGATCTAAAATAGATTCTGAAACGGAAGAATTAGTAAAAACTGCATATCCGAGCTCGGACCATGAGGCCAGCAAAAATAAAAAGATATCTAATATTATTTCAGATTTAAAGTATACCTCTGCATTATTATCATTCCTAACAATTAATCTATCGTTTTCCATATTAACATCCTTAATTTTTTTATTATTCAATTGTCTAAATTATAGCCTAGGCCCCTTGCTTCTAAATAGAAGTCGGGGTGTAGAGTTCATATCCAATGAACACAATTCTTTTACTGCATTTATTACCTCTCGAGCATGTAAAACTTTAGTGTTTGATAAAATTACAAAATTACCTATTTCCGACTCGGCTCTTAAGGCATTATCTGAACTTAGACAGGATTTAATTTTTCTTAATAGAGCTAAATCCTGTTCGTCTTCAACTCGCATACGATCTCCCCTCTTTTCATCTACTCTATAATCGAGTGCCATAAAAAAACTATTATTTTTACATAATAAAACGGGACGTTTTTTTTCTATAACTTTATCACTGACATTTTTTCCAGAAGAAAACAAAGCAACCATCTTTATTAATCTATCCATTTCATTATCTGATAAATTTTTAAATATTTGATTAGCCATAAAAAATAACGTTGAAACTTTTAATTTATCTCTGCAAGTAGTTAACGATAATAAATCTGTGTCTGTTTCTTCATATAAATCATCACAATGTGGACTAATAGCACCTGCTCCATTTCCCCAATCCCCTACTGCAAAACCATCTGGTTTGATAAATATTGTTTTATGATCTTCGTAGGCATACTTTATATCATTGATTTGGGCTAAATCAGATAAAGTCTCATGAACTATGTAAGCAAGATCCGGATCATCCTTAGAAAATAATCCAATCATAAGTATTACAGATATATAATGTTCTCTTATACCAACTCTGCTCAACTTAAGTTGTTCTTCATTTTGGAATTTGTCTGTCAATAAATATTTTAACTGTTCTTTGTTTTCCATTCGTTTAATATCACGATCAGATTTATCCCACCATTCTTCTATGAACGGTTTCAAATAAGAACAATCTAATATTATTACTTTTTCTTTTTCGGCTTCTTCACGAATCATTTTTATAAGCGAATAATCTGTCTTCTCTTCTTTTAATGATTTAATTTCAAAACTTTTGCTAACCTGATCACATAAATCCTTCAGTAAATTTTTTAATCTATTAGGATCCCTATGTCGGGCAATTATATAACCTAAAAATCCAGCATTATCTCTAGGATCAGCATAAACAGTCTCATTTATTTTTTTTGAAATATTTATTTCCGAGTGAGTCGCTATGCTCACGAAAAATTTCGGCCGTCGTAACCCCAAAATTTGTTCGCATGACGCGACTATCATTAGGCCGCGACCGTCCTGCGTCCGACGCGCACTCATCCCTAACGGGATTCATGCCCGCGTCTCCCACAATGACTTTACGGCGCGATGCGTTTCCTGCTTTGCCCGTCAACGCGCGCCTACCGCGGGCTCCTCGACTCCGAACTTCGTTCTCTCCTTGTCTCGTCGAATGATTTCATTAAAAGAGTTTTTAATTTTATTAATATTTTCATTATCGAGCTCTATAATATTTCCATCCAAAGAAGCTTGTATCATTCTAATACCAACATACTGCTGTGCTTCTAAAACTTCGGAACCCATAGATTGATTTCCGATGGCCCAATTTATCCAAATTTCAAACGGTTTAAAATTAGCGAAAGCATGTTCAGCCATATCCCATATATGCATACCAGCAGGGCGTCTATTAGGCTTTACCGTCATGATGGTAGAATCAGGGAATAAAAATAATTCGTTATGAGCCGCACCGCCTTTTGAACCACTTATTTCTGCTACTAACCTACCTGCTTCAATTAACGTATTATATTTTTTTTGGGGCAAGGGAGCGGGTAAAATCTGTTGTATTTCTGCCCTATAATGCCCGGTTGTTGTTTCTTTTTCTGTTACCCAACATTTTCCTGCAACCGTATCGAAACTATACTCACGTGCATCTATAGCACATTCTTCTGCAATCGCGCCATCACTTACATAGGGTTTTACATTTTGAAATGCATTCCATATATCCTCAGTTGATTTAACTAAAAATCCACCTCGGCTATTTCCTTCTTGAGTGGGCTTAACGTAGACGGGTGCATTAATTTGATTATAAAATTTTATAATGTCAGTAATTTGTTTTACTTCTTGAAATTTTGGCTTTTTATACCAAACTGGCGTAGATGCAGTAACCTCTATTGTTCTAAATTTAAATTTGTCTAAACCTGTAACCGCTGTAATATAATTATCAGAAATTAAATCTAGCTTTTCTGCAACGTACGATGCTAATAATACCCCTTTGTCAGAGAATGGTAATATTCCAATTATTTGAATGTCTTGTGAAGCAAGCCAATTTTTAAAATAAATGTATGCTTGCTCAATTTCCTGATGGGTTCCATGTAATTTAGTATCGAAACAGTATTGAGAAACTGCTTTATCTTCAGTCGTAATTCCTTCTTTACAAAGCAGAACATCAATTTGTTGCTTTTCAAGAATATTTTTTATCTTTTTTACATCATATAATCTAGTGTTATTATAACCGAAAATTGCTACAACCTTATCCATATTTTATTCTCCTTGTTTTATAATATGATGGGCTATTGAATTTTATGAAAATTTTTATTGTTTAAATAGGAATAACATATTTATCTAATTAGTTAGAGCTATAAAGAATTTATCAGATTTTATCGGAAAAGACTTGGGGATAAAAACTCCTTTTATTTTTATAATTTATTTTATTCGTTTGAGTATAATTTATTTTTAAAGAAAAATATACATAATAAAATATTATAATTTGATCATTAAATGTTAAAAATTTAAATTTTTTACCATCTCGCACTCAATTAAAAAAATAATTTATACTCTAATGATTTGCATTTTATTTATTTTGTTGATGCGGTCGGTTATTGGTTTTTTTTCTAATTTTTTAAAAAAAAATCTAAATATAATTTTTTTTATAATTAATAATACGTTTCTAAAAAAAGATTGCAGAGGATGGTTACTCCAAATTTATTGTAGGTTCGGTATACTTAATGGACCTAGCTGAAACTTAGTAAAGCTGTTAAAATTCCGGCATATTTTGGTAGTTACAAAGTACGGGGTGTAGCTCAGCTTGGTAGAGCACTAACTTCGGGAGTTAGGGGCCGGAGGTTCGAATCCTCTCATCCCGACCAACTTATCCCACAAAAAATACTAAAAATCAGCCCCCATTTCGTCGTTCGATTCCCTTTAATTATTTTCCAATTTTGATCTATATAAGCCTCATGTACCAAATTTGTACCCGTTGCTAAATGATCAGCAGTTTTCTTGAGAGAATCACTCTTATATAACTGCTTTTGATAATCATAGGATAGGAGAAGTAATGACTTCAAACTGTTATTACGCTCTAAACCCAAGAACTTCTTATGTTGATTTGCATGGAGGTAACGAAACCAGATCTTTCAATAGTGCGGTTAATTTTGTTATTAAATATTAAATAAAACTTTTATGATTAAAAAAATAAAATTACTCTTAACTCTAGGAATAATGATCGGCTGGGATAGCCAGTTGTGCCTGGAAAGCACCATTACAAGAAATTAATATACCCATTTGCGCTCACCCTTTCAAGCTGAGCAATTGGATATAGCAAAGTAATTTAGCTTTTCTTTTGTGATTTCTTTTGACAATTAAGAAGCAATTACTTTTTGAAGTGTATAACTCGACATCAATTTTATGCTTATTAATATGGCTAAAAAGCACAGTTGCACCCAATAAATAGACTATCTGATAATTTTAACTTTGCATCATTATCCCGGCTAATGGCACCGCTTATACAAAAAGATAAATCGAAGAACGCCAAAAAGAATCCCATTGCTCTTCCTCGATTTTGTGTAGGAATTTGTTTGAGTGCTTCAATTCCAAGCGCAGGCACTGCTAATGAGAATCCGAAGCCACTCAACGCAGAACCCAAAAACACAAGATCTTGAGCGCCTGCCATAAACATCAATCCTTGACGTATACACTCAACAATTAGAGACAAAATGACAACTCTTACACCGCCAAATCGATCAGGCATTCCTGAAAAAAAAAAATTCTTGCTAATACGAAGCTGATTCCAAAAAAAGTAATAACAATTTCTGCTCCTATCCAATGTTTTGCTCGGAAAAAAAGTCCTGAAAAGGAAGCGGAGGTCTTCGTAATAAAATATCCTCTTTTTGGCGATCCTCTGCAAGAATCTTGGTTTTAAATGATTTCGGCAATTGAATCAACAAATCACTTTTCTCCCAGATACTGCCCCAAAGACTATTTTGATGTTTTTCAAGAAGTTCATCTAAATCTTGATCCGGAAATAAGCTATTAAGTTTGGTCTGCGCAGACTCTAAATTGCAATTGCTGAAAAGACAGGGAGAAACTAAAATCTCTGTGAACAACTCGATCGGATTTTATTCTCTTCTTTTTATTTTAAGTCATGCTAACAACCCATCCATATCTTCCGGTAATGGATGCCTTCACTCCAGTGTTATAAGAAGACTAATCAGTTCTTTACATTTTGTAATTTGCCAATTGCGTAAACTGCACGAAAGTTCAAGCCAGCTCATCAATTTCCATTTGCTTCACCCAGTGATTAGAAACAGGTTTACGTAAGAAGATTTGAGCGAGCAGTAATTTTTCATCCCTGAAGTTTCTTCAACGTTCAGTGCATGTAGAAAAATACGCTGTCCGACATCTATCTGTTCAGTTTCAGTCAGTAAGCGAAACCAATTTGGATTGTTCTCCAATGGGTTGGTCCGTTCTAATTTGAGAAAATCCGCGTTTCTCGTTTTAATTCCCGAATTGGATTTTTTTGATCTAGCCATTTTTGATATTTTTTTTCTAAAGCAAGTATAAAAGAATTCCCCTTATTATAAGTGGCCTTACCTGTTAGATGCCCAACATCTAGCAAATGTAGAATCTCAAGAATATCCTTTCCAGTTTTAACTACCTCCATTGCTGTTACCGTTTCAATAACCATTCCTGTCTCCTTTTATTGAATTTATTTTTAGGTCACTTTTTGAGTATAGAGAATAAAAAATTATTTCCTAGATCATTTTCATTAATGAATTTTTTAAAAAAAATTTGACTTTTTCAGTCGATTGTCTAATCTTTTTTTCCTGCGCATAATAAAAAAAAATATAAAATTATTTGATTAAGAAGTAAGATATTATCTGTTACTATTACTTAGATTAGTAAAAATATAATACTATAAAAATTTATTCGTTAGGCTAATAAAAATAATAAACTATATGAAACCAATAATATTACTTTTAATAATAATGATTGTTACATTTTTAACTCCTGTTTCTAATGCATCGCAATCTAATCAAAATAAAAATTTATTTTCTGATAATTTATCAATAAATATATCGTCTGGTCGGTTGACGGGCCAAGCTAAGGAATATGTTTATGGTGAAAATAATAGCAAACTTAGTGAACTTGATTGGGAAATTGAAAGTACACCCATAATTAGAGGCGATATTTCTTGGAATACTACCCCTTGGTTAACATTAGAAGCAAATGGATGGATAACTTTGAGGCCAAGCCATTCAACTATGCATGATTTTGACTGGATGATTCCGAATCAAACACATTGGTCGGATCTTAGCTATAGCCCAAACACTCGTCTCAATTATGCTAATGAGTTTAATATTAATTCTAATATTTGGTTGATGAAAAAAAATAATTTTAAGCTAGCTGGTGTTATAGGGTATCAACAAACGCAATTTGATTGGACAGCCATTGGCGGATATTATGATTATAATAATGGCCAGGAAAAAGGTGAGTTTCCACCGATACCTGGTATAGCATATAAACAAAAACTAAGTGTCCCTTATATTGGTAGTGAAATTCAATATAAATATAAAAATTGGGAATTTAATGTTTTATTAAAATATAGTCCATGGGTTTTAGCTATGGATAATGATAAGCATTATCTACGTCAATTAAACTTTATCGAAAAAACACATAGTTCTGAATATTATTCAGCAAGAGCAAATCTTGGTTACTATATAACACCGCAGATGAAATTTTTTAGTGAATGGATATGGAATAAATATACCCTGGGGAAAGGCAGAACTACCGTAAATGGGATATCCCTGAATTGTTCTAGTTGTGCAGGAATTGAAAATAGGAATTACCAAATTGTATTCGGCATTGCTTATCAGTTTTAATTAATGCTGCTATTTTAAAATGCGATGTTGGAATAGTCCAAAAGTCTACTCTCGTCCTGCTCTATCTATGTTCCTCATCAAACGAGAACATGGCGAGGATAATCCCAACACAATTTGATCTTTTACTTATAACAAATTTATTTTTTGTTGATGTAATTTTTTTGAACACTGAAATTTTTTATTTTTTTAATTAATAGTTATTGTCAAATAAAACAGATTAAAATATTATATATATCTAAATACTATTTTTTATTTATATAAAATTAATGATGATTTGAATATATTTTTTAGTAATTGGCTTATGATGTATACCATCAATACCATTTCTTTACAATTTTTCTTATCTAGCCTACTGCATGAGCTATTAAGACAGCAATTAAATATAGTAAAGAATTTTAATCAAAAAGATAAGCTTCTAGCGGCTAAACTTCCTAAAAATCCAAATAAATTCATCGTGATAGAAAATACCGCTATAATTTTGCCCTTAGGTGCTTTAGGGATCTCAATTGCTTTACGATGCAATGCATTGAAAATAAGTCCGGTGCTCATGCAAAACAACAAAACACTCCCTACCACCCAAAATAAATGTGAAGGTGAATGTATTAAGGTAAACAAACTTAAAATAAAATAGATTATCGTCAAAAAAAATCCGCCCTTAAGAATTTCCTCTATCGGGTATATTAATAGCCGTTTTAAATAAATACCGACAATAAAAGAACCATAAACCAATAGCTGCACAAAGCCAAACTGAATGAAATTAAGTTTTAAATAATCCATCAAATAAAAAGGACTTAAGGTATTCCAGGCTATCAAACTAGCAAATAAGAAACAAAAAAATAAAGTATAGGTCCAAAATTGAAAATTAGTAAAAATCGTTCGATAACTAAAAAAAATTTTTTTTAGTACAAATCTTTCTGAACTAGCTCTACTTTCAGGCATAAACACATACAATAAATATAAACTCAGGACTGTAAAAGCGCTTAAAGCAATAAATAATTCTCTCCAATTCATCCGTTGTAATAACAAACTTCCTAATAAGGGTCCTAAGGCAGGTGCCATGACAGCGATCCTAGACATCCAGGATATAATATTTACCGCTTGATCTCTTTCCATGTCCTCATGAATAGTAACGTATCCTGTTATTAAAATACTACTGACAACGCATCCTTGAAAAAATCTACCGATAAGAAACCAAATAATATGATGGGTTAAGCTACAGAGTAAGGTAGCGAACACAAAGAAAACACCGCCGCCCAATAATATAGTTCTCCGTCCATAACGATCAGCGAGGGGATCTAAAAAGAGTTGAAATAATGAAGCGCCTAGAAACCAGTAAGCAATACTCAATTGACCTATAGCATTAGTTACTTGGAAGTTTTTTGTTATTTCTGGTAAAACCGGCAAAAAAAAGTTATTAGAAAAGCACAGTGGTAATTCGTAAAGAATAAGACTAATCGGGAATAACAGGGTTATTTTATTATTGTTCTGTTGCATTTTATTATTATTTATAAGTAAAACATACCTTGATATGCTATTATCAAGGTATGTTAAATGCTATTTGATTAAATAGTATTATTGCAGGCATTTATTTCTGAAGAGAAGTTTATTATTAGATTTATAAATTCTTCCTTCTCTGAATTCTTAAATTTCTTAAATATTTCCATTTCATTTATTTTATTAAATAATTGATTTTTAAGATTATTTTCAAGTTCTATGGATTCAATAAGGTAATTAACAATTTTGAAATTCTTTAGCTTTTCTTCTTCTTCAATATTTAAATCTTCCTTTAAGAAAAGTAGGCAGTTATCAAAAAAATTGGCACTAAACTCCTTTAAGTTGAAGTTTTTGATATATTTTTCAAAAATTTTCTGTTTAGATGTGTTTTTTTTCGTAAATAATAGTGGTTTCTTTCTAGAGTGACTTTCAAAAAAATTGATTATTTCCTTTTTATCCTCTAAATGTAACGGCTTTCCATGAAATAATTTTTCTAAAGAGTGAGTTTGCATCATGATGTGGCTCCTAAATTTTTAGGTAGACATACTTTTTCATTAATAAGAAAAGTCCATCCATTCTTAATAGCTATTAACACTATTTCAGCTTTAGATCGGCACTGAAGTTTATTTTTCAAATCCCTGATGATGGAACGAACGGTAGCCGTTGATATTTTTAAATAAAGCGCTATCTCAGGAGTAGTAAAAGCATGCAGAATACATTTAAACACATCCAGTTGTCTTCTGGTCAGATTTTGATCTCCAAACGCCTTTCCTAAATATAAACGTTGTTCTTCCAAGTTAAAATAACCTTCTTTCTTGGCTAGGGTAAATCCACTTACACAGATATTGCATCCAATAATCCCCACAACCTTGTCGTTATCATCCAGAAGGCTTGTTTTGGTAATGAGAAAGTCCTTTATTCCACTGGCTACTTGTATTGACTCTAAATGATTAATTTGAGGTTTTCCAGATATGACTTCTTGATCGGTTGTTCGAAAGGATTCAGCTGAAGAATCTTTCCAAATTAAATCATAATCCGATTTGTGGATGATTTGCTGAGGAGAATCAAGACCTGCATATTCAGCAGTAGAATCATTACATCCGGTATATTTTAATCGAATATCCTTTTCAAAGTAATTTATGTTGAGATTATTTAAATTATTTAAAACACTTTCTTTTAGCATTTTATACTCCTTAATTTGTCTTGATTTTTTTTAATATCCATTAATTTTTAATGGATAGGTGTAAAAAAACAATCTATTCATTAATAGTATAATTATAGATATAATGCTTCGTTCTAAAAATCTTTTATATATATTTATATACATTTGCCAAGCAACTTTATGCTTTATGCAAGGATATTGATATAAAAGACTATAATCTATCTTGATGCTCCATTTTACTCCTTTCTTGAGTGAGTATAAATGAATTATTCTTAAAAAAATCCATACAAATGTATGATAAAAATGATAAATTTTAGGCTAAAATATTAATATTAATAGTTTAATAGCTTGGATAGTTATTATTTCATTGGTTAAGATAAAATGATCCGTTTCTATAAAGCCATCAAAAATGACATCAAGACGAGTTTAGTTTATCTTGACGATTATTTTTTTGGAATTTCAAGTCTCCTTAGGCAGTCGCTCCTTTTATTGTAGTTGTTCGCAAATATTTTCTTGGCTTTTAAGGTCTAAGTTATATATTTTTTTAATTAAATATTTATATAATTGTTTTTTTGATAAAATTTATTTATTTTTTGGTATTAAAAGCTCAAGAAAACTTACATAAATGTAATCTTTAGTCCAAAAAAAGATCTTCCGTTACATAAAAAAAATTGTTACACTGCATCAAATTAAAAACACGTGAATTAAGAAGGCGATAATATAGAAAAGATTCAGTAAAAGACCTTTTAGATAAAAACCGATAAATGAACTAGGGGGCCACATTGAAATCAACTGCTACATCAAGCACACAAAGCACTACATCTTCTTCAAACTTCTTGCATGATAAAGAGCCCGGTCTGGGGACTTCTCAACAAACTGTAACTCCACAGCAAGAGCTTCAAAAAGCTCTTCACACTTGGCTTACTAAACTACATAGCCGATTACGTTTTTTGTCTCAAATCGAAGATTCGAATTCCTTTGCAAATTTAATTTCATCACTTGAGAAATTGCAGCCACAAGCAAGTGAGCAACTAAAAGTAAACAAAAAAAATAGCATAGAGCTTTTATTAGCATTAGACGATTTTATCACAAAAGAAAAAAATCTTTCATTAACCATTCAATTTTTTATTGAAAAAATTCTCAAAAATTGTCGTTTTTTAATCGATAACTACCGTGATACTTATGCAAAATATATTTCATTAGAAGAAACAATTAATCAATCGAACTTAACCGCAGATCCAAAGCATTTGCAAATTAAACTATTAGAATTAAACAAAGAAAAAAAACAATTGCAAAAATCATCTGATTTTGAACTAACTCGTATAACAGAACTAACTAATGATCTCGAGAAATTTAAGCTTGAGCAGGATAGAAATTTTGCACATGAAATTGCTATGCATGAAGCGAAATTAAAATCATTTATACAGGAATTTGACGAAATCAATGAACAGGCAGTTATAATTGAAGAAGAACTGACATTTCCCATCGATCAGCTTGAAGCAAATTTAAGAATAAAACAACGAAAAATTTTACGTTTGAAAGTTGATTTATATACTTTGAAACAGATACACCTAGACGACATTATAAAAAAACTTTCATCGCATTTGGAGTTAGAAAATACAAGGCTTAAGTTGCTATCGGAGCTAGAAGGATGCGACCCAATAAAAATTCTTAAAACTCAAATCGAACACCCAAAAATTAAACAAGAAGATTTACGCACCGAAAGCAAAATTAAAATAGATCTAATACAGAATGAAGAGAATTTAAATGTAATAACGGAATTTTTGAAAGATATAATACAACTTGTTCCTATTAAAAATAATAATATTTTTAATAGGTTTTTAGAAAAAATATCATCTATTCTAGATTTAAACTCAAATAAAAACGGTCTAGAAGTAAAACAAGTAAAAACCAACGAAGAAAGCACTACTCCTCAAGAAGAATTAATAGCTTTTTTGCAGCTAAACGATGCAGAATTAATTGAACACCTTAACGAATTGGCTGAAGAAAAACAAGCAGAAATCGCAAAATTACAGTTTGAAAAGCAAAAACTAGAAATAGTGTCTAAGAAAAATATACTTAATTATCAAATAAATGAATTGGAAGAAAAAATACAAACCACAAAAACTGATCAGCATATATTCAGTATTCTTGAAGATAATAATTTCCTAAAACCCTTGATTCATCTAGAAAGATTGCAAAAAATTGCTGATAACACTATTCATGAGACTGTTGAATTACAAAAACAAATCACTGAAGTGGAAAAGCAGATAACCGATTTAAAAAGAGAGGGTGATAAAAAAGATGTTGCTATAGTGGACTCGAAATTGAATAAGGAAAAAATAAAGTCCCGCGAGAAAATAAAAAATCTTGAAAAGAAAAAAAATAAATATATTCTTAATTTAAATGCACAGTTTAAAGACCACAATGTTCAACTCCAAGTTGAAAAGGCCTATAGAGACCAAATTCAAAAAGAAATAAAGCTACTCAGTGAGATAAAAAATAGAGAGTACCTAAGTAAGTTAACACAAAATAGAAGAGCATTGCGATTTAATGCAATTGATAGAAGACTACTAATCGAAGAAATAGAAAACCGAGAAATAAATGCTACGCGGGAAAAAGAATGGAAAAAAATTAAGCGTATACTAAACCGAACAGAAGTACAACTTTTAGAAAATATAATTGAAACATCACAAAATAATAATGCACAGGAAAATATTTTTTTTGACTCATTGAAACTTCAATTGATAAACTTAAAAGATCAGGTTGAAGACACAGTTTGGAATAAATCAGGTTGGGGATTTTTTTTCAAAAAAGTTCCTGATGGTATTCAAAAAATTCGCAAGATTTTCAATACAATACCTTTTAACATTTCAGACTTAGAAACAACTGTTGAACCAAATAATCTTATTATGCTGAGCCTTTTTTCTGAAATATATTCTTTAATCAATCAAAAAAATTCCTCTACTAAATATTTGCGCAGTTCAGCTGTTAAGAATTTTTATCAATCGTTGCAGCAACCTTTAACCCAACTTAATGTTCAATTTTCTGCTTTGAACAAACCCGTTGTAGAAATGGATAAAACGACTCAACCCACCTGCTCCACTTTTCCGTATAGCGCCTTAATTATTAATTAATTGCTAAGTATTGATAAGTTATATACTTATTTAACCTAAATTATTTACTTGCTATTTAAAAATTAAATTATTTTAATAATTTTTTTAATATTATTACATAATAATTGAATTAATTTTAAATTTACGGTAGTTTGTAATGAAGAATATATGTACACGCTAACTCATTGAATAAACTGTGCTTTAAGAGACAGCGTCCACTATGAATAACTATTCAATATTAATAAAAGTGCAATCAACGATGAATGCTAATAAAATATATCTTACTTTAAGAACCTTGATGCAAATGAAATCAACTCGTGATGGCGTCAAATTCACGCTGTATCGACTGGCAAAAAATTTAAACATGCCGCATTCTGTCTTGTTAAGATTAATCCATCTCGAACCAACTAAACGTGTCAATAATCCAAGAATTGATACCTTAAATAAAATTGTTGAATTTTTTAAATTAGATGGTTTCAATATCACAGTAAATGATTTATTAATGGGATTTAATGACGAATCAGAACTGACAATTCAAGATCAGCAAGCCGTTTCTTTTAATATCGAGATCGAATTACCACTTTATTCTTTTAATGCGACTATACTCGAAAAAATTGGCCAAATATGCATTAAGTTAAGCACCCCAGCACAAAATTTAATTGCCTTGCAATCCGAAGAAGAAATTAAACCTATTTTTAAAAAAGGTTCTATTTTTATCGTTGATCCCAATGCAGCACTTGAAAAAGATAGTTTAGTAGCTGTTAAGATAGAAAATAATCCTCAAATTCTGATTAGGAAGCTTCAGATTGAATTTGATAAAATTTTGTTAACGACTTACGATAATAGCACTATTCCTCTTATTTTGAATCCAAGATTGCATTCTATTCTAGGTGTAGTTGTGCAAGTCAATGCTAAAACTTAATCAACGCGCGGAGGTCTAGGTTATTAAAACTGTTTGCGAAAAAATTGATAGCTTGTTTTGTCGCTATCTAGGTATCCATAAAGAAAAAATGCGACTTTTAAGCCTACGCATGAAAAATAATTATCTCATTGTAACTTGTGCGCTTCCCTTTAAGCGTCATGTCTTTAAAAAATCTTGGAATGATCTTAATGTCAATGATTTAATAAAATCACATCCCCATATGAATGGAAAAGTAGGTTTAGCGGTCGGAAAAACCATTGCTAAAGACTTAGTCATCTCTTTCGAGGAAGTTGAAATTGATACGCCAAAATCTGAATAACCCTCATTCGCTTAGTTTAGATGCTAAATGTTTATGGTTCTTATCACTAAGCTATGCCATGTTAAGCTTACTCAGTAGCTGGTTTATTATGTGTAGCATCTCTTTGAAAAATATAACGCTTAATGCGGGAATACTGCTTTGCCCGATAAACTTTCTACTTGCTAACTTTATTACTGAAGTTTATGGCTATAAAAATTCAAGGCGCGCGATTTGGTGTGGATTTTTTTTCAATATACTCTCGGTGTTCTATACATTATTCATCATCAATCTATCCAGTCCCCTTTATGCAGTACATAACACGCTGTTTAATTTGATCTTAGTTGACTATTTGAAAACTAGCATTATGTATATGTTAAGCTATTTGATGACTGCACCCTTCAATATATTTCTTCTCGCTACCTTAAAGCTAAAATTAAATGGTAAGCATCTAAAATTTAGATTGCTAGTCTGTGTCATGCTTACAGCATTCATCAATGGCTTGATTTTACATCTGAGTGAATATCATGGCAGCATAATTAACGCTCACTTCATTTCATCCCTGTTTATCAGTGCACTCCTAACACTGATTTGTTTACCAGTTATTACTTTTTGCATAGAAAAAGTTAAGAAAGTAGAAAAATTAGACATATATGACCAAAATACACAGTTTAATTTTTTCAAATTTGAAGTAAAGTATATCCTCAACAATAATAGATTTGATCAATTTCCACGCTAAATTAATGCATCCATTGAAAAATAAGATCAATTAAAAGACAACAGGATAACTTTGGAAACGGCCAGCCGTCATCACTCAGAACTAAACCCTATTCGACAAACCTATTTATGGGTATTTATCTCAGGATATACCTTAGCTTTTTTCCTTTCTAATTGGCTTGATCCGCGTTTAATAAATGTATTTGGTTTAAATGCTGGCGCAGGTTCCTTCATATTTCCTTTAACCTATCTCATTTCTGATATTATTACCGAGGTGTATGGCTATAAGCATGCCCGAGTAGCGGTCTGGGTTGCCTTGTTATTTTTTTTAATCTTTATCCTGTATGACCAATTGATAGTTGCTACACTTGTGCCTGGCTCGATATCTAAAGTCGCTTTAAGCACTTTTTTAGTGACTAATAACCGGATTCTTTTAGCATCAATTTTAAGTTATTTAGTCACTGAAAGTATTAATTCTTATATCGTGGCGAAATTAAAAATTAGTTTAAAAGGTAAATACATGGGCATACGTTTCATAGGCTCGACCTTAACTGCTTACACAATTAATGAACTGATCTATGCTCCAATTGCTTTTTATGGCTTTATTCCAAATTTTAAACATTTCCTACACCATATGTTAGCCTCATGGGTATTCATGGTTTCTATCGAATTATTGCTGCTACCCTTTTCAATCCGGCTGGCAAAACGCTTAAAAAATATTGAAGACTTAGATATCTATGATACGCAAACTAATTTTAATCCGTTTAGCCTCAATACCGATTATCAGAAGCAAAATAATAAATCGAAAAAAAATTAAATGCGGTGTCTAAGGATTGCTTTGGATTCAGATACAAAGTTATTACAATGTTCTAAAACTTTATTGGCACTTCCCCAAGAAGCACTATACCGGCTACCGCCATGCCCATAACAGTGCACAATCATTGATTGGTCCTTTCGTTCTGCCTCGATGCCCATTTCAGATCGGCCACAGCGAATACCGACTTTAGGCGTAGTCGTCACATTTTTTACGGCCGGGAAAAAAGATACGACCTTATTAATAATACTCTGAGTATCGCTAGGTCTAATTTCTCTATCCGAGTCACCGATCTGAAAAGTGCTGCCATTGACGCAATCTCCATCCCCTTTGTCTGTAGGATGAAAAACGACATACGCCGTCAATCCTTCAACATTCAGTGAACGATCATTTTTAAAGTCAGGTGCAAAGCAAATGTTTCGGTTTGACCGCGTATCGGATAAACTACATTATCATCCGTTAAAAATTTGGATTAATCAGCGGTATTTTGATCAGTACACTAAACGGAAAGCCACCTACCTTTAATTCAGCATCGGTGTTTTCATGCAGTTCAACTGCTTTTCGTACCGATTCCTTTGCCCAAACACTGTTTTTAAAATCTGTTTCCGATGTGAAATAAAGAACTTCTGAAATTATATTCACACCTGGTGTTTGGTTTTTTATTAATTCAGCAAATTTAGGCAAACTTTGTAGACAACATTGCTTATCGTCATTAGGTGTAAACCAGGTCGCTACTGCTGCATCTGAATTGGTAACCAATGTTTCCTCTTTACTAAAAACCGTTAGATCAAATTTATCTTCCCCTATTTTTATTATTTTCCAAAATAAAAATCGCATTGGTCATACCAAAATACCCGCACCTACAATAGCAACTTTATATGTCAAGAAAACTCCAGAAGATATAAATAGATTTAATTTATAAGCATAAAATATTTATGCTTACTTTAAATAAATATTGTAACCAAAAATAGTTCTTTAATATAATTTTTGAAAATTATATTTTTTAAAGCACATTAAAATTTATTAAAGATAGTAAGATTAAATTATTGAGTAAATGATTATTGTGTAAATAGAAAAGTTAATTTATTGCAAAAATTTCTTGATAGTTTTGACATCTTTCTCGGTGAAAGGTTTAATTAACACTTGGTCACAACCTGCTTCTTGACATTGCTGCTTAACTTGCTCTTCAGCGTGTGCTGTCACGGCAAAAATTGGCAAATAAGGTTTATTATTAAGAAGCTCCCATTCACGATAACGTCTTGTCACCTCTATGCCATCTAAACCTGGTAAACCAATGTCCAATAATCCACAATTAAAGGTTTGTGTTTGTAGAATTTGCAATGCAGCTTCACCCGTCGACGCGATTTCCACCTGACAACCAAAACCGGTTAATAATTTTTTAACAACATACGCAACTAAGGTATTATCCTCGGCGACTAGCACTGAACCTTTTAGGTTAATAGTAGCTAGGGATTGCAAATCTCCATTAGAGTTTGGCTCTAAATTATTTGGGGATAACATGCTGGCCGGTTCGGCCAAAGCAAAGTTAAACTTCAAACTAAAACAACTCCCCTCTCCTTCGATGCTAGAAACGTTTATAGTGCCTCCTAATGCTTCAGTCGATTTTTTAACCAAATATAAGCCAAGACCATAGCCACTATATTCAGCAAGATATGAGGGATGGACACGATAAAAACGATCAAATATCTTTTCCTGTTTATCTTTACTAATACCAATGCCGGTATCGGAAATCTTCATGCTTATTTTAGCTTGATTATCTTTTATCGATAATAGATTAATTTCTAAACTGATCGTTCCCTTTTTAGTAAACTTAACGGCATTAGAAAGGAGATTGAGTAATATTCTTTTTAATTTAATTCGATCGCTGATTATAAGCGGTAGAGCATCTAATTTTAATTGAAACGTTAATTTTTTACTTAATATTGAAGCTTGCATCAATGCATGCAACTCCTTTGCTATCTGAATTAAATCAAATCTATCCTTTTTTATTAGCTCTAATGGATCTTCAATAACCGCTGACTCTACCACCGAATTAAGCAATTCCAATAACTGTTGCGCAGCATCATAAATCCACTGACCATACTCTTTCTCTTGAATACTTGCCCCTTCTTTAGCTTGTAGCTGAGAAAGGCCAATAATACCGGATAAGGGAGTGCGTAAATCATGACTGATATTTCTGATAAATTCAGTTTTTGTATTGTTGGCCGCTTCAGCCTTTTCCTTGGTAAATTTAAGCTTTTCTTCTAATCTTTTACGTTCTGTAATATCGACAGATATTCCAATCATACTAACCACATTTCTGTTGTTATCTATGATAGGCACTCTATTTGTTAAAAAATAGATTAATTGACCCTCTCGATTTGGGATAGGTGGTTCTTCAATATTAAGCTTTGGTTGCCCTGTATGTAAAACCTCTAAACTATCTTTCTTAAATGATTGAATTGTTTCAAGACTCCAATTGCAAATTTCTCCCATTTTTTCAAAGGATAGTCCTTTAAACTCATTGACTGATTTAAATCCAAACATATTTAATACATTTTGATTGCAACCAAGCGCCAGTCCATGCCTATCTAACCAATAAACATGGCCTGGCATCTTAGTGATTATGGTTTCATAATATTGGATTGTTTCTTTAATACGCTGTTCAATTATTAGTTTTTTCATACATTTTATTTTTAGTTACAAATTTAGTTTTGTTTCAGTTTTTAAACCGTCAGATTGTGAAGTATTCAAATTTTTGTGAGCATTGAAAAATTGATTTCTACGTGAAGAATGGATCATGTCTCCAATGCTTTTAATTTCAACATCACAAGAAAACAAGCCAATATTTTCTTCATTCGTATAAGCAACAGCAGGATCAAATATAGTCAAATTAATCACATCTGATAAAGGTTTGGAGGAAGATTTTATCAACTTAGAATATCCTATTTGAATTTGCTTTTCTGAATGAGGAAGTAATGAACAAGTGGTGTATTGTTCTTTTCCCCAAGATGCACGAGCTATCATCATGGTATTAGCACGTTCAAGCAATTGTTTGAAAGAATTAGGGGGGGAGTTATATAGTTTTGAAAAAAATTCCCATATTGGTTTATGATTTGAATCTAATGAATTTAGACTGAGCTTATTCCAACAATTTTGAATTAGTTTTCTTTCTTCTTCAATAGGATCTCCTGAAGATTTGCTAATTTTATCCAAAACAATATCCAACTGTGTCAATATAGCATCAGTCGTATAACGCAATCGAAAATCTAAACTTCCAAAAATATTTTGATAAGGTGATTCAATTTTAACATTAATATCATAAGCTTGAAAAATATCAGTGATTCTTGCTATGTACAAATTACTCAACGTTAAAATAATCTGGTAAAAAGAATCAAACGCCTCATAGCTAAGAATATCGCGAACAAATAATATGGAAGCAAAAATGATATAATCATAATATGGAAAATGATATATAAGATTTTTTTTAAAAGCTTTTGAAGATAATGAATAAATCAACTTAGCTAGTCTCTCTAGTTCATTAAATAAGAAAAGTTCATAAGTCGATAGGGGGAAATTTTCTAAATTTAAACTTTTAATTTTTTTATCGGAAAAAAAGTCCATATCCATACGAATAAATGTAAATAAATTTTTAGTAATTTCATCCCTTGCTTTTAGACGAGATCCAAAAATGCAACCCACAGTGATAAAATTATCTACTGTATCAAATGAAATGGATTTATCTTTGATAGATTTAGAAACCCATGCATATATGTAAATACTAATTTCTTCTTTTTTAAATGAAAAAGGCAAAAAAATTTCGGTTCGACGTTGGCTATTAAATAAAACAATGTCAGAAGAGATATCAACATCGGATTGAATATTTAAACAATTTGGAACTAGATTTCTAAAAAAAACTTTTTGTTTATTAACATACTTTAAATTTTTATCAAATTTTTCAATTGGTAAAATTAAAAAGCGATCGTTATGACTTATTATTTCATTAGTCGTTAAACTTCCCTTTGAAATATGTGTTTTAATAACTACAATTCCATGATTATAGAAAAATTGATTAATAAATATTTTATCATGAGGAAGCCAAGTTATTGTCATTTTTTATCACTCGATTGGTTTTATTATTATTGTTATTCAAACTAGAATAGTTAATTTTGTATTATTTTTAAATTTTATACAATCATTAGATTTTCAACATGAATGAGTATAAATGTTATACGATTGTTTTATATGCAGCTATTTGAGAAATATCGATCATCAAGTATTTACAATTTTTCTATAAAAATTATAAAGGAATGAATGTTAAATTGCTTTAGTCCTAGTCTAATTAATAAGGATTTTAATTTCAGAATATTAATTAATCTTGTAAAATATTTACTTAAAGTTCAACAGGTAACATGGATGTTTTTATATGCGTAACCTCAATCGACAATCCCATAACACCATTAAATTCTTTTTTAAAATAGGGTGCCTTTATTGTCAAGTATTTTTTATTTGCAAACTTTTCTATAAGAATTTTAGCTGTTCTTGTTTTAATAACCATCTTAGTATTAATCCAAGGTTTATCGCCAAAAATACTGACATGCTTCCCTTGAATGAGATGTAATTCCGGAATAAAAATAGACTTAAGCATATGATCATTCGCCCAATAAATTTTACCATTCTGACTAATTAAAAAAACATTTATATTAAAAACTTTACCTAAAGCCTGGGCTATGATCTGAAATTTTTCTGTAAACCTTTGAAAATGTTGATCTGTATTTAGACTTAAAATCAGATCATCTACATTTCGATGGGCATTGTATTGAAAACCGGAAGCAACGGCAGCAGTTATATTAGGAACTTGCAGTTTTTTTATAATATTCGCTCGATGATATTTAATAGTTCGTTGTGATAAACCTAAGATACTTGCTGCCTCTTTAATCTCTTTTCCTTGACCAGCCAAATACAAACATCGCTTTTCTTGTAGCGTTAAACCTCGATCTAAAATAGGTAAATTCTGGCCATAGAGTAATGAATATATTTGTTCAATACGCTTATGCGACGGCATGCTATCGAGATATTCAAGAAAAGTTTTGGATAGTTCTTTTTTGAAAATATGTTCTTGATTGTGTAATTTGTCGAGGGGGGACAAAGTCTTTAGTTTATTCTTTACCATACACAAATTAAATTTATTCAGTGAACTATTTTAAAATAATATAGCAAAATGTTTTAAGTTTGATCTATTTTAAAATTTTTTCGATACGCCTAAGATCTTTTTCGGTAAAAGGGTTTTCAAGTACATGATCAAAACCTACTTTCTTACATTGTTCCTTAATCTTTTTTTCAGCATGCGCGGTTAAAGCAAAAATAGGTAGATGTGGTTTATTGTTTAGCTTCTCCCATTCACGAAAATGTCTCGTCACTTCCATTCCATCCAAATCCGGTAGACCAATATCTAATAAAGCCCAATCGCAGACCTTAGTTTGTAAAGCATGCAATGCTGCCTCTCCAGAGGAAACGGTTATCGCACGATAAGCTAAACTCAACAACATTTTATTCACCGCATACAGAACTAAGCTATTATCTTCAGCCACTAATACGGTGCCTTTATGTTGATCGGTTAACACTTCGGATTCAACTATTAATTCCGAAGGATTCGGAGCAATAAGTTTTGAATCGGGTTCTGCTAATGCAAAATTAAACTCTAAGATAAAGCAACTGCCCTTTTCTTCCTCACTGGAAACTTTTATCTTCCCACCTAAGGCTTTGGTAGTTTCTTTAACGAGGTATAAACCTATGCCATAGCCGCTATATTCAGCCCGATAAGAAGGATGTACACGATAAAAACGATCAAATATTTTATCTTGTTTATCTTTGGGAATACCAATTCCAGTATCAGTAATTTTTATTTTAATTGATGCCTGTTGGCTTTTAATACCGATTAAATTAATTTCTAAACTAATCTTACCTTGTTTAGTAAATTTAAGTGCATTAGATAAAATATTAAGAAATATTCTTTTTAATTTAATTCTATCGCTGATAATGATGGGCAGCTTGGGATCAATTTTTATTTGGAAAGTTAAATTTTTGCTTTGAACTGTCGGTTGCATTAAATTATGTAGTTCTTCAGCTAATTTTATTAAATCAATCCTTTCTTGTTTAACTCGATCGACGATATGTTCCGCAGCAGTGAGTTCGATTACGGAGTTAAGTAGTTCTAAAAGCTGTTCTGCAGCATCATGGACCCACATCCATAGATTTTTATCTTGTGCATCTGATTCTTCTTTGGCTTGAATGTTAGCTAAGCCTATAATACCTGCTAAGGGAGTGCGCAAATCATGACTCATATTCAGGATGAATTCAGTTTTAGCTTTGTTAGCTACTTCGGCTTTTTCCTTGGAAAGCTTCAAATTTTCTTCTAATTTTTTTCGTTCAGTAATATCTATAGATGTACCTAAGATTCCAATACAATTGCCACCTTTATCGAGCATGGGTAATTTATTAACCAACATGACGATTCGAGAACCATCAGGTCTAATAAGTATTTCTTCCACATTTACTTTAGAATTTCCATTCATCACCTCCTGGTCTCCGTGCCTGAATAATTCAGATTCACCTTTCCCCCAACCTAAAGTAAAGTCAGTCTCACCAATAACTTCTTGTGGTGATTTTTTATTAATAAGATTTGCAAATTTTTGATTACAACCAAGATACACCGAGTCTGTATTTTTCCAAAAAATAAAATATGGAATCTGTTCCACAATATTATCTAAATAATATTTAGCATTAGTATTTATATCATTTTTTGAATTCTTATAGTTCATTAATATTCTCTATTAAAATTTAATAAAAAAATTCTTCTATTTTAGAAAATTCTTCATGATAAATAATAGACCATTTTTTTAATATCCCTCTCGCTATATCATCTGGAAAAGCATTGTACCCGAGGCCTATTCTTTTAGCTAGAATCAGTTCAATTCCTAGATTATGTGCATAAAAAATTGGATCTAAATACTTCATGGCTGTTGGTTCTGAGATAGAAAAATTGAAAGGTTTTTTGTCAAATAAAACCTCTTTTTTATCAAAATTATCTCCATATTCATCATATGCACCCATATTAATTAAAATTGCTTTTTTAAAATTAAACTTATTAAAAGAATAAAAATTTGTCATTAAGTTTTTTACGCCAGTTGCACAAACTACAAAAGAACTATCTCTTAGCTCCTCAGCAATTAGTTTCTTATTTGTGCCATGAATATATTTAATTCCACACTTCAAAGCCATTTCTTTAGCCTTTTTATTTATATCAATTGCTACAATTCTGTTAGTAAACTTCATCAGTGAATGTGCTATGCCTCTACCCACCTTTCCAAATCCAAACAATATAAATTTTTTATCGTAAATATCATGACTAGATTTATAAGTTATAGCTCTAAGAAATCCATCTCCTGTTCCTAACATTGTTTCCAATAATTTGAGTAAGGAATCATCAACAGAAACAATAGGATAAAGACAGTTTGCTTTTTTATACAATGTACTTCCAGTTTGAGTCAACTCTATTGCACCAATCATAGGTGGGTCGATATTAAGCAGTTCTCCACAGCAATCCAGGTGAAAATCATACATTTTTTTGAATCCATGTTCTATTTGAACTTCAACACCTGCACTTTTTAATATCTCTATCGCCTCTAAGCTTGGAGGCAAACTACTAATACAGCTTGCTGTAACTTCTGCACCCCCTAGTAAAAGAATTTCTATCTTAAGTACAGCTTCAATAGTTAACGGGGTATTATGAAGTATTTTTAATCCGTGATATATTTTATTATCTTGGACAAAATTACGTAATTCATACAAAAATGGTATGCAATTTTTAGTGTATCTCTTACGTACGGATTCAAAAGCACTAAAATTAATCATATTATATTAGTTGTTCTCCCCCAATGACTTGAAGTTTTGTTTTTTACTGGCCATAGGTTAATTAATTTGATAGCTTTCTATTTTATTTACACTCTCTCTGAAGTCTTAGCTTAATTTTTAAACTTAAAAAAATTATCATTTTCCAGGTAGAAATTAATTTTAGTCAGAATATTATTTAAGTTTCTATTTTTTATGAAATAAACTTCAACTGGATTTGGGTCTGTCTCTGCATATCTAAACTGACAATCAAATAATTTTATAAGGGGTAAAGAATTATAGAGTGTTAACCATTCTGGTATATTAGTAGTAGTTAAAACAGAATAGTTATGTGTTAGGCAGTAGTTAAAAATAAACTTTAACAATACTAAACTAGCAACTTTATAGTCAGGGTTATCTGGTAAAATTGCTTCTCTATTTAATTCAATTAAATTAAGTTGTTTTTTTGAATTTAATATAGGACGAAGCAGTTGTTTTGCTTCGGTATAACGTTCAATTTCTAATAATCCTCTGGCATCCTCTTTGCAAAGTCTAGCACACGCAAGCACATTGTTATTTTCGTTAGTAACCGAAAACCAAATAGAATAATCATCATAATCATCAACAAACTTTTTTTGTTGGAATGTTTTTTTAATTTTAATTCCTGAGTAATTATCAGTATGTATATCCCACTTTAGTTTTTCTATGTAATATTCATAAAGTAATGTCTTTGCTTTTTCAAGAGTGCATGGATCTTCTATAATGCTAGTAAACAATCGCATATTATTATTTTTTAAAAGTAAAAAGGATATAGTCAATGTCGGTAGATTTCTCTGCTCTGTCTCATACAATAGCGATTCCATTTGTTCGATACGCTTATTCGATGACAAATTATCCAAATATTCTAAAAATGTTTTAGATAATTCTCTTTTAAACTACTTTTCTTGTTTATATGATTTTATTTAAAATATTTGTCGTAAAAAATATTATACCTAAAATTACAAAATATGATCTTAAAAATTTTTTATTATCTAATTTTTTTATTATAAAGTTGTTCGAAATTTAAAAAAACTATCTAAAGATTATTGTATATCTTTTAAGACAATCATTGGTTAAAATCCTTGCTGTTAGTAGACAATAAAGGAAAGAATAACAATCTCTGAACAACCGGTACACGCTCAGCAGATTCTGCATCTGGATTGGAAAAAGTTCGTGAAAAAGGAATTTTATTAATTGCCAAAAAATTAATTAAACATAATGCTCCATTGTCTTTGATTAAATCAGGCATAAGACTATCCGAGCAAGAATTAAACTTAGGAAAAGAAATAGAAGAACAACTATGAACAATAACAATCGTTTTGAACAGCTAGCTTACTTAGAAGGTTACAAAAGAGGTTTTCACATTGGTTTTGAAGAAGGTCAACGAAATAAAACCTTATATCTTGTCAAAAATTTTTTAAAAAATAAACTTCATTTATCTTGCTTAAAATTTGTCCTTGGCTTTCTGAACAAAAACTTTAGAAGACAATGACAAAAAAATGTAGGTATTTTTTTTGAAGTATCTGTTACCTTGAGAAACTTAACTTTAAGCACAAGGAATCTAAAAATTTGCCTAACTTATTAGAACCTTAAAAAATTCCATTTTCTATATCTTTCTTACTTTTAATTCCTGCTCAGATTCAACCAATGTTGATGTTCTTCTATAGTAAGTAGTGCTTCATATAATGTAAATTTAAATTTATTAATACATTCACTATCTTTGAATGTGTTTCAGATTCACTTAAAAAATGTTCCAATTTCTTTTTAAAATTTTGCAACTGATAATAAAATTTTCTATGATAGCGAGTTTTTAAAAAACATCTTTCTATGGCTTTTTTTAACTCTTTGACTTGGCAAACCTTGATCAATACCCCATCAGCTCCCCAAGCCAGGTATTTTTCTTCGTCATTTCTATTTATATAAGCACTCCACACCAATAAGGGCGTACCGACATTCAGCGTGCTGCTACGGACATTTTGTATCACTTCCTTACCAGATGCACCACTTAAACCTAAATCTTCGACAATCAAATCGTAGACTTTGTTATGCACACGTTGTATCGCGGTAATACCATCTGCAGCCAGCTCTACTTCATAACCCAGTTGCTGTAAATAATTAGTCATTATTTTCTGGCAAGGGACATAGTCTTCGACTAACAAGGCGCGTTTGCTAATAGTGACGGTTGTTATGGTTTGTTTTTGTTCAGATTCCATGTATCTCCCTTAAAATACCAATTAATTTTAAAAATAATAATTTGTTATTAAAAATAATTATGCAGAAATTTTAAATAAAATGGTAGCTGTCTAAAAGTACAGTCAAATCAATTTAAACACTCGTAATTTGTGGAACAAATTTCCTTAATTTGCATAAAAGAATAAACATAATAACTAAAAATAAAATAAATGGGCTTAACCATAAGCAATAGGTTAACTGTGAAAAAACGGGTCTAAATGCAATAAAATCGCCATAGCGACTAACCAAATATTTTTTTATTTGCGCTGGTGATTCGCCATTTTGGACACGTCGGTAAATGATTAAACGCAAGTCTTGAGCGAGGGGCGCGTTTGAATCGGCTAAATTTTGATTTTGACATACTAGGCAGCGCATTTCATGAATGATTTCTGCAAATTGTGCTTTTTTCTGTGCGGAAGTAAATACATACATATCAGATGATACAGCAACCGCCAACGGAGAAAAAAATATGGCCAGGAAAAATAGCTTGCTTAAGAAGTTTTTTAAAAATTTTTTCACAAATTGCAACATAGTCTACGGCTTAATCTAATGAGGATTTTTATTGACTTGTTTGATGAGGGTTGCCATGTTCTCTAGCCAAATCGAGGCCGTTAATGGACCGACCTGCTTATAACGAATTATGCCTTGTGGATCAATTAAATAACTTTCCGGCACGCCGTAAACTCCCAAATCAATAGCGAACAAACCTTGCGGATCAAAGATAATTTTTTGGAACGGGTTGCCTTGTTTTTTTAACCATAATTTTGCTTGGTTGAATTTATCGCGGTAACTTAAACCATAAATTGGAATGAAATGGCTTTTCTGCAACTTTAACAAAAAAGATTGTTCTTCGGTACAGGTCAAACACCAGCTTGACCATACAATTAATAGTGTCCAATGCTGTAAAAATATTTTTTTCCGTAGTGTTGCATGATTTTCTAATAAATCACGCGCTGAAAATTCTGGAATAGCTTGATTGATTAAGGGTGATGGCAATAGATTCGGATCTTTTTCTAAGCCCCGCCATAAGAAAAAGACCATGATAAGCAAAACCAGTAATGGAATAAGATAACGCATCGGATCAACGCTTCACTTTGCGTAACGTCGAGACAGAATGGCCCATACACCACCGAGCATCATGCAAAGTCCACCTATCCAAATCCAACGCACAAAAGGTTTGTAATAAAATCGCAAGGCCCAGGTTTGTTTCCCCACGGGTTCGGCTAAAGACACATATAAATCTCGCCAAACACCTACTGCAATAGCGGGTTTGCTGATCATGACATCGGTTATGGGATAATAACGTAATTGTGGGCGTAGAAATTGATTGCTCTGATGTTTCACTTGGATATTGGCCACTGCGCCAGTGTAGTTAGGTCCTTGTAAAGCATAGACCTGTTGTAACTTGAAGTGATAACCGCCTAAGGACAAATTATCTCCGACACTCATTCGCACATTACGTTCCAGACTATAGTAGCTACTTAAAATGATGCCTATCGCTAGCATAGCAACACCTGCATGCGCGATTAACATGGCGCCTTGAGTTTTAAAAATATTTTTTAAGCTTAATTTTTTTTTAAATGATGTTCTAAGCAACTGTAGAGTATTTAATAAGATCCATAAGGCTAAGCTCAAACCTATCAGCACTTGCCAGTGCAATTCTTTACTAAACAAAATAATCAAACTAAAACTTAAACTGAAGGAAATAAGTAGGATACTGACTATTTTTCTTAAAACATCGGCGCGAACTTCTTGCTTCCATGGAATTAAATAGGATAAACCCATAAAAAATAATAATAAAATAGCAAACGGCGCAAACACCAGATTGAAATACGGTGCACCAACTGAAAGTTTACCCAAATCTAATACTTCAATGATTAAGGGATATAATGTGCCAAGTAACACGGTAAAAATCACCACACTGAGTAAAACATTATTCACAATTAACAACAGAGTGCGCGAGAGTAAGCTAATCTGTGCAAGCGGTTGTTTAAAAGTGTGGATCTTATAAGCATAAATGCACAATGCCGCGCCTATTAATAGCACTAATAAACCTAACATGAATACACCTCGCCAAGGATCAACGGCGAAAGCATGCACCGAAATTAAAATACCAGAACGTACGATAAACGTACCGATTAAACTCAAAGCAAAGCTTAATATGGCAAGCAATATCACCCAAGTTTTTAATATTTCTTGTTTTTCGACCACTAATAAGGAATGAATTAATGCGGTGCCTGCAAGCCAAGGTAATAGCGAAGCGTTTTCTACCGGATCCCAAAACCACCAACCTCCCCACCCTAATACACGGTACGCCCACCAACTACCCGATACAATTCCCCAGGTCAAAAAACACCAAGCCGCTAAAGTCCAAGGTCGCATGCGTTTTGCCCATTCCTTATCAAAACGACCACTTAATAAGGCGGCTACCGCAAAAGCAAAACTGACTGAAAAACCTACATAGCCCATGTAAAGTAAAGGTGGATGAATAATTAAACCTGGATCTTGTAGCAAGGGATTTAGATCGCGTCCATCCAGCACACGTTCTGCGGCTAAACTAAATGGATTTGAAAGTGTTAACAAAAATAATAGAAAACCCGCACTAATAAATCCCAGTACCGCTACGACTCGTGCTAATAATGCCAGTTCTATGGATTGATCTAAAATAAGGACGGCCATTGTCCATAGATTTAAAATAAATACCCATAACAATATCGAACCTTCGTGCCCACCCCAAACCGCACACACACGATAAAACCACGGTAAATGTGAATTTGAATTCTGCGCAACATAGGCAAAAGTAAAATCATTCACTAAAAACGCATACGCTAAACTTAGAATGGCCAACGCAACCAACATAAATTGCGACCAAGTAAGCGGCTTAACCCATTTAAGCCATTGCAGACGTTGGTAATAAAAACTTGCTAAAGGGACGCCGCATTGCAAGAGTGCTAGAAAAAAAGCAGCTAACAATAGCGCATAGGGAAATGTCACAGAAAACTTCCTTTGTTTTATTAATTTAGATTAAATTTTTTTAATTTTACGTAGCTCTATTTACTATAAAAAAATTAGATATACAAAAAAAAATAACTCATGATTTTTTTTATAACACAAATTAATGGGAAAAAAGCTTATTGATTAATAATAATTAAGATACTAATATAGTATCGTCTTTAGTTGTATAAGGAAATAATTATGATGGATAAAATTGAAATGACATGGTCTCAGTATAATGCACCCTGCTGGCAAAAAAACCAAGAAACACAATGGGTTCAAGGGAAAGACTCATGTTGGATGGCTAGTTCAGAAACCACTTGGGTACAGAGTGAAGCAATTATTATGGACAATAATTTTTATAATTCGCTCCTATTTTACCCTGCCGGACGTTAAAATTAGATTGGGGTGGGATCGTTCTACCCTACCAGAATGAAATTAAGGAATTTACTAAAAACCCACGATTTATTTTTTTATTTCTGTAAATAAGTATCCTCTGAGTTTTTTTCTAAATCAAATGACCTACGACTAGCGCTTATCGTACAGACATCAAAGCCCATTATATTTTTACCCGATGTAGATAAATAACAGTTAATAAAAGCATTAAGAAATGAATCGCGAGCAAAATCTGGAATAGGATCTAAATAAGGGAGCCATGGACGAGTAAACTTTATTAATGATTCTCGGTCAGAAAATTCTTTAGTAATTTTTTTAGATATATAACTTGCCTTAATAAATCCATATTTTCAATTAAAGTTTTATATAACTTTGGACAAAAATTATTTTTAGGTGCCTGATAGTTTATAAAATAATTTCTCCATCTTTTTTTCTTTCGCAACTCCAAAATAGACAAAGTATTCTGATGACTCAGAAATACTTGTTGATTACCTAAGCATAAAAGGTTAAACACATACCCAATAGCATAATAATGCGTATGTGAGAAAGCAATACTTGACTCTGACCTAATTTAGATAGAATAGAATCCATAGTTAAAAAAAGAGGTATCACTACAAGGTCGTAAGTAAAGGTGATTAATTGAGTTTGGCGCCACAAAATACCATACTTCTTGGATCTGAGTCTCTTCGGTTCAATGCTTCTGTCATTAACACGCTAGCGCCAAACAAACTGCTACCAAAAGAAGCAACAAATAGATTTTGTGTTGCAATAAGTCCTGCAGATGTAAGTGAATCAGCACTTAATCTTGAAAAAAGATATACATTTCCAAATCCGCCTAACATATTGGTTAACTGTGAAAGCATCAATGGAGCTGACATACCTAATATTTTTCTAAATGGTGCTTTTGAAAAAAGGCAGGATTGTTCCGAAAAGTTTATCTGTTGGCTAAGCTGCTGGATTTCTTCTTCTCTATCTTCACTAATCTCTTCTATGTCCATTTTTTTATCCTTTTTAAATATTCCTTTACTATATTTTCACATATAAATGTTTTTTAGTGTAATAAAATTATTCAAAAAATTTTACTGATCAGTAATTTTCTTGATGCCCTATGCGCATAAAAATTTCCTTCTAGATGGCCACGCTCATTGACGTTTCGTTCGTCATGACGAGCGTATTAATTTTTTTACTATGCAAAGCTTATTGCCATTTACCTTTTTATCAAAAACTGCTAACTTACCAGCATTTATTGAATACTAAGGCTTGTATGACGCAGCGCTGTATCATTATCGGTATTGCTGGAGCTTCTGCTTCAGGTAAAAGTTTATTGGCGCATACTATTGTCAAGGAACTGGGCTCCGAACAAGTCGCCGTCATTTCTGAAGACTCCTATTATAAAGATAACAGTAGCATCGCCTTTGAAAAGCGTATAGAAAACAATTATGATCATCCGGATGCGTTCGATCACGGCTTGCTCGTTGAGCATCTTAAACAACTACAAGCCGGTGAATCGGTAGAAATTCCTATTTATAACCACACCTTGCATATTCGTGAGCAACAAACACGACGCCTTGGTCCACATAATATTATTGTCTTAGAAGGCATTTTATTGTTTGCCGAAATTGGGTTACGGGAGCTGATGGATATCCGTATCTATATGGATACCCCTTTAGATATTTGTTTAATTCGCCGCATTAAACGTGACGTCGTTGAACGCGGTAGGGAAATTGAAACGGTGTTAACCCAATACCAACAAACGGTGCGGCCGATGTTTTCTCAGTTCATCGAGCCTTCTAAACATTATGCTGATATCATTGTGCCACGTGGTGGCGAAAATCGGATTGCTATTGAACTTATCAAAGCCAAAATTCGCGAATTATTAAATAATTTTAGCAACTAGCAAAGAGGAAAATCATGGGTCTGCTTGATAATAAACGTGCGTTAATTGTTGGTTTAGCCAGTGATCGATCGATTGCTTACGGGATTGCTGAAGCTATGCACCGTGAAGGAGCTAAACTCGCGTTTGCTTATCAAGGTGAAAAACTAAAAGAGCGTGTCGCTAAAATGGCAAGTAGGGATTTTAATTCAGACATCGTCATTCCTTGTGACGTCAGTAGCGATGAAGATATTACTGAACTTTTTAAAAAGCTGAATGTCAACTGGGATGGTTTGGATATCTTAGTTCATTCAGTGGCTTACGCACCTGCCGACCAATTACAAGGTGATTATTTCGAACATGTTAATCGTGAAGGTTTTAGAATTGCTCATGATATCAGTAGTTATAGTTTAGCTGCCTTAGCAAAAGCAGCATTTCCGATGATGAAAGATCAAGCTAACGGCGGCGCTATTCTTACACTCAGTTATCTGGGATCCGAAAAAGCCATGCAAAACTATAATATTATGGGCTTAGCCAAGGCAAGTTTAGAGGCTAATGTCCGGTATCTGGCGAATAGCTTAGGTCCAAAACATATTCGTGTGAATGCCATATCGGCTGGGCCGATTCGTACCTTAGCGGCTTCAGGCATTTCCGGTTTTCGAAAAATTTTAGCTTATAATGCTGCGGTTACGCCGTTACGCCAAAATACCACTATAGAACAAGTCGGAAATACCGCGGCTTTTCTGTGTTCTGATATGGCTTCAGGTATTACCGGTGAAATTGTTCATGTCGATGGTGGTTTTCATGCCATCGTGGCTATGGGTGAACCGGTTGAAACCGCACTTGGAAATTAGCTAGCTCCGTATTCTGGGCATAAAAATTCGCAATCTTTCCAGCGAGTGGTATATTACCTTAACAACAGTAATAGGGTCTTAGTGTGTTTCGTCCCATCGCTTTATATATTGGTTTGCGTTATACACGTGCAAAAAAACGCAATCATTTCATTTCCTTTATTTCTTTGACTTCGATGATTGGTATCGCCCTCGGGGTGATGGTACTGATCACAGTCTTATCGGTGATGAATGGTTTTGATAATGCGATCCGCGACCGCATCTTTAATATGGCGACTCAAGTGGCTATCACGGCGACAAACGGACAGCCATTGACTCAAATTAATTCATTAGCACAAAAAGTTTCTCATCAAGCGGACGTTATCGCCAGCGCCCCCTATGTATCTGGACAAGGGATGTTAGTCGATCAAGGGCAACCGCATCCGATTATGATTAGCGGTGTGTTACCTGAATTAGAAAAAAATGTTTCTGAAGTACCGCACAAAATAGTAGAAGGTAATTTCAATTTAGAACCCGGTCACTATAACATTGTGCTAGGCGAAGAATTAGCCTTAAGTTTGGGTATTCAAATCGGTGATAAAGTCAATGTCATCACACCCAGTGTTAGCTTAACACCGGTCGGTATTATTCCGCGCTTTAAAACTTTTACCGTCAGTGGAATTTTTCGTGTCGGACGCAGTTTCGGATTTGAAAGCAGCATGGCTTACATCGCTCTAAAAGATGCGCAAACTTTGTTTCAATTAGGTCAAGGTGTCACTGGCTTGCGTTTAAAGTTAAATAATCTGTATGCGGCACCGAGTGTTTCGAATGCGCTTATTAAAGCTTTACCCCCTACTTATATGGTAAGCGATTGGACTAGTACGTTTGGTAGTCTGATGTATGCTATTTCTTTAGAAAAAAGAATGATGTTTTTTATTTTACTCTTATTAATTGCCATCTCGGCGTTTAATTTAGTTTCATCACTAATGATGGTTGTTACTGATAAGCAATCCGATATTGCGATTTTGCGTACTTTGGGTGCAACTCCTGCTACGATTTTAAGTATTTTTATGGTACAAGGCTGCGTGATAGGTTTTAGTGGCACATTTCTTGGCTTAATCGGCGGAATTGCATTAGCTTCCCAAGTCAGTAACATCTTAAGCTTTATCGAACATGTCTTTCATGTACAAATTCTTGCGTCTAACGTCTACTTTTTTGTGGATAAATTACCTTCCAAGATTGAAACAGCCGATATTATTCATATTTGTATTGCCGCTTTGGGTATGAGTTTATTAGCCACCATCTATCCGGCATTAAAAGCCGCACGCACACTTCCTGCAGAGGCTTTACGTTATGAATAGATCACCTAGCGATTTAGCTACTCCTTCTAAGCAGGATGCTCCGGTACTGAGTTGTACTCATTTAAGTAAAACCTTTCATGATGGTTCTCTGTATGTAGAAGTACTCAAACCTATCAACTTTTCTGTGCAAGCTCGCGAACGCATTGCAATTGTTGGTCCTTCTGGCGCTGGAAAAAGTACTTTATTACATCTATTAGGTGGATTGGATCGACCCAGTTCGGGTGAAGTTTTTCTGGCGGGACAAAATTTAGATCAGTTGAGCGAGAACCATCGCAGTCATCTGCGTAATCGTTATCTTGGTTTTATTTATCAATTTCATCATTTATTACCAGAATTTACCGTATTAGAAAATACATGTATCCCTTTATTGCTAGCGGGCGTTGAGCCTGTATTCGCTCAGAAGAAAGCACTGAGTTTATTAAAAAAAGTCGGTCTGATACATCGACAACATCATAAGCTCGGTGAGTTATCGGGTGGAGAACGTCAACGCACTGCCATCGTAAGAGCATTGGTAAACAACCCGCTTTGCATATTAGCGGATGAACCCACTGGTAATCTTGACAGCCACACCGCAGAACAAGTGTATCAAACCTTACTTGAACTCAATGAAGAATTTAATACCAGCTTAGTTATTGTCACGCATGATCAAAATCTCGCTAGTCGATTAGATAGAATTTTACACATGGAAGACGGTCAGTTAAGTTCTAGTTGAAAAATAATCCTTTGTAGACTTTTTACTGTTATTTAAAATTTTAAGCGATAATACCGTAGTTTTGTAAAATTTTTTTAAAATCATTTTCTTGCATAGGCTTTATATAGACCTCATTAACGCCCATAGCCAAATAATTTTTTTTGCAATTTTCATGAAGCCAACTACTTGTTAATACGATGGGTACCTTTTGATTAACATTTCTTTCGTCACTCCGAATTAAATTAATTAATAAATCAATGCTACAATCCGGTAAATTAACGTCTAACAGAATAACTTGGTAGGATGAGCTTAATTTGTCTAAAGCACTGCGTGCTGAATTAACACATTCTACAGTACAACCAAATTTTTGAAGATTATTTACATTAATTTTTTGACAAATTTTGTTATCATCTATCGATAGAATTCTAGGTAAAGGATTACGCACATTTTTTATTGGGAAACTTAGTTCTTCTAAAGGTTTTTTTAATGTAGGATGGAAACTACTCCCAAAATCTTTAATTTTTTCCATTAGATTAGTTCGTAATTTTAAAATTGACATTATTCTTCTCCATAAATTAGCAATCGTTTTATTTTCCATCGCTATAATCATTGCAAAAATAACAAGCCCGATCATTGCGAGTCGCAAATGACCTTCCATAAATTAAGTTGAGCCAATGTATTAATCCATTTTTAGTCTCAACAATAACTATTTTAAGTATCCTCTGTGTAAGCCTACATGACTATGCTCTAATTCACATACTCTATTTTAAATAAAAACAACTCCTACTATCCACACCAGGGTTGATATTCGTTATAATAGATACATTTAATTAAATGTTTCCTTTCTTAAAGGTTTAAGTTGTGTCTATGAAACAATGATAAATTGTATCGAATATCATGAAATATCAGCTTAAATTTAAAAAAGTACACATTTGCTATTAATAACCTATCTTTATTATATCGAAGGATATTTTATTGATAATATTAAAAAAATTTCAGAACTATTCTGGTAGACATTGACCGTAAAAATTTTATTCTGCATAAAGTAAACTTAAACTGTAAATTGCAAAATAAACAATGTTAATCGGTGAAGCACCATTTTTGGTTTTTTTTAACCTTATTTTAAAATTTTTTAAATGCAGCAAAAAAATTTACATAGACAAAGTACCTTCAATAAAAAATATAATTTTCATTTATTTAGTCTTCCATTAAGACTAAATATTATCTGAATAGATATTTTATGTCAAATTTAATAAAGGAAGATAATGAAAAAGAATCCTAAGTCCATAAAAGAAAAAAACACTTCTCTGTCTATTGATATTCAAGAACGAGCTAATCGACTCAGATATTTGCGTAAAATGTCGCATCTATCCATGAAAGAATTTGCTCAACATTGTAATCTAGGCTTAACCACGATTAATTATTGGGAACAAGGATATAGTAGCGTCACTGAACGCGGTGCACAAAAAGTCAGCAAAGCAATGCGCGAAGAGGGGATAGAATGTTCAGTCATTTGGTTAATGACAGGATATGGGGAACCCCCAAAAGTAACTGATTCAAGTAAGCTGTCTAAATTAAATTATAAAAATCTTGAATCAATATCTAGGATTTCTATTAATGAGAAAAAATCCGATTATCCTTTAGAAAATACTGAAATTAAGGAAGAATTAGCACTTTTTAGAAAAAATTATCCTGAACATCTCATCTATCTTATTGATAATGAAAGTATGAAACCACTTTATGGTCCCGGTGATCTGGTGGCAGGAAAAAAATTAACTGATAAAAATATGGAGTTGGGGCATGGTGCAGATTGTATCGTCGAACTTGAAGGAAGAGAATTATTAATTAGACGTGTAAAAATAGCTCATGTTGTTAATAGTTATGATCTGTATGTTATTAATTCGGATGCTTCTCTAGAGTTCCCTCCCTTACGCAATATGAAAGTACTTTCCTTAGCACCCATTATTCGAATCTGGAAACCCGTTAAATTTTAATAGTAAGTTTATTTTTTTTTACTTTTTGGCTTATCAACTAGCATATAAAATAATTCATTAGGTTTTATCATATTAAGATCATTACGTGCATGCGCTTCCAATGCGATTTTACCTGACTTGAGATCCTTGATTTCAGCTACCATAGCCGTATTACGTTGACTCAGTTGTGTATTCTCCTTTAATTGCTGAGCAATTTGTTTTTTAAGTTGATGTACGCGCCATACACCATCTTGTACAAACCATAGCTTATATTGCAAGCTTAAGAAAAGTAAAGTCAAAATAACTATAAGAGGTTTCATCGAATTAATTATTTAAAAAACGTGAAAAAACAGACTTACCGGCATAACTTACCTTATTTTCCCTTGTGAGCTCTGCTTCAATCCGTAACAAACGATTGTATTTTGCAGTACGATCCGTACGACAAACAGAACCGGTTTTTATCTGACCAACCCCAGTGCCCACGGCTAAATCGGCTATACTAGTATCTTCTGTCTCACCTGAACGATGAGAAATAATCGCTGCGTAATGGGCTTGTTTTGCTAACGAAATTACTTCTAAGGTTTCACTAACCGTGCCAATCTGATTCAATTTAATAAGAATCGCATTAGCTAAATTTTTATCTATTCCCTGCTGGAATAAAATGGGATTAGTTACAAATAAATCATCTCCGACCAGTTGTATTTCTTTACCCAATCGTTTTGTTAGTTGCATCCAACCTTGTTCATCTGCTTCAGCCATACCATCTTCAATGCTAATAATAGGATATTGTTGCACTAAATGCTCTAAATAGTTAATCCATTGCTCGGCATTTAATTCTTTATTTTCTAAACAATATTTACCTTGATGATAAAATTCATTACTTGCGGCATCTAAACCTAGATAAATGTCCTTACCTGGTTTATATCCGGCTCGTTCAATCGCCACTAAAATACTTTCAATAGCCTCGTGATGAGATTGTAAATTAGGTGCAAAACCTCCTTCATCGCCAACATTAGTATTGAAACCTTGCTTTTTTAGATAGGATTTTAAACAATGAAAAGTCTCAACGCCCCAACGTAAAGCCTCACTAAACGTAGGCGCACCTAGAGGTAAGATCATAAATTCTTGGATGGCTAATGGATTATCCGCATGCACACCACCATTAATGATATTCATCTGCGGTGCTGGCATTAAATATTGCTTATCTCCTTGACCCATAAGCTCAGCAATATGCACATACAGCGCTTGTCCTTTCGCTAAAGCCGCGGCTTTCAGTAAACTTAAGGAAACTCCTAAAATAGCATTCGCACCTAATTTTCCTTTATTATCTGTTCCATCCAATTCTTTCATTAAATGATCTAATACTTTTTGATCGGCAATATCTTTTCCAATTAAGTTTTTTTGGATAGGCCCTAAAATATTTTGGATCGCTAATAAAACGCCTTTACCTTGATAACGATCCTGCCTTTGCGTATCCCTTAATTCTAAAGCTTCATTCGAACCCGTCGATGCGCCGGATGGGACACTAGCATCTGCTTTTAAACCTGAATCCAAGATAACTTCGGCGGCAATAGTTGGATTAGCTCGCGAATCTAAAATTTCATACGCATTAATCTCAGCAATTTTTGGCATACATTCTTACCTATAGCGTTGTTTCTATTAAGTTGGTTTTTTTTACCGTGTTATCTATCTCTTGTAAGCTTGCTAACAATTCAGCTATTTTTTCTAATGGCCAAGAATTTGGCCCATCGCTTAATGCTTGTTTTGGATTAGGATGTGTTTCCATAAAAAGACCAGCAATACCTGCTGCCACCGCTGCACGTGCCAATACGGGGATAAACTCTCGTTGTCCTCCCGACGATCCACCTTGACCACCTGGCAATTGTACGGAGTGTGTCGCATCAAATACCACCGGACATTGAGTTGCGCGCATGATAGCCAGTGAACGCATATCAGAAACTAGATTATTATATCCAAACGTCACACCACGTTCACAGACCATGATTTTTTTATTCCCAACTTGATATGCTTTCTCAACTACGTATTGCATGTCCCACGGAGAAAGAAACTGACCTTTCTTAATATTAAGCGGTAGACCTTGCTGGGCAACTTTTTGGATAAAATTAGTCTGTCGGCATAAAAATGCTGGTGTTTGTAAAATATCCACCACACTCGCCACCTCATTTAAAGGCGTATCTTCATGAACATCAGTGACTAGAGCAACACCCAATTCCTTTTTAACTTTAGCTAAAATGCGCAAGCCTTCTTCTAAGCCCAAACCGCGAAAACTCTTAGCAGAAGAACGATTTGCTTTGTCAAAGGAAGATTTGTAAATAAAAGGTATATTCAATTTATTGGTGATTTCTTTCAAGCGCCCAGCAGTATCCATGGCCAGTTGTTCGCTTTCGACGACACAAGGCCCTGCCATAACAAATAAAGGTTTATCAATACCCACTTCAAAATTAAGCAATTTCATAATTATAAACACAAAATTAAAGAGTCATAGTTTACTCTTAAACTTAATGAAGTCCTACCCTTAGCGCTACTCAGAGGCTTTAAAATCAGTCAAAATAGTGAATTTAACGCTTAAATTTTATAAAGAAAAAAAATTTTTAAAAAAAATTAATTTGGTGTTAATATAGAGAAAAATAATAAGGCGGTATGAGAGTGTACTTCAAAAATTATAAAATTTTATTCTCAAATAAAGAAAAAGAACCCAATCTTTTTAAAAAAAGATTGCCTTATGATTTAATTAAAAAAACAAAAAAAAGCTTGTGGCAAAAGGTAACAAAAAAGCGGCGCCAACAACTTAAATTTAACAATAGTTTACAGACTAATAAACATTTATTTTTAAACCAACAAATACCTATAGCAGAATCTCAACTAAAGGAAAATTTGTTGGCTTTTCTCCCTGAATACCATGCAGAAAATGTCATTCATAAACTCTATCAACGTTTTATACAAAACAATAAAATTAATGAACATGCTTATTTTCATTTTTATAATAGAATATCAGCTAAAATCGATGTTTTAAAAATTATTGATGCCGATCAGGGGAAAAATATTGCGCTAAATTCAGATCTGGTTTCTAAGGTGGTTTCTGCATTGACCTATTCTGTCGGGCTGGTTTCTTCGGTTATATTTGATGTTATCGGTGCAGTCATTCGACATGGAATAAGCGAAATAAGTGATATGAGAAAAATTAAAAAAGCCAAAAATAAACTGAATCATTGGATAACTGATCTGAATTTCATAAAATTGCTCAGCATAGTACTGACAAAAATCCATGAACTAGATTTCGCTCACCAAGAAAAAATTGACTATTTTTTAGATGAACAATTTTTAATATTTTGGACTTTGTTTAAAAAACAAGCCAAAATTGATACTGAAATACCTAATTTAAACGATTTTTGGTCTACTTGTTTAGTAGAATATGTCAAAGAGTTAAAATGTCCTCTATTAAAAGAAAATTTTGAACGCTGCTTAAATGAAATGTTTAAATTGCTCAAACTACCATTTCCAGAATCTTTACCGACGTTAACTGAAATAAATCAACCAAATCTTTCTAAAGGCTTCAACACAGACAGCCAAGAAAGTATATTTTTAGCTCAATTGATACTACAAGTTATCATTAGTGGTTATCTAACACAGCTACTGGAGTTTAATCATACAGTTAAAATACAGCAGAATTCTTCAACTTGCGCATCCAAATTTTGGCGTAATGAAAACAATAATTTTAGAGTTGATTATAATCGACCCACTCCTGCCATTAGCTAAGCATTTTCGTCCAGATTAATTACAAGCTATTAGCTTGATTAAACTTGATATAATGCTCTAATATTTCACAACGGATATGTAATAATAAAACAATAAAATAAAAGCTTATGAATGCCACCATCATCGATAATAAAGGATAAAGCATACGCGGCTCGATTAATGAAGGACTAAAAAAATGCAATGTTGCCCCTTGATGCAAAGTATTCCACCAATAGACTGAATAGTGAATAATGGGTAAGTTCGCTAAACCCAACATAATCAATATCGCCGTAGCTTGCGCTGCCATATGCCGCTCAGGAATTGCAGAACGTAAAGCAATTACGCCAAGATATAAAAATAATAAAATAAGCTCTGAAGTTAAACGCGCGTCCCAAACCCACCAAGCGCCCCACATCGGTTTAGCCCAAACGCTTCCTGTTAATAACGCTAAAAAAGTAAACCATGCTCCTAAAAAGACACTACCCGAAACGATTAATTCGGCTAATTTGATACGTAAAATTAAACCTACAATTGAGAAAAATGCCATAATAAAATAAACAAACAATGATAAAAAAGCACTGGGCACATGCACATAGATAATGCGAAAAGCATCTCCTTGCTGATAATCCGCTGGGGCTAAATATAAACCTCCTACTGCACCATAAATACCGAAAACTAATAAAGATAAAGCAAAAATTGGAACTAAATAGTTCGACAATGTATAAAAATGATGTACGGCGATATATCGATAAATTTTGTTTCTTTTTTTTAGTTGAGTCATTTTTTTATTTCCTTTGAGCGATACACAGACAAAATTTAAGTACCAGGAGTATTACGCAAAAGCTATGCCTATACGCAATATTTTATTAATAACTAAAGGTGCTAAACTCATACTCAGAATCATTAACACACCTAACCAAGCTAATGGCCCATTGGCAGGCAATCCCAAACTCGCTAAGGCAACCGCGCTGCTCGCAAAAATGAGTACTGGAATGTAAAATGGGATTATTATTAATATTATTAATAATCCACTCTGACGAAGTCCTAACGTCAAAGCGCGCGCAATACCGCCTAGAAATATTAATGTAGGCGTACCCAATAGGATAGTGAGATATAAAGTTTTTAAAGCCATGATAGGAATAAACAAGCTTAGACTCAGAATCGGTGTCACGATAAACAAAGACATACAAATAACTAAGCAAAATACTAATAACTTAATAAATAAAACTATGCTAAGTTCATTAGGAAGTAAAATAAGCTGCTCTAAATCTCCCTCTTTCCAATCATTTCGAAAAAGCTGATCTAACATTAATAATACTAGAAATAACACCACCACCCAATAAATTCCGGCAGATATTTTTTTTAATAAAATGGGATCGGCACTTATACTTAAAGGAAATAAAATGATCGCTAAAATTAAAAATAATAAGGGATAAATCAATTCGTGATAATAACGAAAAATAGTTAATAACTCACTACGTAAATTAGTTAAAAGCTTTAAAAAAAAAATTATCATGACTTTATATCTAAGAAAATTTTTTTTATTTTTAAAGAGAAAGAATACATCGCCTGATGGCTGGAAAAAACAATGACGCCTCCTCTAGCACTTTGTTTTTCCATTAAAGACGATAAAAATGCAATACCGGCACTATCGAGAGAAGTAAACGGCTCATCCAGAATCCAACAATCTGCTTTGATCAATAATAATTTTGCTAAACTCAAACGTCGTTGTTGTCCTGAAGAAAGGTGTGTTAATAAAGTATTTGCGCATTCTTTTAAATCTAATTGGTCTAATATCTGATGAATAGCATGGATTGCTTCACGTTTGGATTGCTTATGGATTAAATTTCGCCTGGCCAAACATAAATAAAGATTTTCAGTCGGACTCAGTGCAGATTTCATACCTAAGCGGTGGTTAACATAAAGTAAATTATCGGTAAAATTTATGTTATTTTTCTCAATTGCAATACCATTCCACATGACTTTTCCGCTTAAAGGAGTACGTAAACCGGTTAATATCTGTAATAATGTGGTTTTCCCTGAACCATTTGCACCAACAATATGTAATATTTGCTTCGGAAAAAGTTGAAACGTTAGTTGTTTAAACAGAAGTCTGTTATTACGTTCATAAGAAAGTTCCTCTACAGTTAACACTCTCTTCATTCCTTGATAAGTAATGGGTAAGTTTTTTCAATTGCCTATTTAACGAAGTGCTGTTGTATACAAAACAGGACCTAGGCTATATTATTCCTTTTTCAAACGAGTTAAAAGGCCAATAACCATGTCATTCCTTCTTCAATATGTTGTTTTCCTAGCGAAGCTATTTACATTGGTACTTGCTATTTTAATAGTAACCGCCGGAGTTTTCTCTATTATTCGCAAAGCTAAAGAACAAAACAAGAATAAACTATGTGTTAAAAAGCTTAATAAAAAATATCAAGAATTTGCTGAAACATTAAATTCAGAAATTTTAGATAAAAAACAATTAAAAAAATATGCTAAAGAACAAAAAATTAAATTAAAAAAATCTGCTAAATTATTGAAAAAACGAGTGTTTGTTTTAAATTTTCAAGGTGACATCAAAGCTACTGCAGTAAATAATCTACGTGAAGAAATCACCGCTCTCATCCAAGTGGCAACACCGCAAGATGAAGTCGTATTACGCTTAGAAAGTGGCGGTGGCATGGTTGCTCCGTATGGGTTAGCTGCTTCACAGTTACAACGTTTAAAAGATAAACGCATCCCTTTGACGGTTACTATCGATAAAATTGCCGCAAGCGGTGGATATTTAATGGCCTGCGTCGGTGATAAAATCTTAGCCGCACCGTTTGCGATTATTGGCTCAATCGGTGTCGTAGCACAACTCCCGAACTTTCATCGTTTTTTAAAAAAAAGAGATATTGATTTCGAATTACTAACCGCAGGAGAATATAAACGTACACTGACCATTTTTGGAGAGAACACTGTTAAAGCACGAGAAAAAACTCAAGATGACCTAGAAGAAATCCATCATCTTTTTAAAGCCTTTATCCAAGCTAACCGAAAACAAGTTGATATGGCCATAGTCGCTACGGGAGCTCATTGGCTTGCGAAAGATGCACTTACACTCAATTTAGTCGATGAACTAATAACCAGTGATGATTATTTAAGTGTACTCGCAGCTAGTGATAAAGCTGAAATTTATGAATGTCAGTATCTGACTAAAAAATCAGTGGCCGAAAAATTAAGTAGTAATGTACAATCTGCTCTCGGTAAATTAATGTGGTTTAAAAACTAACTTTTGATCCTAAAATTTGCGTGTTCCCTGTAGCAACTTTATGTATGCTAAAGATGGAATCTTTGCAATTGGATTTCTTGACTAGACTTCTTGCATAACCCAGTGATGGGCTTGAGTTCCCAAGCAAACGATAGTCGAGGACCGGAGTTTACTTAAGTAAATGAGGACCGTAGACTAGCGTTTAACGATGAAATCAAGTCTAGCACGCAGGTTATGCAAGTGGTCTACTCTTTTTCCTATGCAATTTTATGACCTACTATAAAGAAATAAGCGCACTTATCGCCGGTGGTTTACTCACCTTTGCTTTTGCTCCGATGTGCATTTATCCTTTAGCTATCTTCTCGCCCGCCGTATTATTATTGCTATGGCTAAATAGCTCAGCTAAACGCGCTTTTATTTTAGGATTACTTTTTGGCATAGGCTTTTATGGTATCGGTGTCTCGTGGGTATTTATAAGCATTCACGAATTTGGTCATACTTCTTTTTTTCTAGCTTCGTTAATTACTGCACTATTTATTTTTATATTAGCCTTATTTACAGCCATTCAAGGTTTTCTAGTCAATCGTTTTTTTCCTAGTAATACATTCATCAAACTCTACTTAATCTTTCCTAGTTCATGGGCGCTAGCCGAATGGGTAAGAAGTTGGATATTTACTGGTTTTCCTTGGTTATTATTAGGCACTAGCCAAGTAAATACGCCGCTTAGTGGTTATGCTCCAATTTTGGGAATAGTGGGTCTGACTTTTCTAGTTGCTTTGTCGGCAAGTTTATTTCTTTCGTTATTCTGTCCTTTTTTAAACAAACGTTTTGATTGTCAGTTCAATCTAAAAAACTTTTACTATTCAGGACGCTTACTGACAATTATAGGAATATGGGCCATTGGTTATATCTTAAGTTTTATCCCTTGGACACATTTACAAGGAAAACCAATCCAAATCAGTCTGATTCAAGCGAATATCCCCCAAGAAATAAAATGGGAACCTGAGTATCAAAAAGCATCATTAATACACTATCAACAATTAACGCAATCACATTGGAATAGTCGACTGATTATTTGGCCAGAAGCTGCCATTCCTCTGTTACAAAATCAAGCAGTTGACTTTTTAAAGCAGCTTGACAAGCAAGCCAAACAGCATAAAACCACATTGATAACAGGAATACCTATCCAAAAAGGCTTTCAATATTATAATGGCATGCTAGCTTTAGGCTTGGATCACGCGACCTATTATAAACAAAGACTGGTTATTTTTGGTGAATATCTCCCGTGGTGGATAATCTGGGCTCACGGTTTATTAAATTTATTAGATATTCCAATGTCTAGTTTTTCACCCGGGCCGAGTCACCAACCCGCATTTAGGGTAGCCAACGTTAATTTAGGTACATTTATTTGTTATGAAATTGCTTATTCCAACTTAGTCCGACAAGCATTGAAAGATCATGCTCAGTTACTATTAACTATTAACGATGATGCTTGGTTCGGTCATTCTTTTGCCTTAGCTCAACATCTACAAATTGGCCAATTTCAAGCGTTAGCCACCGGACGTTACTTAGCTTTTTTAAGTAATACCGGCCTAACGGCTATCGTGACTCCTAAAGGAAAAATTATAGCGAAACTTCCCGCCTTCGAGTCGGGTGTGTTAACAAGTTCGATTTATAAAACTGAAGGTTTAACACCGTGGGTATATCTCGGCGATGGTTCCATCATTATCTTTTTAGTGGGATTATGTATCTTATGTTACGCTTATCGAAAAGCTCACATTTAGATGTTTATGCTTCAGTTAACTCAGGCTATTATAGATTAGTGTTTTATCCAAGCAGTTATCACAATAAAAATTAGGCTTGTTATATAATTAGCAAATAGTTGAACAGTTTTTAATCTATCCGAATTAACAGTACTTTAAAAATGAAGCCTATACTCATAGCAATTGGATTTTTGGCAAGCGCAATGAAAATAAAGCAACCGAGTGTATTATCCATACATGAGGAATGCGAATTGAGCGGCAACCCAGACAAAATTCAAGTGCGAAGAGTATAATTAAAACAAGGTATCTAGCCACATGCAAGAACAATATCAACCCTTAGCGCTTGAAGCTGACATCCAAAAATTTTGGGAAGAGCACCAATGTTTCAAGGTCACTGAAGATCTCAATAAAGAAAAATTTTATTGCCTCTCTATGTTTCCCTACCCTAGCGGGCATTTACATGTAGGCCATGTCCGGAATTATGTATTGGGCGATGTGATTACCCGTTACCAGCGTATGTTAGGTAAAAATGTTTTGCATCCCATCGGTTGGGATGCTTTTGGTTTACCGGCTGAAAATGCTGCCATTGAAAAAGGAGTACCTCCCGCTAAATGGACTTATGCCAACATTGAACATATGCGCAAGCAATTCAAACAACTCGGCTTAAGCTTTGATTGGAGCCGAGAAATTACTACCTGTAAACCTGATTACTATCGTTGGGAACAATGGCTGTTTATTCAATTACTTAAAAATGGTCTAGTCTATAAAAAAAGTGCCGTAGTCAATTGGGATCCTATTGATAAAACCGTGTTAGCGAATGAACAGGTTATTGATGGCCGTGGCTGGCGTTCTGGTGCACTTGTAGAGCGTAAAGAAATTCCGCAGTGGTTTTTAAAGATTACCGCTTACGCAGATGAATTATTAAATGACTTGGATACTTTAGAAGCATGGCCAGATGAAGTCAAAACTATGCAACGCAATTGGATAGGTCGATCCCAAGGTTTAACTATTCAATTTAAAGTCAATAATCCTGAATTAGACACTATTGAAATCTTTACTACGCGTCCCGACACCTTATTTGGTGCTACTTTTATCGCGGTTTCACCCAGTCATCCTATAGCACGTTATATAGCTAAACACGATCCCAAGCTGCAAGCTATCATTGCCAGTTTTCAACAAATCCCTACATCTGAAGAGGCGACTGCACATTTAGAAAAGAAAGGTTTTACAACTCAGCTTACTGCCTATAATCCTCTGACTCACGAAAACTTACCGATATGGATTGCTAATTTTGTGAAAACTGATTACGGTTCCGGAGCGATCATGGGAGTCCCTGCACACGACGAGCGCGATTTTGAATTCGCAAAGAAATATCATTTACCTATACGTCCTGTCATATTATCTACTCAGGCACATGATTTTCAATCAGCCCCTCTTATTTCGGATACAGGCACATTAATTAATTCGGGTCCCTATACGGGTTTAAGTGCTGAACTTGCGTCAGTAACTATTGCAAAAAAGTTAATACAAGAAAAGATAGCCGTGCATACAACTAATTACCGACTTCGTGATTGGGGTGTTTCACGTCAGCGCTATTGGGGAACACCTATTCCAATTATTTATTGCACTACTTGCGGCGTTGTTCCTGTCCCTGAAGAAGATTTACCCGTGGTACTTCCCGAAACGATACAGTTTAATGGTGTAGGCTCACCTTTAAAAAATATGCCTGAGTTTTATCAAACCGAGTGTCCTATTTGTAAACAACCCGCTATGAGAGAAACAGATACTTTAGATACGTTTGTAGAGTCTTCCTGGTATTACGCTCGCTTTGCCTGCCCTACACAGAACAGAGCCATGTTAGATGATAGAGCAAAATATTGGACACCCGTTGATCATTATATTGGAGGTATTGAACATGCGGTATTACACTTACTCTATGCACGTTTTTTTCATAAAATATTACGCGATTTAGCTCTACTGAATTCTAATGAACCCTTTACGCGTTTATTGACACAGGGCATGGTCCTTAAAGATGGTGCAAAAATGTCTAAATCTAAAGGCAACACCGTCGATCCTGCTAAACTGATGTCACAATATGGAGCAGATACCTTACGATTATTTATTTTGTTCGCCGCCCCTCCTGAACAATCCTTAGAGTGGTCTGACGCGGGAGTTGAAGGTGCTTATCGCTTTTTAAAGCGTTTATGGACCTTAGCCTATAACAATCCTTGGATAATAGAGCTCAATGAAACTCATAGCCTCACCCAGTCCATCGATTGGACAAAAATTCCTCATGCGCATCGTAACTTACGCCGTCAAATCCATGAAATTTTGCAACTTGCGCGCAATGATTTTGAAAGACAGCAGTTTAATACGGTTATTGCTAGTTGCATGAAGCTTTTGAATACACTGCAAGCAGCCAGCCAATTATTAAGCTCATCTACTGATGATGCATTACACACGATTAAACATATAATATGGCAAGGTTTAAGCATTCTATTGCGCTTATTAGCCCCTATCGTTCCTCATATAACCCATGCTTTATGGAAAGAACTGAAATTTCCCGGATTAATTGGTAAAGCACATTGGCCGAAAGTAGCCGCCGATGCGTTAACCCTGGAAAAAATTGATTGGGTGATACAAGTAAATGGTAAATTACGTGCACAATTATCACTTGATATACACTATAATGATGAAACACTTAAAGCGGTTATTCTCAATGACCCTCAGATCAAACGCTATACTGAAAATCAAACGATTAAAAAAATTATTATAGTCCCCAAAAAATTAGTTAATATTGTTATTTAATATGACAGCTCGTTACCCCTTATTATTTATTCTCTTTTTTAGCTTCATATTAACTGCTTGTGGCTTTCAATTAAGAGGTCACTGTGAATTTTCACTACCTTTTCATTCACTTTCTTTGGAATCTAATCAGCCTTATAGTAATTTCACCAAAGAATTACAAAACGCGTTAGCAACAGCGGGAGTTCATACCTTACTTGCGACTCCGGCATCTTCACGATTACAAATTCTTACACAAAACTTTACTCGTACGGCTACCAGCCTAGGAAATGCCGGACAAACAACCACCTATTTACTTGTTTACAGTATTTTATTTCAGCTCATAGATTGTAAAGGTCGTGTTTTATTAGCACCACAGCAAATCCAAGCCACACGAACTTTTTCGATTACATCCAATCAACTCGCTGGTGATCTCAATACAGAAACTGATTTACAAGAAAATATGCAACAGGATGTTATTCAACAACTTTTAATTCGCTTAAATTCTGCAGAGTTACGCCAGCAACTTCGCTGCAGCACTTGTCCTCAGCAATAATCTATATATTATGCAATGTCGTTATGAACAATTACCTCAACAATTAGATAATCCTGCTTTAGCGCCAATTTATTTGATATCCGGTGAAGAAATAGTATTAATTCAAGCAGCCTGTAATGCCATTCGCCTAGCGGCAAAAAAAGCAGGTTTTACCGATCGACAAGTATTTTATAGCGACACACATTTTAATGCTTCCTCGCTGATTGGCTGTATGAATAATTATGGATTATTTGCAGACAAACAACTGCTAGAATTACATCTATCGCAAGGTTTATCTGAAACCATAACACAAACGCTGGCACTGTATGCTAAAAACCCACCCCGCAATAAACTTTTGCTTATAATAGCGGGGAAACTGGACAGTCGCTTACAGCAAGCTGCTTGGTTTAAAAGTATTGATAAAGTAGGTTTAGTCATTCCGATATGGCCTTTACAACCCCCACAATTATTTAGATGGGTAACCGAACGTTTTCACTCCATGGGTTTAAAAGTAGAAAAAGCAGCTATTGAATGCCTTATTTTTGCCACCGAAGGAAATTTATTAGCGACTGTGCAAACCATAGAGAAACTCAGCTTATACCTTGACGCAAAAAATAACGTCGTTACGATTGACATGTTGACGCAGGCACTCAGCGACAACACCCGATTTGATCCTTTCAAACTGATCGATGCTGCATTAGCAGGAAACTCTGAACGTTGTTTGCGCATCTTAGCGCGTCTAAAAGAAGAAAATGTAGAACCCCTATTAATTTTATGGGCACTCAGTCGCGAATGCCGATTATTAGCTTCTTTTGCATTCAAACTTAATCAAGGCCAAAATTTAACAACGCTTTTTAAAGAACACCATGTATGGGAAAAGCGTAAACTATTACTTCAACAAGCCTTAAAACGTCATACGCTTATGCATTGGTATCGATTACTAAGTCTTGCAAGCCGCATTGACCAGCTTATAAAAGGGATAGGTACCGGTCATGTTTGGAATGCTTTACAGACGCTTAGCCTCGAAATCGCGGAGCCCAACTCGACTCATTGCAATTGGGTTTTTGACCAGTGCCGCGTCCATGCAACAAACTAGGGTATATAAAACCATGAGGATTGCGAGTTGCGCGGCAACACAGTCAAAAATTCAAGTGCGAAGAACATTATGATAGGGATACTTGGGGGTAGTTTTGATCCCATACATTATGGGCATTTACATATTGCGCTCGATTTATATCAACAACTCCATTTAAGTGAAGTCCGTTTCATCCCTTGTAAGAATCCTGTTAGTAACAAAAAAGTAGTGGCCACTGCACAACAGCGGCTTACTATGCTGCAACTAGCTTTACAGCCCTACCCTTATTTTTCCATTGACATGCGAGAATTATGTAGAGCCACTCCTTCGTATATGATAGACACCTTAGCTTCTTTACGTCTTGAATTGGGTAATACACCTTTGGGACTTATTTTAGGATATGATAATTTAGCTTGCTTAGATCACTGGCATCAATGGACGTCTCTAATCAATTTCGCACATTTACTTATTGTACCTAGACCTAGTCATACGCAAGCTTACTCTAAGGAAATCCATGCTTTTGTTGAAAGACATCAAACTAAGGACCCTTCCTTGTTATCACAACAAGCTGCTGGATTTTTATTCATGACTCATGTAGAAGCTTTACCCATCTCGGCGACTTTCATACGCAAAACTATTGCGAGCGGGAATTCGCCTATTGAAGCATTACCCCCTACCGTCCTTGATTACATTTTGGAACAAAAGTTATATTTATGACACAAGCTAATTTAAATAAAGATCTACAAACTGACCTAATAAGCTTATTGGAAGATCACAAAGCAAAAAACATTACTGCCTTGGACGTTAGTAAAATCACCGACATTACCGATCTAATGATTATTTGCACAGGAAATTCTAATCGACATGTTAAAACTCTGGCACAATATTTAGTCTCAGCTGCCAAAGCCAAAGGCATGACTATCTATGGTATTGAAGGTGAGAAAGAAGGCGAATGGATATTAATCGATTTAGTTGATGCAATTATCCACATCATGTTGCCTCAAGAGCGGGAATTTTATAATCTTGAAAAATTATGGAGCCAACCCTAAGAAAAAATGATCATTAATTTAATTGCTGTAGGATCCCGTTGCAGCCAGTGGGCTGAAACTGCCTTTCAAGATTATCAAAAACGCTTACCTTCAGAATGCAAACTTAATTTAATTACCATCCCACTTAGTAAGCGTAATAAAAATTCTGAAATTTCTAAACATATTGCCGAAGAAGAAAAAAAAATTTTAGCCGCCATTCCAAAGCGATCCCGCATCATTGCTTTAGATGTACAAGGACAAATGTGGAATACGCAACAACTTGCGCAATCTTTACAACGATGGCAGCTAGAGAGGCAAGATGTCAGTTTATTAATTGGCGGTCCTGACGGTTTAGGTGCCGCCTGTACAAAAATTGCTGAACGTATTTGGTCACTTTCACCATTAACGCTTCCCCACGCACTGGTTCGAATTATCGTGGCAGAACAACTGTATCGCGCTTGGAGTTTATTGAGTAATCATCCTTACCACCGATAATGATTTTACTTTCCAACAAAACGGCATAGTCTTTTTTAGATAAAACCCATTCAAAGCTTTTTGATTCTGCACTAAACAAAATGTTCATCTTCAATATTTTCAAATTCATTAATTTCATTTATATAATTAAATTTTTTTATCTAAAAACCAAATTAATCTTTATATTGAAAAACATAAATAACTCCTTTTTTCAAAATTTTATAATCATAATTAGAAATTTTGAACATGCATTAGATACGTATTAAAAAAATTTTTTAATTAAAAACTTAAGAATTGTCAGATAAAATAAATAAATAAATAAGAATTTAAATAACTAACTTTTCATAACTATCTACGTTTACTTTTTAATTTTTAGGAGACATTATGGATCAGATGCAGTCGAGTAAGAAAAAAGACTCTTAAGCTTGACGTTAACAACGCCCAAAAATACATCAGTGGAGGTGGTGAATTATTAGACAAAGGTCAAGGGACAACATCTGTACTGAGTTTTTCATACTCAAATACTATAGACAAAAACAAAACAGAAAAAAATAAAACTGACATGGCTAAAAAAATAATACTAAGCAATAAATGCTTTTCACATTAGTAGGAGACTTCTTATGCCTAATTCAAACAATAAAATTCGCGAACCACTAAAAATTAATTTTGCTGCAAGTCATGACCAAGCAAGCTTACAAGAGAAAATGGCCATGGATCAGAAAAAATTAACTAAAGCGAATGTTGATTTAGAAGAAATTAGCTCTCAACAAGAAAAGATAAATTCAATAAAATATGCTCAACAATTACTTAATGACATTCAGGAAGCCGCTAATAAATTAAGCGTTATTTACCAACATACTCCTAAAGAAAAATTAAAATACGCTGAGTCATTACTAGCTACTCATAAACCTTTAACTGCAAATGAAAAAAATAGATTTAAGGAAATTGAAGAAGCTTTAAGCAACACTTGCATTATTAAAGCTGTTGGTGATGAAGTTGTAAAATTTCAACTCGGCATTCTTGGCTATGAAAAAGATCGTAACAAGATCACTGAGTCTGAATTTAATTACTTAGTTCTATCACGATTAAAAGACAACAACTTATTAGATTCTTATAGACTACGAGTAACAGGGGATATGATTCTTAAGCGAACTTCATTAGAGATTTGCCAAGCCCTAGATAATGATCTCTCAAGCGATGAAGATTATAAAGCTTCTAAAAATCTCTTTATGGCCCGTCTAGAAGGGATAAACTATGAATTAAGCTTACTACATTCTGTATCGCCTAGAGATGTGACTCAACTTCGGAATGAATTAATATCGTTATCGACGCAAAATTTCGAAAACCACTCTGAAGGAAAATTACCTACTCTTCCAGAAGTTCCCGATCACTCTCTTGAGTTGAACTCACATCAACCTTCTAATGAACCTACAATAAATATAAATCCTATTGAAGAAGATCAAAAAAAATCAACATTTGTTTCACTTATGCAAGAACTCATCCCAGAAAAGAAAAAAAATCTAATAAACATAGACACGATCCAGCCCACGTCTCTTCAAACAATTATGCAGGCCAGTTTGGAAGAATCAAGTTCGCTGCCGGAAAATGAAATATTTAAACTTAATTATCAAACCTCAAGCAAAATAAAAGATGCTGCTTTGTTAGCAGTTCATAAGCTCGAAGAACAATTTAGAAAATCATATTCAATAGATGGATCTTCTACCCACGAAGAGATGCAGCGTAGTTGTGAAGCTGCTTTTAAGAACCATGATGAAAAATTAAAAAAACCAGTACCTTGTAAATTGACTGGTGAAAAATTGATCAATAAATATTATGAATTTGGAAATAAGTATCTAAATAAAAAGATAGAGAATTACAAAACAGCGATAGATAATTTAACCGCCAGTAGAAAAGGAGAATATGGTGAGTTTAGTAAACATAATTCCACATATAGCCATTTAAATAAAGATGAAAGAAAACAAACTTTGAGTAGAATCTATGATCATAAAAAAGCAACATTCAATAGAGAATTAGAGAAGGCTGAAAAGCAAAAAGCTTTATGGTTGGGAAACAAAATATTTACCCAAAGTGTAGAAAAAAACGGAAAAATTAAACAAGAAGAAGTACTTTTTCCAGAAAAAGAATTAGACTTTAGAAATCTTGTTTTAAATTTTAATTGCAATTCAGCATCCGAGGGCAAAACAATCAATGTTTATCAAGATGGTGTATTTCTTGTAAGAAATAAAAAAACTGAAAATGAACAATCAAGCATTCAAATTTCAAATATTCGAACTCCACATAAAAGTTGTATAACGGGGCTAACCTCATCCTCAGCCAATTTCTATAAGGAACATAATACAAAAGAAAAAAATCCTAAACAGACTGTGAGTATGGCATTGGGCTCATAAGTGCAAAGCTTTTTTAATAAACACAAACCGGAAAAGATAACTGGCGGGATTGACAAAGTTTAGTTCGAGATGGAGCGGCAACTCAAAAATTTAAGTGCAACGAGTATATTAGGTGTAAAATTATCCAGGCATACACACCCGCCATTAAATCATCTACCATGACACCTAATCCACCCGGCATTTTTCGATCTATCCAAGCGATAGGCCAAGGTTTCACAATATCGAACAAACGAAATAAAACAAAACCAATCGCTATCCATAACCAACCTTTTGGAGCGGCAAACATAGTCAACCCAAATCCACATATTTCATCCCAAACTATTCCTGAATAGTCGTGAACGCCAATTCCTCGCTCCGTTACATCACAAATCCAAACACCGATCAGCGTCGCGAATAACAAAATCAGTCCGTAGTTAACTAAAGAAAAAGACTGTATTAAATAATACAATGGAATGGCAACTAATGTTCCACAAGTCCCTGGCGCAAAAGGAGATAATCCAGCGCCAAAACCAAAAGCGATTAAGTAAATAGGATGGCTAAACACCTTACGGACTAGATCCTTTTGCATAATTTATCTCATAACATTCTATAGAAAAAAATGATTATATACTGACTAGAAGCTAAGACGCGAACATACGTTATCTAATACTTTCAAATAAAGTGCTGATATCCTAATTTATCTATATTGAAAACTGATCCTTTTTTATCTAGCAAAATTAAACCTGGTTCTTTTTTAATACTTCCTATACAGGTATAGGGCGTATTCAATGCTAGTAAATGTAATTGCAATGCTCTTTCATGCGACTCAGGCACAGTAAAACATAGCTCATAATCATCTCCAGAATTTAAAGCCAATTGCCATGCCTTTGCAGATGGCAAAGCTTGCAGACTCTCTGATAAAGGAAGCTTTTCTAATTGAAGCAACGCACCCACTTGATTCGTCGATAAAATATGACCCAAATCAGCGGCTAGTCCATCTGAAACATCAATAGCACTACTTGCAATATCACGTAATGCAAGACCTACCTCGACGCGGGGAACGGGTCGATTTAAACGTTGCATGACAAAAAAAATCTGAGAGGGTGATAATCCAAAACAATTTTTTTTATGGATTGATTCGAGAGCCAAGCCTGCATCACCTAAAGTCCCTGTCACATAAATGCGATCACCTACTTTTGCACCGACACGACCTAACGCTTTACCCGCTGGAACAAACCCTAATGCCTGAAACGTAATTGTTAAAGGTCCTTGTGTTATATCTCCTCCCACCAGTTGCAATTGAAAATCTTGCAGTAAAGGAAAAAAACCTTCGGTAAATTTTTTGAGCCAGATTTCATTGGTGTTAGGTAATGTCAGTGCCAGTAATGCCCATGCAGGCTCAGCACCCATTGCAGAAAGATCACTTAAATTAACTGCTAATGATTTATATCCAATATCCGCAGGTGAAGTATTTTCAGGAAAATGTCGACCTGATACTAAAGTGTCGGTACTCACTACCAATTGTTGATCGAATGGCACTTGCAAAATAGCGGCATCGTCGCCTATGCCTAAAATAACATCTTTGCGCTGCTTTGTTGGTGAATTAAAAAAACGTTGAATTAAATCAAATTCATTTAATGACATAAAAGATTAGAAAATTATTGATCCTTATATACTTTTTGCACTTGAATTTTTATGTTGACGCTTAACTCGCAATCCATATACATCACATTTTGATCGCTTTATTCTTGTGATGTCTTGCCCAAAATCCCTTTGCTGTGAGTATATTCCAAAGAACGATTTTTTTTTGCTAGTAGGTTTAAAATACCATTAATATATTTATAACTATCCATAGCGCCAAACATCTTAGCTAATTCGATAGATTCGTTTAATACAACTTTATAAGGGACTTCTGGGCAGTCAAGCAATTCATAAGCACCCAATCTCAAAATAGCCAACTCTACCAATCCTAATTCTTTAAGTGGACGGTCTAAAAATTGTTGTAAAAGATTATCTAATGATTCTTGATCCTTTAAGACTCCTTGAACTAGCAAAAGGAAATAAGCAGTATCCACACTCACCATTTCCTCTTGAGCCAAAAATTTAGCTTGAATAGCAGAAAATTTTTCTTGCGTTAAATGCCATTGATAAATGGCTTGCATAGCAAAACGACGTGCGCGTTGCTTTGCTTTAAAATTATTTTTTTTCGATTTCAGTGTCATGAGTTTGTTTTTTATTTGCAGAAATATCTTGTTTTAATTGTTCAATCGCCTGATTAAATGCTTGTATATCCTGAAAACTTCGATATACCGATGCAAATCGTACGTACGCAACGGGATCTAAATCACACAGTTCTTCCATCACCCATTCACCAATTTGTCTTGAAGAAATTTCACGTTCGCCTAATGCGCGTAATTTTTTTATTAAGCGCACAATAATTGCCTCAACCTGCTCGCTGGAAACAGGTCTTTTTTCTAGGGCTTTAAGCATGCCCGCTCTTAGTTTTTCCTGATCAAAGGCACTCCGCGTATTATCACGTTTGACCACGCGTGGTAATCCTAGCTCAGCTGATTCAAAACTGCTAAAACGTTCATTACATTGTAAACATTCACGCCGACGCCGTACCTGTTGACCATCGCTACTTAGACGAGAATCGATCACTTTGGTATCCGCTTCATTACAAAAAGGACAATACATCATTGTATCTCTAGAAGAACATTTCTGAACTTAGGGGGAGTATACTGGAAATTGCTGGCATAGTGCCATGACTTGTTTCCTGACTTTATCTATGCATTGAGGGTCTTTTAGATTATCAAGGACATCGCAAATCCAATTAGCCACGTCCCTCACCTCTTTTTCTTTTAAACCTCGAGTGGTTATAGCAGGGGTGCCTATCCGTAAACCGCTAGTTACAAAAGGTGAGCGTGGATCATTCGGAAGCATATTCTTATTCAAAGTGATATATGCCTTTTCCAATATCTCCTCAGCTTCTTTCCCTGTGATACCTTTTTCAATCATGTCGATTAAGAAAAGATGATTATCGGTCCCGCCAGAGACGATTTTATAGCCTCTTTGCAACATCACCTGAACCATAGCTTTTGCATTAGTTATTACTTGTTGCTGATAGACTTTAAAACTAGGTGCTAAAGCTTCTTTTAAAGCGACTGCTTTACCCGCAATAACATGCATTAAAGGTCCGCCTTGCTGCCCTGGAAATACCGCAGAATTTAATTTTTTTTCGATTTCAGGATTTGAGCGCGCTAAAATTAAGCCTCCTCTAGGCCCGCGTAAAGTTTTATGTGTAGTCGTTGTCACCACATCCGCAATAGGAACCGGTGAAGGATACAAACCCGCTGCCACTAACCCTGCTATATGCGCCATATCCACCAAAAAATAGGCACCCACTTCATCCGCAATATCTCTAAATCGTTGCCAGTCCACCACTCTTGAATAAGCTGAAAAACCCGCAATAATTAATTTAGGCTTATGTTTTTTTGCCAGGAATTCTACTTCTGCATAATCAATTAATTGTGTATCGGGTGTGACACCATACGCATAGGCATGATACATTTTCCCAGAAAAACTAACTTTTGCTCCATGCGTTAAGTGACCACCATGCGCTAAACTCATGCCTAACAGAGTATCCCCAGGTTGAATCAAGGCCATATAAGCCGCCGCATTCGCCTGGGAACCTGAATGCGTTTGTACATTCGCGTAATCTGCTTGAAATAATTCCTTTGCTCTATCAATTGCTAATTGTTCTACGATGTCAACATATTCACAGCCGCCATAATAACGTTTACTGGGGTAACCTTCGGCATATTTATTGGTTAAAACAGAACTCTGTGCTTGCAATACCAACGGACTGGTATAGTTTTCTGAAGCAATTAATTCTAAATGATCTTCTTGACGCTGAGCCTCGTTGCTCATCGCGGACCATAAATCAGGATCAAAGTCGCTAAGTGTTTCTTGCAGTGAATAAGACATGATGATTTAATCCCTCATTTTTAAAGTCAAAAATTTGTTATTTATTGAAAATTCTTATATTACTTTCTTTTCTTTCCCTAATCAAAAGCTAGTTTTCAATTTATTACGTATGGTAGCATACGTAAAAATCTAACAATATTAAAAGGAGTTAATAAAAATGTTTACATTGCCTAATCAATTAAATTCGGTTAATAACTCCTTTAATAAATTATTAAAATTAAACACTAACTCACCTGAATATGCAAAATTGCGTTTGAGTATGAGCGCATCGTACAATTAGCATTAGACACCGCTCATTCTAGTAATCAAATAAAACTCATTGGGCTCGCCGCTCGTTTAGGAGTCATCCAATGCAAAATGAATTCCTTTGAATTATCACCTACTGCTGAATTGATCATTCAGAACAATGACTCTGAACTTGGATTATTAAAAAATCAACTTGATCAACTTAATAGAGAAAACACAGCATTCCAAAAAAAAGTTTCTTTGCGGAAAAGTAAAACTTTTGCCTTACAATTAAAGACAGCCACAAATAGTTGGGAAAAAGATAAAAAAAATCGTCAGGTTGCTTATTATTATAATTTTGCCTGTCATATTTTAGACACTACAACCTCACCAGTGTTAGTAGGAAAAGCGATTAATTACTTGGAAAAATCGTCTGCTCTTTATAAGCAAAATAATATGCCGCAAGCAAAGATTGAAACGGATATTAAAATAGCTGAAGCTAAAGAAACTTTAAAGGAGTTACAGTTAAACTCCTCGATAGTTCCCTTGGAAAGAATAAAGCTTCAAAATGCAGAGATACAAATTTCGCGCGTAACTCTTAGCGATAAGGATTCGTTAATCGCAAAAAATATTGATAAAATTCCGAATTTGGTATCAAACAAACCTGTCGTAACCTCTAATAAACGTAGCTATCCGCCATTAGAGATAAATGAAAAGCTTAAAACAAAAATCTCTAAACCTAATACATCAAAATCAATAACAAATGCTTTAAGCTTACTTACAATATCTAATGAAGAATTATTAAACTTAGAAAAAAATATATTTAAAGAAATAGAAGAAAGCTTGGAAATAGCCGTATTTTTACCTGACAATTATTTTTATCCTTTATTTATAAATAATATGGCTAGGTTTATACACCCACATTCCGATATTGATAGATTGACACAGTTAAGGTTAGCCGAAATAGTTTTATATCTTTCTAAATCACCTGAAAGTGCTTCTCTTGAAAATAAACAACAAATAATAGCCAATGAATTTAGGATTAACTGCGTTTATAGAGATTTTTTTTCCTCGGAGGAACGATCGAAACCAGAAATCCTGCAAGAAAAATTTCAAGCTGTAGATGGGGTTAAACTGCTATTTTTATCCGAAATAAAAGCATATTACTTCAAGCGAAAAATAGCACTCTCCGATAATGATTCAAGAAAAATTTTTCTTAATGAATTGCAATCTATTACAGTGAAATCTATGCAAGCTGCTTTAACTGAAGGCACAATACAAACTATTGCTTATCAGCTAAGCCACCCATTGCTTGAACCAGGACATCAATTGTTTGAAAAATTACTAAGCGCTATTTTAGCATTTTATATCGCCGCCCATCCAGATCAGCAAAAACAAAATTGCTTAGAAAAAAATAATATTCCTGTTCAACCTTCAGATCTTAGATATCAAGATTTTTTAAGTAAATTATATGATTTAACAAGTTTATATTCAGCACCTGGGGTGAAACAAATAAAATTTAGCCATAGCGGTATCCGTAAATTATATTTTTTTAAACCCCAATCTATCGCACTCACTAAGGAAATTTTTTTAACTAGGCTTAAAGAACACCTATTAATGCTTAAAACTGATTATATACCATCAAATAACCAATATTCTGCAATTTGTCACTGTTTAACTCAATTAATAACCACTCAAATTGATCAGCATACTAAAGATCAGAAACCTCTATGGAGACCCTATGACCCCTAAATAACAATCTAAAAATAGTCGAATTTAGAACAGCTAGAGTATAAAAAATCTAGCTAGTTCAGACTATTATTGCTAGTATTCCTTCTTTCTAACAATTTATTGATTTTAGGTTATGTCCCAACAATATATCTATACCATGCAAGCAGTGAGTAAAATCGTTGCCCCTAAGAAAGAGATCCTTAAAGATATTTGGCTATCTTTTTATCCTGGAGCGAAAATTGGGGTCTTAGGGCTAAATGGCTCAGGCAAATCGACTTTACTGCGTATTTTAGCAGGAGAAGATCAGGATTTTGTCGGTGAAGCACGTGCATTACCAGGAATCAAAATTGGCTATCTTCCTCAAGAACCTCAATTAGACCCACTTAAAGATGTGCGTGGTAACGTGGAAGACGCCATTGCAGATACTAAAAAGCTATTAGATCGATTTAACGAAATTAGCATGAAATTTGCCGAACCTATGAGTGAATCGGCCATGAATCAGCTCTTCGAAGAACAAGGCGAGCTACAAACACAAATCGATGCCCAAGGAGGCTGGGAATTAGAACGTAAATTAAATATAGCAGCAGATGCGCTCTGTTTACCTCCATGGGACGCACAAATTACACAACTTTCGGGTGGTGAACGACGTCGTGTCGCATTATGTCGCTTGTTATTATCCAACTCTGATATGTTGTTGCTCGATGAACCCACTAACCATTTGGATGCGGAAAGCGTAGCCTGGTTAGAACGCTATTTACATGATTATTCAGGCACTGTCATTGCAGTAACCCATGACCGTTACTTCTTAGATAATGTCGCCGGTTGGATTTTGGAACTCGATCGCGGGCATGGAATCCCCTATGAAGGCAATTATTCCTCTTGGCTAGAACAAAAACAAAAGCGTCTTGCTCAAGAAGGAAGACAACAAGCCGCTCATGAAAAAAGCTTAAAAGCTGAATTAGAATGGGTACGAACTAACCCAAAAGGTCGGCAAGCAAAAAGTAAAGCGCGTTTAGCACGTTTTGAAGAATTAAGTTCTCAAGACTTTCAAAAGCGAGCCGAAACACAGGAACTCTATATCCCACCGGGAATACGTCTGGGGGATTCGGTGTTGGAATTTGATCAACTGACAAAAGGCTTCAATGGACGCATATTAATCAATAATTTTAGTTTTACAGTGCCAAAAGGTGCCATCATAGGAATTATTGGTCCGAATGGTGCTGGGAAATCCACTTTGTTTAAATTGATTATGCAACAAGAACAACCCGATAGCGGAAAAATACATCAAGGTGCTTCCGTACAACTAGCTTATATTGATCAAAGTCGTGATTCACTGAATCCGGATCATACTGTGTGGCAAGAAATCTCCGAAGGATTGGATATTATGACGATTAATCAATTCCAAATGCCTTCACGATCCTATGTAGGTCGCTTCAATTTTAAAGGGTCTGATCAACAAAAACTAATAAAAAACTTATCGGGCGGCGAACGTAATCGCGTCCACTTAGCCAAATTATTACGTGCTGGTGGCAACGTTTTACTCCTTGATGAACCCACCAATGATTTGGATGTAGAAACTTTACGTGCATTAGAAGAAGCATTGTTAAGTTTTCCCGGTTGCGCAATGGTGATTTCTCATGATCGCTGGTTTTTAGATCGAATGGCAACGCATATCATCGCTTTCCAAGACAATCGGATTGATTGTTTTACAGGTAATTTTACCGATTATGAATTTGATCGTTTAAAACGCTTAGGCATTGACGAAACTCAAGCTAAGAAAAAAATGAAATACAAAAAACTAAATGATTAAACTAAATATTTCACGCTTCTATGTCAGTCATTTTACTAAAAACTGAAAAAGAAATGGAGCAATTAGCCAAAAAATTAGCTGAGTGCTGCCCTAAGAACAAACGATTGATCATTTTTTTAAAGGGTGAGTTAGGCGCAGGAAAAACATTCTTTGTTCGTGCGCTAGTAAAAAAATTAGGCTATTCAGGCTTAGTAAAAAGTCCCACTTACACCTTAATTGAAACCTATGAGATAGCCCCTTATTCTATTTATCATCTTGACCTATATCGTTTACAATCCCCCAACGAAATATTTGAAATGGGGCTTTGTGATGAATTTGACCAACCTGCTATTTGGCTAATAGAATGGCCTGAACGTGCTTTAGAATTTTTACCCAAACCCGATATTATTTGTCATATCAATTTAATGGAAATGAACAGACAGATATTATTCCATGCCGAAACTTTTCAAGGCACACAAACCTTAGCCTTATTCAATCCATCTTTAAATAAGCTTTTTTAACAAAGGAATCATTGACTTTATATCCAATCTTTGCAACCGTTCTTTAAAGTGAATCTTATTAAGGACTAGTCTCCTCTATGTCTTTTACTTATACTCAAGCTATGATAAAGGATTTGCATCCAACTATTCTTATTCCTGCTTACCAGCCTAACGATAATCTGGTAGCGTTAATAAAATCTTTACGTGAAAGCCAATCTAAACAACGAATTATTGTTGTAGACGATGGCTCTGACCTTAATAAACAAAATATTTTTTCAAAAATTCAAGCTTTTGATATTGAGCTTCTCCGTCATACAAAAAATAAAGGTAAAGGTCAGGCGCTCAAAACGGGATTTAAACATTGGCTAGCCACTAGCCACCCTAAAGAATTAGGAATCGTCACTGCGGATGCTGACGGTCAACATCTTCCCCAAGATATCCTACACCTCTCAGCAGTTTTTATGCAAAAACCCTCACATCTCTATTTAGGAAAACGTACATTTAATAATACGCCCATTCCATGGCGTAGTCGATTCGGCAATAAACTAACAAAATATATTTTGCGTCTATTTAGTAAAACCATCTTAGAAGACACACAAACGGGTTTACGTGTCATTCCACGCACCCTGCTATTACCTTTGTTAAATTCGAATGCACGCGGCTATGAATTTGAGCTAGAAATGTTATTGATTGCTGAGGAACATCAAGTCAATATTCAAGAAATTCCTATAAAAACAGTCTATTTAGATGATAATCGTTCCTCACATTTTAATCCTTTAATCGACTCCATCAAAATTTATTTTGTTTTTATCCGCTTTGCCGCTATTTCCTTAATTTCAGCTGCGATCGATTTCGCCTTATTTTTTTTAACTTATTGGCTTAAAAAAAATATATTTCTTGCTGTGTTATTAGGACGTATTTTATCGGCCACTTTCAATTTTAAATTAAATCAGCACCTCGCCTTTAAAAGTAAAAATCGTTGGTTACCCGCGGCGTTGAAATATACTGCCTTAGCCACTTTTTTGGGACTTATTGCTTACAGCCTCATTAAATTTATCCACGATTTTGGAATAAATGTTTATAGCAGTAAAATTATTGCTGAAATTGCTTTATTTATCCTTTCATTTACTATACAACGTTTTTTTATTTTCAACAAAACTCCTGTATTGGAAATTAAATCTTAATTTTGAAATTAATTAAGATTAAAATTTAAAATAAAAAATATGTACTAACATTTGTATAATAAAAAAGGGTTATAAAACGATGTACCGCAATAAACATAAACTATCGTTAAATCTTCCTGTTTATCCGGACTCTGTCAAGGAACTTGGTGTAACGCGCTTGGGGTCTGAAAAATTTGTGCCTATTAAACATGGAAAGTTATGTCTACCTAATGATCCGACGAATATTGCTTTTGTCCAAAAAAAGGAAAAAAAAACAATTCTATCTGAAATAAAAATTTATAAGCTTATTGCTTCTAATAAACAATCTAAAAAAAAAGCTATCCTACAACCAATTCCTAATGTTAGTAACGAGTCCTCCTTACTCTTGCCATTCATGTCAGGGGGGGATTTAGATTTACACCATTCTTTTTTATTTGAACAGTTTGAAAAAAAAAACATAGCAAGTTTATGGTTAATGAAACAACTATTTTTGCTGTTAGAAGCATTGTATCACCTGCATACAGAAACATTTATTTTTGAAAATCAGGAATTTAAAGGAATCGTTCATGGTGATATTAAATCAAGCAATATTCTGATAGACGAATTAGGCAATCTAATTTTGGCCGATTTTGATTGTGCTTATCTTGCAGACGAGCCTGCGCATCAGTTTGGTAGTCTACGCTATGTGGCCCCTGAATTGTTTGCTAATATGGATTTTACCAAAATACCAATTTTAAACGTAGATAAATCGGATATTTGGTCATTGGGAATTACACTTTATCGACTATTAAATAATAAATTTCCTATTTTCTTTAATGATTTCACCTTGAATCAAAAAAAAGTCGGTGCGAATTTTTTCCAAAAAGAATTAAATAAAAATAATTATTGTGTTCTGAAAGATGACATCAGTTGTTTTATCGATTTAAAAAAATGGGGAGAGAAATATTCCTCATCATCAATGGCCAGAAACGCTCAGGAGAGTTTAAAAATTCTTCAGGAAATTAAAGATAAGGAGGACACTCTAACGCAATCGGAAATTTTAAATCATTTATCTTTAGCTATGTTAACACCGGTAGAAGAACGACCTTGTGCGCAAACCCTATTAAATCTTCTACACGGATTGAAAAAACATTTCTGTGCAGCAAATGACGATGAATATCAGGAATTTATTACTGATTTGTTTAACCATTCTCCCTTAAAAAAAGATGCACAGGTTAAGAAAAATTTAAATCCGGCGACAGATGGCTTAAATATCAAAAATCGAATATTCAGCTAATGGTGAAAATTTGTTAAAATCCCTGTCTTTCCCTGTAGAAATAACTATGTCAGATCGTATCCAACGTTTAAGCTCACATTTGGCCAATCAGATTGCTGCAGGTGAAGTCATTGAACGGCCTGCGTCTATCGTAAAAGAATTGGTCGAAAATAGTCTGGATGCGGGTAGTCAGCAAGTTGATATCGATATTGACAAAGGGGGTATTCAGCGTATCCGTGTCCGCGACAATGGCCACGGTATCCATAAAGATGATTTAATTTTGGCCTTAGATCGACATGCAACCAGCAAAATTCATACGCTAAATGACTTAGAACGAATTACTACATTAGGATTCCGCGGCGAAGCCTTAGCCAGCATCAGCTCTATCGCTAGGCTCAATTTAAGCTCCTCGACAGAGACCAGGCAACAAGGCTGGAAAATCACCTGTGATTATCACCAGGAACATCCGTTAATCCCCATTCCTGTTGCGCATGCGCGGGGAACAACCGTAGAAATTCAAGACCTTTTCTTCAACACTCCAGCTAGACGCAAATTTTTGAAGTCGGAACAAACCGAATTTGCGCATATAGAAACTTTGATAAAACGCTTAAGTCTCAGTCATTTTTCTGTAGGTTTTAGTTTGCAGCATAATAAACGAGGCATTTATCAATTGCATCCTGCCTGCGACGAAGCTGCAAAACAGGAACGTGTTGCAACATTGGGTAGCCGCTCCTTTATAGAAAACGCTATCTACATTGATATGCAAAGCATCGATTTGCGCTTATGGGGCTGGATTTCATTACCCACTTTTTCACGTAGCCAAAACGATTTACAGTATTTTTATGTTAATCGACGTATAGTAAAAGACAAATTAATCAATCATGCGGTTAGGCAAGCTTACCAAGACGTTCTTTATAATGGTCGTCACCCCGCTTTTGCGTTGTTTATCGAACTCGATCCCCATTCAGTTGATGTGAATGCTCATCCTGCTAAATATGAAGTTCGCTTTCGCGAGGGTCGCTTAGTCTATGACTTTATTAAACAAAGTTTACAAAAAGCTTTAGCCAACACATCTCCTAGATCACAAACCAATAAATCAATACCGAACACAATTGAATTATCGGTTGAATTAAACGAAAAAATCTCCGATATCTCTTCTAAGATAACACATCCTCAACAAACTAACTTTCCTTTACACGTTGCTGCAGATTCTATGAGCTATCCTACTAAAACTGATCATGCGCTCTGTGTTTCATTGAAAGGCGAAGAAGTTTTAGCAGAAAAAAAATTAACTCTTCAAACCACAAAACCCACAGAAACTTTACACTGTGATCCACCTTTAGGTTTTGCCTTAGCACAATTGCATGGCATTTATATCTTGGCTGAAAATACTCAAGGTTTAATTCTAGTTGATATTCATGCAGCACATGAGCGCATCCTTTATGAACGCTTAAAACATGACATACAAAATAGTGCCATAAAAACGCAACTATTATTAATTCCTATCTGTTTAACATTATCTCAACAGCAGGTCTTGCTTTTAGAAGAATATAGTAGCCTATTTACACAGTTTGGCTTTGAGTTTGAGAATCTGGGTCCCGAAACCATGATTATTCGCCAAATACCAGAACTCCTAGCGAAAGACAATGTACAGCAACTGGTGCATGATGTTTTAAGTGATTTAATTCAACACGCTAACAGCCAACGTATACCTGAAAAAATTAATGAATTACTTTCTAGCATCGCTTGTCATAGTGCTGTACGTGCTCACCGCAACATGACATTGATTGAAATGAACCAATTACTCCGGGACATGGAACGAACTTCGCGTAGTAATCAATGCAATCACGGTCGACCAACCTGGAAACAATGGTCTTTATCAGATATTGATCGGTTTTTTCTACGTGGACGTTAAACCTGTTATCTGCCTGATGGGTCCAACGGCATCAGGAAAAACTAATCTAGCCATCGATTTACTTACTTATTTAGAGTTTGAAATCGTTAGTGTCGATTCAGCATTGATTTATCGTGGTATGGATATTGGCACTGCCAAACCTTCTAGACTTATCTTAAATCAAGCACCTCATCGATTGATAGATACACATGATCCTAGTGAAATTTATTCCGCAGCAGAATTCAGAACAGATGCTATCAATGCAATTGAAGAAATTATTAATAAGGGTCGTATTCCATTATTGGTAGGTGGAACGATGCTTTACTTTCATGTCTTGCAACAAGGCATTGCTACTTTGCCACCCGCTAATCAACTTGTTCGTGAACAACTAAAAAAAGAGCTAAAAGATTTCGGGTTAAAGAAACTTCATGAACGTTTATCAATAGTTGATCCGATCGCCGCCCAACGCATTCATCCTAATGATCCACAACGAATCTTACGCGCTTTAGAAGTTGCTCTGGTCTCTGGAAAAACATTAACTGAATTACAACGCACGCTTACTCGCTCATCACCCTATTTTTTTATTAATATTGCATTAATTCCTGATGATAGAACTTTGTTACATGAAGCGATCACTGCCCGTTTCCAAGCTATGTTAGATTTAGGTTTTATAGAAGAAGTTGAGAAACTATTTAAACGTGGCGATCTACACGCTAATTTACCCGCTGTACGCACAGTTGGTTACCGGCAAATTTGGAATTATTTACTTAATAGTATTTCCTATACTGAGATGCAAGATCTGACCCTTATTGCAACACGACAACTCGCAAAACGCCAATTAACCTGGTTACGTTCTTGGCAAGAATTAAATACATTTGCCAGTAACCATAAAGAAAACGTCAAAAAAATAATTGAACTCATTAAAATGAACTTAACTAAAAATCAAGTTAATCCTGTTTGAACAAAGTCAAATAACTCGGTACGGTCATTTTTTTAGAAACAATTAAAATAATAACGGCTACAACAGCGCTCAGAGCAAGATATAAACCGGGTATGGCAACATTGGTGGTTTTTGTTATTAAATAAATAGCTACCAACGGCGCTGTGCCCCCAAAAATAGAATACGCCAGATTATAACTAAGCGAACCTAAGGTATACCGTATTGCGACCGGTATTCGATCGAGTGTAAGCGCCAACAGTGGTCCTTGAAAGCTAGCGGCTAGAAATGTAAAAATTATTTGCGCAATAATAACTGCAAAAAAAGAACCTTGCGCAATCATCATATATAGCGGATAACTGAAACACATCAATCCAATGGCACCTACCAACATGATAGATTTCCGCCCAAGCTTATCAGAAAGCCAACCAAAAAAAATATCGAGCAAAATAAGTAAAATCAATATTATTGTATTCAGCGCATGCGCATGAATTCTCGAATGACCCAAAACATCCGTGAAATAAATAGGCATAAAAATAAACACTAAATAAGTTATTAAAGCTGACAACAAATAAAGCCCCATGAGTTGGCCAATCAAAAACTTATGCGTTAAAAAAATAGTTTTTATTGGAAATTTTTCTATTAAACATTGGTAGCGTAAATGCTGAAAAGCTTGTGTCTCTGGGGTTTGTGTTCTTATATAATACGCGATGAAGCCGCTAATAGCAGCTAACAAAAAAGGCAAACGCCATGCAAAGCTATAAAGTAAAGGTCCTTGAAAACATACGAATAAAATAAAAACGACAAAGGATCCGAATAACAGGCCAATCACTGAGCTCGCCCAAATTAATGATGAATAAAAACCGGTTTTATTTGAGGGAATAGACTCTACTAGAAAGCAAGCAGAGCCAAACGCTTCACCCCCTACTGCGATACCTTGCAGTAATCGGAAAAAAAGCAATAAAAATGCCGCGCTTATTCCGATCGCGGCATAGTCTGGAAGCATACCTATTCCACACGTAGCTATTGCCATCAATAAAACGCTTAAACTTAAGGCTTTTTTTCTACCTTGTGTATCTCCTAGATAACCAAACAGGGCTGCGCCCAAAGGACGTGCTAAATAACCCATTGCAAAAACACTATAACTCAGCAACAAACCAATGCTTGGTATGGCATGAAAAAAAATTTGTGCAAAAACACCTGCTAAATAGGCATAAAGACTAAAATCATACCATTCTAAAATAGTTCCTATACAAGCTGAAAAAAAAATTTTCTTTTGATCCTTGGTCAGCATTTTTTCCTTAGGGGTTTATTGAGTTTGATACCAATCAATAAATTTTTTCAAAGCTTGTTGACGAAAAGAAAAATGAAAAAAATCATCTGTATAACGCAATTGCGCTAAGGTTTTATCTGAACCTTCTGGTTTGAAGATGGCTGTAAATGGAAGCTTTGGATGAGAAAATAAATCGTCTGGCACGACGATCGTGCCGTGACAAACGCCTTCAAATAATTGTGTATGCAATCCATCGGTGTAAGCTAACTGTAAAATAAACGATGCACGATTATCTTCTTCCACCAATTTGAATAAACCTTTAAAACCTAATCCTTGAAAAACAAATTTCGATAAAGTACCAGGAAATTGGTTATATGCGGCAAAAAATAAACCGCCGTCATCAAGCAACAAAGGTTGTTTGACTAGATTAAATGCCTTTTTAACTTTATCTGCCACCACTATTTTTTGATCTAAACTCTGAATTTCATCAATATCGATAGCATATTGTTCAACATGGAAAGAAGGAGCGGCCTTGTCAAAAAAATCTCTGACCTCTTCGAATTTACCCGCATTATTGGTGACATAATAAATTTTTTTGTTCAATTTCTTTTCCAAAGTTATTTCAAATAAAGCGATTCAACCACACGATCAGCATTATCTGCAACAAATCCAGTAAAATAATCATGCCATCGTCTGTTTTCTCCCGTCTTTTTTGGATAACGCCATACAAATTCTATAAATCGATCCGATAAATCTATCACTCCATCAGCAAGTTTTACAGGTTTAATAGCGGGCTGTGTTGAACTTTGCTCTATACCTTTATTAACATTGCCTTTTATCAAGCCCCCTTTTTTGTTCAAAGGAATATGTAAAGTAGAACTCAAAAATTGATTAAATTTTTTTAACCGATTAAAACATTTTGATAAATGTATACTCCAAGCAAAATGATTAACTTGACGACCCATGACTAACACCCAAGCTAATAATTCATTGTGACTTTTTACTCTTTCATATTCTTTTATAGTAGGTAATGGCCAGTCTCTAGACTGAATATAATTCAAAATGTACCTGGACAGTTCGAAAGCCGCCACCTCATCGTGTTGTAAAGTGCGATAATGCAGAAATTTTAACTGTTCAGTATCCAAAGCTTGGGTAAACCCAGCATAATGATCAATGATGGTTAATATTTGCGGTGCTAATGCTTCGCGGCGAAAATCTGCAACCACTATTTGCGGTGATGCATCAATAGCTAAGGTCTCAGAACTTATTTCGTCTGATAACCATCTAAAATTATTTTGTTTTTCAGCTAAATAATCTTGACCGCGCACCTGATAGCCGAGATAAGAAAATAAATGAGACAGTGTATCCATGCCGGTATAAGGACCCGGTAAATCGATAAGCGCAAAATGATCTAGAATTAATTCTTCCTGAAAATGCTTCTTGAAATAACTTTGAATAGTAGATAACTCGTTCAAGTGAATACTGTAATTTTGCCATAATTGACTGAAAACGTAATTTTTAACCCGATTTAGCATAGACACCTACTTATACCCCCTCGCAAATTGAATCCAAAATACTATATACTAATGTCCATGTATAAAATTTCAGTCTATATTCCTAATGATTATCTTGAGCCTGTCAAACTAGCGATGTTTGATCAAGGTGGCGGCCGATTAGGAAATTATGATCACTGCGCTTGGCAAGTATTAGGACAAGGGCAATTTCGTCCTTTAGCACAGTCTAACCCTTTTAAAGGTCAAAAAGGAAATATAGAAGCGCAAGATGAATATTTAGTTGAAATGATTTGTGATAAAAAACATATCAAGCCGGTCATAGCCGCTTTAAAAAAATCACACCCGTATGAAGAACCTGCTTACTCAATAGTCCGATTAGAAGATTTTTATGAGGAAACAAAAACCGATGTCTAAGGTACTTCGTATTTTTATCACTTTTATTGGCGCTGTCATATTATTAGGCCTGGTTTCTTTAATAGGGTTAGTGGTATTTGTAAATCCTAATGATCTTAAACCACAGATTAGTCAAGCTGTCACTAAGTTTACCGGACGTCAGTTGCAATTAGGCGGAGATATTCAATGGTCTATTTTCCCATGGTTAGGATTACAATTAAATGATGTCAAGCTAGCTAATAGTCCTGGCTTTGGTAATAATCCGTTCGCACAAATTAAAAAGTTGGACATTCAAGTTCGTCTATTCCCTTTATTACATAAACAATTAGAAATTGGTAAGTTACAAATTCATGGTCTAACACTTTATCTAATAAAAAATGCTAAAGGCCAGGGCAATTGGGAAGGGCCACTCACTTCCTCGCAAAAAATTTCGAACAATTCAGAAAATAATCTAAATGATAGTTTAAAACCGTTAGGATTTATTGTAACAGGTTTAGACATTCGAGACGGACATATTATTTATGCTGATCAACAAAAAAATAAACATCTTGAAATAACTGGATTCCAACTTAAAAGCGCTAATCTGGCTATTAATAAAAGCTCGCCTTTTGATATTCAGTTTAATTTAAATTCGAACTCACCTATTATTAATGCCGCCGTTAAGTTACGTTCATCGATCACATTAAGTACAGATAAAAAAAATATTGAGTTTAATAACCTCAATCTTAACATGCTATTAAAAGGACCTAGTTATCCTAAAGGCGAACTTCCTCTGTTCTTAAAAAGCCATATCGATCTCGATTTAAATAAACAGGATATTATTGTCGATCAATTGGTTGTCCAGATTAATCAAATTAAACTCACCGGACATGTCACAGGTCAGCATATTTTAAATAACCCTAGCTTTGCTGGGACTTTATCTAGCCAGCAAATTAAAACCGGTAAATTAATTTTTCAGCAAATAAAACTTAATTTTCAATTTAAAAATAACTTGCTTGCGTTTAACCCTATTAATGCCAAATTTTATCAAGGAAATTATCAAGGCAACGCCTCTATTAATCTTAATCCAAAAGTACCGTCGATCACTGCGCAAAATCAATTTAATCAAATTAATACCGCATTGCTTTTTCAAGATCTGATGAATAAAAGTCAAATACAATTAGCCGGCTTAGCAACATTGAATCTTAATATATCGACGACAGGCGATAACGCTGGGGTACTCATAAGAAATTTAAACGGACAAGGCCACTTTAATTTAGATCAAGGCGCTTTAAAAGGAATTAATTTATCTTATTGGATAGCATTAGGAAAAGCCTTACTTAAACACGAAGCCACGCCTAAGAGCACGGGTCCAGATACCCCGTTCAATAGATTTAACGGTAGTTTTACTATCAGTCAGGGCATAGTCAATAATATTGATTTGATCATTAGTAGCGGTCGTTTACGTGTCAATGGTAAAGGCGTGTTGAATTTACCATTGCAACAAATCAATTATGAATTACAAGCCCAACCTATATTAGCTGATGGTAGCCCTGAAGGTATTGCTATCCCCATTAGAATTTCAGGACCTTTACAACAACTTTCTATTAGTCCTATTCTGGATCAATTAAGTGTTGACATCATCAAAGAAAAACTTAAAGGGAAACTTGGCGATACGCTAAAAAAATTAGACCTAAACAAACTATTTCACTAATTGTACAATTAATTGCAGAGTCAACCTAGCATTAATCTTTCGTAAACGACCAGTGACACTAAGCACAAAACTATTCCAACAAAAAATGTTAAGCTGGTTTACTTCCGCTGGTCGCAAACATCTACCTTGGCAGCAAACAAAATCACCTTATATGATTTGGCTTTCGGAGATTATGCTGCAACAGACTCAAGTTGCAACGGTTATTCCTTATTTTCAACGTTTTATTCAACATTTTCCCACGCTTTCTTCACTCGCTAAAGCCGATATCGATGAAGTAATTATGCTATGGTCAGGCTTAGGATATTATGCAAGAGCACGCAATTTACACCACTGTGCGCAAATTATTGAAAAAGAATATTCAGGAAAATTTCCACCTGATTTACTGTTATTACAAAATTTGCCGGGCATCGGTCGATCGACCGCCGGAGCCATACTTGCCTTAGCATTTAGCCAACCTGCCAGCATACTCGATGGGAATGTGAAACGCGTATTAACCAGGTTTCATGCTATCAAAGGCTGGTCTGGTTTAAGCAAAGTCAGTAAACAGTTATGGGCTTTAGCAGAACATTATACGCCAAAAAATAAACATATCAGTCATTATACGCAAGCAATGATGGATCTTGGTGCATTGGTTTGTACGCGCTCACAACCTAAATGCACTCAATGTCCTTTACAAAACCATTGCAAAGCGTATACCACAAATAGTATTGCAAATTATCCTTCACCCAAACCGCGTAAGACTATCCCATGTCGCACTATCAAGATGGTAATTTTGGTCAATGAACATCAAGAAATTTTGCTAGAAAAAAGACCACCGATGGGAATTTGGGGTGGTCTATGGAGCCTGCCAGAATGTTCCATGACAGAAAATTTAAAAAATTTTTGCAAGAAATACTATTATTGTGAGATAGGAAAATCTGTAAAAAAATATCCCCTTTTAAAACATACTTTTAGTCATTTTCAACTTGAAATTCGACCTGTTCTCATTCATGTTAAAGATTGGCATCCACCATTGATGGAATCTGACCGTATAGTCTGGTATAACAGGCAACAATTAGCTTCAAGAGGTCTTGCAGCCCCTGTCAAAAAACTATTAAGCCTATACTATGAGCCGAACTATCTATTGTATTAAACTACACACACAAGCAGAAGGTCTTGATTATCTCCCCTATCCTGGAGAATTAGGTCAACGTATCTATCAATCTATTAGTAAGCCTGCTTGGCAACAATGGGTAAATCATCAGACTATGCTCATCAATGAATATCGTTTAAGCACATTTGAGCCGCAAGCACGCGAATTTTTAAAAAAAGAAATGGAAAAGTTTTTATTTGGATCGGATGAAACTGCAAGTACACCTCCTCCAGGATATAGTGACCCGAATTAAAGTCATATAAAAAACTATCCTCACTAAAAGGTGATTTATGACAACACATGTTTCTCCGCAACAACTTGCCCAATCTATTTTAAAACGTCGACCTGATTTCCAACCTAAGATTGGAATTGTTTTAGGGTCTGGTTTAGCGGATGTTGCTGATAAACTTACCGACAGCATCTCCATACCCTACGCTGAACTTCCTGGTTTTCCAGTGAGCAGTGTAATTGGACATCATGGAAAAATGATACTCGGCTATATCAATAAAATACCTGTGGTATGTTGCCAAGGGCGTGTTCATCTTTATGAAGGAATGCAAGGCAAAGACTTTAAAATATTTATCCGCACTTTAAAATGCTTGGGCTGCCATACACTAATAATGACCAATGCGGTGGGATCCTTAAATGAAAATGTTAAATCAGGTCAATTGGTTTTAATTTCAGACCATATTAATTTCCATCCGATGAATCCTCTTACTGGACCTAATGATGAAGAATTTGGCCCACGTTTCTTCCCGATGGATGATGCTTATGATCCAGATATTCGACACATCATTCAACAAACTGCAAAAAAACTATCTATTCCTTTAAACGAGGGAATTTATATCAGTGTTTTAGGACCTAATTTTGAAACTCCTGCAGAAATACGCGCTTTTCAAAAATTAGGCGCTGATGTAGTAGGAATGTCCACCATTCCTGAGGTGATAGTCGCCAGACATTGCGGCTTAAAAGTAGCTGTAATATCCGTAGTAACCAATTTAGCTGCTGGGCTAAGTGATGAGCCTATTACTCACGAAGGAACGGTACATTTTGCAGCTAAAGCGAGCGACAATCTAAGCCAATTGCTCGAATCTGCTGTCGTACAAATCGCTAAATAATATATATTTGCGCAGAGTATTCTACTGAATTGTATAGCCGCCATCGACATTGACCAATGCACCCGTCATAAAAGAAGCGGCTTCACTGCATAAGAAACTAACCACTTGCGCCACTTCCTCAGGTTTTCCCACTCGTCGCAAGGGTAATTTTTCTGCGACCTGATCGCGAATTGATGACACACTTAAGCCGCTTTTTTGCTGAAATTGTTCTAAAACTGCTTGATACATGGGCGTATCGATAGTACCGGGACAAACACAATTAACCCGGATTCCATATTGGGCATAATCTAGTGCAGTACTTTTGGCTAATTGAGCAATAGCGGCTTTGCTCGCTCCATAAATAGCGCATTGTTCTTTGGCAATAAATGCTTGATCCGAAGCCATTAAAACGATCGATCCGAATCTTTGCTGTTTCATACTAGGTAATACTTGTTGCAAACAATAAATTGTACCTAATAAATTGGTTGCAAAAACTTTTTGTATTGCTTCAAAAGAACTATCTTCGATATTAGCAAATAAGTGTATACCGGCATTACAAAAAAGATAATCGATCTTTGGATTTTTCTGAAGAATGGTATAAATAGCTGACTTAACCTGGTCAGCATTCGAAACATCACACTCTAAATAATGAATCGACAGTGATGAATAATCTGTCGGCTTTTTTTTATCGAGTATGTAAACGTTTGCTCCTGCACGACTAAATAACGTGACTGTTGCCGCGCCTATTCCTGATGCTCCGCCAGTTATTATTATTGTTTTATTTTGAAACATCATACCCCCCGCACTTCAATCTCTGCAAAAGGCTGGGTTTGTGAAAGTTCAATTAAGGATTGTCGCCATAATTCTAATAAAGCCATAAAAGTCACTACCACACCCATGCGACCTTCTTCACATTTAAACAACTCCGTAAACTTAATAGTGGTTTGAATTGTCATTTTCTGCAAAATTTGCGACATACGATCCTTAATCGACAACGGTTCTTCAGTAATCGCATGATGTTTCTTTAAAGCAGCTCTAGCTAAAACCGCTTGAAAAGCCTCTACCAATTCCTCTAAAGCTAAGAGCGGGACTTGTCTAGGGTTTTCTGCCGAGGCAGGCGGCAGGCCTGCTTCAGCCATCGCTAAAAAAACATCCCGGCCTAAACGTGGTAATTGTTCTAGTGTTTGTGCGGCTTGTTTAGTCCGTTCATACTCCTGTAAACGACGAATGAGTTCAGCACGCGGATCCATTTCATCATCATTGGTTGGTGTTTCAGCAGGCTTAGGTAAAAGTAAGCGTGATTTAATTTCAGTCAATATGGCCGCCATGACCAAATATTCAGCAGCTAATTCAATTTCCAATACCTGCATCAATTCAATATATTGCATATATTGGCGTGTTATTTCGGCAACCGGAATATCTAAAATATCAAAATTTTGCTTTTTTATTAGATATAAAAGTAGATCTAAAGGCCCTGTAAACGCCTCTAAAAGTACTTCTAGGGCTTGTGGTGGGATATATAGATCACTAGGCAACTGAATCAACGGTTGGCCACGTACAGTGGCAATAGGCGCATTGGCCAATGTTGTAGCAAGATTATGTTCTGTCATAGCGCCAGTGTAATCGTTATAAACCAAAAAATCTAAAGAAAACCGATAATAATCCTTGTAATAGCGGCCCTAAGACCCTGCCTAAAATACCACTGGCTAATAACAGCACTAAAATAAGAAAACCATATACCTCTAATTTATTGAACTGATAAGCCATTTGCGGTGACAAAAAACTCGCCAGCACACGACTGCCATCCAGAGGTGGGATTGGAATCAGATTTAATAACATTAATACCAAATTTATTGTCACGCCAATCTGTGCCATATAAATAATTGGGAAATTATCGAATGCCATCGCCACTTTGGCGATGCCCACCCATAAAAAGGCCATAAATAGATTCGCTAAAGGACCTGCCGCAGCCACTAAAGCCATATCACGGCGCGGATTTCTTAGATTTTGCCAGGTGATGGGCACGGGTTTAGCCCAACCAAATATAAAACCACCGAGGGAAAAAAGAATGGCGGGTACAATAATTGTGCCTATAGGATCGATATGCTTCAGAGGGTTCAAGGTTAAACGACCTAATAATTTAGCCGTTGGGTCTCCGCATTTTGCAGCAACCCAACCATGTGCGGTCTCATGGACGGTAATAGCGAATAGTAAGGGAATGACCCAAAGTATTATTTTTTGGCCTAAAGAAAAATCACCTAACATTGCTCAACTCAATAGCTCTTTAAATTTAAAGTATATACTCATCCGAGCTTATTAAGCGAATAAGTTTGTTGTGATTTATGGAAAAATACAAGCTGTTTATGGGCTTTAAGCGTTTATTGGTATGTTCTACTTTTTTTAATTCCCGGTAATTTTCTTAGTTTTTATTGAATTTTTAGCAGCCCTTAATATTATGTTAAGAAAAATTATTTATAGTAGATTTTAAATTATAACCAACAAAAAAATTAAATTTACTGAAATTTTAAAGCAATTTCAAAATCATTTGAGATTATCAACATGCCCGCACAAAAAACCTCCCATAACATGCCCATTTTAATAGATGAAAAATTCTTTCTTAAAGCAAAACAGGCTTCTAATAAAGAAGAATTTCATAACGCCTTAAGAAGTCTTATAACTCGTGCCAATAAGATTTATAATAACGTATTTGAAAGCGACCGATTCAAACATGTAGAGAGTTTCCCATTATGCAAAAAAAATTATACAGAAATTCAGACTATCATTAAGAATTCAAAATTTCCCATAAATTTCTTTAAAGTATATCATCTAGAAGCAGAATTAGCTTGCATTCAATCTGATTTTAATGCTTTAAATTATAATGTAACATCGGAAAAAGATCTAAACTCACTTATAAAAAATTTAAAAAAAGTTGAATTAAATTTTCAAAAATTTAAGAACGATTTTGACGATCCAAATTTTAGAAAAAATATTAATTTAGAAACTAATGATGTCTATGAAAAATTATTAATCTACCGCAATGATTTTTCAAGCTCCTGGAAAAGGAATTCGAATAGATTATTAGGCGATACATATTTTAATTTTGCAAAATATTTAGAACAAATATCATTAAAACTGGCCGAAGACTATTTTAAAGGAGCGGCAAACTTTTATAATAAAGCTGGATTATCAAACTTTAAAGATCAAACAATACAACAAATAAAGAAACTTGAAATCACTCCGAAAGAATTTCCGGATGATTCATCTCATAATAAAAATCCTGAAGAAAATCTTTCAAATTTAACGATAGTACTAACAAGATTATCCCCTTCACGCGAAACTAAAACTAATGGAATAAAAACAGAATCTCAATGGATAAAATCTAATAAAGAAACAACGAAAAAATTACCGGAAATCGTTGGCCAGCCTAAAATACCTGAAATTGTATGTGAAAAAACAACTGAATCACACAAACTGTCACAAATTCAAGCTAGTAAAAGAAAAAATTCAACTGACACTACTTTCTCTATACCCGCTAAAAAAAGTAAAGGAAATAAGCAGATCGACTGTAAAAAATTATTAGACGAACTTAAACAAATAGAAATAGAAAACTATAAGCTCAAGGATCCTTCTAACAATAATGAGCTTATTAGATATAAAGCGAGTTTAGCAGGCAAGGATGCTTTAGATAGGATAGAAAAATTAAGTTTTTCAATTAAAAATCTTTCTGAGACTGAAAAACTATACTGTTTAAAAGAAGCTCAAAACAGCTTCTCACATTCTATTAAATTCTATAGTCAAGCTGAGCTGGTAAAGGAAAGCGAGAAAATTATAGAATACTACGATACTTTGACACTTGTTATTAATTCTCTAGAATTAAAAGTATCCGCTAATAAACCCTCCACCGAAAAGCTTATCTTATCTTCCAATAAAAAACTCAGTAAAAAATTTAATAACGAACATTCTCATCAACCTGCTCGCTATACTCGAACTTTCTTTCGAGAATTATCCTGTCCGGAAAACGATGTGATACCTATTGTCGATAATCAATCTAACTTAAACAATCCGACACTTCTTTTTTAAGATTTTCCGAAGCAATCTCGCTCAAATGAATAAAATCCGGTAAAATTGAGATCGAACTATTATCTTATTCGATCTCAAAAAAAAGCGGAGTAGCGCGCATGTCTTACCAACATATTCAGATTCCAAGTTCCGGCAAGAAAATAACGGTTAATCCGGATTATTCGTTAAATGTTCCCAACCAACCGATCATTCCTTTTATTGAAGGTGATGGTATCGGTGTGGATATCACACCCGCGATGCGTCTTGTCGTCGATGCGGCCATTAGCAACGCTTATGGCGATAAACGTCGAATTGCTTGGATGGAGATTTATGCTGGAGAAAAAGCAACTCAGGTTTATGGATCGGATGTTTGGTTACCCGAAGAAACACTTTCTGTGGTGCGCGATTATGTAGTTTCTATCAAAGGTCCACTGACTACGCCGGTGGGCGGTGGAATTCGTTCCTTAAATGTGGCATTGCGCCAACAGTTGGATCTGTATGTTTGTCTGCGCCCGGTGCGCTATTTTAAAGGCGTCCCTAGCCCGGTTCGCGAACCTGAAAAGGTCAACATGGTCATTTTTAGAGAAAATTCTGAGGATATTTATGCAGGAATAGAATGGGAAGCCGATAGCAAAGAGGCCAAAAAATTAATTGCTTTCTTGCAACATGACATGAATGTTAAAAAAATTCGCTTTCCTGAACACTGCGGCATCGGTATTAAGCCTGTATCGAAAGAAGGCACACAGCGGTTAGTCAAACGCGCGATTCAGTACGCCATCGATCAAGATATGCCCTCAGTAACCTTGGTACATAAAGGCAATATCATGAAATTCACCGAAGGCGCATTTAAAGACTGGGGTTATGCCATTGCAAAGGATCAATTTGGTGCAGAACTGCTCGATGGAGGACCATGGATGCGCCTAAAAAATCCAAAAACAGGAAAAGAGATCATTATTAAAGATTTTATCGCTGATGCTTTTTTACAGCAAATCCTATTGCGTCCCGCTGAATATAGTGTCATCGCGACATTAAATCTGAATGGAGATTATGTTTCAGACGCTTTAGCCGCACAAGTCGGTGGGATCGGTATTGCCCCTGGCGCAAACCTCAGTGACAAAGTCGCTATGTTTGAAGCAACTCATGGCACAGCGCCTAAGTATGCAGGACAAAATAAGGTCAATCCCGGATCGCTGATCCTATCAGCAGAAATGATGCTACGCCATTTGGGTTGGAATGAAGCAGCTGATCGCATCATTACAGGCATGGAAGCAGCCATACAAGCCAAAACGGTCACTTATGATTTCGCTCGTTTAATGAACGATGCCAAAGAAGTAAGTTGCTCTGATTTTGCTCAATCTATCGTCGATTATATGTGCAATAAACAAACGTTGGCCTCTATTACAAGCTTATAAAATAGCTATTTTATAAGCCTTTGCTAAGTTAAGAGGAAAATTTCAATTTTCCTCTTAAAATCGTCCATCTTAGTATCTGATTCACCTAATAAAATACTTACAAGGTATCAAAGAAATCTACTTCCCCTTTATCTGGATTTAAAAGGCTTAATTTTACGCAAACTCGCAAATCCCTAAATTTCGACTAGGCTGAAATTAAAGGGAAATAATTTTTTTCAACATGGACTACCCAGCTTGTATAACAACAGTGAAACTCGACTTTATGCGAGAAGTCACGGATTTTTATGCGATTCGAAAAGGAGGGCTACCATGTTTAGCAAAGAGCTTGAAGTTAGTTTAAATTCGATATTTAAACAAGCCCGTGAAAAACGTTATGAATATTTAACGGTTGAACATCTATTATTAGCGCTTTTAGATGAACCTTCTGCCGTAGCCGCATTGAAAGCGTGCGGAGCGAATTTAAATCGACTTAAGAATGAGATTAGTAATTTTATTGCAGCAACAACGCCTTTGTTTCCTTCTGCTGATCCTAATCTTGATATACAACCCACGTTAGGATTTCAACGTGTTTTACAACGCGCTATTTTTCAAGTGCAATCCAGCGGGAAAACCCAAGTACATGGCGTTAACATCTTAGCTGCTATCTTCGGTGAACAAGATAGCCAAGCTATTTATTTTTTACGTCGTGAAAATGTAACACGCTCAGATGTATCGAATTACATATCTCAAGGGCTACCTAAATTACAAGATAATTTGGAGCCAAAATTAAATCAGTTTGTAACTGAAGAAGAAGTCACTATAGAAGGTCCTGGTAATAGTCCATTAGAGCTTTATGCGATTAATTTAAATAGCAAAGCACGTCTTGGAAAAATTGATCCTTTAATTGGTCGCGAAGAAGAATTAGCGCGTGTGATTCAAATTCTTTGTCGCCGTCGTAAAAATAATCCTTTATTAGTGGGTGAAGCTGGTGTCGGTAAAACAGCGATTGTAGAAGGGCTCGCTAAAGCAATAATTGAAAAAAGAGTTCCCTCTGTTCTAGCTAATAGCACCATTTATTCTTTAGATCTTGGTAGTTTATTAGCTGGAACCAAATATCGTGGCGATTTTGAAAAAAGATTTAAGGCTTTATTGGCGCAACTTAAACAAGAACCTCAATCAGTACTCTTTATTGATGAAATTCATGTCGTTATTGGTGCTGGTGCAGCCTCAGGCGGGGTAATGGATGCTTCTAACTTAATTAAGCCTTTACTCACGACGGGTGAATTAAAATGTATCGGCGCAACGACTTATCAAGAATATCGTAGTATTTTTGAAAAAGATCGTGCTTTAGCACGACGTTTCCAAAAAATTGATGTCCCTGAACCCAATTTAGAAGAAACGATTGCTATTTTACGCGGATTGCGCGATAGACTAGAAGAACACCATCACGTCAAATATCGTATGACTGCTTTACGTGCCAGTGTAGAACTTGCAGCGCGTTATTTACCGGATCGTTTCTTACCAGATAAAGCAATTGATATCGTTGACGAGGCCGGTGCTTATCAGGCCTTACGACCCCGTCATAAAAGAAAACAAGTTATCGGTATCCATGAAATTGAAGCAATTGTAGCGAAGATGGTACGCATTCCTACACGAAATGTTTCTGCCTCAGATAAAAGTCGTTTGCGTCACTTGGAAACAAAACTAAAGGCACGCGTATTTGGCCAAGATATGGCAATTGAAAATCTTTGTGCTGCCATGAAATTGACACGCTCTGGTTTAAGAGAAACCAATAAAACTATCGGCTCTTTTCTTTTCGCCGGACCAACGGGTGTGGGCAAAACGGAAGTTACACGTCAACTCGCAGAACTTATGGGCATCGAATTACTCCGTTTTGATATGTCTGAATATATGGAAAGACATAGTGTGTCTCGTCTAATAGGGGCTCCTCCTGGTTATATTGGTTATGATCAAGGGGGTTTACTCACCGAAGCAGTGACTAAACATCCTCATGCTGTTTTATTATTGGATGAAATTGAAAAAGCACATCCAGATATTTTTAATCTCTTATTACAAGTCATGGATCATGGTAACTTAACTGATACCAATGGTAGAAAGACCGATTTTAGTCATATTATTTTGGTAATGACCAGTAATGCAGGAGCAGAACAGCTTAGTCGACAAGAAATAGGTTTTACACCTAACTTGAATCAAGCTGAAAATTCAGAGGCTATCAAACGAATATTTTCCCCTGAATTTCGCAATCGTTTAGATGCAACAATCTATTTTAATTATTTAAATGCATCTATCGTCTCGCAAGTAGTTGATAAGTATTTACTGGAGTTAGAAGCTCAACTTGAAAAGAAACATGTCACTTTGACGGTGGACAAACCTGCTCGTGTTTGGTTAGCTAAGCACGGTTATGATAGAAACATGGGGGCACGCCCGATGATGCGACTCATTCAAGAAAGGATCAAAAAACCAATCGCTGATGAACTACTCTTTGGGCGTTTAGTGCACGGCGGTCAATTGATATTAACAAGTATCGATGATGAGTTACAATTAATAATTTCTGAAAAAAGGGGCATTATTACGCCTCCTGCACAGAATAAAAATCTAACTCAAGCACCTATTAGCTAGGCTTAGATTTATCCGGCTCGGACCCTTTACCACGAAATATAATACGGCCCTTGCTCAGATCATAGGGTGTCATTTCAACTTTCACCTTATCGCCAGTAAGGACACGAATATAGCTTTTTCGCATACGTCCAGAAATATGGGCATTAATAACATGCCCATTTTCTAATTCCACCCTAAATAAGGTATTAGGTAAAGTCTCAACAACCGTACCTTCCATCACTATCTGATCTTCTTTGGCCATAATTTACCTAAGCTTAACTCTTTCACGCATTAATATCGGCTATGTTGCCGTAAAAGTCATCGATTTACAATAATAATTATTTAATAACCGTAAGATAAATAAACAGATACTCAAAAAAATGAAAGCTTATCTCAAACCTCATTTAAAAATGCTACTTGTAAAAACACTAAATCTTAAGCAAGCATTTTTCTTCCCTTTTTTTAAAAAGGAAGATTATGCTTTAATACATAATTTCTTTTCTCTTATCTCTTTTTTAAAATGGTTAAGCTTAGAATAAGTAAAAATTCTGTTAAGCCAATTTTAAAGATTGATCGGACAAGCTATGGTAAAAATCCTGCTAGCGACGATTTGAAATGTTATCAATTAAGGGACAGATGATGAGCAACTTCCATCGCTTGATGTGTCTCAGCAGAAATATTAGGTACTTTTCGTTTTAAAGCAGACTCATTTGCATCGGATATTCTTTTAAACAATATAGCTGAGGCTCCGTCTAATTTAGGTTGTCTTACGGCACCGTTAGACCCACCAAGTTCGAAGTCAGTTCGTCAGGTTCAATTGATTCATGCATACACATATCATCTAGTTTTTGCTTTAATTTGTCCTTAACTAATTTTATTGCATTGTTATAAAGCAAATCTAGACAATGTAATTTAGTTCTTTTAGATTCATTGTTGAAATATTCCAGATAATCATTAAGAGCGCCTTCCAGTTAAAGCCTGTGCCTCTTCATTATCAACCTCTATAAAATTATCGTAAAGTAACGGCATAGAAAACTCCCTCGTTATTATTAGGTTGCTTAATTGTATTGCATTCAACTTTATAATTCTTAGTAATCAAATTGAGATTATACAATACAATTAATTTATTAAAAACGCTTAAAACTTTTTGCGCTGGTTCGTCAAAAAAATAAATTATTTTGAATAACGCACACTTAATTGACAAAAAATTACAAAAATACTAGATATTCATCTAGACAGGCACCCATTGATTCATTCCGTTCGACTATATCTTGATGTTTCAAAATTTTTTACACTTATTATGAAAAGATATGACTTATAAACTTTCTCAAACTCATGTGCTTGCCAAAGAAATTGGCGATAGACTCAAAAAACACCAGTTAAAATTAGTTACAGCCGAATCCTGTACAGGAGGACAACTCGCACAAACCATTACTAGTATACCTGGTGCATCCACCTGGTTTGATCGTGGATTTATCACTTACTCGAATTTATCTAAACAGGAAATGTTAGGAGTAGACGCATCACTTCTAAGCCAATATGGTCCTGTTAGTGAAGAAATAGTACTCGCGATGGCTAATGGTGCCCTAAACAAAAGTCCTGCCAGTGTCAGTATAGCTATTACCGGAATTGCAGGTCCAGATTGTGGCACAGAAAAATTACCGATAGGTACAATATGGACTGCTTGGATTCATAAAAACGTTTTCAGCAAAACTGAATGCCAATATTATTCGGGTGATCGGTTAATTATCCGTTATGCAGCAGTAGAATTTTCCTTGCAAACCTTATTTAATTTAATAAAGTAAAAATTTATTTCTAAAGTCAGAACAAAAAGCAAAATATATCCTAGGAATTAATTTGGCGACTGATACCTGGCTCTAGACATAATAAAGATCTTGGAGAGTATGCTAAAAAATGCTAACCCTGCGAATAGAATACCAACCCAAACTAAGTTATGTGTTCCAAAGTGTATAATGAACCAACCTGCTATAGCTGTGCCCACTGTAATTCCGAGATTAGAAAAAGAAACAAACAAACTATTTGCAAACTCAGGTGTTTCCTGTGCTTCACCTGCTAGCCACGTTTGGCTAACTATCAGACCAGCCGAATGTAATAATCCCCATAGCATGGTCAAACCAATCATCAACGAAAAAGAAAAACCAAAACTGTAAATAAGCAAATACACACCAATATAAAGAATCGGATAGAAGATCACAGTGAAGTCAACGTTCTTCTGTAATAATGCACTGAAGAGAAAATTTCCTAAAATTCCGAAGACCCCAAACACCATTAGCATTATACTGATCCATGTGCCATTCATATTGGTAATATCATGGAGATATTTCGCAATGAAACTATAGGATGAAAACATTGCTGCGAAGACAAATACTACTGTGGAAATTGTTAACCACAATCTACCTTTACGCAGAATACTTAGCTGTTTGCCAAAAGATATTCTCTCGGCAATCGGCATGGAAGGCATTAGCAACAAAATGCTCATTAAGGCCAAGCCGTTAGCCACGGCACCAAAAAGAAATGCAAAAGTCAATGAAGCATGTACTGCAATAAACGCGCTTAAGGGTACGCCCAAAACCAAACCAACTGCTATTCCAGCAAATACTTTGGCAGTGGCGCTAGCTTGATATTGCGGTGCAACTATGTTTGCAGCTACTACCAATGTTACTGCGAAGAAGGGGGCGTGCATCAGTGCGGGTAGCACGCGAAACAGCATCATCGTATGGTAATCCCTTGTATAGGCATAAACTAGATTTGAAATAACAAACAGCAACATAATGCTCAGCAAAACCAACTTCTTATTCAAACCTAACATTAATAGAGTAATGAAAGGTCCTGTTATCGTAACAACGAGGGCGTAGGCACTAATAAGCAACCCCACTTCTGCAGCGTTGATATTCAACTGATTCATTAATTGTGGCAGCAAACCGATGATGGAAAGCTCAGTGGTGATAACGCCAAAAACAGCTAGGGATAGAATCAAAAGTAATAAAGAAGTGTTTTTCTCTTTCATAATGATGTTTCGATAACAACAAAAGAAGCTTCGGTAATAGCTGTTTAATGTTATATCATCTGACTATCTTTTTCTTAGCCGCTATGCACAAATACACACCAGAAGCTGATTTGGTGTTTTTTAAAGCTTATAGTCAATAATTAGAGGGGCATGATCCGAAAAGCGTTGATCCTTATAAATCTCAACCGATCTAATTTTATTTTTGAGTCCTGGTGTAATAATCTGGTAATCAATCCTCCATCCGACATTATTATCCCAGGCATGCCCGCGATTTGACCACCAAGTATATTGTTCTGTCTGTTGATTCAATGCTCGAAAAGCATCCACATAACCAACAGGCCCTAATACTTGATCTAACCAGGCTCGTTCTTCCGGTAAAAAACCAGAATTTTTTTGATTGCTACGCCAATTTTTTAAATCGATGGGTTTATGCGCAATATTCCAATCTCCACAAATAATAAAATCTTGCTTATGCTGAAGTTGTTTTTTCAAAATAGGCAAATACTGATTTAAAAATTGAAACTTAAAGTCTTGCCGTAATTCACTACTACTACCTGAAGGCATATACAAAGAAGCAATACTCAATCCAGGGAAATTAAGTTGTAGATAACGACCTTCTTTATCCGCGCACTCCCAACCCAAACCCGCAGCTGTTGAATCCGGTTTAACTCGACTATAAATTGCTACCCCACTATAACCTTTTTTTTCGGCATCAAAAAAATAAGCTTGATATTCTTCGGGAAAATGTGATGCATCCAATTGGTTTTTTTGCGCTTTGGTTTCCTGCAAACAAATCACATCCGCTTTTTGATATTTCAGCCAATCAAAAAAGCCTTTTCGCGTTGCAGAACGAATGCCGTTCACATTTAAAGAAATAATACGCATATTTACTCACAGCAATTGGGGTTTTAACAAGGCGCCGCGAAAACGGGACAACCGGAGTGTATATTACATACATGAGGATTGCGAGTTAAGCGGCAACGCAGCTAAAAAATTCAAGTGCGAAAAGTATATTTAAAAGGGTAATTTCAGATGTGGATCCATCGCTAGTAAAGCATTTCTAAATAGAGTTTGGATACGCTTTAAAGCGGTTGAATTATCTGCTTCAAACCGTAACGTTAAATACGGACCAGTATTCGATGCACGAACTAAACCCCAACCATCAATAAAATCTGCGCGGACACCGTCTATTTTACTCAATTTTGCATTTGGAAAATCAATATTTTTCTGAAAAGCTTGAATAAAGGCAAATTTTTTATCTTCAATCATAGCCAATTTTAATTCAGGGGTATTAATGCCGTTCGGCAATTCTACAAACAACTCACTCACATTTTTTTTACTTTTCGCGATAATTTCTAATAATCGAGCAGCGGTATATAAACCATCATCAAAACCATACCAACGTTCTTTAAAGAAGATATGACCGCTCATTTCGCCCGCCAATAATGCCCCTGTTTCTTCTAATTTAGCTTTCATAATCGAATGCCCTGTCTTCCACATCAGAGACTGTCCGCCGTTTTCTGCAATGAGTCTTGCTAAATGACCCGTCGATTTGATGTCATAAATAATCAGTGCACCTGGATTACGTGATAACACATCGATTGCATACAACATCATTTGTCGATCAGGCCAAATAATTTCTCCTCGATTCGTGACCACACCCAGCCTATCGCCATCGCCATCTAAAGCGAGACCAATATCTGCTTTATGCTGTTTCACGCTAGCAATTAAATCATTTAAATTCTCTGGCCTGCTGGGATCAGGATGATGATTCGGAAAATGACCATCCACATTACAAAATAATTCGATCACTTCACAACCCAAACGTCGCAGTAATTCGGGAGCAACGACGCCACCTACACCATTTCCACAATCAAGCACTACCCGTAAAGGGCGCGCTAAAGAAATATCTTGAGTAATCCGATTGAGATAGGCTTCGATAATAGATATTTGCTGGTAACTCCCTTTTCCTGATTTAAAGCCGCCTGCTTGGACACGTAAATAAAGTTCATCAATAGTACCTTCTGACAAGCTTTTCCCTGCTATAACTATCTTTAAACCATTATAATTCGACGGATTATGACTCGCCGTTAACATCACTCCCGAACGATAATTCAAATAACGTGTAGCAAAATAAAGAACAGGGCTAGGGACTTGCCCAATATCTATAACACCACAACCGCTTTCACGTAATCCCTGCTGTAAGGCCTCCATCAAAATAGGTCCTGACAAACGTCCATCTCGCGCAGTGATAATGGTTTGTTCTCCTTGCTCTTGTGCTGCGCTCCCTATTGCTTTACCCAGCGTGTAGATAAGCTCGGGCGTTATCGATTCACCCACGATGCCCCGAATATCGTAGGCACGAAAAATACTCTTTGAAACCTCTGCAAAAGGAATGTGTTGCATATCACCTCGTGTTACCTAATAAAACGACAAAATACATCTACCGTACAATAAATTTAATCGTCTATGCATAAACCCAGTTCCGACGGACTACCCTACGAAAAATAAGTATGCACATTAACATGTTTTACCCAACTTACTCACAGCTTACTAAATATTTACTCACTTCATATAGTGGTTGCATAGTATAGAAACCACATGATATTGTGTTATATCATTTTCATAGACATAATTCCTCACAACTTTTTTAAGGAGCATCCATGAGCGGACTTTCATCCGAACTAATGACTTCTTCTCTTCTGCTTAACAGCGCCGAGATTCTACTACCTGAAGCTGAAGCAGAACAAGATAGTAAATCCATCTGTACACTACAAGTTATAAAACGTAATGGTAAACTTGTTAATTATGATCAAAGTAAAATTAGGATTGCAATTACTAAAGCTTTTCTCGCTGTAGAAGGTGGACAAGCCGCATTGTCAACCCGTATCCATGAGCGGGTATCGCAATTAACGCAACAAGTCACGAACATCATACAACAACGTCACCCCAATGGCGGAACATTGCCTATTGAAGCCATACAAGATCAAGTTGAGCTGGCTTTAATGCGGGTGGAAGCTCACCAAGTCGCACGCGCATACGTGCTTTATCGTGAAGAACGACGAAAAATGCGCGCAGAAACGAAATCAGAATCTGAGATTCAACTACAAATAACCTTAGCGGATGGTAGTCAGCATCCACTCGATCTCATACAATTAAGCCTGTTGATCACGGAGACCTGTAAAGATTTAAGCGAAGTAAAACATGAACTCATTTTACAAGAAACCTTACGTAATCTATATGATGGTATGCCTATCGCAGAAATTGATAAAGCACTCATTATTAGTGCACGTTCTCTTGTCGAACAAGATCCTAATTATACCTACGCCACTGCACGTTTCTTATTACGCACATTATATACAGAAGCATTAAACTTTCTTGATCTACCTACTACAACCCACATCAGTAATCATGGCGTATATCATCACTATTTCCAACACTATATCAAGCGCGGAATTGCCTTAGAATTATTGGACCCGCAATTACAAACCTTTGACTTAGAAAAATTAAGTAAGGCTTTATTACCTGAACACGATCAGAAATTTACTTATCTAAGTTTACAAACTTTATATGATCGCTACTTCTTACACGCCGATGATGTCCGTTTTGAATTGCCTCAAGCTTTCTTTATGCGCGTTGCCATGGGACTTGCGCAACAAGAATCTAACAAAGAAGAACAAGCGATTGAATTTTATCATTTACTTTCGTCTTTTGATTATATGGCATCCACACCGACTCTATTCAATGCTGGAACTCTGCGTCCACAACTCTCAAGTTGCTTCTTAACAACTGTCCCCGATGATCTCAATCAAATTTACAGTGCCATAAAAGATAATGCCTTACTTTCAAAATTTGCGGGTGGTTTAGGCAATGACTGGACTTCAGTTCGAGCGATGGGCGCACGAATTAAAGGCACCAATGGTAAGTCACTCGGGGTCGTACCTTTTTTAAATGTAGCCAATGCTTCTGCAGTGGCCGTCAACCAAGGGGGTAAACGTAAAGGTGCCGTCTGCGCCTATTTAGAAACATGGCATTTAGATATTGAAGAATTTTTAGAATTACGAAAAAATACCGGTGACGATCGACGTCGTACGCATGATATGAATACCGCGAATTGGGTACCTGATTTATTTATGAAACGACTCATGCAAGGAGAGAACTGGACTTTATTTTCTCCCGATGAAACTCCTGATTTACATGATGCGTTTGGTTTAGAATTTGAAGAAAAATATCAAGCCTATGAAGCCAAAGCCGCGCGCGGTGAAATTAAAAATTTCAAAACGATTCCCGCAGCTAATCTATGGCGAAAAATGTTGAGTTTATTATTTGAAACCGGACATCCTTGGATCACATTTAAAGATCCTTGCAACTTACGTTCACCACAACAACATGTTGGAACCATTCATAGCTCCAATTTATGTACTGAAATTACGCTCAATACCTCAATTGATGAAATAGCCGTCTGTAATTTAGGTAGTATTAATCTACCTCAACATCTAACCGAATCTGGCGAAATTGATCAAACGAAATTGCGTCGTACCATTCGCACAGCCATTCGCATGTTAGATAATGTAATTGATATCAATTATTACACTGTACCTCAAGCACGTAGTTCTAACTTAAAACACCGTCCTGTCGGTCTAGGTCTGATGGGTTTCCAAGACGCTTTATATCAATTACGGCTACCTTATGCTTCAGAAGCTGCAATCACTTTTGCCGATCACTCCATGGAATCGATTAGTTATTACGCCATCGAAGCTTCCAGTGATTTAGCCAAAGAGCGTGGTTCGTATGAAAGCTTTAATGGATCGTTGTGGAGTCAAGGGATCTTACCCTTAGATTCTATTGCACGGTTACAAAAAACCCGTGGTAAATTCTTAGATCAAGATCAAACCACTCGTTTAGATTGGGACACATTGCGAAAAAAAGTGATGGCAGATGGTATGCGCAACTCGAACTGTATGGCCATTGCACCGACAGCCACTATTTCCAATATCTGTGGCGTTTCACAATCCATTGAGCCGACCTATCAAAACCTTTTTGTAAAATCCAATATGTCCGGCGAGTTTACCGTGATCAATCCCTATTTAGTCAAAGATTTGAAATTATTGGGATTATGGGATGCCGTTATGCTCAATGACCTTAAATACTATGACGGTAGTTTACAAAAAATTGAGCGGGTTCCTGATAGCTTAAAACAACTGTATGCGACTGCTTTTGAAGTTCCTACACATTGGCTGGTTGAAGCCGGATCGCGTCGACAAAAATGGATAGATCAAAGTCAATCGTTAAATCTTTATATGGCACAAGCTTCTGGTAAAAGATTAGATGAACTTTATAAAAACATTTGGCTGAAAGGATTAAAAACGAGTTACTATTTACGGACCATGGGCGCTACACATACTGAAAAGGCAACCTTAGAAAAAAGTCATTTAAATTCAGTGCAAATGGATAGCGCAGCCGGTGGCCCTGCTTGCTCAATACTCGACCCGGATTGCGAATCATGTCAATAACCAACTAGTTTTTTGTAAATTAAAGTTACTAACTCACAGCAATGGGATTTTTGTCAAGGCGCCGTGAGAATGAGCAACCGCAGTGTATATAACATACATGAGGATTGCGAATTGAGCGGCAACACCGACAAAAATTCAAGTGCGAAGAGTATATTAAAGAGGATCCTAAAGCGATGAGTACTACTGAACATGCAGCCGGTGGTTTTACCGGTCTAGAAACACTAGAAATAGGCGCAGCACGCGTGCAAGTCGATGATAAAAAAATCATCAATTGTCGCGCTGATCTCAATCAATTAGTCCCATTTAAGTATAAATGGGCCTGGGAAAAATACTTAGCCGCCTGCGCTAATCATTGGATGCCACAAGAAGTTAACATGTCCGCTGACATTGCATTATGGCGCGATACAAAAGGATTAAGTGAAGATGAACGTTTGATCATAGAACGCAGTTTAGGTTTTTTTTCAACCGCTGATTCTCTGGTTGCGAATAATCTGGTTTTAGCCGTCTACCGTCATATTACCAATCCAGAATGCCGACAATACTTACTAAGACAAGCTTTTGAAGAAGCTCTGCATACGCATGCTTATCAATATGTCATAGAAAGTTTAGGGATGGATGAAGCGCGCCTGTTTAATATGTATCGCGAATTACCTACCGTAGCCAAAAAAACCGAATGGGCTCTTCCTTTTACGCAAAGCTTAGCCGATCCTAATTTTCGTACTGGCACGCCCGAAAATGATCAACGTTTATTGCGCGATTTAATTGCTTTTTATGTGGTGTTTGAAGGCATATTTTTCTATGTCGGTTTTTCACAGATCCTAAGCATGGGTCGACGCAATAAAATGACCGGAACAGCCGAACAATTTCAATATATCTTACGCGATGAATCAATGCATTTAAATTTTGGTATCGATGTCATCAATCAGATTAAATTGGAAAACCCACATTTATGGACACCGGAATTCAAACGCTATGTCATTGATCTCGTGAAAGAAGGCGTCGATCTAGAATATCAATATGCTTTAGATACCATGCCACGTGGCATTCTTGGATTGAATGCTAACATGATGTGGGATTATCTACGTTTCATCGGGAATCGACGTCTCGCACAAATTGGCTTACCTGAACAATATCCTGGTGTTAGCAACCCTTTACCATGGATGAGTGAAATCATCGATCTTAAAAAGGAGAAAAATTTCTTTGAAACGCGCGTAACAGAATATCAAACCGGCGGAAGTTTAAATTGGGATGACTGAATAAAAAATTAATTTTTTATTCAAGAAAATCAATTATGCATAAATTTTTAAAAAGCTTGGCTTAAAGGTAACAGATGAAATTTATTTTTTTCTTGCAACTTAAAAAATAGCTTAATACCTTTTGGCTCATTACCATTGCCATGCACCAGTATGATGCTTCCTGGCTTAGGTGATTGACCTTTGGCTAACCAAGCATTACTGGCTATGGGAATTAAACCAAACTGTCGGAGCTCTAAAACAAGACATTTACTTGAAACAAGTCCTGGAAAACGAAAAAAAACTGAAGGTGTTTGGCCATGAGTAATTAATAATTTTTCGGTATCAAGAATCTCATGCGAAATATTCGTTGATGGCGTTAACAGAAAATTTTCTCTAAGCGGAACCTCCACGTAATAGGGATGATGAAAAGAGTGATCAATCCAAGTGATATGTAGTGTATTCAATTTCTGTTGTTGGAGTAACCAAGCAAATTCCTTTTGATGATGAATTGCCCATAACCCAGATATACCAATACCTAAGGGAACAACCTGCCCAGTTTGCTTAGTTTGTATAACAAGACTTTGAAAAAAAGTTTTCTCAAAAGACTTTTTTGAAGGACACATATCTACTGTGAGAAAAACACCCTCTAGTAGATGATCCGTATGCGTAATTCCATAATTTTGCAATGGATATGGCGGAGAAGTATAACGGATAAGTGCTTTAACATAAGGCGTATTTTTAATCTCTAAGGGTAAATAGTGATTGTAATAATTTAAGCCATTAACTTGAGGAATATTTTTTAAACTAATAGAAGAAAATGGAACAATCTCAGTTGCAAAATTGTAGGGATTGACAAGTAATAAATAAGGTTTTTTTCCTAGATGGTACATACGAATAGCAATTCGCAATGAAGCATGCTTATTGTAACCAAATGCAAAAATAGAATGGTAATTAGTAATCAGCGGATTGTTAGCGGCAAATAGTTTACTGTAAGAGCTTCCTACCAATAAAATGGCCATCAAAATTAAAGCGAAAAAAAAATTTTTAACCGTTAGCATAATAAAAAAAACTCGCCATTCTATAAAAAAACATTAAAAGTTAATAGTATATTACATAGGTCTATTTATTGATCTTCCTAGATAACTGAGAAAATAATTACCAGCAGCCAATGCACTAATCCAAAACGGAATAGGCCAATCGGTAACAAATGATAAAATAATACCCAACCATACGATTAGGATACCAAACAGCACGGTTAAAAATAAACCACTTAAAATACGGTGCGTCCAATTTAAAGCGGCTGCAGCAGGTCCTATCAATAAAGTAAATACTAAAAGCACACCGACTACTTGACTGGCTTCAGTTACAGCAACTGCCACGATGATCATAAATAAAATAGAAATCAGTGGTAACGAAACGCCTTTTGCTTCGGCTAACTCCGGTTCTAAGCTAGCAAATAATAATGGTCTTGCAATGATACCTAAGCCTAGCAAGCTGAAAACAGAATAGATCAACATCATCTTTATTAAATGCGCTGAAACACCCAAAAGATTACCAAATAATATCGTCATCGCTTGTGCAGCGTAACTGGTATAAAAATGTAAAAATAACACGCCCAATCCTAGTGCTAAAGCCAGAATAATACCGATAGCTACATCACTTTTACTAATTCGGTGCCCCAAACTACCCATACCAATAGCGGCTAATATTGTCAAAATTAACTGCCCACTGACCGGCATTAAACCAATTAAACCTGCGCCGGTCGCTCCAGCAAAACCAATGTGCCCTAAGGCATGACCAGCAAAAGCCAACCTCCTGATAACCATAAAATAACCGACGAAACTGGCTAATACCGCTGCAATCGTACCTGCTATAAGTGCGTTACGTAAAAAATGATATTCAAACAGAGAAATGATCAAGGTCGGGTCGACAATGGTTGACATGATGGTGGAATCCTAATTCTTTATTTATGACAAAAAGTTGCTGTTCATGCTGAATAACTTGTATATCCAATCCATAAAGCTCACTTAATTTTTTACTATTGATAATTTCATTGACTAAACCTATCACCGCTTTACCTTTTGCCAAATAGAGTACTCTATCTACGCTGGTTAATAGTGGGTTGATGTCATGCGAAGTAAACAATATGGTAATACCATATTGCAAACGGATATCATCAATTAAACTGACCAACGTGGCTTGATAATAAGGATCTAGATTCATTAGTGGCTCATCTAATAATAAAATCTTTGGTTTATTCAATAAAGCTTGAGCTAATAATAAACGTTGTCGTTCCCCTCCTGATAAAAGGCTGTAAGGTCGATTGATAATCTTTTCAGCTTTTACTAACTGAATAACACGTTGTAATTCTTCGGTTTGTTGTGCATTTAAAACGGGCAACCCCCACTGATATCCATTTAAATTTGCGCCTAACCAGGCATAGGCACTCAAACTATTACCGATATTCTGGCGTATTTGTGGCATATAACCAATAAAAGCGGCGCCTTTATGTACTGCTTGTCCGAATACTGAGATGTAACCTTGGGATGGAGCGATTAAACCTAATATTGATCGCAGCAAAGTACTTTTTCCGGCACCGTTAGCTCCTAAAATAGCAACAAACTCACCTGTATCGATACTTGCAGTGAAATCCTGAAAAATACAGCGTTGTCCATAGGCAAGGCTAAGTTGTTTAAATTCGATGGCGTTCATTCAAAGCCTGCTCCACTTGTTTTAATTGATTCTGCATCCACTGATAGTAAGTAGACTGCATAGGTTGTGTTTCCATCACACCTATGATTGGAATTCCAAAAAACTTAGCCTGTTGTAATAATTGCAATACCAAAGGACTACTCACTTGACTATTATAAAATACTAATTTGACTCGATGCTGTTGCAACTGACGTTGAAACTCTTGTACTTGTTTAGGACTAGGATCCACCCCGTTCATCATGCTGAGTTGAAACGGAATTCCTTGCATACGAAATCCTAAAGCCTGTGCCATATATCCAAACACAGGCTCTGTCGCAATAACCGAAACACCCTTGTGTTGAACTTTAATTTTTTTTATCAGTCGCCATAAATGTTGCTGTTGTGCAATAAACTGTTGGTAATGCGCTTGATATTCCTTCTGATGATCGGGGTCGTGCTTAATCAAATAATCGCGCAATGCCGTAGCATAAACGGGCATAGTATCCGGATCATACCAAATATGAGGATTAGCCCCTTCTTTTCTATGTATTAAATCAGCAACGCAAATAACGGTTCTTGGTGAAGCTGTTCCAACACTCAATAAATTCTGCATCCAAGGATCATAGCCCAAGCCATTATAAACAATTAGATCTCCTTGCTCCAAAATCTTAGCCACACTGGGCGTTAAATTAAATAAATGTGGATCTTGATCGGGTTGATTAAGAATGCTCGTGACTTGGACATAATTTCCACCGATTTGTTTTGCAACAGAACCATAAAAATTCTCAGCGGCGATAATGTGAATGGGTTTTGCTATACTAGGTGTTGTAGAGCCGATTGCCAATAGCAAGGCTAAGGCTTGGAAAAATTTCAACATGAAAAACCCTTTTATTCAACGAAAAATTCTCGTTATGGATAATGCAAATTAGCAAGTTTGCATTGAGCCGTTATACTATACTCACAGCAATAGGATTTTTGACAAATACCGTGAAGAGATTGTGCCGATCAGCAGCAACGAGTCAAAATTCAAATGCGACGAGTATACTATACCAAACTTGTCAAGATAGATTATGGGGCTTTTATGGGTAAAATTATCGCTATCGTAAATCAAAAAGGGGGCGTGGGGAAAACCACAACGTGTATTAACCTTGCTGCATCGATGGCTTTGTTAGAACAAAAAACACTGCTAATAGACCTTGATCCTCAAGCCAATGCAACCACCGGCAGTCTTTTACAAAAAGATCTCAGCCCGCATATTGCACAAGTACTTCTAGATGAAGTTCCAATAGAACAGAGTCTCGTCGTTACTCCAGCAAATTATACACTTATTCCTGGCTCTGGGGATTTAACACAGACTGAAATTCAATTATTAAAAATAGAACAACGTGAATATATACTCAAAAAAAAGCTAAGTTTACTAATCGAAGCTTATGACTATATTTTGCTAGATTGCCCGCCGTCTTTAAATATACTGACTGTTAATGCTTTAGTAGCCGCTCAATTTGTCATTATCCCTGTACAATGTGAATATTTTGCTTTAGAAGGCTTAAGCAATTTGATGAATACATTGCAGAGTTTACGCGCAACGGTCAATCCGCATTTACAAATCCATGGCATACTTCGTACACTATTTGATGGCCGAAATAGTCTAGCCAAACAGGTTTCCGAAGAATTAGTTATGCATTTTAAAGATAAAATGTATACCACACTGATCCCTCGCAATATTCGACTCGCAGAAGCACCTAGTCATGGACAACCGGCTTTATTGTATGATCCCCAATCAAATGGTAGTCATGCCTATTTAAGTTTAGCCAAGGAAGTATTAACACGAGATGGATGCCCTATTCCACTTGTGGGCTCACCTACAGATATACCCTCGAACGTTTTTTTAAAAAAACGTTCGTATTATGAAAAATCTCCGTCCGTCGAACAGGTAATATGATGAAAAAATCGCGCTTAGGTCGAAATCTTGACATGTTATTAAGTGGACAACCTTTTGAAGATTTAGTGCAAACAGCTAATCCTCGCAAAGAAGAGTTACGTTATTTACCGATTGAATGGCTACAAGCCGGTCGTTATCAACCTAGAAGAGAATTTGCTAAAGAAGCATTAGAAGATCTAGCCAATTCAATTCGCACACAAGGCATAATCAACCCTATCGTGGTACGTCTTATCGGCGAAAATTGTTATGAAATTATTGCCGGTGAACGTCGTTGGCGCGCTGCTCAACTCGCAAATCTCAATGAAGTACCTGTATTAATCAAGGTAATCTCAGATGAGACGGCACTGGCTATTTCTTTGATAGAAAATATTCAACGTCAAGATTTGAATCCCTTGGAAGAAGCGGAAGGTATACAACGACTTATTAACGAATTCAAATTAACACATCAAGAAATTGCCAAAACCTTAGGTCGCTCACGCACTGCCATTACGAATTTATTACGCTTATTAGGTTTAACTCCGCAAGTAAAGCTTTTATTGCAACAAGGCCAACTCGAAATGGGTCATGCTAGAGCTTTGTTAAGTCTATCCGGTAACTTACAAATTCAAGCTGCTGAAAAAATTATAAAAAATAAATTGTCTGTTCGTGAAACCGAACGTTTAGTTCAAAATCAGGCTTATATTAACCCGGAAATCACCATCCCATTAAAAATTGATGCTGATGTGCAGCAACTCGAACGTAAATTATCAGAAACATTAGGTGCCAGAGTTTATTTTAAACAAACAGCTAAAGGAAAGGGTCAACTTATCATCCATTATAATAGTTTAGAAGAATTAGATGGGATTCTGTCTCATCTGAACTAATTTCTCTGTAACAACTAATAAAAAATTACCGCCTAGGCGAGCGATTGTAATGAAGGCCGTTCATAGTTTCGTATTTCCTAAATATTGCCGCGCGTTTCGCGCTCGCAATGACAGGTAAATGATTATCTAGCAAAGCTGATTAAACCATTCTTTTGCCTAGTGCTAGTCATGAAATCCCTATTTTATATAAGATTATTCTCGAACTATAGTAATTTATCGCCCACAAGTTATAATTGGGCATTGAAAAATTAGCAAATGGCAAACCAATGGAAAATAAAACAGTTCTTCATGGACAACATAAAAAAAACGGAGCAATACTCGTCAATTTTGCAGGTTGGCTAATGCCTCTGCATTATGGCTCTCAAATACAAGAGCACCATGTCGTCAGACAAGATAGCGGCTTATTTGATGTTTCGCATATGTTAGCCGTCGATATTGCTGGGGAAAATGCAATTCATTATCTCAGTTTTTTATTGGCAAATAATCCGCAACGTCTTATTCCAGGAAAAGCTTTATATACCTGCATGTTAAATAATGTGGGTGGAATTTTGGATGATTTAATCGTTTATCAACTTTCGAAACAACTTTATCGCATCGTCATCAATGCTGGAAATCGACTATCCGATCTCGATTGGATGAAAAAGCAAGCTCAACATTTTTCTTCTATTTCTATCCTTGAACGCACCGATCTCGCAATTATTGCCATTCAAGGCCCTCATGCAATATTAAAAGCAAATAATGCTTTTGATTTACATCAACAATCTCTAATAAAAGAATTAAAACCTTTCCATTGTGTTCAGCACGATAATTGGTGCATCGCAAGAACAGGTTACACCGGTGAAGATGGCCTAGAGGTGATCTTACCGATACACGAAGCTGAAGGCTTCTGGCAACGTTTAATTGAGTGTGGTAACAAACCATGTGGATTAGGTGCACGCGATACCTTGCGTCTAGAAGCTGGATTAAATTTGCATGGCGCCGATATGGATGTCACAACAACTCCTTTAGAATCCAACCTCGCTTGGACAATTGCCTGGGATCCTAGTGATCGAGACTTTATGGGGCGTCAGGCACTAATCAAACAACTAGAAAACCCTTCGCGTAAATTAGTGGGTTTAGTATTAGAAGAAAAAGGTCGCATCTTACGTAACCATCAAAAAATTATTACTTCCGAAGGAGAGGGTGAAATTACTAGTGGAAGTTATTCTCCTACGTTAGGCAGTTCTATTGCTTTTGCTAGAATACCTTACGCGCATAACGAAAATTATTGTGATGTTATCATGGGCACCAAACAATATCAGGCACGCATCATTAAACCTCCCTTTATACGAAAAGGAAAAAAAACTTTTATTTAAGCAATTGATTTTTTAAAGAGTGACTATCATGAAAAAACTATCCGAATTATTAAAATATACAGCAACTCATGAGTGGGTTCGTATCGAAGAAAATAATATCGTCTGTATTGGAATTACCGCGCATGCTCAAGAATTGTTAGGTGATATTGTCTATGTTGAATTACCTGTCATTAAAAAGATTTTTAAAAAAAGTGAGGAAGCCTGTGTTTTAGAATCTGTAAAAGCTGCTGCTGATGTGTATGCTCCTCTTTCTGGCGTAGTCACTGAAATCAATACAGCATTGAGTGATAAGCCTCAACTGATCAACTTAGACTCTTACGACCAAGGATGGTTATTTCGACTTCAGTTTTCAGATGCAAGTGAATTAGAAAATTTATTGGACTTTGTCACTTACCAACAACAAATTTTAGTTGAGGCTTAACATGCCATTCATTCCTCACACTGAAGTCGAAGTGCAAGAAATGCTGGCTATGTTAGGTGTGCATGCCATCGATGATCTTTTTGATGAAATTCCATCTCATTTAAAAAATGCAGAATTAAATCATGTTTCTTCAGGTTTAACTGAAATGGAAATGACACGTATAACAGAACAACGTGGTCAAGAAAATAGAAAAGGACTTTGTTTTATTGGTGCGGGTGCCTACGAACATCATATCCCAGCCGCAGTTTGGGATATTACGAGTCGTGGTGAATTTATGACGGCTTATACGCCCTATCAAGCGGAAGCGAGTCAAGGAACCTTGCAATTGATCTATGAATATCAAACCATGATGGCAAGTCTAACGGGTATGGATTATTCCAACGCTTCACTTTATGACGGTGCTTCTGCTTTAGCTGAAGCGGTTTTGATGGCGATTAGAGCCAACAAAAAAACATTATCTGCAAAAATACTAATCCCACGTAGCTTACACCCTCATTATCGACAAACCTTAAAGGCTATTGTTACTCAACAATCTATCGAGCTTATTGATCTTCCTTACTGCCCAGAACAGGGTAAAACTTTATTATCCACACTTGAAAACTGCGAACAACAAGATATTTGTGCTTTAGTGATACCTCAACCTAATTTTTTTGGTTGCTTAGAAGAAGTTGATCAATTAACTGAATGGGCACATGCTAAACAGGCTTTTGTCATTGCTGTCACCAATCCCATTAGTTTGGCTTTGCTTAAGGAGCCGGGAAGTTGGGGTAAGCAAGGTGCTGATATTGTATGCGGTGAAGGACAATCACTGGGTGTGCCACTTGCAGGTGGTGGACCTTACTTTGGCTTTATGTGTTGCAAAAAAGAATGGTTGCGACAAATGCCGGGCAGAATTGTCGGTCGCACCGTTGATAAAAACGGTAAGCCAGGATTTACATTAACACTACAAGCACGTGAACAACACATACGACGTGCTAAAGCGACTTCGAATATTTGCACTAACCAAGGTTTATTAGTCACAGCAGCAACAATTTACATGAGTCTGTTAGGTCCTGTGGGTTTACAAAAAGTCGCGTCAGCATCTCATTACCATGCTCAGCAACTCGCTGATCTATTAACCCAAATACCCGGTGTAAAATTAATTTTTAATACTCCATTTTTTCACGAGTTTATTATTCGTTTACCTAAACCAGTTTCTGGCTTATTACGTGATTTAGCAAAATTAGGAATTCACGGAGGATATGATCTGTCAACCTTTTATCCTGAATTAGGCCATGCTTTGTTGATTTGTGTTACTGAAACTAAAAACCATGATGACCTAACCAGATATCAACAAGAATTATTCACATTACTTACCGTATAACGTAAAAATTTTTATGCTTATTTTTGAATTAAGTCAAACAGGCCGTACTGCAAAAGCGCAAATCCCTTCGAATTTACCGCAGAATAAATTTTCTTGTATACCCGAAAATTTATTGAGAAAAACAGAAATTTTTTTACCTGAAGTTTCTGAATTACAAGTGGTACGACATTTTACATGTCTATCACAAAAAAATTTTTCGATTGATACGAATTTCTATCCCTTAGGATCTTGTACAATGAAGTACAATCCACGTGGTGTGCATCGTTTGGTATCATCGCCTGCTTTTCTTAACCAACATCCTTTGTTGCCTGCAGAAAGTTGCCAAGGCACTTTACGTTGCTTGTATGAATTTCAAAAGATTTTAGAAGATATAACCGGGATGTGTGGCGTTTCTTTAACCCCTATGGCAGGTGCTCAAGGTGAATTTGCCGGTGTTGCCATGATCAAAGCCTATCATGTCTCACGTAATGATCATGATAGAACGGAATTTCTTATCCCAGATGCCGCCCATGGTACCAATCCTGCTTCTGCGGTCATGTGTGGTTATAAGGTTCGTGAAATCCCTACTAATCTTGAAGGCGATTTAGATTTAGCTGCATTGCAAGCCGCAGTTGGACCTCACACTGCGGGAATCATGCTAACTAATCCTTCAACCTTAGGAATATTTGAAAGACAAATTGAACAGATTGCTCACATTATCCACCAAGCAGGTGGTTTACTTTATTATGATGGCGCTAACCTGAATGCGATATTAGGTAAAGTTCGGCCTGGTGATATGGGCTTTGATGTCATGCACCTCAACTTACATAAAACTTTTGCCACACCCCATGGTGGCGGCGGTCCTGGTGCGGGACCCGTTGCTGTTGGAAAACGTCTCCTACCATTTTTACCCATCCCAACCGTTATTTTCGAAAATAATTGTTATCGATGGCTCGATCTACCCGATCGACCACAAAGTATTGGTCGCTTATCTACGTTTATGGGAAATACCGGTATTCTTTTACGCGCTTATGTCTATGCTCGATTATTAGGGCGCGAAGGATTAAAGCGCGTATCAGAAATCGCTACGCTGAATGCCAATTATTTACTTAAACGATTACAACAAATTGGATATATTCCTGCTTTTCCACAACGACGTGCTAGTCATGAATTTATTTTGACGCTAAAAACTTTAGCCAAACAATTTAACATTACAGCGATGGATGTGGGTAAACGTTTGCTTGATTTTGGTTTTCATGCACCCACAACCTATTTTCCTTTACTCGTTCCTGAATGCTTATTGATAGAACCTACGGAAACTGAGTCAAAGCAGGAATTGGATCAATTTATAATGGCTATGAAAAAAATCCTTATCGAAGCAAAAGAAAATCCGACGCATTTAAATAATGCGCCACATAATTTAAGTCTACAACGTTTAGATGATGTGAAAGCAGTACGAGAATTAGATCTTATCTGGGAAAATTAATTTTCTTGCACCCATGATTGATTTAGTTCTGCTATACAGTTACTAACTCATCCTTCGAAATAAGTTGTGTTGCCATAGCAATAGCTTCTGAATTTAAACCCACATTGTGAACACGCAAATAATTTACACCCTGCGCTGCTAATTGATAGGACACCATCGCGGTTTCAAAGTCTCTGTCTGGAAAAGGTTTTTCTGTTATTAAATTTAGAAAAGATTTTCGTGAATGCCCTACCAAGATAGGACAATTTAAACGTCGAAATTGTTTAATATTTTTCAACAAAAAAATAGATTGTTGAGATGTTTTACCAAAACCGATGCCAATATCAAAAATGAGTTGGTTTGCATCGACACCGGCATCAAGTAATTCATCGAAACGTTGCTCTGTCCAATCTAATATTTGCTCACAAATATTAGGGTGTGAAGCCAACACGACATTTTTTTGCGCCGGAACACCAAGATTGTGCATAACAACACACTTCACAGAGCTGCCTGCGGCCAATGTGCGCATGTTTGGATCAACAAACCCACTCACATCATTTATCCAATCAATACCTAATTGCATCGCTTTTTCTGCTACGATGGAATGTCGCGTATCGATACTAATTTTTGGTTTAAATGCCCATTGTTTACACTGTTCTTTTAATGCTGTTAAAACAGGTTTTAACAGCCCCCACTCGGTTTCTGGTAAAACCGGCGTAGCACCTGGCCGTGTCGATTCGGCTCCTATATCCAACACTTCTGCCCCCTCACGCACCAATTTTTCTGCTTGAGCCAGTGCATTAGATACGGTTATAAATTTACCTCCATCAGAAAAAGAATCAGGCGTTATATTTAATATTCCAACTAAGGCACTTCCTTCTAAACGATGTGGAAGCTGTTTGGTCCCGCAGGGTGCTAACTCTCCGGTATAACGTGAACCCCAACGTTTTAATAGTTCAGTAAGTTCAGAACTGGGATGCTGCCAATCCGGCCACAAATCCAACAATGGCCATAAAGCAAAAGGTCTAGATAATAATTCGGTGTGGGGGATTTTTAGCCCGATTTGATCAATCACACAATTATCCCAAGCTAAAATATCAATATCAATAATTCGTGGTGCCCAACGTTGGTTTTCTTCTCTACCAAGCTGGCGCTCAATTTGCTTAATAAGCTTCAACACCTCTAATGGAGACAAATCTGTTTCACAGGCAACTGCTAGATTTAAAAAAGGTCTATTCCAAGCCACAGGTGCATAAGCAGGAAGTAGTGCTGATGAGCTATAAAGTGGAGAAATTTGTAAAGGTGCAATCTTCCGTGATTTTTGTAATAATTGCAGCCCTAAGCGTAGGTTGTTTAAACTATCGCCCAAGTTTGTACCTAAACTGAGTATTAGCATATTTTTTGCCTTAAAGGGCTTGCCTTTTCTACGTTAAAGGTTTATAGGTTTATCTTAATTAGGTATATAATAAAATTATTACTTTCCCAAGAGGTCAAGCGCAGCTATGGATTTCGAACAACAACAATCCCGTTTACGAGAGCTTATTGCACACGGTAAAAAGCAAGGATTTGTCACTTACGCTGAAATCAATGACCATCTGTTGGAAGATATTATCTCTGAAGCCGAGCAAGAGCAACTGCAGCTCGATGAAATTATCTTGATGCTCAATGATATCGGCATACCTGTTTATGAAGTTCCGCCCGACATGGAAACTTTGCTTTCTTCGAGCATAACCAACAACTCATCAGAGGAAGAAAGCAGCTCAGAAAACACTAATATTTTAGGTAATATTGCGGCCGAGTTAGGTCGGACAACGGATCCAGTACGTATGTATATGCGTGAAATGGGCACCGTTGAACTGCTCACACGCGAAGGTGAAATTAAACTTGCTAAACGCATTGAAGAAGGTTTACAAGCGATACTCTCTGCACTCACACAATATCCAGAAAATGTTTTCGATATACTGAGCGATTTTACGCGTTATGAACAACAAGAAATCCGTTTAAATGACATTATTAGTGGATTTCTCGATCTAGAAGAATTATCCATCCCACTTGAATTGCCACCCGGAAAAAATATTTCGCCTGAAGCGGAAACAGATGATGAAGGTTTTAGTGAAGATAAAAGTATCGATGATAAAGAGACTGATGATGATAGCGATGAAAACAAAGCCAAAAGTGCAACCGATGATGATGAAGGATTTGGCGAACTGGAGGGCGGGCCCGACCCAGAATTAGCACATACTCGTTTTGCTGAATTAAAAACACTTTATGAAGCCTATATTACGACACAAGAAAAATACGGTCGCCACGATAAAAAAACCTTAAAACAAGCCGCCTTATTAGCCGACGCGTTTACTAAATTTAAATTAATTCCACGCCAACTTGATAAATTGACGCGCAAAATGCGTGACTTATTAGATAAAGTTCGCATTCAAGAACGTGTCATCATGCGTTTATGTATTAATGAAGCCAAAATGCCACGCCAACTTTTTATTAGCACTTTTCCCAAAAACGAGACCAATGAAAATTTTCTCAAAAAACACATCAATGCTAAAAAGAGTTATTCGCAAACCTTAAAATCTTTGCATATTCCTGTCACTGCCGCACAAAATAAGTTGCGTGAATTAGAAAAAACAATTGGCATGACAATTGGTGAAATCAAAGAAATCAATCGTCAAATGTCTGCGGGTGAAGCAAAAGCTCGCCGTGCAAAAAAAGAAATGGTTGAAGCCAATCTACGACTTGTTATTTCTATCGCCAAAAAATATACCAACCGTGGTTTACAATTTCTTGATTTAATTCAAGAAGGTAATATTGGTTTAATGAAAGCCGTCGATAAATTTGAATATCGTCGTGGCTATAAATTTTCTACCTATGCCACCTGGTGGATACGACAAGCCATCACGCGCTCCATTGCCGATCAAGCACGAACAATTCGTATCCCCGTGCATATGATTGAAACGATTAATAAGCTGAATCGCATTTCACGACAAATATTACAAGCCACCGGTAAAGAACCCTCTCCTGAAGATCTCAGCAAAAAAATGGGTTTACCGGAAGATAAAATCCGTAAAATTCTTAAAATTGCTAAAGAACCCATTTCAATGGAAACACCCATTGGTGATGAAGATGGTGATTCACATTTAGGTGATTTTATAGAAGATGCAACTGCTCTGTCGCCCATCGATGCCGCTACTATCGAAGGCCTACGCGAAACTGCACAGCGAGTACTGGCATCACTCACACCGCGTGAAGCAAAAGTATTACGCATGCGCTTTGGTATTGATATGAATACCGATCACACATTGGAAGAAGTGGGTAAACAATTTGATGTGACACGTGAACGTATTCGACAAATTGAAGCCAAGGCCTTACGTAAATTACGTCATCCTACTCGTTCAGAACCTTTACGTAGCTTTCTTGATCAAGAATAATAATTAAAACTTTAGCTAAAAAGAGAAGTTAAAAATAACTTCTCTTTTTTTATTAAACTCAATTACATCCCGTTTTAAAAATGGGTTGTTGTTCTTCTAACCGTTCTTCTTTACTAGGCTGAATTGGTTTCACACTCGAAAAAAAACTAGTTGTTGAATCTATCGCTTTCGAACAAATATCTTTTACACTCCTTACCATGTTTCGTGTAACAGGGCTTATTACAGGGATATGCTTAGCGAATGCAAGTGCGGTAACTCCCATGATCAGCATTGGATTTAAATTTACACCGGGGGCTGCTTTATTTGATGAGTTTAAAGGTAAAGCTTCTGTAACGAGTTCAGATCCATTGGCAGAATAACCCATTTGTGATGCAGAAGCAGGCATAGCTAACTGAGATTGTGTATGGTCTTTTCCAGCAATACCAGACTCCGCTTTTAGGCTTTGCCATATATGGTGGCTATCTATTTCAGATCCGTCTCGCTTTTTTCTAGGAGTAATTTCCTGAACCCCCTCATTCCTAGCTCTCGCAGAGCCATCTATACGCTCTTCAAAGCCATTACGTTGGTCCACTATACGAACTATACGTTTATCTCGAATAGCTTCTAGAATTACTCTATCTTTTACACTATTCGGCAATGTAGTTTTCGGGTCATCGAAAAAAAGCCGTGAACCCAGTAAACGTAAGTTGCTTTGGGAAGGAAGCACTCTATCTTCAGATTTTCTGTAAGCCGAGAATTGAAGCATTTCCTTTTTTACATTCTCGTTATTATTATCATTTAAGGCTGTACATAACTTAGAACCAATTAAAACCGGATTGGAATAACACAGAATAACTAAACTCAGCAACTCACGCGGTTCAAATTGTCGAACTTGCAAGTCCCGAAAACCTCGCTCTGCAAACTTATTCCTTACACTTCTAGCTCTATCCAACATTTCTGAGGTATCAATATTATTAACAGAGGGTATCGCATTATACTGAGCCAGTACTGCTATCCAATCTGCGGCTTGATTATTTTCTAATTTTTCAATTAATTGATTAATACTTAAATTAGGTAAATTTTTACTAGAAATTGAACTAATAATATTTTTTAATTCATTTTCTTCATTAGTTGGGATGGTAATCCATAATGTTTCGCTCATAAAATCACTCCTTTTTTTAATCTATTCTTAAATAAAATAACATGTATAACATTTATTTACAAATAAGAATAAAAAAATAATTAATTTTAATATGATTAATTTATTTAAAAAAAACGAATTATTTTATAAAAAAAATAAAAAATTATTTAGATAAAAATAATTCTTCTGATTCCAATTTTCCACCTATAAATTTAAAGACAGTTCATATCGATAGATACAAAGATCTAAAATAAAAATTAAATCCAATTTGTGATCCAGTCTTGATTAGGTCTTTGCATGTACAATTTCTTGCCAATGTGTCGTGTAGCGTGGCGAGCGCTGCCCAGCGCGCATCGCCCAAGAGGTCTGTGCACCACCTTCCGCTGCAAAAAAAAGCGTATGTGAACCAAAAATCTTATTCGTCTCATCCAATACTTTCATTAATGCGAGAGAATGTTGTGAAGTTGACTGAATAAATAGATCATTGGATTGTTGATGACTTGGGATAATATCCATTAATAAAATTCCGGTTTTTTTATAATTAAATCCGGTTTTATACAATTGTTTTAAAACCTGCTGTGCCGCGGTAATTAATACGCGTGTATCATCCGTCGCAGTCACTAAAGAGCACGCTAAACCCTTCATGTATTGCCGATCGCTGATTTTATGCTTATTCGTAGTAATAAACACATAAATGGCTTGCGCTTTACAAGCTTGCTCTCTTAATTTATAAGCAGCACGCGCGGTATAGCGACTCAACGCACTGCTTAAGTCGTGCAGATTAGTTATCGGCTGTCCAAACGAGCGCGAACACATAATCTGCTTTTTAGCTGCTACACTTTCTAAGCCAAGACACGAAACGCCATTGAGCTCGAGAATAATACGCTCAACCACCACACTGAAGCGTCGACGCATTATTTTTGGATTGGCCTGTTGTAAATCAAAAGCAGTTTTAATCGAATAATGATGAAGTTTTTCGGTCAATTTGCGGCCAATTCCCCAAATCTCTTCTATGGGCAGCGTCTTTAATAACGAATCTCGGTGCGGCACCGAACGTAAATCACAAACGCCTGTTTTAATAAGCCGTTTCGCATAAAAATTGGCTACTTTAGCTAAGGTTTTACTAGGCGCTAAGCCTATCGAAATAGGAATACCTGTCCATTGTTTTATTTTTTGGCGAATATCTATTAAGTAAGTGTTTAAATCATAGTGTGAAAAATGATCGAGTTTTAAAAAAGCTTCATCAATGGAATACACTTCCATATCCGGACATAAGCGCCGCAATGAATCCATGACACGTTGCGACATATCCCCATAAAGCGCGTAATTCGAAGAAAAACATTGAATCTGACCGCGTCGTATCAGCTCGCGGTACTTAAAAACGGGTGCGCCCATGGGAATACCTAAGGCTTTTGCTTCATTCGAACGTGAAATAATACAGCCATCATTATTCGATAAAATAATAATAGCTTGTTTTTCTAAGGCCGGGTTAAACACTCGTTCGCAAGAAACATAAAAATTATTACAATCCGCCAACGCAAAGTAAGACATGCTTACACTGGATGAATAACATTGGTGACAATTCCCCAGATACTGACATTATTTTCTTCATTCAATGCAATCGCTGGAAAATCTGGATTTTCTGCTATCAAAACAAATTGTTGATTTTTTAATTTTTTAAGTCGTTTTACCGTTAATTGACCATCAACAACTGCAATCACTACTTTATTATCACGTGGTTCTAAACTACGATCGACAATTAATAGATCACCATCATGAATACCGGCATTAATCATCGATTCGCCTTTAACTCGGACGTAGTAAGTGGCAGCCGGGTGATGAATCAAATACTCATTCAGATCGAGATGGCCCTCTAAAAAATCATCTGCCGGCGAAGGAAATCCGGCATGTACTGCCGATGATAGGTAAGGAATCAGATAAGTATGCGAAATAATACATCGATAAGCACTGGACATGATTTTTTTAAAGTGAAAGTAAATAGTTGTGATGGATAGTTAAGCTCGTCCAATGCTAAGAAACCCATCCATCGCCATGCAAAGATTCTCTCACAGAAAATCGTCATATATCAAATTTATATATAAAAAATTTATTTATTATTTATTTTATGAAACTATAAATGGCTTAAATTATCCGATATAAATAAAACTATCTATAAGAAGATACTGAGCATTGAAGTACAAATTTATTTTTCCTAAATACTAGGAAAATTTAGTCGCATCATAGACAACATACTAGTGCAAATAAAGTTGGTTACGTCAGTATATCCAAGCTTTTTTATAGCGTAGTGATAATTTTTAGCATGCATTTGATGACGTTTTAAATTATCGAGTTTTTTTATTGTTGGGTCCATCATCAGTTTTAGAATTAAAATCGTTCGCCGAATCCGCATTCGCAGAACCCGCAACAGGTTGGAAAAATGTAGCTCTATTTTCCTGTCCTTGCTGTACACCTATATTTTGCTGCGCGTGTGGCATTGGATTTTCTTGAGCAGGATTTTCTCTATTTTGGTTTGCAATGGGCACAGCACGTCTGGGCGTAATAAGTGCTCTAAAAAATAAGCCTGTTGAAATTCCTAAAAGCAATATCGATACACACATATCCCTAATAATTGCTGGGTTTTTCAATACGTTACTTTCAAGTGATTTCACACGATCCCTATCAAACATAGGAGAGTTTAGGGTTACAGCTAATTCATCCATTAATTTAGGATTAATTGATATATGATTGACAAAATAAATTCTCAACAAGAAAATTAAAAATGACATTAAGAATAATACATCCTGTTCTTCCATATGTGACCTCCATTGTTTAAGCCTCCATTACAAATTATTTTTGGAAGTTTAAATGAAAATAATTTATTTTTAAAGTCAAATTACTTTTAACTGGACTTGGACTTTTTCTGTAATCCTTTGTAGACTGAAGCTACTCAGAAAGTAGAGGTTGCTGGTATGCGCTTGAAAAAACTGTGTAAACTTTTTTCTCTCTTCATCATTTTATATTCTGCGTTAAGTTTTGCAGAGCCCAGCAAATTAACGCTTAGAGTCTATAACCCAGGCAACGCGTCCTTGTTTCCTGTATCTTCGACATTGATCCTAGGTAATAAAGAAGCCATTCTTGTCGATGCCCAGTTTCAAAAAAATGATGCCGAGAAACTAGTTACATTAATAAAAAAATCAGGCAAAAAACTCAGTATTATCTATATCAGCCATAGCGATCCTGATTACTATTTTGGCCTAGAAACCTTAGCGAAAAACTTTCCTGAGGCTAAAATTTTATCCACTCCACAAACCGCCTATTTAATTAATGCAAGCAAGGATCAAAAACTAGCATTATGGGCAAGCAAACTCAAAGAAAGACCCAGTAAACTCATCACTCCTGAAGTCATCAAAGAAAATTATCTCGATCTTGAAGGGAATAAAATTTATATTCAAGGTTTAAAACAAGATCCTGATCATACCTATCTTTGGATTCCTTCCATAAAAACCATACTCGGAGGGGTATTAGTATCAAATGGCATACATGTTTGGTTAGCGGATAGTCAAAGTGAACAATCAAGACAAAACTGGATAAAAAAGCTTGAAGAAATGCGTAGCTTGTCACCTAAAAACGTCATACCCGGTCATTTTTTAATGAAAAATCAACCTCCTGATTTTTCATCTTCATCGCTTCAGTTTACTCAAGACTATATCCAACATTTTGATCAGTTTTTGCACCAATCTCCACATAGCCAAACTATCATTGCAGCGATGAAAAAATTGTATCCAGGTCTTGCCGAAGAAGGTAATTTACAATTAAGCGCTAAAGTTTTGAGCGGCGAAATGCCATGGAAAACGCTCAGTTCTTTCCCAGCAATCGGCAAAAAAATGCGGGTTAAATTTGGCAACAATCTATTTGAATTAAATTTCAAAGATAATAAAAATATGTCTTTCGAAGGTCTATCTGGACAATTTAAAGGCGATCGCGATAATGTTCAATACACAGCGATTGAAATTAGGCCGCAGGTGTATATGGTGTATTGGCATGAACCTACCAGTATGACTAATGTGGTACATATCGAAGATTTTGAACATAAGACTGTTTATACCAATATTGCTGCAAAGGATGGTTCATTTACACACCTAAAAGGAACATTACAATTATTAAATTAACTAGCGACTGATTTTATTGGTTCAGCATTGTCATTTTTTTGTAAAGACATCTAACTCATTATTTTTAAAGGAGCTAAAAATGAAACTATTCTATAGTCCCGGCGCTTGTTCGTTGTCCCCCCACATTGTGTTATGTGAAACAGGACAGAATTTTACATTAGAAAAAGTCGATTTAGTGAAAAAAATGACTAGCTCAGAAACAGACTATCTGACCATCAATCCGAAAGGACAAGTGCCTGCACTTTTATTAGACGATGGAAGTTTGCTAACCGAAGGGGTGGCCATCGTGTTATATCTGGCAGACAAAGCGCCGAATACCAATCTAATTGCACCTGTCGGCAACTTGTCACGCTATCAAACCATCACGTGGCTTGCCTATATTACTTCGGAGCTGCATAAAAGTTTCAGTCCTCTGTTCAATCCGAAAACGCCAGAGGAATATAAGACAATTTTACGGGAAAAACTAGAAGCACAGTTTAAATATTTAGATGAAACTCTAAAAAAAGATGAATACCTACAAGGAGATCATTTCACGATCGCCGATGCTTATCTGTTCACTATTTTGCGTTGGGGATTTGCTATGAAGTTTGAGATGAGTAAGTATAAACACTTAATGGCCTACTTCGAACGCATTGCTAACCGTCCTGCTGTGCAAGCTGCCTTGACTGCAGAAAATCTTAAAAAATAAATAATACTAAATAATTTAAATTGCTTAAAATAAAAAAATGTAAGTAGCTAATAGCTAATAAAAAATTTTATCCTGCACAATGTTACATTTCAGTATACCAAATTAAATTCTATAAAAATCTAGAGGATACTTGAATGGCTAAAAGAAGAAATAGAGCTATTGAGCAACAACAACCTCCCACCGTAGAGCAGTTGGCTGAACTAGAAACCTATATCGATGCTATTAATGCATTAGCTATTAGAATCAATCCATCTACTTAAGGTGGATTTTTAAGTTTTATGCTTATTACTAAATTTTGACCTATTCACATCCAACATATGTTTTTACTTTTAAGGAAAAATTAATAACTTGTATGTTAAATTTAGACTGAAAAAAAGTGCAAAAGAATTGGCGGTTATTGGAAGGCAGTGTAAGTGTTCGATTATACTGGTGGGCCCACTAGGACTTGAACCTAGGACCAACGGATTATGAGTCCGCTGCTCTAACCAACTGAGCTATGGGCCCTTCACATGAAAGGAGCCGAATTGTAGCTAATTTAAACATGATTAGCAATTTCGTTTTAGTTCATTATGAAGCCTGTACCCGTTTTGTACTAGGAATTCAAAGTTCTGCACCTGCGTTATCTACAACCAGTACCATTAATGAATACGCAATCCTAACTAAAGGGTTTACACCCATGTTTTTTATGAAGGTAACAATTTAAGCATCTGGATTGGATATTTATCAATTACGACTCAAAAAAAACAAAGTAATTTATTTATGGTAAAAATATTGATTGTAGCAAAATTTATTACAGCGAAACTCGATAATTTGTTACTTAATATTTTGCTCATTAGCAATTGGTATTTCTAACCGGATCCCATAATCCTGGGCTCAGATAAAAATTAATATACGGTGAAACTGCTCTGTTATTATTAGATTACATTTTTCAACTTATTAATTTTACTAATTTTAAAATAGCTAAATTATTTAGGGAATTTCTTAAATGCAACTGACTAAAATATTAACCAGAAAAATTTGAATATAATGTAATTAATAACTAATATTTGAAATAAATCACTATGTCTAGATTTTTTAATTTGAATTATGTAAAAAATGTATTGTGTTATCTTCATTTGGAAGAACGTATTGTTTGTAAAACATATTGGGTAAGCGCTTTATATTCTTAAATGAAACTGTATTTTTAATTATTCTTAATGAATTAAAAAATGATGCACCACCTAATTGAGGGATGTTATCTAGCTTAGTATTGGTAGGCGCTTCATTGCGCATCTTCCCGATGTCTAGTTGACTCATAAAATCAATCAGGAATGAGCTTAATAAATAACCTGTTGTTTTAATTAGAGGCATCCATAACATTTGGATAAAAAAATTATTTACTTGCTCGTTTAGTACAGACACAAATATAGGTTTATCCGCTAAAAACCATAGATTGGAAAAACCGTACTCCAATTCTGTTACTATGAGGAAAAGTATTAATTGAAAGTAATGTATAACTTTTCGATGAGAAGTAGCTAAATTTTTGTTTATTGAAAACTCAATTAGATAATAAAAAAATAAAAACGGAAATTGTAATGTTGAAAAATAGTTCATACTGACTAAAAGCAAACTTGATCCTATTTTACAAATAAATTTAATGCCTGAGTTTAAAGACATCGCATCAATACATCCTTCAAATAAACCATGCATCAAGGGAAAAATAAGCAAATAATTAAGTTGCTTATATCGACCAATAATCGAATCTGTAAGACTATCCGATGCGTTTAAGTGAGATGTTTTTAGCAAAATATTTTCGTAAGCTAATGGGCGGCGGGTGTCATTTAATCCGTATGAGCCTTCAAGCACATAGTTAAGTGCCACCCCATGGCGTTGATTATTATTAATTACAGAATGATTAATGGTTAAAAAATGTAATTTACAGGTTTTATTTATTAATTGATTTGAAAAATTTACTGTAAAAATGTAAGACATGTTGTGTTCCATGCCTGAAACAGAACAATTGGAAAATAATAAACCTTTCGGTAGATCAGTGCTAATACACTGCAAATCATTTTGTTGAGACATTGTTATAGCACGACATAAATCAATCAAATCTATAGTACGTGAAGATTTACTCAACTTAAGCACAACTGAGGGATTTTCAAGTATTGATGTGTCTAAACGAGGTTTTTTTGAAAAAAAAAGCTGAATATAACGATTAATAGCAGTAGAATTAGTTTTTATAGTTATATTTACTCGATAAATAACATCGGTTTGACTATAGAGTGTGAGAATGCATTCTTCGGAAAGCTGTAAAATGCCAGTTAAATGGGTAGGTTTTTCAATATAACATCTAATTCTCTGGGGGGTTAAATTGACTACTTTAAATTTATCTACCAAATTTATTACCTGCGTATCTCCCGTATCCACACTCAGATTCAAACTTTCTTGTGCTAAAATTGGATAATTAAAGTTTTCACTCTGCTTAAAAAATGCGATCAATCGACTAAATTTTCCTTCATCGTCTAACGGTCTATAAACAGCTTTAACGGAATAATAATTTGGGATATTAAAATTTTGTCCCAAAAGACTATCAGGAGCACTTAAATAAATGCTTTTGACTAAAGCACAGATGTCCTGATAAGTCACAAAATGGTTATAGCCTTGATATTTTTCTAACAATTCAAAATAATCTTTTTGTAAATCTAAAGTAAAATTTTTTTCTTTTAGTAGTTCAATGATTCGGGTCTTATTTATAAGATACATTGGCTCTAAAGTTTTACGCGAATATTGGTGCAAAGAAAATAAGGAAATGGGAGAAATAATTAAATCTTCAGAAAGCGCTGAACATGAACCTGGTTCAATATTTTTTAAAAAATCTAATTTACTATAATTAGAATTGCCTGAATTTTTTAGAGTTTCACATTCAAGTATTGCTGAGATATTGGTATACAAAATACCGTTCCAACAATCTATGGGTAATCTGTATAAATCCTTTATTCCAAATAGATGATAAATTTCATGAAGAAGAATACCAACCGGATTCGATTGATATTTTGGATTTGCTGTATTTGCGTCAATCCACGCAAATGCAGACCAACTATCCATTGTCGAGTTAATCTTCTTTAAAAAATTAATATAATTGTCAAATGAATAAATGACCCAAGTAGTCGCTAGCAAAAAATTGGAACTTGAATTAAACTGTCCAAATACGATTTGATTAAGATGTTTTTTTCTTAAGATTAATTCATCAATAGAAGAATTCATAGTTAGATTTGTTGTGGAAACAGGTCTATAAATCAATTTTGCAAAATTGTATGCATTAAATTCTTCGATCGCAATTTGAACTTGTTTAACATAATCTAAATCAAGAATGGACTCCTCAGCAAAATCGTAAGCTAAATGAATAATTTCATTTTTTTCGCTATAAAAATTTGGAAGGTTATCATTAAGTAAAAATCGTTTTTTTCTTATTTTTCTTATTATTTTTGGCATGCAAATCCCTTTTTTTATATGTTAATCTAATAATGACTGCTTTCTCCTTTTTTTATTATTCTAATAGGAAATTTAAACAAGATCTAGGTTTTATTTATGATCAATTGAACGTATCTAAGAATTCAAAATGCTCTTTAAAGACTTACTCTGTAAATGGAAGTTCTAAAGTAGATCAAAGGTAAAATAATTTTTTTCTCTTTAACTAACCGCGAGAATATCGTCATAGAAAGCTATGATCACTTTAAAAACCCCATCACTATCAATGTCTACCCTACTAAAAAATGACAAAAAAATTGTCATCAGTCTTTTTACCACAAAATATAAAGTCAATACTTCAGACACTTGCATAGAAGAATATCCATGTTTACGCTCAGAAGAAAATAAAATCAAGCACACATACTGTTGATATTTGAAGCAATTAAATTACGCACTCTTTCGATGTGGCACTTGCTTTCTGTCGGTATATTATTCAAATAGTTTGAACATATTTTGTAAGCTTGCCTAAATACACTATTTCTCGATAGATTTCAGTAAATTTCTTCTATAATGCTCATTAGTCTCTTTACTATAAAAAAGAGTCTGTGAAAATTTCTTATCATTTCTGGAGATAAGTTTAAAAAGCATTGAAATTCTATTTAATAAAGGAAAGAATTATGAGCAAAAAAGTAAAAGGGAAAATTTATAAATCTAAATTGGTTAAGAAAAAAGAAAAACGTGCTGAAACTCATCAACAAGCCAGTCATACGATTCCCATTTTAACAACGGCTCAAGGCACTGCTATTTCTGATAATCAAAACTCTTTACGCCTAGGTGCAAAAGGACCTAGCCTACTTGAAGACTTTCATTTTCGTGAAAAAATTTTTCATTTTGATCATGAAAGAATTCCTGAACGCGTCGTTCATGCCAGAGGCTATGGTGCGCATGGATATTTTGAAAATTATCGATCCCTTGCAGAATATACTTGTGCGGATTTATTTCAGCGAAAAAAAGAAAAAACGCCTGCTTTTGTGCGTTTTTCTACGGTGGTAGGGAATAAAGGATCAGCCGACCTCGCACGCGATGTTCGCGGTTTTGCGGTTAAATTATATACTAAAGTAGGAAACTGGGACATTGTTGGTAATAATATCCCGGTTTTTTTTATTCAAGATGCAATAAAATTTCCTGATTTAATTCATGCCGCTAAAGATGAGCCAGATAGTGGTTTCCCCCAAGCACAAACGGCACATGATAATTTTTGGGATTTTATATCATTAAATCCGGAGAGCATGCATATGATAATGTGGGTGATGTCCGACCGTGCTATCCCGCGCTCTTTCCGTTTCATGCAAGGTTTTGGTGTACATACTTTTCGACTCATTAATACCAAGCAGAAATCAACTTTTGTTAAGTTTCATTGGCAACCGAAACTAGGAGTGCAATCGCTCACCTGGGATGAGGCTGTTAAACTCAATGGGGCTGATCCCGATTTTCATCGCCGTGATCTATGGAATGCTATTCAATCCGGTCAATTTCCAGAATGGGAGTTAGGATTGCAGCTTTTCGATGAAAAAACAGCAAAAAAATTTGATTTTGACATTTTAGATGCAACCAAATTAATTCCAGAAGAATTAGTTCCAATTAAAAAAGTGGGCCGTTTAGTCTTAAATCGTTGTGTGGATAATTTTTTTTCTGAAACAGAACAAGTTGCATTTTGTACACAAAATATTGTCCCTGGTATCGATTTCACTAATGATCCATTACTACAAGGTCGTAATTTTTCTTATTTAGATACGCAAGTAAAGCGTTTAGGAAGTCCAAACTTCAGTCAACTTCCGATTAATGCACCGAAATGTCCATTCCACAACTTTCAGCAAGATGGACATATGGCATTTCACAATCTGATCGGAAGAGTTAATTATGAGCCTAATTCATGGGGAAAAGATGGCGGTCCACGTGAATCCTTTAAAAAAGGTTTTCAATCTTTTACTGCCATGGCAACAGGTGAAAAAGTACGTTTGCGTCCGGATAGTTTTGCCGATTATTATAATCAAGCTAACTTATTTTATATTAGCCAAACTCCTATTGAGCAAAAACACATACAGGCGGCTTTAGCATTTGAGCTCAGCAAAGTAAACACACAGACTATTCAAGCACGCGTTATTTCCCATCTCCTAAATATCGATACGCAACTTGCCAAGAATGTTGCTAATCTACTAGGCTTGAGATCCCTACCTAAGCCTGCTCAGTCATTCTGTGCGAAGAAAAAAAATCAAGCGTGTGCTCCTTCATTAAGTATAGTGTTAAATAATCCCAATACTTTTAAAGGACGAAAATTAGCAGTGATACTCACTGAAAAAAGTAATTTCTCCTTAGTAAATCATCTAGAAAAACTTATTAAAAAAGAAGGTGGTATATTAGAAATTATTGCGCCTAAAATTTTAGATTTTAAAAAAAAGAAATTTAAACCTCAACAAAGCTTCGAAACAGTCGTTTCTGCTAGTTATGACGCTATTGCAGTTATGGCTAAACCTAAAGATTTGCTTAAATGCGACCCCTTAAAATTATTTACTTTTCTGCAAGAAAGTTTTCATCAATGTAAATTAATCGGTTATGAACCCGAATTAGCAACAATTTTTCAAGAATTGAAACTAAAACCTGATCACGGGATAATGGCTTTGGAGAATGCGAGTGCTTGTCAAGCATTCATAAAACTTTGCCGGAAACTGCGTTATTGGGAACGTAGTAAGACATAACTGCTTCTTCGATATAATTAACGAAAGCAATTATTTTGTTGTAAAATAAACCTATTTTCTTATCATTCACTTTTTTTATGTGTAAAATATTCCTTAAAAAGTACTTTATATTCCTCTACTTACTGATATTTATTGTTATGGATGTTTTTGCTGAAGAAAAATCAGATAATTTTGTTTATGTCAATGAGATTATTCCTAATATTAAGCAAGATGTGCGTTATTTTGGTAAAAATAATTTTGTTGGTCGCCCAATTAACGGTTATAAAAAGCCGGTCTGTATTTTAACGAATGCCGCTGCTCAGGCTCTATTGAAAGTACAAACAACGCTGAATAAGCAAAATTTAGGTTTACTGGTCTATGATTGCTATCGCCCACAAATGGCAGTAAATGATTTTATTGTATGGGGTCAAAATATTGAGGATCAGACGACGAAGAATATTTTCTATCCACACATTGATAAAAGAGAGCTTTTTAAACGCAATTATATTGCGCGTCGTTCAAGTCATACGCGCGGAAGCACAGTGGATCTAACAATAGTTGATCTTAAAAACAATCAAGTACTCGATATGGGTACATCTTTTGATTATCTCGATCCCTTATCACATCCCGATAATCGTGATATTACTGAAGAGCAATTTAAAAATCGAATGTTGTTACGATCATTAATGATCAAGTATGGCTTTATACCAATAAGAACCGAATGGTGGCATTTTACTTTAAAAAACGAACCCTATAAAAATACTTATTTTAATTTTTTTGTTGAATAATAATTGATTTATTATCTTTACTTATCATAGACTTAAACAATAAACTAAATGCAAATTAAATGTATTTTTTTCTTTAGATTAGAACTCATTTACCAGCACCTCAGGATTTAAGTCTGTGTTTTGGTGTAATATTATTTGAGCATTTAACTAATTTTTAGCTTAAGGTAAATTTAATAAGTATTCAGGTTTTTTATTCCAAAATTTTATTTGCCATTTATGCTCATAAGTTATTAAACAAATATTGCCAGTGGCTACTTTAAAGGCTTTATTCTTTACATATTGTTCAAATAGCCCAGGAATAAGTTTTAAAAAATAACGTAGCCGACCATTACTAGTAATGACTAAAATAGTGTCTGTCGGATCATATTGAGCAACTAACGCTTTGCTAAACGTTTTAACTTCCTTGAGCATTTGCGTTGGAGATCCTGACCAACGGGCAATTTTAGGCCAAACACTTAAATTTTCCCAAGCAGACAATTCGTCGCCTTCATCAATTTCTTGAATTTGCGTATTACTAAGACCGGCCCAATTTCCATAATCGATCTCGTTTAAACGAGCATCTATAATAGGTTTTAAGGAAGAATGTAATTGTTCTAAAACTACAGCCGCATAATCACGTGTTCTTTTTAAAGGACCACAATACACTGCCTTAGGATGTATCTCTGCTTTTTGCAATGCCTGCGCCAAACATTTGCCTTGAAATATACCTGAATCAACGAGAGGTAAATCTTGTGTAGCACCTACCCAAACCACCGGATCCCTTACAGAAAAGGTATTACCATGTCGAGATAAAATAATTTTCATATCATTTCTACTACAATGTTACTAATTCGCCTTCTGTTTCTATTAACTGTTCAACTCTGATAACATCTTCTGGACTATCAATCGAAGCGTGGGTATGTCCTTTATAATCCACTAATATCACTCGAATAGGTTTGCCATTTTCCAGTATTCGTAATTGTTCTAGGCCTTCTAATTTTTCTAAAGGGGTGGGCGATAATGAAATATATTTTTTGAGCGCTGAGTAACGATAAGCATACAGTCCAATATGCCGATAAAGGGGGGGCGACTGCATTTGCGTATCTCTTAAATAGGGAATCATACTTTTAGAAAAATACATAGCATTTAAATCTTTATCACATACAACCATTGTACCTCCCACCTCACCTTTTAATTTAGCCTTTTGCATAAGAGAATATTGCTTTGTATTAATTAGGGTTGCTAGCGTTGTTATTTCTAATTGCGAATTATTGATCATCGCATCGATTAACGCTTGAATAACCCAAGGTGGAGTTAACACGGCGTCTCCCTGTAAATTTAAAATAATATCTGGTTTATTAGTTAATAAAGCAATTGCAGAAAAAATACGTTCGGTGCCATTATTACATTCTTCAGTCATCAGAACTTTAGCACCAAAACCTAAAGCGTGTGTTTGTATATCGACATGATCCGTTGCAATATAGACTTCATCAACCCTTTTAATAGTTTTTGCAATAGACCAAACTCGGTAAATCAAACTATGGCCTTTGATCAATGCTAATGGTTTTCCTGGAAAACGACTGGATTGATAACGTGCTGGAATAATGATGATATTTTTATTCTGCATAATGGCTATTCGATTCTCCGTTTTGTTGTTTTTGTTGTTCTTGTAATTGTTTTAGAACTGAGAAATCTTCTAGTGTCGATGTGTCCTGATCAATTTGACGATTCACAGCGATGTCTTGTAATAAGCGGCGCATAATTTTTCCAGACCGCGTTTTTGGTAAGGCAATAGTAAAAATTAAACGTTTTGGTAATGCTAAAGCACCAATAGTACTTCGAACTTGATTCATAATATTTGTTTTTAATGTTGATGTTGGTTTTTCAACATCATTTAGCACAACAAAAGCAACGATAGCTTGACCGGTAGTTTTATCCGGAATAGGGACTACCGCGGATTCGGCAACCGCAGGATAACTATCTAACGCCGCTTCTATTTCTGCTGATCCTAAACGATGCCCAGAAACTTTGATCACATCGTCGGTACGCCCCATAATCCAAATGTAATTTTGTGTGTCAGAATGTGCACTATCTCCAGAGAAGTAAGCATGGGGAACTTTACTCCAATATTGTTCTTCATATCTTTTTGGATCATTCCAAATGCCGCGTAACATACTCGGCCAGGGTCGACGAATGACTAAAGCACCTCCTTTTCCTTGCTCTACTCTAAGTCCCGTCGCAGGATCCACAATATCAACTTCCACACCCGGTAACGGTTTTGCCACAGAACCTGGTTTAGTCGGCGTTGCTCCAGGAAGTGGCGCAATCATAATCGACCCCGTTTCCGTTTGCCACCAAGTATCTACAATGGGGCATTGTTTGTTGCCAATTTTCTCAAAATACCAAAGCCAAGCCTCTGGATTTAAGGGCTCACCTACACTGCCTAAAAGTCTTAAGCTCGATAGATCTTTTTTGTCTATCCATTCATCCCCCCATTTCATAAAAGAACGTACTGCTGTTGGAGCTGTATAAAAAATGCTGACTCGGTAAGATTCGATGAGCTGCCAGAAACGATCCGGTTTAGGCCAGTCAGGAGCTCCTTCATAGATAAGCACTGTCGCTGCATTTAGCAATGGTCCATAAACTACATAGGTATGACCAGTGATCCAACCCACATCGGCAGTACACCAGTAAACATCTTCCGGTTTTAAATCAAAAACTATCTTGGAAGTATAATAAGCGCCTACCATATAGCCGGCAGTTGTATGAAAAATCCCTTTTGGTACTCCGGTAGAGCCTGAAGTATAAAGAATAAAAAGTGTATCTTCGCTATCCATAGGTTCAGCAGGGCAGTTTTCGTCAAGCCCTGCTATCACATCATGCCACCAAATATCACGATCTGCTTTTAAAGTAATTTCAGCATGAGTCCTTTGATAAATAATAACTTTTTCTACCAACGGGCAGCTGAGTAACGCTTCATCCATAACCTGTTTAAGCGGAATAATCTTGCCACGCCGATAACCACCATCTGCGGTAATCACAAATTTAGATTTTGAATCTTGGATTCGCGCTTCTAAGGCTAGTACTGAATAGCCGCCAAACACCACATTATGAATGATTCCTAAACGCGCGCAAGCTAACACGGCAATGATAAGCTCTGGTATCAAAGGCATATACAGCGTGATGCAATCACCTTTTTTTACATCTAGTTTTTTCAAACCATTAGCAAATTGGCAAACCGCCTGATGTAATTCCTTATAAGTAAATTGACGTTTTTCTTCCGGCTCTCCCTGCCAAAGCAATGCAGTTTTTTCGCCATAGTGCTCAAGATGTCGATCGAGACAATTATAAGCTAGATTGGTTTTACCTGCTTCAAACCATTTTGAATACGGTTCCTCCCAAATTAATACCTTTTTCCAAGTTTGCATCCAATGTAGTTCGCCGGCAATGCTCGCCCAAAATTGTTCGGGATGCTCCATAGAGTAGCGATAAATCTCGTCGTATTGAGCCATCGATTTAATCGTCGCCTGATCAGAAAATTTTTTTGAAGGGGGATAAACTTTGATTTCTTTTAAGATAGTATCTATCGTTTGTGATTCGTTTATAGACATATTTTATACTCCTGGTGTCAAAACGAGCAAAATATGGCGACACTTTCTAAGAATGCATACCGCCACTTGCGACTACTGGATTCATCAACTAACCTTAAAGCTTAAGCCAATTTAAATAGAGGAGAAATATTATGTTAGCGTGGGCATTTATCTTTCTAGCTATTGCTATCATTGCAGCCATTATTGGGTTTACCGGTGTTTTTGCCGTAGCAGCAGGTGTTGCAAAAATCATATTTTTTATATTCATCATATTAGCCATCATTGCATTTGTAACGATGTTATTTCGCAGACAACGATAAAAAATTACCGCTGGCAACCCTAAAATAAAATTTTTTGCCCGTTATTCATCAAAGATTGAACGTCGAATTTGTTCGCAAACATTGTGCATGATGTGTACGTTATGTATGCATGCCAGCTGGTTATAAAGAGACGATCCTTGTTTAAATAAAAAATGTAAATAGGCCCGAGTAAAATGCCGACAAGTATAGCATAAACACCCTAGTAAAATAGGATTTTCGTCCTTTGCGTAAATAGATTTTTTAATCAATATTCTTGCTTGTTTTTTTTCACTGATAAATTCTAACCAATTACCTTTTTTGATAATATTTCCGTGATAAAGTGCGCCATGTCGTGCATTGCGCGTTGGGGCAACACAATCGAATAAATCAATCCCTCTAGCCGCCACATCAATCAAATCTTGTGGATTAAGCCCTACTCCCATGGTGTAACGAACTTTATTTTCCGGTAATAATGGTCGAATCCAATCGATCACTTCAGTGGTTTTTTGCATGTCAAAACCAATAACTTCTCCGCCAATAGCAATGCCATCAAGTTCTGCGTCTAAGATAAATTGCGTACTCAATTCGCGAAGATCCCTAAAACGACCACCTTGAATAATACCAAATAAAGCTTGTTGATGACCATAAACTGCACCTGAATGTAAATAAGCTGCTTGTGAAGCTAATAACCAACGATGCGTACGTTCCATTGCAGCTAATGCAATTTCTCTACCACCATTTTCTGGAGTACATTCATCAAACGCCATGATGATATCGGCACCAATAATTCTTTGCGCTTCGATTGAGCTTTTCGGCGTCAAATGTATCACCTTTCCGGTAATAGGATGTTTAAAATGTGCCCCATCCGCATCAATTCGACAAATTTTGGCATTTTTAGATAAACTAAATACTTGAAAACCACCGCTGTCAGTCAGCATAGGTCCTTCCCAAGCCATTAAGTGATGCATCCCGCCACTCGCTAAAATAATCTCCATACCCGGATTGAGTAACATATGATAAGTATTGCCACCTAAAATAATTTGCGAACCCGCACTTTTAAGATCATGAGGCGTCATATGATTAACAAAAGCACGGGTCCCCACCGGCATAAAAGCAGGTGTTAACACACTGCCATGCCCTGTCGTTAGTTGAGTAACCCGAGCGTGAGAATTTTTGCTAGATTTAAGTAGTTGGCAATTAAATTGATTATTCATGATTTAGAGGCTAATTTTTTTTCAATCGTGCTGAGTATTCCCCGTAAAATTTTCACTTCATTGATATCTAATTCGGATCGGCTGAATAATCGACGTAGTCTATTCATGATTTGCTGACTACGAATGGGTTTTAAAAATTCAATTTTATTCAATAGCTCATGTAAATGTTGGTAAAAATATTCTTGCTGTTTGACATCTGCCAACTGGATGCTTTTTTCATCAAGTTTAGTTTCATGTAAAAAAGCCATGCGTAACTCATAACAAACAATTTGTACTGCGGCCGCTAAGTTTAAGGAACTATAATCCGGATTTGCAGGGATATTAATTTGAAAATGGCATTGTTGTAATTCTTTGTTGATAAGACCACATCGTTCCCGCCCAAAGACTACGGCTACCTTCTGCTTAGGATTAATAACTATTTTTTCAGCCGCTGCACGAGCCGTTAAAGAAACCCAGTTAAGCTCGCGGATACGCGTACTGGTGCCAAACACTAAATGACAATCCTGAAGCGCTGTAGCTAAATGGTCGACGACTATTACTTCCGCTAAGACGTCAATCGCATTGCTAGCGCGAGCGGATGCATTCACATGCGGAAAAGACTTAGGTTCTACCAAATACAGTTGTTTCAAACCCATGGTTTTCATCGCGCGAGCAGTAGCACCGATGTTTCCAGGATCGGTTGTGTTAACGAGCACGATCCGAATTTGTGAAAGTGGCATGGTTTTACCTGTAAACCTTTCAACGTAGGTTTTTTATAATCAATATCCATTGCATTTAAAGGCGGACTACATCTAAAGATATTTAAGATGCATAAGCTATGGTATCATCTTACACTTTTAAAAATATAGTATTAGTTTTCACTCTATCATCAATATCATGCACCCTTTTCTAAATATCGCCGATCGCGCTGCCCGCCTGGCAGGCAAGACTATTTTAGATGGTTTGAACCGTCTAGACCGACTTCGTATGCAACAAAAACAGGATAATCGCGGCGTTGTCACTGAGATCGATCTAAAAGCTGAAAAAATTATTATCTCTACTATCCAAGATGCTTATCCAAATCATGGGATCATTGCGGAAGAAAGCGAGCCAATTAACGGAGATAAATATACTTGGATTATTGATCCACTGGATGGAACCTGTAATTATGTCCATGATTTTCCACATTTTGCTGTATCTATTGCTGTTAAAAACAATGAAAAAGATTATATTGAGCATGCCTTAATCTATGATCCCTTACGCCAAGAAACATTTACAGCAACACGCGGCCAAGGTGCTTATTTAGATAATACACAACGTTATACGCGTCGTTTACGTGTCAGTACACGTTCCAGTATTCAAGAATCCTTAATAGGAATCTCAATTCCTAGCCGTGGCTTTAATACGATGACAACTTCTATCAATAAAGAAGCTTTACGCACAATGATGTCACAAGCCAGTGGCATACGCCGAACCGGATCAGCGGCACTTGATTTAGCTTATGTGGCGGCAGGACGCTTAGATGCTGCTTTGGAGCTTGAACTTGCGCCCTGGGATATGGCTGCGGGTGTTTTGTTGGTTATAGAAGCGGGTGGAATAGCTTGTGATATAAAAGGCGGTGAGAATTACTTTGAAGCTGGACATATCCTTGTCGCTAACTCCAAACTCTGCCCTGTAGTATTACAAGCTATTCGTTCACTTTAGTTTTTGTTTAGCTTTTTTTATTTTCTTATTCTAGTATATTCAATGCCATTTATTTCTTTAGGCTTTGATAAGCAAAAGCTACCTTTATAGGTAGAGGACTTAAAGAACGCATAGTTATTTAAACTAGGAATTAAATCTTTAAAAAACTCTTTGAATAAGTCCTTGATTTTATTAATTACATTTCTTTGATCTAGATGTGTCTTTAATTTTAGTTCTTTGTAATCAAGTTTAACCTCAGCGATAATATGTTGAAAATTTGCAATTTTTTTATCATTTATACCAACAAATAAACTGTGTGATAACTCCCCCCGAAGTAGATAACTACCTTCTTCTGCCTCTAATGTTAAGGAGTCATCAGGATTTGGTAAACTTGTATAGGTAAAATTTTCTTTGATTTTTAAACTATTTTCATTAAATGCAAAGCGCAATTCCTTTTGAGCGGATGCAGTACTATATCCTAAATGTGGCCTTGATAAACATCCCGCTACAATTGCTTGGAGGGGATACAAAAAACCACCCTGATGAAGGTATCTAGTAGCAAGATTCTTCCAGTTGATTAATTCCTCTTTTCCAGCACCTACGAATAATTCCTTCCATACTTTATCAAAATTATCTGCTGTAATTTCCGCAAACATTTCTCCCAACAATTTATCGTTAATATAAATATGTCCTTTATTTCTATTAAAATCATGCACAATCAAGCTATTGTCATCAGCAGGGAAAATCTTAAATCTTTTTTTAAATTCTCGATGATAAGTAGGCATTTTTTTATTTTTCTCGCTACAGTTACTGATTCTATTTATTGATAGTCTTTTACAGAAAGCACTATCTTTTTTATCATTCTTTCAGTTAGTTATATTAGCAACTATAGATTAAGTAAATATTAAAAAACTTATAGTTTTTATAAACAACGTATATACCGAGGAAAAAAATATAAAGGCTTAAAGACAAGATCTTCTGAGGGGATTAATAAATATATCGAATTAAGGTCTATCATCGACACTTTTTACTGGGGGTAAAAAATTACGTCGATCCAAACCTAATGCTACGGCAATAATTCCAGCCACATAAATCGACGAATAAGTACCCACAACAATTCCTATTACGAGTGCTAAAGCAAAACTATGAATCATCGTTCCACCAAAAACACACAGCGAAAGCACAACAAATAATGTCGTTGCGGATGTCATGATAGTACGCGACAAGGTTTGATTTATAGACAAATTAACCACTTCTACTGCCGTACCTTTACGAAGCTTACGAAAGTTTTCGCGAATTCGATCAAAGATAACGATGGTGTCGTTAAGTGAGTAACCAATTACTGCTAAAATTGCTGCTAATGCTGTTAGATTGAATTCAATATTAAATAAAGAAAATATACCCAAAATAACGATAGGATCATGAATCAAAGCTATTGCAGCACCTACAGCAAAACGATACTCAAAACGCAGTGCGATATAAATCATGATACCTAAGAGTGCAATAAAAACAGCTAGCGCGCCTTGGGTTGCTAATTCACGACCTACCTGAGGACCTATATATTCAATCTGTTTTAATTGTGCACCCGGTAAAGCCTTTATAATTTGTACGCTTAAATCATGTTGTGTAGTCTGCTGATGAGGCGCCAAGCTTATCAATATATCGCGTGAAGTTCCGTAACTTTGCACTAAGGGATCTTTAAATCCCGCTGCTTCTAATTGTTTTCTTAATAAGGGAATATCTGCCGTATGATTAAAAGAAACTTGTAATTGACTACCTCCTGTAAAGTCTAATCCCCAATGTAAACCTTTGATGATTAAGGACCCCGCTGAAATAATAACTAACAGTAGAGATAAACCTACCGCCCAGCGACGTAAGCCTAAAAAATTTATATGGGTTTGTTTTTTAAAAAATTCCACTGTTTTTACTCTTTAAAACTAAATACCAATCGGCAAACGTTTTAGAGGACGTCCTCCATAGCACGCATTGATCAAGGCTCTTGTTATCATGATCCCGGTTAACATTGAAGTGAGCAATCCTATGGTTAGAGTCACCGCAAATCCTTTGATTGATCCAGTACCTACTCCAAATAATATTAATGCGACTATTAAAGTTGTCACATTCGCATCAATAATAGTAATTAATGCACGATCGTAACCAGCATGAATACTTGATTGTGGTGACACACCATTGCGTAATTCTTCACGAATACGCTCAAATATTAAGACATTCGCATCAACAGCCATACCAACAGTCAGCACAATCCCTGCCATACCTGGCAAAGTTAACGTCATACCCAATAAAGATAATAAAGCAACTAATAGTACTAAATTAAGTGCTAAGGCTATATCAGCAATTACACCAAATACACCATAATAAACAGCCATAAACACAACTGCCAAAATAAATCCCACAATAATAGAAATAATTCCTTTATGGATATTCTCAGCACCTAATTGTGGACCTATGGTTCGTTGTTCGACCACATAAATAGGCGCTGGCAATGCACCCGCGCGTAACAATAAGGATAAGTTCAAAGCTTCTTGTGGATTGGTTAAACCAGTTACTTGAAAATTAGGAGGTAGTGCGGTCTGAATTCTAGCAATACTAATAATTCGTTCCACTTTACGAGGAATATGAATAATTTTACCATTTACTACTTTTGCACTGCTTTTAGTTTCAACATACACTATAGCCAGTGGCTTACCTACGTTTTCACCAGTCACCTGATGAAAATAACTTTCACCCCCTCCTCCCAAACTAATACTCACAGCGGATCGTCCCGATTCATCAAAGCTAGTTGAAGCGTCAGTAATCGAATTACCCGTTAAAATAACTTGTTTGTTTAGTAACACGGGTTGATTTTCATACTGATATAATTGTGTGCCCACAGGTGATGCCTTATCTACTTGTGCCAAATGTGGATCATGTATTGTATCCACTAAACGAAACTCTATCGTTGCTGTTCCACCTAAAATTTGTTGTGCTCGTGCTATATCTTGAACACCGGGTAAATCGACCAAAATTCGATTATTCCCCTGTTGTTGAACAATAGGTTCTGCGACACCCAACTCGTTAATTCGATTCCGTAAAGTATTGATGGTTTGGTCTATAGCCAATTGCCGTAAATTATTAAGTCCTTGGTTCGACCAAACAGCTACCAGTTGCTTGGGGTTTCCGGTTGCTTCAGTAAATTCAAAAGCTGGAAACTGTTGCTGTAACAACTTTTTTGCTTGGTTTAAATTATCTATGTCTCTAAATAAAATAGATAATTGTTTTTCTTTAGGTATTAATTCTGTATAGCGAATACGGGCTTGTTGTAAATTTTCGCTAATATTCTTTGCTAAACCTTGCATCCGTTGCGCAATAAGATTATTAATATCGACTTCTAAAGCGAAATGTACACCCCCGCGCAAATCCAACCCTAATTTCATAGGAGAAGCACCAATTGCCTGCATCCAACGTGGTGTTGAGGATAATAAATTAACCGCCACAGTATAATCATCACCTAAGGCAGAGGATAAAATATCTTTCGCTTTAAGTTGTGTATCCGTGTTATTAAATCGCAGTAAAAGCGTTTGCTGATTAAGCTCTTCACTAACAGGAAAAATCTGTACTGCTTTAATCAAGGCATTGACTTTGGTTTGTAAAGCTTCAAGGTTCACATGCATTATCGCTGTAGAAGGCGAAATTTGAACCGCTGGCTGCTCTGGAAAAAGATTAGGTGCTGCATAAATAAAACCAAGTATCAGCAACACCAGTAATAAACTATTTTTCCAGAGCGGGTATTTATTGAGCATAAATGGTTTAAGACTTCATAGTCCCTTTAGGTAATACGCTAGAAACAGCTGCTTTTTGTAAATTAATTTCCACGTTTTCAGCAACTTTCAGAGAAATCAAATCATCATTTAGGCGGGTAATCTTGCCGACTATTCCACCGGTAGTTGTCACTTCATCACCTATTGCTAAGTTGGCCATTAATTGGCGATGTTCTTTCGCGCGTTTCGCTTGCGGCCGCCATAATAACAAGTAAAAGATGACTACAAAACCTAATAAAATTAAAATTTGAGAATATCCGCTGGATTGAGGGGCTATAGTATTGGCGGCTGATTGAGCTAATACATCAGTGATAAAAAAACTCATACTTTACTCCTAAGGGGATCATGATATTAAGCCAAGCAATTTACCTGGTTCGTTGTCTATTCGCAAATTTTGTCCGCTGAAATTCTTCTTAGCTGATCCACATGGCATCGCCATAGCTAAAAAATCGATAATTCTGTTTAATCGCCTCATAATAGGATTGCATAACACGCTCATAGCCTGCAAAAGCACACACTAACATCAATAAAGTCGAATACGGCAAATGAAAATTAGTGATTATGGCATCGATACAACGAAAATTAAAACCTGGATAAATAAAAAGGCGTGTGCTTCCAACAAATGATTTGATCTGACTATTTAAAGTCGCAGTTTCTAAACTTCTCACTACTGTAGTTCCAACTGCTATAACGCGTTTATTATTTTGTTTAGTTAGGGTTATTTGTTCACAGACTGTTTCAGACACAGTAATATGCTCATTGTGCATACGATGATCTTCTAGACGTGCGCTGCGAATGGGTTGAAAAGTTCCTGAACCAACATGTAAAGTAATATAAGCAATATTTACTCCTTTAGCTTTTAATTGTGTTAACAAATCTTCATCAAAATGTAAACCTGCTGTCGGCGCTGCGATAGCACCTGGCGAAGATGCAAAAACAGTTTGATAACGTTCCCAATCAAATAATTCATCTGCTCTTTGTATATAGGGAGGTAATGGAATATGACCTATTTTATTTAATAGTTCTAAAATAGAGGTATTAGGTTCGATTAAAAAAACTAATTCAAATATATTTTCAGATCGAGCAGTGATTTCTAGACACACACCCGTTTCTAATATAAGTATAGTCCCCAATTTAAGTGACTTACTTGATTTTAACTGGGCTAAAACACATTTTTTGTTTAATATTTTTTCAATTAAAATTTCTACTTTTCCACCTGTCGTTTTCTTTGCAAACAATCGTGCTGGAATAACTTGCGTATTATTTAAAACTAACAGATCCCCTGGATTTATAAAATTTAAAATATCTTTGAATTTTTTATGTTGAATGGCACCTGTCGTTTTATTTAAACAAAACAATCGACTATCGGTGCGCTGCTTAGTTGGATAATGCGCTATTAGCTTTTCCGGAAGTGCATAAGCAAAATCTTCCAGTTTATATTGAGTTTGAATTTTCAAGATAAGCTAACCATAAAACAATGTAATAAATAAAGCAAAAGCCGGCCGATTAAAAGAAAAAACCCGCGAAAAGCGGGTTTTTATGTGTAACAGTAGCCTGGCGATGCCCTACTTTCCCATGGGGGAACCCCAAAGTATCATTGGCGCAGAATAGTTTCACGTCTGAGTTCGGAATGGGATCAGGTGGTGCCTATTCGCTAAGGTCGCCAGGCATTCATTTTGCGCTAAGTCGCTTGTCTTTTATTCGATCTCTTCGTTGGCTTAACTTTTCGGTGCTCATGTACTTTCCAGTACACTCCGCTACTCAAAGTTAACCCGCCTTGATCTCAAATAAAATTCATCGCTCCTTATCAACAGCGCGAATCCTATTTTACTTTCGCTAAATCTCTTTAAAACTTAGCAAAACCTTTATTAAAGTAAATTTACTTTAAATATCAAAACAAAAAATCTGTAAAAAGTGTTTATGTGGATATGCTTTATTCAGCCTATCTAGTATTCACTAAAGAATAACCAGTAGGATTCTCAAATCAAGCCACACGGTCAATTAGTATGGGTTAGCTCAATACATTGCTGCACTTACACACCCCACCTATCTACGTCGTCGTCTTCAACGGACCTTTAGGAGGAATAAATCCTCGGGAGATCTTATCTTGAGGGAGGCTTCCCGCTTAGATGCTTTCAGCGGTTATCCTGTCGGTACGTAGCTACCCGGCTATGCTTCTGGCGAAACAACCGGACCACCAGCGGTACCTCCACGCCGGTCCTCTCGTACTAGGCGTAGCTCCTCTCAAATCTCCAGCGCCCACGGCAGATAGGGACCGAACTGTCTCACGACGTTCTGAACCCAGCTCGCGTACCACTTTAAATGGCGAACAGCCATACCCTTGGGACCTGCTTCAGCCCCAGGATGTGATGAGCCGACATCGAGGTGCCAAACACCGCCGTCGATATGAACTCTTGGGCGGTATCAGCCTGTTATCCCCGGCGTACCTTTTATTCGTTAAGCGATGGCCCTTCCATTCGGAACCACCGGATCACTATGACCTGCTTTCGCACCTGCTCGACGTGTTTGTCTCGCAGTCAAGCACCCTTGTGCCATTACACGCAATGCGCGATGTCCGACCGCGCTGAGGGTACCTTCGTGCTCCTCCGTTACTCTTTAGGAGGAGACCGCCCCAGTCAAACTACCCACCATACACTGTCCCCAAGCCCGTTCAGGGCCCTAGGTTAGAACTTCAACTTTAACAGGGTGGTATTTCACCGGTCGGCTCCACGAATTCTAGCGAACTCGCTTCAACGCCTCCCACCTATTCTACACAGTTAAATTCAAAGTCCAGTGTAAAGCTGTAGTAAAGGTGCACGGGGTCTTTCCGTCTTGCCGCGGGTACGCTGCATCTTCACAGCGATTTCAATTTCACTGAGCCTTGGGTGGAGACAGTGTGGCTGTCGTTACGCCATTCGTGCAGGTCGGAACTTACCCGACAAGGAATTTCGCTACCTTAGGACCGTTATAGTTACGGCCGCCGTTTACCGGGGCTTCGATCCGCAGCTTCACCTGCGCTGACATGACTTTTGATCTTTCTCTTCGAATTATTCTTCTCTCTAATTCATTGTCAAAAGCCATCTCAGCGCAAGTTAACCACTTCAATTAACCTTCCGGCACCGGGCAGGCGTCACACCCTATACTTCCTCTTTCGAGTTTGCAGAGTGCTGTGTTTTTGGTAAACAGTCGCAACCACCTGATTATTTCAACCTCCCTCAGCTTATGGGGTAAACCCACTCACCAAAAAAGGTGCACCTTCTCCCGAAGTTACGGTGCCAATTTGCCTAGTTCCTTCACCCAAGTTGTCTCATCGCCTTAGTATTCTCTACCTGTCCACCTGTGTCGGTTTGCGGTACGGTTCCTATAGACCTGAAGTTTAGAGAGTTTTCCTGGAAGCAGGGCATCAATTACTTCGTCGTTAACCGAAGTTAACAACTCGTCGTCACGTCTCGAGATTAACGAACCTCCGGATTTTCCTAGAGATTCTCTCTACACGTTTAAACCGGAACTACCAGTCTCCGGCTAATCTAGCCTTCTTCGTCCTCCCATCACAGCCTATAAAAGTACAGGAATTTTAACCTGTTTCCCATCGACTACGCGTTTCCGCCTCGCCTTAGGGGCCGACTCACCCTGCGTCGATTACCGTTGCGCAGGAATCCTGGGACTTTCGGCGGGCGAGGTTTTCACTCGCCTTATCGTTACTCATGTCAGCATTCGCACTTCGGATACCTCCAGCAACCTTTACAGGTCACCTTCAACGGCTTACCGAACGCTCCTCTACCACATCATTGATTCGTAAACCAATGACATTCACTGCTTCAGTATTAGGTTTGAGCCCCGTTCATTCTTCCGCGCAGACCGATTCGACCAGTGAGCTATTACGCTTTCTTTAAAGGATGGCTGCTTCTAAGCCAACCTCCTGGCTGTTTAAACCTTTCCACTACGTTTCACACTTAACCTAACTTTTGGGACTTTAGCAGGTGATCTGGGTTGTTTCCCTTTTCACGACGGACGTTAGCACCCGCCGTGTGTCTCCCGTGCATCACGTCCTAGGTATTCGAAGTTTGCATCGGCTCAGTAAGTCGGGATGACCCCCTTACCGAAACAGTGCTCTACCCCCTAGTCGTTAACACGAGGCGCTACCTCAATAGCTTTCGAGGAGAACCAGCTATCTCCGAGCTTGTTTAGCCTTTCACTCCTAGCCACACCTCATCCCCATCTTTTGCAACAGATGTGGGTTCGGGCCTCCACTTAGTGTTACCCAAGCTTCACCCTGGACATGGCTAGCTCGCTCGGTTTCGGGTCGACTCCTAGCGACTCAAACGCCCTTATCAGACTCGGTTTCCCTTCGCCTACCCTATTCGGTTAAGCTTGCCACTAAAAGTCACTCGCTGACCCATTATACAAAAGGTACGCAGTCACTCCGCACTTTAATTACTCTGTGTACTATCTAAATAACACTCTTCGCACTTGAATTTTTGTCTACGTTACCGCTCAACTCGCAATCCTCATGTATAACTATACACTCCGGTTGCTCATCTTCACGGCGCCTTGTCAAAAATTCTATGGCTGTGAGCTTAACTAATTTTAATAGTCTTCTTTATTTTTCAGTTTGATTAAACTGCTCTACAAAGTAATTTAAGTGCGGAGCTCCTACTGCTTGTACGCAGACGGTTTCAGGTTCTATTTCACTCCCCTCACCGGGGTTCTTTTCGCCTTTCCCTCACGGTACTGGTTCACTATCGGTCAGTCGAGAGTATTTAGCCTTGGAGGATGGTCCCCCCATCTTCAAACAGGATTTCTCGTGTCCCGCCCTACTTGGTTTCACGCTTAGTCTCATTAACAGATTTTCGCCGACGGGGCTATCACCCTCTATGGCAGGCCTTTCCAGACCTTTTGGCTAACCTATTAACTAGCTCGTGAAGGCTCTTCCACGTTCGCTCGCCGCTACTTGCAGAATCTCATTTGATTTCTTTTCCTCGAGGTACTTAGATGTTTCAGTTCCCTCGGTTCGCTTTGTTAACCTATGTATTCAGTTAACAATGACCTATCTAAAATAGATCGGGTTTCCCCATTCAGATATCTCCGGATCAAAGCTTGTTTGCCAGCTCCCCGAAGCTTTTCGCAGGCTTCCACGTCTTTCTTCGCCTTCGACTGCCAAGGCATTCACCTTCTGCGCTTATTTACTTGATTTGAGAACCCAACTCGTTACTCTTCACTTCGCTTCGCTTTGTCTTTTTATTGATTTTCTCGTTGAAAGCTTGCCTGCGGTACTCATGTACTTCACAGTACACTCTGTTTCCTCGCCAATCTTTCGCCTCAAACTCAACAAAAATACTTCGCTCAGCAATTAGCTACTTAAATTTTCTAGATAGTTTTTACTTTACTTTTTTAAGAGTGAAATAAAACTCCTTTCCAATTTGAGTTGAAAGCTTGCAAGCTTTCACTTGTTGGATTTTCTGGTTCTTTTCGCTGAATGCAACATACCCTGAAATTGTTTTTATAAAACAACTTCATTCTTTCATTCTTGGAAGATCATAAAAAAATTTTACTTCTTTTACATCTTCGCGCCTTCTTACAGATTTCTGTTTTGTTAATGAACTTTTTTATAAACGCCTAAGACGCTTATTTCTTCCTTTATACCTTCATGGCTTCTTATTCTTTTTCCTTCTCTTCCTTATATTCTTAAATTCTTTTTGGGCCTGTATCTTGGTGGAGCCAGTCGGGATCGAACCGACGACCCTCGGCTTGCAAAGCCGATGCTCTCCCAGCTGAGCTATGGCCCCTCATACTTTAGAAAGCTTGTCTTTTACTCGATTTCTACGTTAAAAGCTTGCTTGCAGTACTCATGCACTTCGCAGTGCACTCCGTCCCTCGCCAAGCTTTCGCCTTGAACTCAAATAAAATTCTTCGCTTCTCTAGTTCTGCACCCAAAAGACTTTTTTACTCTAGTCTTAAGCTGGTGGGTCTGGGTGGACTTGAACCACCGACCCCACGCTTATCAAGCGTGTGCTCTAACCAACTGAGCTACAGACCCTTAATCTTGCACAAAGCTTGCCTTTTAATTGATTCCTTCGTTGGCTCGTCTTTTCCGATGCTCATGAACTTTTCAGTACATTCCGCTTCGCAAAGCTAAACCGCATTGAACTCAATTAAAATTCTTCGCTTCTCTAATTCAGTTATTTATTCATTCTCTAAACTCAGGATTCGATTGTCTCTATCGACTCTTTGTTTAAAGTAAGCAATGTGTGTGGGCGCTTAGGCGTTAGGGTTTCTTATTGTCTTATTTTCATAAGGAGGTGATCCAGCCGCAGGTTCCCCTACGGCTACCTTGTTACGACTTCACCCCAGTCATGAATCTTACCGTGGTCGGCGATCTCCTCTTGCGAGGTTAATCTACCGCCTTCTGGTAGAACCCACTCCCATGGTGTGACGGGCGGTGTGTACAAGGCCCGAGAACGTATTCACCGCGACTTGCTGATTCGCGATTACTAGCGATTCCAACTTCATGGAGTCGAGTTGCAGACTCCAATCCGGACTACGAAACGTTTTAAAGGATTGGCTCCCCCTCGCGGGTTGGCTTCCCTCTGTACGCCCCATTGTAGCACGTGTGTAGCCCTACCCATAAAGGCCATGATGACTTGACGTCGTCCCCACCTTCCTCCGGTTTATCACCGGCAGTCTCCCTTAAGTTCCCAGCATAACCTGTTGGCAATAAAGGATAAGGGTTGCGCTCGTTACGGGACTTAACCCAACATCTCACGACACGAGCTGACGACAGCCATGCAGCACCTGTCTCTTGGTTCCTTTCGGCACAAAAGCATCTCTGCCTTCTTCCAAGGATGTCAAGGGTAGGTAAGGTTCTTCGGGTTGCATCGAATTAAACCACATGCTCCACCGCTTGTGCGGGCCCCCGTCAATTCCTTTGAGTTTTAACCTTGCGGCCGTACTCCCCAGGCGGAGAACTTAACGCGTTAGCTTCGCTACGTCATGCAGAGATTGCTCCCTACACATCACAGCTAGTTCTCATCGTTTACTGCGTGGACTACCAGGGTATCTAATCCTGTTTGCTCCCCACGCCTTCGCGCCTCAGTGTCAGTTAAGATCCAGGTTGTCGCCTTCGCCACTGATGTTCTTTCCGATATCTACGCATTTCACCGCTACACCGGAAATTCCACAACCCTCTATCTCACTCCAGTCGACCCGTTTTCGACGCAATTCCCAGGTTAAGCCCGGGGATTTCACATCAAACCTAGTCAACCACCTACACGCCCTTTACGCCCAGTCATTCTGATTAACGCTTGCACCCTCTGTATTACCGCGGCTGCTGGCACAGAGTTAGCCGGTGCTTATTCTGCGGGTACCGTCATAGCAACGAGTTATTCGCTCGTTACCTTTCTTCCCCACCTAAAGTGCTTTACAACCCGAAGGCCTTCTTCACACACGCGGCATCGCTGGATCAGGGTTTCCCCCATTGTCCAAGATTCCCCACTGCTGCCTCCCGTAGGAGTCTGGGCCGTGTCTCAGTCCCAGTGTGGCTGGTCATCCTCTCAGACCAGCTACGGATCGTCGCCTTGGTAGGCTTTTACCCCACCAACTAGCTAATCCGACGTAGGCTCACCCCAGAGCGCAAGGCCTTTCGGTCCCCTGCTTTTGATCTCTCGATATCATGTGGTATTAGCCCGAGTTTCCTCGGGTTATCCCACGCTCCAGGACAGATTCCTACGCTTTACTCACCCGTCCGCCACTCGCCACCCATAAAGACCGAAATCTTTACTGTGCTGCCGTTCGACTTGCATGTGTTAGGCATGCCGCCAGCGTTCAATCTGAGCCAGGATCAAACTCTTCACTTTTTTGTTTAATCCCGTCTCACTCAAATTATGATCTCTCACAATCTCAGCGCTCGGTTTGCTAATACTTATAACTATTAGGTTTTATCCCAATAGCCCTCATATCGGCTCTTGCCAAGCGCCCACACACTTTGCTTACTGCATACTTAATTTTTAATGAACTTCTTTTGGATTTTTCTTAGGCCTTGTTTAGCTTTTATCCTAAACCCTTTCTAAGCTTTTACCCTTTCTCTCAAGCCGAAAACTCAAGAGCTCGCGAATTCTACATCAATCAGCTTTTCTGTCAAGCAGAATGTTTGTTAAAAATATTTCCGTTATATATTGCTTCAATTCAATTGTTTTGTTGCTTACAGGACGTAAACCGTCCCAACGATTGAACTGAGAACTTTTCTTTTTTAAGTACCAAATAGAGTTGATTAATTACTAATTTAAATGGTGTTATAATTAAAGTACTAGAAGTAAAGTTAATTTTTAATTAAATTTTTTTTAAAATTTGTTAAGCGAAATTTATGGGACCTATTATATTGGATTTAGCAGGCTTAGAATTAAGTCCTGATGAACGTGAAATAATCAAACATCCTCAAGTGGGTGGTATCATTTTTTTTCAGCGTAATTTCGAATCGACTTCTCAACTTGAAAACTTAATTTCACAAATTCATTTACATAGTAATCAGCAACTGCTATTGACTGTTGATCAAGAAGGAGGGAGAGTTCAACGTTTTCAAAATGGATTTACGTCGCTACCTGCCTTGGGATTAATTGGCGCTCGTTATGATCAAAACCCTGATGAAGCTATTCAACTGGCTGAGACACATGGCTGGTTATTAGCCTGTGAATTATTGGCGGTTGGAATTGATCTTAGTTTTGCACCCGTTTTAGATTTAAATAATAATTTAAATCAAGTCATAGGGTTACGTGCATTACATAGTAACCCTACTGTTGTGGTTAAATTAGGAAGCGCGGTCATCGCGGGGATGCATCGTGCTGGGATGTGTTCTGTTGGTAAGCATTTTCCTGGACATGGCTCTGTCAGTGCAGATACACACACACATTTCACCGTCGACGATAGAGATTTTCAAACTATTGAGGCCCAGGACTTAATCCCGTTTTCTCAATTAACACCTTACTTAGATGGCATAATGGCTTCTCATATAGTCTACAATCAGGTTGATCCGCTACCCTGCGGCTTCTCCTCTTACTGGCTACAATCTATTTTGCGTCAACAATTAAATTTTACGGGCGCAATCTTCACCGACGATTTATCAATGAAAGCGGTACAACATATGGGCACTATTTCCGAACGCGTTCATCTTGCGTTACAAGCTGGATGTAATGGATTATTAGTTTGTAATTGCCGAAAAGACGCTATCTTGGCATTAGAATATTTAGAACGCTACCCTGAATTAATTAAACTTTATAATTCTCAGCACTTGCAAAAATTATTTCCTCGTCGCACACTAACGCTCCCCGCACTACAACAAACTGATGCCTGGCTTAGTGCGGTTAATCTATTAAAACCATTATTCGAACATTAGGATGCATTCATGTTAATTCCGAGTCATATACAAGAAGTCGAAAGAAAAGCGACTCGTCTTTTTACTAAAGAAGAAATCGAAAAAAGTTTAGATAATATGGCTAAGGCAATTAGCAATAAGTTAAGTGAAAGCAATCCACTAGTCTTATGTGTCATGATTGGAGGTCTTATCCCAGCAGGAAATTTACTACCACGTCTAGATTTTCCCTTAGAACTCGACTATGTTCACGCTACTCGCTATGCACATGATACAGTTGGGCAATCTGAAATCCTCTGGATAGCTAAACCACGCGTATCGCTCAAAGGTCGTAATATATTGATTATAGAAGATATTCTTGATGGCGGCTTGACATTAGCAGCTATCGTTGATTATTGTCATGCACAGGGGGCCAATACAGTATATACCGCCGTCTTACTCGACAAACAAAAAGCTGAACGCTTGCCTGGAGGAACAACTTCCGCAGATTTTACAGCTATTACTATGGATCATGGTTTTGTTTTTGGATATGGGATGGACTATAACGGTTATTTACGGAATGCTCCTGGCATTTACGTTGTAGCCCCTGAGCATGAATAACTTGTCAAATATTTTTTTTGAGGTTAAATAGGTTACTACCATGAATAACTCTTCCATTATTACTCTTAACGATGCTTCCTTTGAAAAAGAAGTATTACAAGTCGATTCGTCATTTATACTCGTTGATTTTTGGGCAGAATGGTGTGGGCCCTGCAAAATGATCACCCCTATTTTAGAGGAGCTAGCCCCAAAGTATCTCGGAAAAATAAAAATTGTCAAATTAAATGTTGACGAGAACCCTAATACCCCGGCAAAATACGGTGTGCGTGGTATTCCTACATTAATCCTCTTTAAAGATGGAAAGGCACTTGAAACTAAAGTCTGCGCCTTATCGAAATCTCAGTTAGAAACATTTTTAGATAAACATCTTGCTTAAAGACCAATGTATTCTATAACTATTTTTCTAAGTAGGATGAGCCTTGAGATAAACACGATTACCAAGCATTAACACTGTTTTTGGGATTACAGGTAACTTTTTTCGCATCATTTATTTAAACCATGCGAGGAGCACTATTTGTATCTCTACTCGGATATAACATTATAAAATGAATTTATTTAACACGCTCTAAATTCTTGACACATCCTTTATATTAAATATTCCAATTAAATACTTAAACTTACTCAATTTTTTACACATCCTTTTATGAAAGAAACAATACTATGAATTTAACAGAACTCAAGAAAAACTCCCCGGCCGAACTCGTTGCCATCGCTGAAGAATTAAAAATAGACGGTCTAGGTCGCCTGCACAAAAAAGATATGATCTTTTCTATCCTCAAAGCTTTAGCAAAAAGAGGAGAAGACATCTATGGGGACGGCGTATTAGAAATATTACCGGATGGCTTTGGCTTTTTACGTTCTGCAGAAGGATCTTACCTTGCCGGCCCTGATGACATTTATGTTTCTCCTAGTCAAATTCGACGCTTTAATCTTCACACTGGCGACACTGTTTCAGGAAAAATTCGACCTCCTAAAGAGTCTGAACGTTATTTTGCTTTACTTAAAGTAAGCGAAATTAATTTTGACGCTCCTGAAAATGCTAAAAATCGAGTTTTATTTGAAAACTTAACTCCTTTATTTCCCGACGAACGCGTGACGCTGGAACGTGGAAACGGCAGCACAGAAGATATCACTGCTAGAATTATTGATTTAGTTGCTCCGACTGGAAAAGGACAACGTGGTTTAATTGTATCTCCTCCGAAAGCCGGGAAAACGATGATGATGCAGAACATTGCACAATCGATTTCGCATAATTGTCCAGAATGCTATTTGATTGTTTTATTAATTGATGAACGTCCTGAAGAAGTAACCGATATGCGACGCTCGGTTCGTGGTGAAGTTATTGCAAGTACTTTTGATGAACCTGCAACACGCCATGTCCAAGTTGCAGAAATTGTTATTGAAAAAGCGAAACGATTAGTCGAACACAAAAAAGATGTTGTTATTTTATTAGATTCTATCACCCGTTTAGCGCGTGCTTATAATACCGTTATTCCTTCATCTGGAAAGGTATTAACCGGTGGTGTCGATGCGAATGCACTACAACGACCAAAACGTTTTTTTGGAGCCGCACGTAATATAGAAGAAGGTGGTAGTTTAACCATCATCGCCACCGCATTGGTGGATACCGGTTCAAAAATGGATGATGTTATTTATGAAGAATTTAAAGGAACCGGAAATATGGAAATTCATCTTGATCGACGGATAGCTGAAAAGCGTATTTATCCTGCTATCCACTTAAATCGATCCGGTACCCGACGTGAAGAATTACTGGCTAAACCCGATGTATTACAAAAAATGTGGATATTACGGAAAATTTTACAATCCATGGATGAAGTCACCGCTATGGAGTTTTTAATTGAACGTTTAAAAAACACCAAAACTAATGACGAATTTTTTGACTCAATGAAAAAATAATCTTCGGTAATGTTTTATTCATATCAATTTAGTTTTTGACAATTGCCAAAAGAATTGCGAATTGAGAAACATAAGCAAAAATTCAAGTGCGAAGAGTACTAGTTGATTTAAGTTTTTTTTCTAAATCGGTTAATACATCTGGGAGCGTATTTTCAATAACTATCGCTAATTTTTTGCAACAAGGTTCCAAAACACTATCTTTACGCCATAAAATTCCAATTTTTCGTTCTGGTATAGGAGCAGCAAAAGGTTTGTTGATTGTCAAAGAATGTTCTTCCAACGCTAATAAAGGAAGCAAAGTAATTCCCGCGCCACTGGCTACCATATTCCGCAAAGTTTCTAAACTAGTTGCGCGATAATTCATCTTTTCCTTAAGATTACTTTTTTTATGACAAACCTCTAATGCCTGATCCCTAAGGCAATGTCCTTCTTCTAAAAGAAGCAGATTATCGCTGTTTAAATCGTCTAAATGCAGCTCTTTAGAATTATGTAATGGGTGTGATATCGGCATAACCAGAAAAAAAGGTTCTTTAAATAAAGTTTGTACAATCATGCCTTTATGCTGAACCGGTAATGCTAATATCACAGCATCTAAATTACCCTGATTCAATTGAGTTAAAAGCGCCTCTGTTTTATCTTCATATAAATATAACGTAAGTTTTGGTAATTGCTGCTTTATGAAAGGTAAAATATGCGGAAGTAAATAAGGCCCCAAGCTGGGAATCAGTCCTAAACGTAACTCAGCAAAAAAAGGGTCGTTAGCTAATTTTGCCAATCGCTCAAGTTCATTCACTGCATTCAATACATGCTTTGCTTGTTCAATAATACGCAGACCTGATGTTGTAATTAAAACTCTTTTTTGACCACGTTCAAATAATTGCACACCTAGAGCGTGTTCTAATTTTTTTAATTGTATACTTAGGGTTGGTTGACTAACCGAACATGCTTTAGCGGCCTTTCCAAAATGACGGTGGTCAGCTAGAGCTAATAAATATTTAAGATCTTTCAGATTCATAATACCTCGAAGTAACAAGCTAATTTTTATTGTTTTAGCATTTTTTAAATAGGAAAATTAAGCATGTTTAGAATGAGAGGCTACTAATTGAATCTCATATTTGACTGGATTTTCTGGGCAAGCTTTAATTCCACATTCTAAATAAGTAGAAATACCATTAAAAATGGCTAAAAGGAAAACCACTGCAAAAGCAGTATGAGTTAATAATTGCATACCTTTGGTTTTTGATGGCTCATCATATTTATATTGAGGGAAAAAACTAAAAATAATTGAGATATAAAAGATAATGCCTACACACAGAAGAAACAGCCAGGTATAAAGATGTAACCCCAATAAAGGTAAACCATAGCCCGGGTCACCTGGGATTACGTGAAGAAAGATTTGGCGCACGCAAATAGAGGCCGTTAGCATTGCCGATAATAGCGACAAAGTATAGTGCACTGGACGTATCTTAAATTGTGCATTCAACAAAAACCCAAATGCTATTGCCAATACACCAAGCCGCTGCAACAAACATAAAGGACAAGGTAATTCGTGATAACCTATTTGTAAAATGAAGGCCACTAACAACAAAAAAGCCAACCCTATAGCATCTATCGCATTGAGGGTTTTAACAATTTTTACTACTTTGGAGGGTTGCATAATAATTACCTCTAAAATTGCAGAGATAACTGATTAGTTATATGATGAATGAACACAAACGCTGTTAATAGCAAAATGACCATAAATAAACCTATAGCAAGCCTTCTCTGCCTGCACCAGGCCAAGAGCACACAAAGACTATAGAGAAAAAAAAGCACTAACATAAGTGTCCACCATATAAGCGCTTTTAATCTAGCCTAGTTTTAATAAAAAATCTATGCAGAATACTTATCTAGTATCGCTTGTATGCCTGTCCATGCTTTAAGCCTTGGCACAGATTCCACCAAAATTGCATCGTGATGCTGTTCAGCCTCATGCAAATATTTATATAACACCTGGCCATATTGACTAGCCTCGTTAGGCATGCGAATCCAAGTTAAGTTTTTATATTTTTTCTTTGTTGGACCCAATCCAAACACAGTTAATGTTTTATTTTGATTTAAATATCTATCGATAATGAACGCTAATTCATGCTTGGAAACTTGCTTTAATAACGGCTTTTTAGAGAGGCAATGAGATAATGTGAACTCCTTAATTTCGTAAGGAGTGATAGATTTTAGTTGTTCTAATGAAATAGCACCCACTCTAAGTATGCGCGGAATAACAAAAGTTACATCAATAATTGTCGATTCAATGCCAATCGCACAAGGTCCACCATCAATAATGAGCTCGAGTTCATTATCAAATTCCTGTCGCACATGTTCAATTTGTGTAGGACTCAGATGAGACGAGCGGTTTGCAGAGGGTGCCGCCAAACCACTACCAAACGAATTTAGGATAGCTTGCGCAATAGGATGATCTGGTACTCGTAAACCTATTTTATCTTGTCCACCGGTTAACGCTGTCAACACCGATTTTTCTTTATGTAGAATAAGCGTCAAAGGGCCTGGCCAAAAATGCTGAGCTAATTTTTCAGCTACCAATGGAATATCACGCGCCCATTTATCCAATGAATGTTCTTTAGCCAACAAAACGCTTAAAGCTTGATTGGTGGGACGTTTTTTCAATGCAAAAATTTGCTGAACTGCTGCTACATTTCTTGCATCCCCCGCCAAGGCATAGAGCGTTTCAGTAGGAAAAACAACCAATTTTCCTTCTTTTAAAAGCTTAACAGCTATAGCTAATTCATTTGAATTAATCATTTGATAAAGCTCACATTAATTTGCAGCAATATTTAAAAAAGTTATCTGTCATGCTACTAAATAGATTATAATGTTTTGACTTAATTTGGACAAACTACTTAAAGCCTGCGTTGCATGAAGCACTTGCATTTAGGCTTTCAATACATTCTAAAAAAGATTGGATTCGTAAAGGACTATGAATAAAATAATCTTAAGCTATCGCTATAAATTTTTAAAAGATTCTTTTTTTCTATTTATATTCTTTCTCATATCAAGCTTAGTATTTGCCAACTCAAATGTTGATAAAATAAAAAAAAATCCAGAGCTCAATATCCCCTATCCTGCCATTAATTACCCTAAGGATGCTACATTACGCCAACTCATTAAGCGCGGCGAATATTTAAGTAAAGCAGGAGATTGTATTGCTTGTCATACCGATACTAAACATCACGGCAAACCTTTTGCAGGAGGTTTAGGAATTTACACCCCTTTCGGAAGCATTTATTCTCCTAATATTACGCCAGATAAAGCCACAGGAATAGGATCTTGGAGCGATAAAGATTTTATCCGTGCCATGCATGAAGGAATAGCGCCCGATGGAAGTTATTATTTTCCGGTATTTCCTTTTGCTAGCTTCACAAAAATCAATACTGATGATTTATTAGCGCTCAAAGCTTATCTATTTAGTCTAAATCCGATTAAAAAAGCTAATCAAGTTAATGAAATGATGTGGCCATTTAATTGGCGGTTTTTGCAATTGGGATGGCGAATCTTATTTTTTCGTTCCGGAGAGTATGAAATAGATAAACAACAAACGATGTTATGGAATCGTGGCGCATATTTAGTCCAGGGTTTAGGTCATTGCGGCATGTGCCATACGCCTTTGAATTTGCTAGGCGCAGAAAAAAAGAAAAACTATTTAACGGGTGGTTTTATCCAAGGTTATTATGCGCCTAATATTAGTGGAAATGGATTAAAAAACGTCAGTATCGACGATATCCGGGCGGTATTTACAAAAAACAAAATGTTAAGAAACTCCGGTATCGTAGCAGGCCCTATGGCAGAAGTTAATAGTAACAGTCTTAAATATTTATCCATCGCCGATTTAAATGCTATAGCGCTTTATTTAAAAACTGTAAAAAGCTATGTACCTTATTCAGCTTTTAGTGGACCTATTACCTCGAAAACCGGTCACAAGGTTTATGAATCTTATTGCGCTGTTTGCCATACGAGTGGGGCTGCAGGCGCTCCGAAATTAGGTGATACCGTTGAATGGGAAAAACGTTTGAAACAAGGTAAAAGTATCGTTTATGATCGGGCTATTCACGGTTTTAATTCCATGCCGCCTAAGGGTACTTGCACCGGCTGCTCAGATGAAGCAGTAAAAGCCGCAGTTGATTATCTCATCCTCAATGACCAGAGTGGAACTACTGCTACGATACCATTACAAGAAATACCACTCAGCTTACAAATAGGAAAACAAATTTATCAACAACATTGTGCTGTCTGTCATGATAATGGAAAGTTAGGCGCACCCATATTAGGGGATAAAACTAAGTGGAAACCTATTATTGCAAAAAATATCGATGTTTTATTTGCACATACTATCTATGGATACAAAAAAATGCCCGCAAAAGGCGATTGCAAAAACTGTAGTAATTCCGAATTGGAAGCAAGTGTAAAATATATGGTTGAGCAAAGTAAAACTACAGGAAATTATTCCCTATGGTAAAATTTTAAACTAAAGCATTTTAAATTAATTTAATTTTTTATATTTCAAGCTGGGAGATACGAAAGGATTCCTAATTTAAAAAGAAAATATTTTCAAATGAAAGAGTAATAAAAAAGGATAGTGTTGACATGGATCATGTTAAAAGATTTTTTTTAGTTTTTTTTATTTTCCTGGTTACTCCCGGATTGGCTTTCGCAGCATGGCAAACCAATATGCCAATAGGCGTAACACCTATCAGTCATGCTATTTATCACTTACATATGTTGGTATTTTGGATCTGCGTAGGAATTGCAGTTGTAGTCTTTAGTATCATGATTTATTCGTTAATTCGGCATAGAAAATCACGAGGCGCTCATGCTGCTCAATTTCATGAACATTTTGCTTTAGAAATTGCTTGGGCTATCGTACCGTTTATTATATTAATCGTCATTGCAATTCCCGCCACTAGAACCTTAATCAAAATGAATGATAATAGTGATCCTGAGCTAACCATAAAAGTTACCGGGTATCAATGGCGTTGGCGATATGCTTATCTAGATCAAGGCATCGATTTCTTTAGTAATCTCTCTACGCCTACTCAAGAATTACAGAATCAGGCAAAAAAAAACCAATGGTATTTATTAGAGGTTGATCATCCATTAGTCGTACCTATCCATAAAAAAATTAGATTTCTATTTACTTCGAATGATGTCATACATTCATGGTGGGTGCCAACTTTAGGTATTAAACGCGATACTATTCCAGGATTTATTAATGAAGCCTGGGCTAAAATAGATACTCAAGGCATTTATCGTGGCCAATGTGCAGAATTATGCGGAACAAACCATGCCTTTATGCCTATCGTTGTAAAAGCGGTTAGCGAAAAAGACTTTAATTTATGGGCCAAACAACAATCAGGAGAACTTCTTCATGGAACAAGCACTTGATCTGGAACATTCGGCCCCTCATGGTTTTTTAGCATTCATAAAACGTTGGCTGTTCACAACCAACCATAAAGAAATTGGAACATTGTATCTGCTATTTAGTTTACTCATGTTTTTTATCGGCGGAATCTTTGCTTTATTGATCCGTGCAGAATTATTTCAACCGGGGGCACGTTTACTTAATCCAGAATTTTTTAATCAAATGACAACATTACATGGCTTAGTCATGTTATTTCTTGCCATCATGCCGGCTTTTTCAGGTTTTGCAAACTGGATGATCCCATTGATGATAGGTGCACCTGACATGGCTATGCCGCGGATGAATAATTGGGCATTTTGGATTTTGCCGGTTGCAGCAATCTTACTTTTTAGTACTTTATTTATGGATGGTTCGGCACCTAATTTTGGTTGGACTATGTATGCCCCCTTATCAACTACCTATGGGCCGGCAAGCACAGATTATTTAATTCTTGCAATCCATTTAATGGGACTTTCTTCGTTAATGGGTGCAATTAACATTATTGTCACGCTTCTGAATCTTCGAACACCAGGAATGACGATGATGAAAATGCCAATCTTCTGTTGGAGCTGGTTTGTTACAGCTTTTTTGCTTATAGGAGTGATGCCTGTTTTAGCCGCTACGGTTACGATGATGCTTATGGACAGGCATTTTGCTACAAGTTTTTTTAACGCTGCTGGTGGAGGTGATCCTTTACTTTATCAACATCTTTTTTGGTTTTTTGGTCATCCTGAAGTATATATAATTATACTTCCTGCTTTCGGTATTATCTCACAGATTATTCCAACATTTAGCCGCAAAAAACTTTTTGGCTACCGATTTATGGTGTATGCGTTATTAGCTATTGCATTCTTATCTTTTATTGTTTGGGTACATCATATGTTTGTAACAGGCGTCCCACTGGCTGCGGAATTATTTTTTATGTATACCACTATGCTGATTGCGGTACCGACAGGCGTGAAAGTTTTTAATTGGGTAACCACCATGTATCGCGGCTCTATAAGCTTTGAAACCCCCATGTTATTTGCTTTAGCATTTGTTATCTTATTTACCATCGGTGGTTTTTCGGGTGTCATGCTATCCATGGTTCCAGCGGATTTTCAATATCAAGATACCTATTTTGTGGTCGCACACTTCCATTATGTCTTAGTACCTGGTGCTTTGTTTGGCGCTATTGCCGGAACTTATTATTGGTTACCTAAAATGACTGGGGTTATGTACAACGAACGCTTAGGTCAATGGCATTTCTGGTTATCGGTTATCGGCGTCAATCTGACGTTTTTTCCGATGCACTTTTTAGGCCTTGCCGGTATGCCAAGGCGAGTGGCTGATTACTCATTACAATTTGCAAATTTTAATGCTATTGCCAGTTTAGGCGCTTTTTTATTTGGTTTTGCACAATTATTTTTTCTCTACATTATTATACAATCTATGCGTGGAAAAGGGAAAAAAGCCAGCGCTCAAGTTTGGGAAGGAGCTGAAGGCTTAGAATGGACCTTAAGTTCACCTCCTCCCTTACATAGTTTTACTACACCTCCGAAATTTGAGTAATATACTCTTCGCACTTAAATTTTTGGCTGTGGGTATACAAAAGCATGACCGTTAGAATAGCGAAATTAACCAATAAAAAAATTTTAATTTTGCTGGGTTTTACAACATTAATTATGTTTGGTTTCGGCTTTGCCATGATTCCACTTTATAACGTACTTTGTAAAAATTTAGGTATTAATGGTAAAACCGATAAAAATGCCTATCTAACTTCGAATGAGATTGATTGGTCACGTAGTATTCGTGTGGAATTTTTGACAAATAACAATAACTATCTTCCCTGGGATTTTTATCCTAGACTTCAGCATATCCAATTACATCCTGGAGAAAATATTTTAGTTTATTTTGCTGCAAAAAATAATTCAAATCGTCGAATGACAGTGCAAGCGATTCCTAGCGTTTCTCCGGGATTAGCCGCACGTTACTTAAAAAAAACTGAATGTTTTTGTTTTACCCAACAAACATTTAACCCAGGCCAACGCCGCGATATGCCGGTTTTATTTCATATCGATCAACATTTACCTAAAAATATTAATACTATTACTTTAGCTTATACTTTATTCGACACCCGTGGTTTGAAAAATACCAAATTAACGTCGCAAACTTTAAGGCACATTCCGGCCTAATTATCTATTTATGCAAACAAATTCACTACTATTGCACCGCTTTTTATTCTTGCTATTGTAATTAACCTATTATATAACTATATTCATATATTATTTCATAATCTTTCTTTAAAATTTATCGATGCGCTATCTTCACTTAACAAAATTCAATATTTTATTCATTCTTAGCTTTTCATTTTTACTACAAGCTTTCAACCCGGTTTTTTCCAAATCATTAGACCGGCAAATGAACCAAAACCAGTTGGTAATAACTTCAAATCCTGCTGATCGTTGTAATTATAATCAACGAATAAAATTTATAGTCCTGCATTATACTGTTTCAGACGAAAAAGATTCTCTTAGAGTACTTAAACAAGGAGATGTTAGTGCGCACTATTTAATTCCTAAAGAGGCTAAATCCAATGGAACCGATTTATGGCAATTAGTTCCTATAAAATATCGCGCCTGGCATGCAGGCCAAAGCTACTGGCAAACACGCAATCATCTCAATGATACATCGGTAGGGATCGAAATTATTAACTATGGATATGGGCTAAAACAAGCTTCCGGAAAAATTTTATGGCCATATCAAGTGGAAAACAACATTAAATTTTTTCTTATTCAGGAAATAAAAAAGGATAAGAGCCTTTATTCTTTGTTAATTAAAAAAAACTTACTTTCTGCATTTCTTGAAGATGTAATGCGCGGTTTAGTTCCTCCACGCGATGATCAAATTTACAAAAAATATATATCGGAAAAAATTATCAAAAAATATACTAACTTGACTAATACTCTTCGAGAGCAACATGATCCTTTTTTAAATATTAAAATTAACGATCTCTATGAATTACAGCAGCAAGGTAAATTAGTTTGGGACGACTACACTCCTCATCAACGTAGAGTTCTTGTACTTTTGCTTAAAAAAATAACTAAAGAATTAGCAGTAAAAGACAAAAACGGTAAGGTTTGTGAAGAAATCCAACCAACTGACTTCGTCGGTCATTCAGATATTGCCCCAAATAGAAAATCAGATCCAGGTCCGCAATTTCCTTGGAAATATTTAGCAGAACAAGGAATAGGCGCTTGGCCTAATAAACAGGATGTTGATATATTTCTAAAAGAGTTATCCAAAAACAAAAATATCAATCTCATTTGGTTACAAGATAATTTACGTTTATATGGTTACAATATTCAAACGACGAAAATATTAGACACACAAAGTAAAGATGCCATACGTGCCTTTCAATGGCATTTTGAACCCGATAATGCATCTGGAATCCCTAGTTTGAAAACAATTGCTCTATTGAAAGCATTGATAAAAAAATATCCTCCCATTGGAATTCAACCTCAAATAAATACTGCGACTCAATTAAAAAATAGCATCAACTCTGGATGGAAAGATCTTAAAAATCAACTTTTAATTTTAGATAAAGACTTAAAAGCTACAAAAAAACAAATAGATTTATTTTTCTAATACTATAGCAATTGTCTTTCGGCCTTTAAACATTCAATCGCATTTTAAAATTGCTCTTATGTTTAAAGCTAGACAACTTAGAAAAATATCGGTGTAAAGTGTAAGTAATTCTAGTCCTATTAATTATTTTTTTAATTAAGTTGAATGTAAAATACATTTTTTTCGTATTGTAGAAGATCAGTTACAGCTATTTTAAATCGAAGATCTGACTCTTCTAGAGTAGATTCAACAAAGATAAGATCACGTTAAAGGACAAACGCTGATGAAAAACAAAGACTCTTCATATTATGTGCCCGAGCAAAGTGCTTGGCCGATTATAGGTGCACTAGCATTACTCTTTTTAGCATTTGGATCACTCAATCTAGATAAACAATGGGGGCTTATTGCATTTATAATTGGCATAGCTGGCTTAGTATTTATGTTAAGCGGTTGGTTATGGCATGTTACAGAAGAAAGTAATGCCGGATTATACAATCAACAAATGAATAAAACGTTTCGTTGGGGAATGCTATGGTTTTTAATCTCTGAGTTATTTTTATTTGGCTTATTAATTGGCGCTATTATTCAGGTAAGATTTTCTATTACTCCATGGCTAGCCGGGCAAAGTGGCGATGCATCACAGTTAACCCATTATTTACTCTGGCCAGATTTTGCTAAGCATTGGCCCTTAATAAAACCTCCAAGCGCAAATACTACTGCAAACACACTGGCTATAGGTTCTTTGCGTCACATGCCACTCCTCAATTTAGTTATATTATTGTCAAGTGCTTTACTTCTGACAGATTCTTTATATCATCTAAAAAAATTGCGCTATAAATTATGTCGCATAACTCTAAATATTGCTATTTTTCTAGCGTATATTTTTTTAATTTCACAAACCTATTACTTTATTCACCTTATTCATGTCCATATCATTGCCCAAAGTGGTGTTTATGGCAGTTTTTTAATTGGCTTCTTAGGGTTACATTTATTAAATATAGTTGCTGCATTGTTGTTTTTAAGCATTTTATGTTTCCGAATTTATAAAAGTAATTTATTAGAAAAAAATGTTTTTTCTTTCGATGCTGCTGTTTGGTGGTGGGATTTCTTAGCAGCAATCTGGATATTAGGTTTTTTTTGGATTTTTTGAGCTAATGAAAAAAAATATCATTTATATTCAGTTGTATAACTATTGCTTTGTACCTACATTATTTCCTAGCTTGCTAATAATAATCTTACTTCCCCTACTTGTTTATTTAGGATTTTGGCAAATTCATCGTGGGGACATAAAAAAACATATTCAAAAATTATTTTTTCAAAGATCCCTGTCAGTACCTATCAATTTAAATCAAAACAAGAATATAGATTTAGATAAAAATTACTTTGCTAGCAAAATGCAAGGCCACTTTGATAATAAACATAGTTTTTTGTTAGAAAATAAAATATATTTACATAAAGTAGGTTATGAGATACTAACTCCATTTATTTTAGACGCTGGGCAGAAAGCTATATTAGTAAATAGAGGGTGGATCACACAAGGTATAGATAGAAACCACATACCAAGCATACCGTCTTTTGAAAAAGAAATAAATTTACATGGATTAATTATATTTCCTAACAAAACCTTTAGTTTTACACAAACAAATGAAAAAGGATGGCCAAAAAGAATACAATCTATCAATCCAGAATTTTTAAGAAAAAATAATTTCAAATCTTATATATTTATCATTAACAATCAATCACCTTATAGCTTTACGCCGATTTGGCAACCCATATCCCTACAAGCCAGCCGACATTATGCCTATGCATTTCAATGGTTTGGTTTAAGTTTAACCTTACTTATTGCTTATTTTTCAACACATATACGCCGTTTATGAAAAAGAAAAAATCAAAAAATTATTTATTTGTCTTTGGACTGTTATTAGCGATATTTTTAATTCCACTAATACTATCCGGCATACTTTATAAAAAAAATCCAGGCTGGTTACAGCATAAAACAATCAATAGAGGCACTCTAATTTCTTCAAATTTAAATTTACTACAGATCAAATTAAACCCTGATAAATCGACACTCCCTTCGTTTAAACATAATTGGTTTTTATTTTATTTGGCAACTGCTCCCTGTCGCGAACTGTGTAAAAAAAATTTGCATACCATGCGACAAATTACAGTGGCATTAGGAAAATATCGTCATCAAGTATGTTATGGTTCAATCTTAGTTAAAGAAAATTCATCGAATATTTATCCATTTATACATCAAGATGTCGGCTTGCAGAATTATACAATTTCTAAATTAGAATTTAAAAAAAATTTTTCTGCATTGAACTTCAGAAATCTCCGAGAAGCTTATTTTATAGCCGATCCGGTTGGAAAAATTATTTTATATTACCCTAGCTATGTTGATGGCGAAGATATCTATCAAGATTTAATGCGTCTTTTAACAATTTCAACAACAACAGGATAAAACATGCAATTGGAAAACAAATCGGCTTTATATTTTTTGTATATTGCTTTTTTTTTGGCTTTCATCGTTGTACAGCTTGGAGCTTTAACTCGTTTAAAAGATGCTGGTTTAGGATGCCCCGATTGGCCAGGTTGTTATGGAAAATTAACCTTACCCAATAAGTCTATTCAATTGAAGAATGGACCTTACAGTGGCCAAATGCTAATTCCTGAAAAAGCATGGCCGGAAATGATCCATCGCTATGCCGCAGCTACATTAGTAATATTGTGTTTTGCAGGTGTTGTTTTAATTATTTATAAATATAAACTTCCTCAACAACCCATATGGATAGCGACTAGTTTGCTTTTTTTACTGTTTTTGCAAGGATTATTAGGAAAATGGACTGTCACCTTGCGACTGCATCCTTTGGTGGTGATGTCTCATTTACTAGGAGGCTTAGCATTATTAAGTCTGCTTTGGCTATTAATTCTACGACTCAACCCATTATCCATGAGACAATCTTTCGGGGAACATAAATTAAGATCATGGACGACATTAGGTTTATTATTGATTGTTATACAAATTGGTTTAGGCGGTTGGACCAGTGCTAATTATGCCGCGTTTGTTTGCCCTGATTTTCCTCAATGCCAGGGACAATGGTGGCCTACAATGAATTTCTCAGAGGGTTTTCATCTTTGGTTAAATACAAATCTCACTTACGAAGGCGGGATCCTTTCGCAAACAGCACGAACTGCCATTCAAATGAGTCACCGCATAATGGCTATCATTACAAGTATCTACCTTGTTTTATTGGTTTATAAACTATTTAAGGTAACGAAAATAAATTTTTTACGCGGTCTGGGGATTTTATTGCTATTCTTGCTAGGACTGCAAATTTGTCTAGGTGTTTTAAATGTATTATGGGTATTACCTTTACCTATTGCTATGGCACATAATGCTGTAGCTGCATTATTATTATTAACTATAATTACCTTAAATATTAGCTATATGAAATATAAATTATAAAAAAAACTTAAGATTTTTAAAATCTTCATATATAAACTCATCGCTACTATTTCTTACTCCATTTTTATATTTTCTTTCGTTAAAATTAAATAATGTTAGTAAACTATTTCTTGTTATTTTTACAATCTTTGCATAGAAAAGAATAGATTCATGATCTCCATTTAATTTTTTTTCATCAGATAACTCTAGTACTTTCTCTGATTTACTCATTAGTGTTGTTTGCTGATCAGATTTATTTTTATTAAATTGCTCATTGGCTTCATTGTAGACCTCCCAAAAGCTTATCTGCGAAATTCTTTTTGATGAAATAACACTTTGTTTTTCTATAAAATCAGAAGCATTTTTATTAAAAAAATTATTTAATCTAGTAATTAATGACATACATAACTCTTTTAATTGTTATTTAAAATTTATCCAAATTAAAAAGGGACCGTTTTAGATGTCCCTTTTAATTCTAACAAATCATTTTTTTAAGATCGTAAAACAACGCTTTGTTTTGGATCGTTCACAATAGTTTCAGGAACCAAATGGTCTAATTTTGAGCTTAAATCATTCACTAAGCCTGGTGACACTGGGTTAAAAAATTTACCTGTAGAAATAGAAAGCTTGCTTATATTCTCATCAATAAATTCTTTAATTTTTTTAATTTTATCTTTAATAACAACTATAGATTCTTTTTTATCTATCATTTCTTTAAGTTGCCGAATATATAGTAAAATATTATTTAAAACCCCCGCTTTTTCTGGAGATGTTTTTTTTGAATGATTAGTGATAATTGTTAATTTAGGCTGAAGCGTTTCTGCAAAGTAATTTTCCATTTGTCTTCGTTGCTCGTTTTCTTTTTCATTATTATTTTGACTTCCCATTAATGGTGCATTTACTTTACTTTTAAAATTAAGCAATTTATTTTCTAAGTTATTAAGTTTATCATCTAATCCTGCAATTGTTTCGTCAGAAATAACAACATGCTGGATTAAATCCTCAATATATACAAATAAAAGCTCAATTTCATTTTTAATTTCTTTTCTTTCTTCAAACATTTTTTCTGTGCAAGCTGCTTTTTTAGGAATAACCTTTTCACAATCTGTTTGAAGTGTAACTAATCTATCTTTTAATAATTTTAGTTTTTCATTTCGTTCATCATTAGAATCTTCTTTTTTTAACTGTTGAGCTTCTCCTTCAAATTTTTCTTTTTTCTTTTCAAAGAATTTAATTACAGAAGCAATTGAGCCGATAGACAAATGTTGAAATCTATCTCTATTATTTTCATACTCCTTTTCCATGCTGCCAACTATAGATTCAAGTTCTGCCAATATTTTTTGGAATTTTTCTGGTCTTTCACCATATTGTTTTTTTAGATCTTCATAGCTTTTTTTAATATCAAGATATATTTCACCCACCTTATTCGCTGCTTTTAGAATTGGTTCTCCTGAATGCTGATCGTAAGCTTCTAAAATATTATGATAATTAGGAAATGGTGTGAAATTTTTCCATACCACGCGGAAATGCTTTATAATCTCATTAATTTTTTCTTGAATGGTTAAACCTGCTAACATAGAAAGCTTACTTTTAATCTCTTTTTCAAATTCATTCTTTTCGCTAGTTTTTACATAGAAAACTAATAATATTTCTTCCTTTTTATTTGATTCTAAAACTTTTGCTAATTCTTTTTTAGAGTGACTTACTATTTGTAACTTATTGTCTAGTAGATTAACAGAAATAAACTTACGCTTATTTTTTGTAGAATGATTAGCTCCACTATTTTCTTTAAGATCTAGAGCAAAAAACTTATTAGTATCCACAGCAGAATAAGCGGATGGAGGTGAATCTGAAGCAGCTAACTTATTTAATTGATTTATTGGTGATTCAGAAGTGAACTTTGATGGCATAACAACCTCTTTTATTTATTATTTTTTCTCTTAAATTAAAAATATGAATTTTTAACGAACACAATTTATCATTATTAAATTATTTTTGTCCAGTTATTTTTTTTTAATTATTATATAAAAAGTTATTTAATTTACCATTAAAATGTTAATAATTTATTTTCAAATTCTCTGAAACTCTTTCAATAATAGTATTATTCTCGTATAATTTTTTCGACAGAATGAAGGATGTGTAGAAATATAAGGAACAATATGTTAGAGAATTTTGTGACGCACTTACTTAGTAAGACTTTAATTTATTTAGAGTTAGGGAAATGGCGCGTCACTAGTTTAATGTTAATTACCGTTTGGGTCGGTATGTCACTCGCTGCTTCGCAACCGATTTCCTTACAACTAAGTTTATTTACATTGCTAGGTATCGGTTTAGTAGCCATTTCTGCAGGGTCACTGAATCATTTATTAGAATATCGATTGGATAGCCTAATGCCACGTACTGAACGAAGACCTTTACCACAAAAAAAAATTTCTGCTAGGCATGTTTTGGTATTTTCGTTAGTCACCAGTTTATTTGGGCTAGTCATAGTAAGACTAGCGAGTAATTTATTAACTTGTTTTTTAAGCTTTTTAAGCTTAATTGTTTATTCATTTATTTATACTTTATATTTAAAAAAACATACCACGCAAAATATCGTCATCGGTGGTTTAGCAGGTGCCACACCTCCTTTGCTGGGTTGGACCGCAGTAACGGGAAACATTGATCCAGGTGGCTTAATCTTGGTTTTAATTATATTTATTTGGACACCTCCGCATTTTTGGTCATTGGCTATTGCAAGACATACCGACTATGCAAAAAGTAATATACCTATGTTACCAGTGACGCATGGCATTGCTTTTACTAAGCAACAAATTTTACTTTATACCTTGCTTCTAACTGGAATTAGTTTGTTACCATTCAGCATAGGTATGAGTGGATATTTTTATTTAATTGCTGCTTTATTATTGAATACAGGATTTATAGTTGCAGCGGCTAATTTATTAAAGCAAACTAAAGCGACAACAGCGATAAAAACATTTCATTACTCGAATTTTTATTTACTCATGCTGTTTGCATGTTTGTTCATGGACCATTCTTTAATGAGGAATATTTAATGACTTGCCCTGTCTCTAATAAACGATTTTTAACCTTTATCATTTTTGCCATACTCGCTTTAGTCTTGGGCTTAGGCGTTAATCTTTGGCATTCTGCAAAAACTCGAGTAACGCTACCCATTGCCGGGACTAGCATCGATCAACCTCAATTAATCCCTGAGTTTCACCTAGTAAATGGACTAGGCAAACCATTTACTAACCATAGTTTAAAAGGTCATTTCAGCTTATTATTTTTTGGTTACAGTTATTGTCAAAGTATTTGCCCGTTAACAATGGCTATGTTGACGCAACTTTATACGGAATTAAAAGCCGAAAAAATCCCTCTCCCGCAAGTGATATTTATTACACTCGATCCTAGACGAGACACACCAAAAGTAGTGGGATCCTATGTTAAAGCCTTTAATCCTAATTTTATCGGCCTAACCGGGCCGTTAGCAGGAATCCAGCAATTGAGTAAACAAATGGGTGTAGTGTATATTCAAGCTCAGCAAAGCAAATCTTCGGAAAATAACTACCAAATTGACCATAGCGGGACTTTATATTTAATCAATCCTGAAGGTAAATTGGCGGCTATTTTCTCTCCTCCACATGATGTAGCCAGCATTAAACAAGACTATAAAAACTTATTAATCAATAATAAAAAAGAAAAATAAATCTTTTTCGCTATTCTACTGAGAACCAGGTAGTTTAACGTACATTAGGGATAGCGTTCATCGAATAACTAGAAAGTTAGCCTAAATGGAGGTAAATTAATCCATAGCGTTCTCATAATAATATGGCTTAGGTTAAATTTAAAAAATTACATGAAAAAACAACGTGTTATGGTCGGCCTCTCGGGGGGCGTAGATTCCTCAGTGACTGCTTTGTTGCTTAAAGAACAAGGCTATCAAGTCGAAGGGCTGTTTATGAAAAACTGGGAAGAAGACGACACCGAAAATTACTGCTCTGCCAGTGCCGATATTGCGGATGCACAAGCTATCTGCGATAAATTAGAGATTCCATTGCATACTATTAATTTTGCAGCCGAATATTGGAATCGTGTCTTTACACATTTTCTAGCCGAATATCAATTAGGTCGCACACCCAACCCGGATATCCTATGTAATAAGGAAATTAAATTTAAAACTTTTCTTGATTATGCCTTACAATGCGGCGCCGATTTTATTGCCACCGGCCATTATGCGGGAATATCTCGTGAAAATAACACCTATCAATTACGTAAATGTTCCGATAAAAATAAGGATCAAACCTATTTTTTGTATACTTTAGGTCAAAAGCCATTGGCCAAAACCTTATTTCCATTGGCCAATCTTACCAAATTGAAAGTACGACAAATCGCTAATCAAGCAGGATTTCTTAATGCAACTAAAAAAGATAGTACCGGCATCTGTTTTATTGGTGAACGCAAATTTAGACATTTTTTAGAAGCCTACCTACCTGCGCAGCCAGGTAAGATTGAAACATTAACTGGTGAAGTCATTGGCGAACATGATGGCCTGATGTTTTACACCTTAGGTCAGCGGCAAGGATTGCGCATCGGGGGTCGGAAAGGAAAATCTGAATCGCCCTGGTATGTCGCCGATAAGCTACTCGCGCGAAATACTTTAATAGTGGTACAAGGACACAACCATCCTAAGCTTTTTTCGACTGGTCTGGCCTGCACACAATTGCATTGGGTCAACGATTGTCCTCCCAACAGCCCATTGTATTGCACAGCCAAAACGCGATTCCGGCAAGTTGAAACGCCTTGCCTAATTAAATCTTCAAGCAACGATAAATATCTAGTAGAATTTGAAATTCCCCAACGAGCGATTACACCTGGTCAATCAGTTGTTTTTTATCAAGATCAAACCTGCTTGGGAGGCGGAGTCATTGATGCCATTGTCTAATTCTTGTAATACCCGTTTAATCATCGGCTTAGGTGAAACTGGACTTTCCTGTGCACGTTATTTTACCCGATTAAACTTGCCTTTTACGCTCCTGGATAGTCGTTTAAATCCACCAAGATTATCGGAATTTCAAAAAGAATTTCCGAACGCTGCCTATCATTTAGGACCTTTTAATCCGCAACACTTCCAAAATTGTAAAGAATTGATTGTCAGTCCCGGTGTTGATCTCAACGAGAAAAACATCTGGAGTGCCATTAAGCGATATCAACTAAAACCTTTCGGTGATATCGAATTATTTGCCCAACATGCTCTTGCACCTATCATCGCGATAACTGGCAGCAATGCCAAAGGGACTGTGACTAGCTTAGTAGGCAATATGATAGAAGAATCAAAACTAAAGGTTGGAGTGGGAGGAAATATCGGCAAACCGGTATTAGATTTGCTTAATGAACCGATACCCGATTTTTATGTATTAGAAATTTCAAGTTTTCAATTAGAAACTACTTACAGTTTGCGTCCTAAATTAGCAAGCATACTTAATATCAGCCCTGATCATTTAGATCGTCATAAAACCTTAACTGCCTACATACAAGCAAAACAACGAATTTATCAAGAATGTGAAATAGCTTTATGGAATCGAGAAGATTCAAATACTTATCCTAAATTTAAAGCAAAAAAAATAATCAGTTTCGGTTTAGAACCACTAAAATCTGATTTAAAAGAATTTGGTTTGCAAACTATTAATCAAAAAACCTATTTTGTAAAAGAGAATCAAATTTTATTATCTGTTGAAAAATTACCTATCAAAGGCCGACATAATTGGACCAATGCCTTGACTGCTTTAACCATAGGCCATGCAATTGGATTATCCACATCAGCTATGCTAATTGCATTGTGTCAATTTAAAGGTTTACCTCACCGCTGCCAATGGGTTAAAGAGCATGAAGGTGTAACTTGGTATAATGATTCTAAAGCAACCAATGTTGGTGCCACACTTGCCGCGCTTAATGGATTAGGCCCAGCCATTTTGGGTAAAATTATTTTAATTGCTGGAGGTTTAGCTAAAGGCGCCGATTTTTCATTGTTAAATGATCCCATCAAGCGTTATGTAAAAAAAATGATTTTAATTGGTCAAGATGCTGCTTTATTAAAAAATTCATTAGAAAAAAGCACGGCCATCGAACTGTCTGCTGATTTGGCGCAGGCCGTAAAAGTAGCTCATCAAACTGCAACTCAAGGTGATATTGTTCTTTTATCTCCTGCGTGTGCCAGCATGGATATGTTTAAAAATTATGAAGAGCGTGGTGATGTTTTTAGCAATTTAGCGCGAGGAATCCATTGATATGTCAAAAACTAGCAAGTCCGATGTTACATGCATCGTTTTGTATGATCGTTGGTTGCTAGTTGTCATTGCTACTTTACTTGCATTCGGTTTATTAATGGTCGCTTCAACCTCAATTGTGATTTCTGAACATCAGTATGGCCAATCTTTTCATTTTTTTTTCCATCAACTGTTTTACTTAATCTTAGGAATCGCCGCTGGAATAATTGTAGTTCAAATAAAAACCTTTTATTGGCAACAAATCAGTCTTGCGTTGTTAATACTCAGTATTGGTTTACTTTTTTTAGTTTTATTACCTGGTATCGGCAGACAAGTTAATGGAAGTATGCGTTGGTTGGGTTTTGGCCCATTTGGACTACAAGTGTCTGAATTCGTCAAATTAACCATGATTGTTTATCTGGCTGGTTATTTAGTACGCCAAGAAAAACAGGTGCAAAATCAAATCCGTGGTTTTCTCAAGCCATTAATGGTTCTTGCGGTCATTACTTTTTTACTGTTACGCGAACCTGATTTTGGCGCCGCGACAGTGATATTGGTCACTAGTTTAGGGATGTTATTTTTAGCGGGCGTAAGAATATGGCAATTTATTGTTTTGTTAAGCGGTGTAGCAATTATTTTAGGTATTTTAGCGGTTAGTTCACCTTATCGTTTAGCACGTCTAACAACTTTTCTTAATCCCTGGGCTAACCAATTTGATTCAGGCTATCAATTAACTCAATCATTAATTGCTTTTGGTCGTGGAGGTTGGTTTGGCGTGGGACTAGGGGAAAGCATACAAAAGTTATTTTATCTTCCTGAAGCACACACAGATTTTTTGTTTGCCGTGCTTACCGAAGAACTAGGCTTGATCGGCGGATTATTTATGATTCTATTATTTTCACTATTAGTCTGGCGGGCATTATATATAGGCTATCGTTGTTTTAATATTGGCCAGCGTTTCTCAGCTTATCTTGCCTATGGCATCGGTTTAAACATTGCTTTACAAGCCATGATTAATATTGGTGTCAATACCGGCGTATTACCCACGAAAGGTTTAACATTACCCCTCATGAGCTATGGAGGAAGCAGTTTACTCATGATTTGCATCATGCTGGCTTTATTGTTGCGTATCGATTATGAATATCGCTTAATCCAATTTGGCTTTAAAGTAGATAAATAGCAGTTTTTTAAACTAAGCATCTTATGCGAAAACTGCTATTTAACATGAATATATTTTGCATCTTCAAATTCGATGAGTATAAGCAAAAGTTGAAGATATAAGTCAACTAATGCCACAATACGTTTCCTTACTCCACAATATAGGTTTTTAGCCATGAAAATCCCCTTTGTTGACCATCAAATGGGACGTATACAGCACCTCCATTTCGTAGGAATTGGAGGTGCTGGCATGGGTGGTATTGCTGAAATCTTGTTAAATGAAGGTTACATTATTTCCGGTTCTGATCTTCAAGAAAATGCCATGACTCAACACCTGAGAAAATTAGGCACTGACATTCAACTGGGTCATCACGAAAAACACATACGTGATGCCGATGTAATTGTTTATTCTAGTGCTGTCTCACCCGATAATGTAGAAATTGTGGCCGCACGTAACGCGCTGGTACCCGTCGTTCCAAGGGCCTTGATGCTCGCTGAATTGATGCGTTTTCGTTATAGTGTTGCCGTTGCAGGAACACACGGAAAAACAACCACAACGAGTTTAGTGGCAAGCTTACTAGGAGAAGGGGGATTAGATCCAACGTTTGTTATTGGTGGCAAATTGAATAGCACCAGTACACATGCACGTTTAGGCGCTGGCCGTTATTTAGTCGCTGAAGCCGATGAAAGTGATGCTTCTTTTCTTTATTTAAAACCCATGATTGCTATTGTGACTAATATCGATATGGACCATATGGGAACTTATGATGGTAATTTTCAGCAACTAAAAAAAAGCTTTTTGGAGTTTTTATGGCATTTACCTTTTTATGGTTTAGCCATTATGTGCTGTGATGATCCCTTTGTCCGATCGATCTTACCTGATATTATGCGTCCTATAATCACCTATGGATTTAGTGAAGATGCTGATATTCGTATCACTTCTTTTCAGCAAAAAGGAATTAAAAATTACTTTACCGTCAATCGGCCGAAGAAAAAACCGCTCGATATAACTTTAAACCTCCCTGGCGAACACAATGCTTTAAATTCATTAGCCGCTATTGCCGTTGCTTCCGAACTCGGCATTAAAGACGATGTGATACTGGGTGCTTTATCTCATTTCACTGGTGTCGATCGACGTTTTCAAATATTAGGAAAACTGAAATGCCGACAAGGACATGCTTTATTGATAGATGATTATGGGCATCATCCGCGTGAGATTGCTGCCACTTTAAAAGCCATTCGCAGCGCATGGCCTAACCGACGTTTAGTCATGACTTACCAACCGCACCGTTACACACGAACACGCGATTTGTTTGCAGATTTTGTAGAAATTTTATCTGAGGTTGATCGTTTGCTTTTGCTAAATGTTTACTCAGCTGGAGAAACACCGATACCTGGCGCAGATAGCGCCGATTTATTAAAATCAATACGTTTAAATAATCAATCAAGTCCTATCCATATTGAAGATAAAGAAAATCTCACTCAAACTTTAAATGAAGTTATTCAAGACGGTGATGTTCTGCTATTACAAGGTGCAGGCGATATTGGCAGTATTGCACAAAAACTAGCGCTCTCAATTGATAATGAACAGACTTTTCGCATTTAAATTTTTGACTGCCGCTTAACTCGCAATCCTTATGTATCCTGAATAAACGAAGGTTGCTTCATTACGCGGTACACTTCAAAAAAACCCAACTACTGTGAGTCCAATTTATGCAAAATTTACACGGTCAACTTATAGAAAACGCAACACTGGCCGAATATTCTTCATGGCAAGTCGGTGGTAAAGCAGATCGTCTGTATAAACCTGCAGATATGAACGATCTAATTTACTTTATTAAACAGTTACCTAAACAAGAACCTTTGTTTTTTTTAGGCTTGGGAAGCAACACACTGATACGCGATGGTGGCATCAAAGGCACCGTTGTTGTCACACAAGGTGCACTAAAAAAATTAAAAAGTATCGACACTGTGACGCTTTATGCAGAAGCAGGTGTCGCTTCACCAGCTTTCGCTCGATTTTCAGCAAGAAAAAACTTAATCGGTGCTGAATTTTTAGCGGGTATTCCCGGTACTATTGGCGGCGCTTTGGTCATGAATGCAGGATGCGATGGCTCTGAAACCTGGAATATCATCAAGTCAGTCCTTACTATTAATCGTCAAGGCGAAAAAAAAATTCGTTATCCTAATGAATATGAAATTGCTTACCGGAGTGTCAGTGTATTTCCAGATGAATTTTATTTGGCTGCTGAATTTGAATTAAAACCAGGTAATAAAGAAAAAGCGTTAAGCAAGATTCGCTCTTTACTTAAATATCGTGCAGACACTCAGCCTACTAACGAACCAAATTGCGGCTCGGTGTTTCGCAATCCTCCGGGTGATTATGCAGCACGCTTGATCGAAGCGTGTGGGCTTAAAGGTTTAACTATCGGTGATGCTACCATATCGCACAAGCATGCTAATTTTATTATTAATAATGGCCATGCCAGCGCTACTGATATTGAAGCCTTAATTGAAAAAATTGCTGACTGTGTTTTCCACAAATTTCATATTCGCTTGATACCTGAAGTGCGTATTATTGGCGAAGCTTAGTACAGATCGCATCAGATCCTACATAGGAACAATTATGCGATAATGTTGAGTTAACATTGCAATTTTAGTTCGCTACATAATGTGATCAAAAAGAGGAATTCTTGCATGGACCTGCTGCCATCATATACACAAGTGTCATTTGATTCGGCAAATAAAATAATGGCAGTAATTTTTTTTATAAATGTCGTGTAACACAATTATTGATAGAATGTTTGTAATTAGTTTAGAATCTTCACACTATTTTCTGAATTCATAAATCTTGTAATTGTTTATTCATCAATGCAAATGATTCTTCCTCAGCTTGATCTCTGACTAAGCAGTATTGAGATAAGTAAAGCATTAATATGCTAAAAGGAAGTATTACTAACATACCCATTGGAAATTTTAACCGAGCTATGCCACCAAAGGGACCCAAATAAGAAAGTAATAATAAAATGGATAGATAAGAAAAAAACCAAACTAAACTAAAATTTTTGCTCCAAAAACGGCGCTTTTGATAACAAAGATAGATAATAAACCCCACTAAAATAGCAATATAAAGTTTCCATATCACCGAAAAACCGCACCAATAAAGCATTAAATTAGCTACATAGAATGCAATATGACAAATAATTAAACTCGCGGATAATCTGAACGGACGATGTTGCTCAGGTTGCATTTTACGTAATGCTAACAAGCAAATAGGTCCTATCCCATACGAAAGTATGCTTGCTGAGGATAAAAAAGCCACCATTTTTTGCCAACCGGGAAACGGCAAAAAAGCACAAATTCCAACGAAAAAATTTGCATAAAGCGTAACATACGGGATTTGATAGCGATTAAGTTTTAAAAAAAATGGCGGTAAATGTTTATTTAATGCCATACCATATAAAATTCGCGATGTGGCAGCGGTATAGACTAACGTTGTTCCTAAGGGCGAAAAAGCAGCATCAAATAGCAGTAATACAGCAACCACACTAAGACCTAACAACAAACTTAAACCTACCAAAGGACCACTATCACCTGGGAAACTTAATTGATGCCAACCTTGTTGCAAATAAGTTTGCGGAACTGCCATTAAAAAACTTAACTGCAACATAAAATAGAGAATAAAACCAACTAACACAGCACCTAAAATAGCAATAGGAATACTTTTTTGCGGATTTTTAACTTCCCCTGCTAGCATCAACCCATTTTGAAATCCAGTAAACGCAAAGGCTATACCACCTGCAGATAGCGCTGAAAATATATCTATCCAGCTGGCTTTATTAGTTAAATCCAAATCAATGTTTTGCAAAGTAGGTGAAACATGTATTAAAGCAACAATAGCAATTGACGGTAAAAGGAATTTCACAATGCTGGCATATTTATTACATTCTGCTAAGAATTTAATGCCATAGCTGTTCAGCAGCACAATAAAAAACATGATCACTACTGCTACAAGATATCCCGTGTGAGACAACTTAAAATAACTGGCTTCTTTGATTAACAAACAAGGAAAGAAATGACTGCTATATTGTAAAATGGCCTGGATTTCTATTGGCGTCATCACCACATACGCCAACCATGTGACCCAAGAAAATAAAAATCCTACTTCTCTGCCATGCGTATAGGTCGGATAATTAGATAAGCCTCCGGAAATCGGCAGCATAGTCCCCAATTCGCATAATGGTAGGGCTACGAATAACATAAAAACTGCTGCTATCATCCAACTAATGAGCGCATTCGGCCCAGCCATCTGCGCGCCGGTAAAAGGCGTAAATAGCCAAGCAGAACCTATCATGCCACCCGCTGCAGCAATTAAGATATTAGTGGTAGAGATATCACGCTTTAACAATTTTTAATTCCTTTCTTACTATATAGTCAAATAGCTAAACTTAAATCAATAGTTTAGCAATTATTAAAAAATTCGTATTTAGAATTTTTTAATAATTCTAATAAAACGATACAATTTTATACAGGCAATCATTTATTTGCCAAACGTTGTAAATGTACATGTTTTATTTTCTTTGATATTTTCTGGTAGCTTCGCTGGAGGCATGGACATATAAAGAGTCTTTAGCTTGCTGTAGTTCTTGACTTGGAACATGTTTAATAATTATCTCTGCTTGGAAAAGCCTCGTCCGAGAATAAGCGCAAGGAATTCCATTGTTTTTTTCAACTTTTTCATTGAAGAGAGGGCGTTTCTTCAATTGTAACTCTTCATTCATGCTTTCGCTTTCTATTTTCTCTTCTCCTTGCCCTAAAGGTTTTGCTAAATATCTCTGTTGCGAAGGGATACATGTTTTAACAGAACTGATACTCATAATAAATTTATGAGTATCAGTTTAATAAGAGATTATTAAGAAAAGCTTATAATTTCAGTTTTATCTGATAAAGCCTTTCGTTGTTTCTCGAACAATTGATTTATTCCTTTTTCTGCTATAGACAACATTTCGTCTAGCTGAAGTTTAGAAAACGCATTTTTTTCAGCTGTCGCTTGCACTTCCAATATGCCGCCCTGCTCTGTCATGATGACATTCATATCCGTTTCAGCTTGGGAATCTTCTGCATAATCAAGATCTAAGATCACTTGTCCTTGGTAGATTCCTACCGACACTGCAGCAACAAGAAACCGTAGCGGATCATGTGTCAATTCGCCTTTTTGTTTCATTACGTTTAAAGCATCTCTCAATGCGACACTCGCACCGGTAATAGCGGCGGTTCGTGTTCCGCCATCGGCTTGAATCACATCACAATCTAAAAATATAGTATTTTCACCTAATTTTTTCATATCAACACTTACACGTAAAACGCGACCGATTAAACGCTGAATTTCTAAACTTCGACCGGTTTGCTTACCTCTACTCGCCTCTCGTTCAGAACGAGTATGTGTTGCACGAGGTAACATCCCATATTCTGCCGTAATCCAACCTTGGTCTGAACCTTTTAAAAATTTTGGTACGCCGGGTACCACACTGGCTGTACAAATTACTTTAGTATTACCAAATGCTACCAACACCGAACCTTCAGCATAGTGTGTATAGCAACGAGTTAGATTGATGACTCGAAGCTCGTCAAAAGCACGTTGTGTCGCACGCATGATTACTTTCCTTTTATAAAACTAGATTTTATTTGCAGAGTGATTAAAATAGAACCGGTAAAAATAGGCATTATACTTTTTAACCTGAAAAATACCATGACCAATAGCATGACGGCTTTTGCCAGAAAAGAAAAACAAGCCGAATGGGGTCAAGCTGCTTGGGAAGTTCGTAGCGTCAATCATCGTTATTTAGAAATCGTTCTCTCTTTACCTGATACCTTTAGTCATCTAGAACCCTTAATCCGAAAACAAATGCAAGCACGCTTACAACGCGGCAGAGTCGAAGCAAAGTTACGGTATAAACCCTATATCAATAAAGCGATGCCGATTGAGATCGATGAAGAATTAACCCTGTCTCTTATCGGTGCCTATAAGAAAATTGCGCATCTTGCCCAGACCAACACGTCTTTAAATCCTGGAGAATTATTGCGTTGGCCACAATTACTTAAATTCCCTGAATTAAATACTGAAGTAATACAGCCCGAATTAATGAGCTTATTTTCTGAAACCTTAGACGATTTTTGTAAAGTACGTAGCATTGAAGGTAATGCTATTTTTGAGTTATTAAATCAACGTTTGATTAAACTTGTAAATCTTACTCAACAGATCCAAGCTCAATTACCGCATATTTTGAATTCACAACGTAAAAAGCTTTTGGGTCGATTGCATGAAATTAAAACCAGTTTAGACCCTAACCGTTTAGAGCAGGAAATGTTATTATTTGCTCAGAAGATGGATGTCGCAGAAGAACTGGATCGTCTACAGATCCACCTGCATGAATTTAAGAACTTATTAGCGAAAAGCCAAGCCCAAGGTAAACAACTTGATTTTTTATTACAAGAATTGAATCGTGAGGCAAACACCTTAGCATCTAAATCACTAAATGCTGAACTGACCTTATCCGTGGTTAACATCAAGGTTTTGATAGAGGAAATGCGCGAACAAGTGCAAAATATCGAGTAAATTATGAATATACCAGGAACACTTTATATTATATCAGCACCTTCAGGTGGCGGAAAAACCAGTCTTGTTAATGCACTGTTAGAATCTGTCTCTAACTTAGAAGTTTCGATTTCCTATACCACACGCTTACCGCGACCGGGTGAAAAAGAAGGAGTAGATTACCACTTCATTGATCAACCAGAATTTAAACAACTTATTCAAAAAAAATCTTTGTTAGAACATGCTATCGTTTTCGGTCATTATTATGGCACTTCCCTCGATTGGGTAACAAAAAAAATTAAAGCCGGGATCGATATTATCTTAGAAATTGATTGGCAAGGGGCGCAGCAAATTAGAGAAAAGATGCCTGAATCCATTGGAATATTTATCATTCCTCCTTCCTGGGAGGTATTAGAAAAAAGATTGCATCTTAGAGCACAAGATAAGCAAGACGTCATAAAAAAACGCATGGCTGACGCAAAAGCTGAATTAGCTCATTATGATGAATATGATTATTTAATTGTGAACGAAAACTTTTCGAATGCCCTCGCCGATTTGAATGCTATCTTACGCGTAAGACGTTTACGCTGTAGTATACAAAAAAAAGAACTCGCACCTCTTTTAAAAACCTTGTTAACTTAATCTTTTAATTAACTGAATCAACTAAATAGACTACAAATAACACTATTAAAACTTAAAAAGAATATTTATGTTAAAAAAAATACTCTATGGTTTATTCTTATTTAGCGCTTGCCATATTTCCACCAGTTTAGCAATTAGCAACTCCAATACTTGTCCCAAAATCCAAGTTTGTTTTACGCCTGGCCAAAATTGCACGGCTGAAATAACAGATGTAATCGATGCTGCTAAACAATCAATTTTTGTCCAAGCCTACAGCTTTACTTCTGCGCCCATTGCCGCTCATTTGGTTGCAGCAAAAAAACGCGGAGTCAAGGTCAATGTAATATTGGATAAAAGTCAAAAAACGCAAAGATATAGTTCTTCCCATTTTTTAGTTAACCAACATATTCCCTGTTGGATAGATTACAAACCCGCCATTGCACACAATAAAATTATGATTATTGATGAAAAAGCTGTTATTACGGGTTCTTTTAATTTTACTAAAGCAGCACAAAATAGAAATGCAGAAAATTTATTAATCATCCGTGATAGGTCACTAGCAACCATTTATTTAAAAAATTGGAACCGCCGTAGGGCTCTCTCAATGTATCTTAATCCACACACCTCAACCACATAGATTTTTTAAATTAACATACTTTAAAAAAGTTTAATTTGGTTACTATGCAAATTTAATACTCGCGCGTATCTGGCCTACTGTAGATTTGTTGCCTGTTCCACCCATCGCTAACACACCGCCGTTTTCAGCAACTACTTGACCTTCTCCAAAACTGTAATCTTTGTTTTGGAATATCGCAACACCAACATCAAACCATTGACTGATATTCATGAGATAATCCACATAAATACGTTGGTTCGGTAAAATTCCTGCTAAGTGTTTGGTAGCTTGATAACCTATTGCGAGTCTAGTTTGGTTTGTAATAGCTGGAAAAGTCAAACCTAATTCGAAACCCCATAATTTTGGTTTTTTAAACGTAAGTACAGAGATCACCTCAGACGGAATTGGAGCAGGGAAAGCTAACAGTAAAGGCTTTCTAAAACTGCGAGTAGTTGCCAAATAATGACCATTAAAGTCTAACGGCCCCCATTGAAATTCCGCACTTACATTATAAGCTGGAGCCTTTTGATCAGGCAAAGCAGGTATATTATTAACTGCAAACTCTACATTAGTATTTGTGTAATATGAGGATAAAAAATTTGTGTCGGTAATATTAGCAATATATCCACCATCTATATTAAAGCGGCTAATACAATCAGTGTAAGTGTATCCAAAATTAACGCCGCCATTTTGTATACGGCGTGTTGATCCTCCATCACTCAAGTGAGGTTGTCCTGCAAAAGTATAAACTGAACCATACAACCCACTAGGCATAGTGAAACCAAACTGGGCGGTGCTAGCATTTATTTCACTCAGCAATTGTGTAGGGTTTTCACTGCTAACAAAACTATAAGGATCATAGCGGCCAAAAGGCACATATTCTTTCCCTACACGCAAATAAACTGGCGAAACATTAAAATGCTGTAAAGTTGCATAAGCGGTATCGAGATTAATTCTGCTTATGGGGCGATAGATTAAAAATGAATTGGGTATTTCATAAATACCTTGCGCACCTGCCACGGCAGACAATGAAGTGTAAACAAATGACATATTAGCCTTCATCCAATTGTTTACCTCAGTATCTATAAATAAATTGGCATTATTCAGTAAGAGATCACTAGCTCTACCACTTGTAGCAGTACGAATAGGATTTGCTTGGGGAGGAAGATTTAAAAAAGGATAATTAAAAAAAGGATTAGTAACAGTAAAAACTGGAGGCGTATTGGTTATATAGGCATCGGTATTAATCCAACCACTTAAATTTATTCGACATTTCCAACCACAGGGTTGGTCAAAACCGCCCGGTTGGTTTCTACCTAATAACCAATCCATCTCATTAACTTGAGCCTGCATAACTTCTTGTTCGTAAGCGCTATCGATGACATAGATACCTGCAGCCAAGGCTGGACAGCTGACTCCTAAAGCTAACAAGGAAAAAATAACTAGCTTGAGTCTCATATCTACATCCCTATAAAAGATTCACAGTGTTGCCAAAGCTTAACAACTCTTGTTAAATATCTCAAATAAATAGACTTATCCATTTAATACCGGATCACTTGGCAGATCACTTGCAGTATGCACTTGATGATCCTGAGCTAATAATAAGTACATAGCAGGCACAACAAACAAAGTAAATAAAGTACCAATAGAAATACCAGAAGCAATGACTAAGCCGATATTAAAGCGACTAATTGCGCCTGCGCCAGACGCTAAAATTAAGGGAATAACTCCTAAAACCATTGAAGCTGTAGTCATTAAAATAGGACGGAGCCGAATGCCAGCAGCCATTTGAATTGCTTCCTGTTTATTATGGCCTTCTTGTTGCAAATCATTTGCAAATTGCACAATCAAAATTCCGTGCTTACTAATTAAACCTATTAATGTCACTAAACCCACTTCAGTATAAATATTTAAACTCGCTCCCCCTACTCCTAAACTTATAAAGATAAGTGCACCACAAATTGACATTGGCACACTGATTAAAATAATTAATGGATCGCGAAAACTTTCAAATTGAGCTGCTAAACAAAGAAAGATAATAATTAGGGCTAAGAAAAAGGTTAAAATCAAAGCGCTACTTTCTTGCTGATATTGACGTGATTGAGCTGCGTAATCCATATTGTAGTTTTCTGGAAATATTTTTTTAGCTATTTTCTGCAATCCTTGTAATGCATCGCCCATAGTGACACCCGGAAAAGGAACCGCTGAAATAGTGGCCGAATTAAGTTGCTGAAAATGATTAATCGATTCTGGCACCACAATAGTTTTTAATCGCGCAATCGTCGATAAAGGAATCACTGCACCATTTGGAATCTTTAAATAATAATTCAGTAATTGTTCGGCATTCAAACGCGAACCTCGCATCACTTGAGGAATAACCTGGTAAGATCGACCATCAAAATTAAAATAATTAATATAGTTCTCACTCATCGCAGAGGCTAATAAATCTCCCACATCTGCCATCGTTAAACCCAATTGCGCTGCTTTATCACGATCGAGTTGTATTGCTGATTGAGGTTTATCTAATTTAAGATCACTATCTAAATAAACAAAGAGTCCACTCTTACGCGCTTCGTCTAATAATACTTGGGAAATGTCATTCAATTTTACATAATCATCCGTAGTAGTAATAACAAATTGCACAGGTAATCCACTACCTCCCCCAGGCAAAGAAGGTTTTTGAAAGGCAGCTACTCTTGCTCCTGCTATGCCATCAAATAAATGTTGTATCTGTGGTTGGAGTTGATTAGTTGTGCGTTTGCGTTCATTCCATGGTTTAAAGACCATTCCACCAATACTGGTATTAAGCCCATTAACTCCATCTAATTGAAAGACATGATCAGTTTCAGGATAAGATTGAAAAATTTTGAATACTTGATTGGAATATAATTGTGTTTGCTGCAAAGCCGCATTAGGTGCTGCAGTTAATAAGCTAATAATAAGCCCTTGATCTTCTTGAGGGGCTAGCTCATTTTTAGAAGTTGCATACAAAAAATAAATACTACTTAAAATAATTAATGCAAATACTATCGTCACTTGAACATTCTTTAATGAACCTTGCAAAAGATGTTCATAATAATCACGTAATTTATCGAATTTTTCATCGATAAAACCAACAAAACCTCTGTGTTGATCCTTAACACTCGGTTTTAAGGAGAGAGAGCACATCATGGGAGAAAGTGTTAAGGCAATAATCGCAGAAATTCCAACCGCTCCGGCTAATGTGAAAGCAAATTCAGTAAATAATGCGCCGGTTAATCCCCCCATAAAACCTATTGGTACATAAACTGCAATTAAAACCACAGAAATTGAAATAATAGGAATAGCTAACTCGCGTGCACCTTTAATAGCCGCTTTGAGAGGTGATTGACCCGATTCGATATGCCGATAAATATTTTCTACAATAATAATTGCATCATCGACAACCAAACCTATGGCTAATACCAAGGCTAACAAAGTGAGTAAATTGATTGTATATCCCAATAACAACATAATAAAAAATGCCCCTATTAAGGATAAGGGCATAGCAATCACTGGAATTATTACTGAACGAAGAGAACCCAAAAATAAAAAGATAACTAACGTAACAATCACTAAGGCTTCTATCAAACTGGTCATCACCTCATGGATAGAACTATTGATATAACGACTTTCGTCATAAACAATCTTTCCATTTAAACCCTGCGGCAACTGTGCAGTTATGTTCGGCATGGCTTTGCGTATATTTTTGATAACAGAAAGTACGTTTGCAGTGGGGGCCACTTTAATGCCGATATACACGGCCGGTTTATTATCAAACTTTACGGTAGTGTCATAACTTTGTGAACCTAAAGTCACTTTAGCCACATCTCTTAAACGTATAATGGCGCCATTTTGTGCTTTGACAATTAAGTTCTGAAACTGTTCTACGTTGTTTAATCCTGTATTTATGGTTAAATCGACTGTAACCATATCACCTTTCGTGCGTCCAACAGCAGCAATAAAATCATTGTTAGCTAATGCGTTAGCCACATCATCAGCACCTAAACCATAGGAAGCTAATTTGGCTGGGTCTAACCAGGCACGAAGTGAAAATAAATGCTGTCCAACGATTTCGGCTTGCTGAACACCTTTTACCGCTTGAAATTTTGGTTGTACCACTCGAATCAAATAATCAGTAATTTGATTGCTGGCTAACTTAGGGCTATAAAATCCGATATACATGGAGTCGATCGTTTCACCAATTGCTATATTTAATGTCGGTTGTTGAGATTGCTTAGGCAATTGATTGATAACAGCATTAACTTTGGTATTAATTTCAGTTAATGCTTTATTCGGATCGTAATTCAGTAACAAATTAGCTTGTATGGAACTACTACCTTGTGTACTACTTGAAGTTAAATAATCAATTCCTTGCGCCTGTGCAATAGAATTTTCTAAAGGGGTAGTGATAAATCCAGCAATTAAAGCGGGATCAGCACCGGTATATACCGTAGAAACGGTTATCACTGCATTCTCTGTATAAGGATATTGTCGAACCTGCAGTAAAGTTAACGAACGTATTCCTAGCACCAAGATTAATAAACTAATCACTGTTGCTAACACAGGTCGCTGAATAAAAATATCCGTAAAGCGCATAAAAACAGCTATCCTTAAACTAAAACAAGCTCATTTTATTAAAAAAATGACTTATATAACTCCCTTTTTGTTTCATTATTCATCAATAGCTATCGGTGCAGGATTATTATTTGGTATCACAGAATTATTAATCACCACACTACTGCCATTTTTAAGTTTGAGTTGCCCGCTGGTAACAATCATTTCACCTTCTTTTAAACCACCCAAGATAGCAATTTGATCGCCGCGTTTTTCACCCGTTGTCACAAAAGTTTGTAGTACGGTAAGTTGTGGTTTTCCATTTTTATCTTTTCCTTTTTGTTGCACGATATAGGCTATCTCTCCATAAGGATTAAAACTGATCGCTGTCTGTGGCAGCGTTAAATATTGTTTCATTGGGCTGGTTTGCACTTCGGCTGAAACAAACATACCAGGATATATTTCAGACTGCGGATTTGCGATGGTGGCTTCAATCTGCACATTCCGTGTATTAACATCCACAATAGGATTGATGGTAGTCACTTTTCCAGTAAAAATTTTATCTGGGTAGGTGTCAGTTTTAATGTTAACTATAGATCCTATATGTAATTGCGCTAACTTTTGCTGTGGAATAAAAAAATCAGCATAAAGTGGATCTAAAGCTTGCAAAGTAACGACTTGATCACCCGGATTGAGATATTGACCTACGTTCACAGTCGAAACACCTAAACGACCAGTAAACGGTGCTTTTAAGGTTTTTTTAGCAACAATGGCTTCTTGTTGCGCGACTTGTGCTTGTAAATTTTTTAGATTTTGTTCATCCGTATCCAGCACGGCTTTACTGATTGCTTTGACAGCAAATTGTGCACTATCCCGATGATATATAATTTCAGCTAATTTCTCTTGTGCTTCTAATGAGTGTAATAAGGCTATGTCTGAGTCCGCATTGAGTTGGACTAAAACATCTCCCTCTTTAACCTCCGTGCCTGGTTTCAAATAAACTGTGCGCACCAATCCGGCTAATTCTGTGGTGACATACACACCATTCACAGATCGCATACTGCCATAGGTCAAAATCTTTGGTTGCCACCATGAATATTGAACGCGCATGGCGGAAACCGTGACGACCGGTGCAGCATTCTTTTGCATCGCATGTCGAATAAAGAGATGCTTAATAGCTTGATAACCGAAAACCAGAATAAAAAGCACCCCAACACTGATCAACATGATGATCATGGGTCTATTAAAATGCTTTTTTAATCTATGCATGATTGTGATCCTCTACTGGCAATTCGAGTTCCACCATCCACCCCCTAAAGCTTGAAATAAAGCAGCTGTATCTGCATATCGACTGGCTTCTGCTTGTACCAAACTAATGCGCGTTTGCTGATATTGTCGTTGTGCATCTAATAGTGAAAGGTAACTTACACTGCCTAAATAAAATTGTTGTTTAACCAAATACAAATTAGCATAAGCCGCTGTTTCAGCCTGTTTTTGTGCGCGCATTTCTCGAGCATCCGCTTCAATTGCCCGTAACGTATCCGCTACATTTTTAAAAGCCTGTAGCACAACTTCTTGATACTGGGCAGCAGCGGCATCATAAGCAGCAATGGCCGCACGACGTTCAGCAAGTAAAGCCCCACCACGAAATAACGGTTGAAATAATGCCCCACCAATATTCCACAAGTTGCTTTGCGAACCAAACACTTGACTACCTACAGAATTAGATTTACCCCAAGAACCACTGAGCGTAAATTGTGGATATAGATTAGCCGTAGCAACGCCTATTTGAGCATTAGCCGCTTCCCACAATGCTTCAGCCGCACGCACATCAGGTCTCTGTCGAACTAAAGCAGAAGGTACACTCAAGGGCAGTTTAGTCGGTAAGTGCAATTCATTTAAATCCAAAGAAGGAATGATATGTCTTTCACTAGGGAAAGCACCGACCAAAATAGCAAGTAAATGGCGTGTTTGTGCCCAACTTTTTTCTAAAGGGGGCAAAGTTGCTTGAGTTTGCGCCAATTGTGTTTGTTGCGCGACAACTTCAATTTGTGAAACACCGCCGAGATCAAATTGTTTTTTTATAATCGCCAATTGTTGAGCCTGTTCTCGTATCAATTGCTTAGTAACACAAATTTGTCTATGCAACGAGGCTACGGTAATTGCGGTGGTCACAATATTCGACGTTAAACTCAGATATGCCGCGCGAAGTTCAAAATATTGATATTCTACTTGGGATTGCAAACCTTGTATTTGCCGGCGCATTCCTCCAAAAAAATCAAGCAGATAAGAAGCATTGACTGAAGCATTGAACAGATTAAATACTGATGAAGGAATCCCACTGGTAGTTACTGAGTTATTCGTAGCGTTGGAGGAATTAAAAAAACCTGTATTGGAACCACGTTGTGCTGTCACTTGGGCTGCGATATTTGGAAACAAATTATTTCCTATACCCGCACTTAGATTCTCCTGTGCTTCAAGTAAAGTCGCTTTAGCCGCTCGCAAATTGGGGCTGTTGGTTATACCTTGGCAAATGAGTTTATTTATTTTAGACGAATGGAATAAACGCCACCATTCTGCGGAAATGTATTTAGCCAGAATAAACTGCTGTGACGCCCCTCCATGACCTGGCGCGTTGGCAGTTCTACAAGGCCAAGGAGGTTTTGTATAATGATTTACTTTTGGAGGCTCAGGTGATGCAAAATCAGGCCCCACCAGGCAAGCACTGAGACTACCCAACATCACGGCAATCATGGAAAATTGATAACAGCTCCTGTAGAAAACCCACATTTAATATCTGTCCATTTTTACTCTGTTTTGTATACACATTTTTCTTAATGTGTACTTTCATATCATAGACGATATTTTTAGAACTTAGTTGAAAATCGAAATGAATTCTGTCTCATTCACGCCTAATCAAGCTGATATAAAACTTATCAGTACACTCACAACAAACTATGCTTTAATTAAATAATCAGAAGCCTAACTTCACCCTTTGGTAATAAAGAACAAGCAGCTTGCTTCTCTTATTGGAGCTTAATTTATGGTCAAATATCTAAAAAGAATTGGTTCAGAAAAAAAACGTCAACTTGCTCTATTGTATTTAGTAATCGGGGCTGTAGCGATAGGTTTTGCTCCTATTTTTGTCCGATTAAGCGAAGTGGGTCCCATTGCGACAGGATTTTGGCGAGTGGCTATTGCTTTTCCGATTTTAACCTTACTTTCCATAGGACAAGGTTATACACGTCCGGATGATAGGCATGTCCCCCTTTTAAAAGATTATCTTTGGTTATTATTTTCTGGTGTTTTATTTGGCGGCGACCTAGCCACATGGCATCTTTCTATTCAATATACCACCATCGCCAACTCGACTTTAATTGCTAACTTTTCGCCTATCCTTATCGCTTTATGGGGATGGATTGTTTTACGCAGACAACCACAAAAAAAATTAGTAATTGGTTTATTATTAGCCATTTTAGGTATAGCTGTTTTAATCCATCCTAGCTTACATATGGACAAAAATATCCGCATTGGTGATGGGTTAGCCTTTATTACTGCTTTTTTCTATGCCGGATATTTATTAGTACTGAATCGTGCACGTAAAAAATTTACTGCCTTTTCAAGTATGGCGATATCAACTTTTGCCAGCATGCTTACCTTGCTTATCATCACATGCCTCTCTGGCGAGCTTGCTATGCCGCAAACAGAAACCGCTTGGATCATTTTATTTGCTTTAGCATTGTTTGCGCATATTTTAGGGCAAGGATTAATTGCTTATGCCTTGCCCTATTTACCCGTTACCTTTTCATCAACCGCTTTGCTTATCCAACCGATGGTCGCGGCCATGGCAGGTTGGTACTTTTTTGCAGAGTATCTAGGTTTTAGTCAAATGATCGGCATGTTAATCGCCTTAGTCGGTATCTTTTTAGCCAAACAAACCATTTAGAATACATTTACAATTACACTCAATGATGGCCAAAAAGAATCGTTTTTCTGCGTTTCGCTCACATACTCCGTGTATGCTCCGTTACGATACTTAAAAAATAACCCTTCTTCGCTCATCCTTAATCTTCTAAAAATTTAAATACGCGAATATAAAATAATTTATAGCAAGCTCTTACTCACCATCTCAAACACATCTGAAGAAAGTCCCGGTATTTTGATAAGTTTCTCTAGCTGCTCGCGCATCAAAGTCTGACGACCAGCATCAAAACGCTTCCACTGTGTAAAAGGTTTTACCAAGCGTGCGGCTATTTGAGGATTTATAGGATCAAGATGTTGTATTTGTTCACTTAAAAACAAATAACCCACACCGGAACGATCGTGAAATTGACTACGGTTTTCTGAAGAAAAAACACCAATCAGCGATCGAATTTTATTTGGATTCTTATAATCAAAAGCAGGATGCTTTAGTAATTTTTTAACCTGATGTAAGGTATCTGGTAGAGGAGCTCGTGCTTGTATGGCCAACCATTTGCAAACCACTAAAGAATTAGTCGAATTGTTTTCATAAAACTCTTTTAAAAAACGATCTCTTTGCGATAAATTATGATTAACAATTTCACTTAATGCCACAATCCGATCGGTTAAATTATCAGCTTTCCTATAATGTTCGACACAAAGATGATGCACACTAGGATCTTGCAATAACATGAGATAAGTTAAACTTATGTTCGCTAGACGTCGATTGGCTACCGATTGTTTATCAAAAACGTAAGGCTTTAAATCATGACAACTTTGATAGCAATGTAAAAAATTATTTTCTAGTTTTTTAACTAACTCAAAACGTAACCATTCTCTTTCTTCGTGAATACCATCGATATCAATCATAGGCATTTGTTCTGCCAAAGAAGCTTCGCTCGGTAAACTCAATAGTTCCGCTAATAAATCCTTACTGTCCTGACTGTCATCTGCAAATAGAATTTTATATCCCTTAATCAGTTGATTGACTGCTGAATCTTCCGCAGCAGCTGAGGATTGAATACGGCTTAATACAATTCTATTGGCCAATTCCTGTGTAGCATCCCAGCGATTAAAGCCATCGGTATCAGATTGCATTAAAAATGCAAGATCTTCATCAGAATATTTAACCTTCAATTTTACTGGTGCAGAAAAATTTCTTAATAAAGACGGTATAGGTTTAGCATCGACATTAACAAATTGAAAAACATGCTCAAATTCTTTAAGCTTTAATGTACATTGTGTTCCCATTGATGTTGCATCACCGACTAATTGTAAATCAATTGGATGACCCTCTGGATTCAATAAAGCCATGACTAAAGGAATATAAAAAGGTTTCTTAGTTGCTTGGTTCGGCGTAGGAGGACAATGTTGTTTAAGAATCAAATCAAACGTTTTGTCTTCGAATGAATAATGATAATCAATCTGTAATTCAGGTGTTCCGGATTGCTTATACCAACGACGAAATTGTTGCAGATCATAACCACTTCCTTTTTCGATTGATTTAACAAAATCTTCTATAGTGACTGCCTGTCCATCATGAGAAGTAAAATAATCATCCATACCTTTACGAAATAATTTTGGACCCACTAAGACCTTCATCATACGAATGATTTCAGCACCTTTTTCATATACGGTCATGGTATAAAAATTATTGATTTCCATATAAGAATCAGGCTGCACGGGATGTGCTAAAGGACCTGCATCTTCTGCAAATTGCATAGCTCTTAATTGTCTTACAGTATTGATTCGCTCAGTCGCCGGGTTACCAATCGATTCACTAAATTCCTGTTCACGAAAAACGGTCAATCCTTCTTTAAGACTTAATTGAAACCAATCGCGACAAGTAATCCGATCACCCGTCCAATTATGAAAATATTCATGGCCCACCACTTTAGTAATATAACTATAATCTGCATCGGTCGCTGAATTCGGATCCGCCAAAATAGTCTGTGCATTAAAAATATTAAGTCCTTTATTTTCCATTGCACCCATATTGAAATCATCGATGACAGCAATCATAAATATGTCTAAATCATATTCACGACCATAAGCTTGTTCATCCCAAAACATGGCTTTTTTTAACGATTCCATCGCATGATGACATTTATTTTTCTCACCTTTTTCTGAAAAAATTTGTAATTTTATTTTTCGTTGCGATTGAGTTACGAATTCATCTTGTATATGTTCTAAATCACCTGCAACTAATGCAAATAAATAACTAGGTTTTTTGAAAGGGTCTTCCCAAGTAATGGAATGTTGATTATGTCCTAAATCCTGCACTGCGATATTATTTCCGTTAGATAACAAAATGGGATATTTCGTTTTGTCAGCGATAATAGTAGTCGTATAGCGCGCTAATACATCCGGTCTATCTAAAAAATAAGTGATACGACGAAAACCTTCTGCCTCACATTGAGTACAAAAAATTCCTCGAGAAACATACAATCCACTTAACGCAGTATTTTCCTTTGGCTTAATTCTATTTTCAATCTCAAGACTAAATTGATCAGGCACTTGAAGAATGACTAATTCCTGATCCTTAAGTTGATATTCTTTAGTAGATAAAGATCGACCATCGAGTTTAATAAAAACCAATTCACAATTCTCGCCCTGCAAAATCAGCGGTTTATTTTTATTTTCTGGTGCCGAGTCACGAATGATTGTCAAACGTGAGTTAACTTGAGTCGAATTTTCATCTAACTTAAAGGTTAATTCAACCGTATTAATTAAAAAGTTAGGTGGAGTGTAATCTTTAAGAAAGGTAGTTTTTACTTCAGTCATTTTATTACCTATTATTTGATGAGAGGATCAGATTCTTTTTTCATATTCACTATCGCCGGAAGAATTAAACTTAACAATAATAGTGAGCCACCAACAACTGTGGTTTTAGCCAGCATTTCATGATTAATAAGCACGCCAAATAGGCTTGCAAATACCGGTTCTAAAGCAAATATCAACGCCGCTTTGGGGGCACTTGTAAATTTTTGGTATTTATTTTGCAAATAATACGCCAAACTGGTAGCAAATACAGCACAAAATAAGATGCCCACTAAAGCTTGCGGTTGCAAAGCAGCAATAAAAGAATGGCCTTTAGTAAATAAAAAGACAAACGGTACTGTAAACAAAAGTTGATAAAAAGCTAATAATTGATAATCACCTATTAATTGATTAATACGTTGTAGGTAAGTAATTTGTAAAGAAAAAAAGATAGCACCCAAAAAAACCCATAGTTCACCATGTCCTATATAAAAATGTTTGATATCCATTAAGACATACAGACCTATAAATCCTATGCCCGCACACAATAAATCCAAGCTGCTCGGTTTTTCTAATTTAAACAACGGCGCTAGAAAGGGCACTAAAATAACACTTGCACCCGTTATAAACGCCGCGCGCGAGGAATGCACTGTCTGCAAACCGATGGTTTGACAAAGATAAGCTCCCGCATTCAGAATACCAATGATTAAGCTGCCACGCAAAATAGTTCGGGTCGTATTTTGAAGCAAAATCCAGACATTAGGCAACAAAACCAACGTAGCTAAAGCAAAACGTAAACTTACAAATACAAAGGGATCGACTTCAGTCAACGCATTTCGTGTCAGGGGAAAAGTAATCCCCCACATCAAGGTTGCTAAAAGAAGATAAAGATTTGCTTTACTAGATAATTTCATAAAATATATACTCGTAGGAATTGGATTTTTGGAAAGGCGCCGTGAGAATGAAGCAACGGTAATGTATTCAAGATACATGAGGATTGCGAGTTAAGCAGCAACCAGCCAAAAATTCACATGCGAAGAATATAGAGTATAGTCACTCCCATTCCTAGCAACAACAGGAGAATTTACCGTGTCTATTCGAGTTCTTGTTAACGGCGCTGCGGGCCGCATGGGGCAAACCACTGTTAAATTTATTCATGCGGATAAAACTTTAGACTTGGTTGGAGAAACATACGGTAAAGACGATCTAAAAAAATCTATACTCGCTGCAAAAGCCGATATTGTCATTGATTTCACCAATGCGGCCGTCGTATACGAAAACACCAAAAATATTATCTTAGCCGGTGCTCATCCTGTTATCGGGACCAGTGGTTTACTTCCGGAACAAATACAAGAATTTCAAAATCTTTGCGCTGAGAAAAGTTTAGGCGGAATTATTGCACCGAATTTTTGTATAGGTGCTTTATTAATGATGCGCTTTGCCGAAAAAGCCGCGCAGTATTTTTCCGAATGCGAAATTATAGAAACACATCATGAAAATAAATTGGATGCTCCTTCTGCAACCGCTATAAAAACAGCTGAATTAATTAGTTTTGCCAGAAAAAAACAACCTAGCCCCAAAAAAATTCATGAAACATTAGTTGGCGCCCGTGGTGCCGTTAAAGATCAAATCCCGATACATGCCTTACGTCTACCAGGATTTCTCGCCAAGCAAGATGTAATATTTGGTCATCTCGGTGGAAATTTGGTTATTGCCCATGAAACAATAGACCGTAATGCCTTTATGCCCGGCGTATTATTGGCTTGCAAAAAGGTCATATCGTTAAAAAAGTTAGTTTATGGCTTAGAAACTTTTTTATAAAAAATCAATGCACTATGACTTAGGCGGAAAAATCTACATGGCCGATTTTAAACAATTATATGCTGAACTTTTAAAACAATTAAACGAAAATCATTTTAACATTGATAATATTACCAGCAAAAAATTAATTGAATATGTGTTGCTATTGCATAAATGGAATCAGATACATAATTTAACTAGTATTCGCGATCCTTTGCAGATGCTCATCAAACATATTATCGATAGTCTTGTTATTAGTCCTTATTTAAAAGGTCCACGCATTCTTGATGTTGGCACAGGCGCTGGTTTACCGGGTCTTCCTTTAGCGCTTACACATCCTCAATATCGTTTTGCATTATTAGATAGTAATGGAAAAAAAACCCGTTTCTTAACACATGTCATACAGACTTTAATGATGACTAATGTAGATATTATTCCTTTGCGCGTCGAGAAATATCATCCTGAAAATTGTTTTAACTCTGTGGTGAGCCGTGCCTTTAGCCAGCTCAATGAATTTTTACAGAAAACAAAACATTTATGCTGCGAAAATGGAATTTTTTTAGCTATGAAAGGTCAGTATCCTGCAGAAGAAATCAATATATTAGATACAAATTTCAAAGTAATTGCAGTCGAAGCTTTGCAAATTGTGGGGCTTGATGAAAAAAGACATGTATTGATCGTCGGTTTAAATTGATAATCAATAAAATTTTCTTTATTAATTTCTTGTTAGTTAAGAAATAATTAATTATTCAACAAAAAAATTCACTCCCGCTATCAAGGATAAAAAAATGCCAACCTCTTAGTATCAATAACTCTCCCGTATATAAACTTAAATATAACGATAGATAGTAGCTAACCGCTAGCTGAGTAAGTTATAAACTGTTAGAATGCCGACTCTTTTTGGAGTTGCGCCCGTAGCTCAGCTGGATAGAGTACCAGGCTACGAACTTGGTATTTAGTTTAATAAATAATTAATAATCAACAACTTGCGGTATCTTGGTTGCACTACAATTTATCTAGAACGACTGTAGTGACGTTAGAATTAACGTCACTGCGTTACAAATTCCCTACATTGTTTTTTTTATCTGAGTCAGATTTTTAAAAATTTTTTTCAGTAGTTAAGCTAAAGCGAGTAGTAAATACTTTTCATTTCTCAGGTGATTGGAAAGGCCTATTGAGTTAAAACCAAATCAGATATAGATCTTTAAGATTCTTCGAGCTCAAGTAAGTCTTGTCTAGAAAGACCAGTCATTTCCTTAATAAAATTATGTAAAACAACAGTAATAAACTCCGGATCATTTCTCATAGCAAGCATTCTTTTGGCAATTTTTAAAGCGTAACTACGCCGACCTTCTTCAACGCCACGTTTAAAATTTTCTTCAAATTGTTGTTGTTCTGTTGTTTGGGCCATAATTGTAAAAATCTATACGTCTTCTAACTCGAGTAATTCTTGCTCAGAAAGGCCACTTGCTGATTTAATAGTAGCTAAGGGAACATTCTGCTTTAATAAATTTCTTACGAGTGCTAAAACCTCTTGTCGGCCTTGTTGTAGGCCTTGTTGAAGACCTTCTTGTTTTAGCTGTTGGGCTAAAGTGCCCATGAATTCTTGTTTATACTCTTCTTTTAACTGTTGGGCAAAAGTCATAATTGTTTTCCTCGCTGGTTCTTCTGGAAAGGCTTTAATTAGCTCTTCAATTAAGTGCTGAGCAGCCTTTGGTTCACTGTCATCCTGACTCGTATTTACTATATAGTTTAACATATCCGTAAGATAGGAAATATTAAGCTGTTTGATTATATTTTGTACAAATTGACTTTCAAGTAATCTCCTCATTATAGACAAGAAATTTTTATCCCTTTGGTGCTTAAAAAGCATCTCCATAAGGCCCACTAAGCCATGTGATTTAATTTCCTCATCCGATAGAATAGTCAAATCAATCAATTTAAACGGTTTAAAAGCTATTTCTTTTGCAAAATCTGGCTGTTCAAAACAGTCATAAAGACAAGTAGAATAAGGATAAGGAGACTTGTCTCCATGATACATACAAAAAGGTAAAATAATGGGTAATTTGGCATGTCCTTGCTTGAGATGCTCATAGCTTAGAGAAACAATGGCATGAAGAAAGCGAAAAGCCATTAAAGGATCATCAGTAGATTGATGTTCTAGCAAAAAGAATAAATATCCTGGTACTTTATTAATAAGACATTTATAAATAACGTCACTATGAATTTCACGAAGCTGTGGGACAATAAAACTTTTTTCTGTTAATTGGAGAGAATTAATATCAATCTTATTGTAAAGCTGCGGTGCTAAATATGATTTTAAAAAATCAATAGCTACTCTTTTATCCTTAAGATTCCGTTTAAAAAATTTATCATGCGGCTGATGAATAGTAGTTTTCACTTCTTGTTATCCTTATTGTGATTTAGTAGAAAGAAGTTTATCGCAACATGTCTAAAACGGTAATAATAAATCTATATTCTGAATAAGAGATTATCTCTGTATTAGTCCGTTAGATAAATAAGTCTTTTCAAAAAAACTTACCGGCCAATTATATATTTTTCTTTTTTGCAGATTTTGAATGTCTAATTTCATCGTCAATAATTAATATAGCGCCAAATCCTATTACACAAGCAGCTATAATAATTGGTAAGAATGATAAAAATATTTTCATTGTTTATTTTTCCTCAGTCCTAAATATAAAGATATTGCACCTATTGTTGTTAATGACGCAGAGGTTAAAGACATAGTCCAAAAATCTATGCCCACATAATGGTTTATAAATACTCCAACAACGCCTGCCGTGATAAAATTAACCCCGATTTTTCTAAAATCTTCTTTTAGGGCTTTTAGATTAATAGATTTCTCTATTTTCTCTAATAACATTCCAATTCCTTATAATCTGTATTATTTTTATTTAATAACATACATACTATATACTACTAGAGTTCTATAAGTCTAGGGGATTAAATTAGTGCCTAAATTAGTTAAAAAAAGTGAAAAAGCAACACTAGTAATTGAAATGCCAAAAGAAATGTGGGAACAACTTAGATGGCTATCATTCAACACAAAAGTTAGCATGTCAGAAATATGCAGAAAAGGAATAGAAAAAACATTAAAAGAAAATTTAAAAAAATTTCCTACTCCTCCTGCTTGACACATGTAATGCTAGGATCCTATAATACTAGGAATATAAGTACAAAATTATAGCGCTGATAATCAGAACTCGTAATTCTGACTACCAGCTAACCACAATCTACTTACTAGGAGTAAATCATGGCTAACGTGATACTAGATCAATTCGTCCATCTAAAACAACCCGCTTGTGATTATCTATCGCAAGCTTATGAAATTTCCCACCAACTCAATGATTTAATAGAAGCATTAAAAGATCTTCTATCCCTTATCCAAGAATATGCTAAGTCCTCGCATACACTGCTTGATAAGGGACATATACCTGTTAAAGATCTTGAAGATCTATACATTTGCCAAGTTCAAGGAATTAAGTACCTGAGGCTAGCAGCTAAAGAGTTTGAAGCTTTTAATGGTTTTGAACTCTATTCAAAAGCTTTAGAAAAATTAGAAAAACAGGAGGTAGCATATGCGTAATTTTAGAAGAAAACTAATACCATATAAAGCACTTGGCAACACGACTTATTCCAGTGATCCTAAGCTTTATATGAATAATAAAAATAAACCGCTTTGGGATGATTTTAATTCCTTGATTGAACAAGCCGTTGTTCATCAAAAAGCCTCTCTTTATAGTGATCTGAATGAAGAAATGAAATGGGCTTTAGCTGTTACCGCTCTTCGTGAAAATAAAACGGAGATCTTAGATGCAGAATACGATCATTTTAATCAATTAGTTGCTGATGTGTTAGTCACTCGAGGCTCTTTTAAGAGTTTACGAAGACTCTATGATGAATTGGTTGCAACACTTATTGAATCGAAGCCTTCACAAGATGCACATGTAGCTTATTGCATTGATCGCGCTTTAGAAAAAGAAGAAGACAAACAAGCTTTTAATGCTGCCGAAGAAGCAGAGACTAAGGGTGGCTATTATGCTGAAGATTATTGCTTCTGACAAAAACATTAAACCAGGTCTCTATGATCTCTCCATAGAAGATTACCATCGCGGTCCAGGTCTTAGTCGTAGCGGTTTAATGGAGTTTAAGCGATCTCCCTATCACTATTGGTATAAGTATCTCAATCCAGATTATAAACCTGAGCCAGCAACCCCAGCTCAGACCATAGGTAATGCCTTACACACTTTAATCTTAGAACCTAATGAATTTAATAAAAGATACTTTGTTATTCCTGAGTTTAATAAAGCCACTAAGGAGGGAAAAGAACGTTGGCAACTTATCAAATCTGAATTAGGCAAGAAAGAAACCTTATCTGCCCATCAATATGAAATATTGCAAGCTATGACAGCAAGTCTTAAGAAGAATAAGCTGGCTACACAACTCATTGAATACGCAGAGATAGAACAATCTTTATATTGGACTGATCCGGATACCGGTATTTTATGTAAATGTCGTCCTGATATTTTGCGTAATAATTTAGTGTGTGATCTAAAGACAGCTCAGAATGGTAGTCCACGATCGTTTCAGTATGCCACATTCGATTATGGCTATTACATCCAAGCCGCCATGGTTAGAGAAGCGATAAAACAATTAAAACAAAAAATAATAAAAGACTTTCTGTTTTTGGTTATTGAAAAAGCTAGGCCTTATGCCATCTCTATCTATCAATTAGATGAAGCTTCCTTAGATAAGGGCTATCAAGAATTTAAAACACTATTAGTTCGTTATCAACATTGTCTAGAAAGCAATGATTGGCCCGCTTATACCATCCAAGAAGTTTCACTTCCCCGTTATGTGTTTTCTTAAATAGGAGAATAAAATGAATCAACCATTAATCAGCGATCAAGGAAAATTAGTCCGTGCAGAACTGGATATGCAGATTACTACTGCTAAGGCTTATCCAAGAAATCCAGATGACTTTATTCAGTTCGCAACACAATTAGCGACACAAGATGAAGAAACCGCCCAATCTTGCTTTTATTGTCTCACTAGAAAAAGCAAAGATGGAAAGATCACCGAAATTAAAGGCGCTTCTATTCGACTCGCTGAGATCGCAGCAGCCAGCTGGGGTAATCTCCATGCCGCAAGTCGGATTGTTGAAAATGATGGGAGAGCGATTACCGCAGAAGGTGTTGCTTGGGATTTAGAAAGAAATGTTCGTATTAGCAGTCAAGTCAAAAGAAGTATTGTTACTACAACCGGTGCAACCTACAGCAGTGACATGCAAACCTTAACAGGAAATGCGGCTAGCTCTATTGCTTTGCGTAATGCCATCTTCAAAGTAATTCCAAAAGCTTTGATCGATAGAGTTTATGATAAGGCGGTGCAGTATGCCGTAGGTGATCAAAAAACCTTAAGTACTCGTCGCAGTATGGTCTTTGAACGGTTTAGAAAACTAGGTGTGGGTCATTCAAAAATCTTTAAATACTTCAATAAAAATAGTTTTGAGGAATTCACCTTGGCTGATTTGGAGGATTTGATAGGAATTGGTACATCGATCAAAGATGGTTTTTTAGAAATTGATAAGGCCTTTGTCTTAGATGAAGAGACAACGCCCCTCAATGTCGAGGAGCGTGTCAAAAACTTACTTAATAATTAATCCTAACCGCCAACCCCGTTAAGGGGACACCGATAGAGTGCTTGAACACTCTACCGGTGCCTGGCCACAACCAATTCTACGAGGAATTGAATCATGGTTACATCCAGCTTATATCGATCGTTCGATCGAAGCAAATTATTAAACCTAAATAATCTTTTTTTTAAAAAAATCAATATCCTGTTTTTGGAAGTCAAATATCTTGAGTTCCAATTAAAGGAATTCCATCTAAATTGTTATATATTCAGAATATGCGTATCCAAAATAAAAATAGGATATGTAATGTTTACCGGTTTTTTATTTTTTTATAATCCCCAAATTTCAGGGGATTCAAATGGCTTATAGTAAAGAAAGGGAAGCTATTTGGTCTGACGTCCTCACTCGAGAAAAAGATCATTATCAATCACGTGCTCGATTATCACTAATCAAAAGGGGCATTAAAAATCCTAGTCCGCTACAACTGAGATTAGAGATACTTTTTCATTCACATAAAAATTTAAATAACGACGCCTTTTTAGGGGATCTTTCAGATCATGAACTAGGCTGTATTTTATTAACTGCATGGGGGTGGGAGGCAAAAGAAACGGGAAATGTCCTTGGAATTAAAGAAGATAGTGTTCATAAATTCCGTGCCCGAGTTTCTCAAAAATTAAATGCCAAAAATATACCCAATACTGTTTATAGGGCAAGTCAAGCAGGAATTTTAGCTGTTGATAATATTGATTTTCTGCTTTATCTAAAGAAAGAAAATTCTATCCAAAAAATCAATAAAACTCACGAAATCGAAAATATTTTAATCTGAAAAAGAAATTTAAAAAATTAATCATGGTGTCATCATGGAAAAAAATAAAACGATAAAACAATTTAAAGTAGATTATTCTTGGGACAATCGCGAAAAAGCATTAGTGTTTTCTTACCGCACAGAATTTATAAAAAAATTCATTACTATTGCTGAGGATAATTTTAAATTCTTTGTTAAACCACAGCAAAGTCTGGATTCATTTATTACGGAATTACATTTTTCAAAATATCATGTCATTTATTTAGATGTTGATCGTATTTTTTATAAATTGGATGAAATATTAACTGATATCAAAGAGAGTAAAAATAAAAAGACTAAACTTTATCTTGTTAGCTCAAATATAGAAAATTCTTACGCTCTTAAAAAACGTGATTTCCCTAAAAACATTTTTCTTCTATTGAATGGAGAAGAAATCATTTATCTCTCAGAAGATAGAAAATATATCTACAAAAAGTTTTAAATTCCATCCAGAGAAAAACTAATATGTCAATCGAAAATAATAATAAAACAGAAGCAATAAAAGCCTGTTTAGTAGTCCTTTTAGAGAGATTAGAAAACCAAAAACAAATTATTGCTACCCAAAAATCTTATATCTATATTGACGATAAGATAGCTCCCTATGTCCCGAGAGATGAATTAGAATCTCTCAATATAGGAACGAGTACATTAAGTAATTTAATCAATCAATTTAAATCCGTAGATGATCTTAATTCGGTAAAAAAGCTTAGGGAAACTGAATTACTTTTCTTAAAAACAGATAGTTTAAATGAGTTTAAATTTCCAGACTACCAATCAAATATTAGTCCAGATTTTTTAATCTTTGCTGATATTGAAATTCAACTAGATGCCTTGGATAAAAAAGCTTTAGAGCTACTTCATCGCGGGCATGAATTAGTCGGAACAGAAGCGAGTTGGGTAGTTCTTACATTACGCAATTCGAATCAATTTTATTTTCAAGAGAAAAAAATTAATTATTTTGAATATAAAACCAATGTATTGGCTATTTTTAATGAAGCCAGGCCTCTGTTAGAACAACATCGTGGCTGTAAAAAAATATTAACTAATCTTGCTGCACTGATTTCAACTTTAGGAATTGCCTTTATTGTCAATAAATGCATCAACAATCGTTATCTCTTCTTTCCAGAAACAAAAAGTTCTGAGCTGCTCATTGAGCTTGAGCATAGGGTCTCTAAATTAAATTCTTAACTTATTTTTTAGTTGAACAAGGAAAAAACATGGAACCGGAAAAACAAAAAATTAATCCTGCGCATGCATTACTTATAGAAGATGATGAAGCTTGTCAAAGAGTCATGACCCATTTTTTACAACAACTTAATTATGAGGTTGATTTAGCGGATGAGGGTGAGAAAGCTGTAAAAATGGCACAGGATAAACAATACGATTTAATCCTAACGGATGTAAGGAACAAGGGGATCTCTGGAAAAGAAGTTATTCCCCTCATACGTAACAAGAATAAGAGCCGAAATGTAGGTACGCCGATAATCGTATGGAGTGCCTTCGTTCATAAAAAAAACGAAGAGATGTATTTAAGTTGGGGCGCGGATGGAGCTTTAACAAAACCGTGCAAGATCCAAGTCTTAAAAATAGCAATTGGTGAATGTTCTGCACTCCAACGATACGAAAGGAAATTCCGTCATAGAATAAAAATTATTGAACAGGAATGGAAAGCGAATGGTGGTAAAAAAGAATTGTTAGAAAAACTATGCTGTCTAGATAATCTTCAATTTTCAATTCTAGTCGACGCCTTAGAAAGTATTATGGAATATAATGAATTGGATGACTTATCCCGCTTGCCCCCTGAAAAATTAAGTACTTCAGAAAGTTCAAATCCCTAAAGTCTTAGGAGATGACTACCCCTATAAAAATAATAAAAATGAGGAAATTATGCGCATTCTATTAGTGGAAGAGGATGGAAGTTCAAATGAGAATGATGAAGTACAAAAAGGGTTAAAACAATATGGTTATACAATAGATCGACTGTCTGAAGGGAAGATCTTATTAAGTTTTATAAAAACAGAAATATTCGAGGTAATTCTATTCAATTTAAATTCATCGGAGGTATCCAAATTAAGTGTTCTATATAAGATACGTGCTGCAGGAATCACAATACCGGTACTTATTTTAACATATAATCAATCTGCTCAAGATAAAATAAAAGCTTTCGATAATGGCGCTGATGATTACTTAACTAAACCTGTTGACTTGGCTGAACTATCCGCCAGGATTCGAGCGTTACAACGTCGATATTCAAACAATCGGGCTTCTCCTCTTTTGACTTATCGAGATATTGAATTAAACCCCAATTCATTAACTGTCACACTTAAAGGACAGGATATTAGCTTTTCTCGTCGTGAATTTAGCTTATTACAAAAATTATTAGAAAATGTGGGTCATGTTGTTTCTCGTAATTCACTGAATCAATGTCTATACGGTTGGAACGATGAAATCGATAGCAATGCGCTCGAAGTTCATGTTCACAATATACGAAAGAAATTAGGCAATCCCCATTTTATTCGAACAATACGTGGCGTCGGCTATATGGTAGAGAAGGAGAATTTATGAGTCTTAATAAAAAAATAACACTTTTATTTCCGCTAAGTTTAATTCTTTATGAATTGCCTTTGTATTTATCCAATAATCTATTTTTGCCTGCTTTACCCGAAATAACCAAAAGCTTTCATGTAATCAATGCTACTGCTCAATTGAGTATTGCTTTCTGGTTTTTAGGGGCATCAGCCTTCCAAGTAATATTAGGGCCACTGTCCGATCATTATGGGCGGAAGAAGATATTGCTTAGTGGTGGAATCCTCTTCTTATGCGTTACCTTACTTTGTAGCCTCACTCATTCGATCATTTGGTTTCTTGTCGGTAGATTTTTCCAAGGCTGTGTTGTGAGCACCATTTTAATAGCGGGATATGCGACTATCCATGAATTTATGGAAAGAGAGCAAGCCGTCAAAACGATATCATGGATGGGAAGTATTACTATTTTGGCGCCCGCCCTAGGGCCGCTATTAGGCGGGTTGTTATTACAATGGATAAACTGGAGAGAATTATTCATTGGTTTAACTGCTATTACCGTCTTAGGTTTATGTTTACTGTATACCTATATGCCTTCGGATCGACCTCAATTAGAAAGGTTAAATCTCAAAAAAATAATAATTGATTATCAAACCATTTTAACTAATCTCAAATTTTGGGTTTATACCTTATTATTTTGTTTTTTATTGGCCAGTTTAGTCGCTTGGAATACCCTAAGTCCTTTTTATTTAATAGACTATTTAAAGCTCAATCTCATTCAATTTGGGGTTATTCAGTTATTCGTGTATGGAGCTTTTATTGTGGGTATAAATTTAAAAAATCTATTGATTGGATCGATAGAAAAAATTATTAAAAACGGAATGTTTCTAACAGTACCCTTTTTTATTTTAAGTTTATGGGCTTTAGTGTATTTCTCTCAGCATTTATTTTGGGTAATGAGTGCTGTTTTGTTGTTTTGCATGAGCGCAGGACTCATTTTTTACTCATTACACCGTAAAGCGATTGAGATTCCAAAAGCACCGATGGGCACAATCATAGTGGTATTCTCTACCTTGATGAACTTATTTGGCTTTTTAGGTAGCTTAGTAGCTAGAAAATTGTATTTTTATTAAAAATTGATTAATTTTTTTAATTATTTTAATTTATGTTAAAGTCTGCGCGTTTTATTTGAACTCAAATAACTTTACTAAATATTTAATAAATTATGTCTAAAATTATAAAAATAAATAAATTGTTCGAAAAACAAGCAGAATTATATCCAAATAAAATAGCAATAATTCATGAAGATAAAAAAATAACTTATAAAGAATTAAATAGAATGGCTAATCAGCTTGCTCATGTTATGAGCAACCAAGGGGTAAAACCAGGAGATCTAGTACCTTTATTTGTAGAAAAAAATATAGAAACGTTTATAGCTATTTTGGCAATATTAAAAACTGGCGCTGCTTTCTTCCTTTTTAACCCTGTACAATTAGAAAAATCTCCTTATCCAATTTTAGAAACTATTCAAGCAAAGCATATTGTAAGCCAATCTAGTCTATTAGATCATTTTAAAGATTATTCGGGGATTATCATTAATTTGAGTAATTTTCCCCTTATTTTGTCTGGTATTCCTGAAAAATTTGTCCCTGTGAGAGAGGAAACTGGCCATGATATGGCTTACGGAATATTAACTTCAGGAACAACTGGAAATCCTAAATATGTTGTCGTTACTCATCAAAATCTTTTGGATACCTTTTATTCATGGGAGTTAGTGTACCAGTTAACAAAAAATGATGTTCATCTGCAAATGGCAGCACTTGGATTCGATGTTTTTGTGGGCGATTGGGTTCGTGCGTTATGTTCAGGTGCACAATTGGTGCTTTGTTCCAAAAAAACTTTATTACAACCAAAAGAGTTATATAACTTAATAAGTAAGCATCAGATTAGCTGTGCAGAATTTGTACCATCAACGCTGAGAGGTTTGTTAAATTTTTCAGAAAAAGAACGACTTAAATTAGAAACATTCCGACTACTTCTTTGTGGTTCAGATCAGTGGTCTATGGATGAATACCGCCGTGTGAAATTACTTTGCTCTCCTAATGCTCGAATTATTAATTCATATGGTTTAAGTGAAACAACTATTGATAGTACCTACTTTGAAGAAGACTCTGCATTGATATTACCATCGACTTCGATTGTGCCTGCAGGAAAACCTTTTCCCCATGTAAAAATTTATTTACTAGATGAACAAATGCAACAAGTTCCTGAAGGAGAAGAAGGCGAAATATATATTGGAGGAAGCGGAGTGGGTAGCTACTTAAACCTACCGCAAATTTCGATCGAACGTTTTTTCCCTGACCCTTATATTCCCACCCAGAAAATTTATAAAACCGGAGATAAAGGGCGATTTTCTTCTGATGGAAATTTAGAATTTTTAGGTCGAAATCAATTACATATTAAATATGATGGTAAACGAATAGAATTATCGATCATTGAGTCTTTACTTAACCAACATCAAGGCATTAATCAAGCCCTGGTTATCCCTGAAACTTATGCTAATAAAACTTTACTAAATTGTTTTATCGATTTAACCGATCAAACAATTACCTATGATGAATTAAGGAAGTATTTGAATGATGGGGTATCAAATTTTACTGTGCCTACCAAATTTTTTGTGGTAAAAAAAATTGCGCTCACTATAAATGGTAAACTTGATAGAAAGATTGTTTCTCAAACAATTCTCAAAGAATTAACTCCTGAATTTATACGACCGAGTACTCCTTTAGAAGCTGAATTGGTAAAAATATGGCGAGAAATTCTTCAAATTGAAGAAATTGGACTTCAGAATAATTTTTATGATTTAGGTGGTTCCTCTTTACAGTTTGTTCAAATGATGGAAGAAATTAATAAACGCTTAAAACTTTCTTTACACGTTTCATTGCCAATAAAAACTATCAAAGAATTGTCAGCTGCTATCAAAAACTTAAGTGAAGAATTATCGCAAAAAGAAATCAATCGGATTGTCATAATTGGCGGAGGACCTGCTGCAGTTTCTTTATGTTGGCAACTCCTGAATGAAATAAAATTCAGCACTTTAAATAAAGCATTAGAAATCATTGTGATTGAAAAAAATAAAGACATAGGTATGGGAATACCTTATTCTCAAAAAGAAGAAGCTTATATTTTGAATCTTCCAAAAAATATAATGGAACCTATTCCAGATAAAAAAGGCGAATTTTCTGCTTGGTTATGCTTTAATTACCCTAATTATGCTGACAAGAGTGAATTCCCGCCACGTTATATTTTTGGACAATACTTAAATTACCTTGCTAAAAAATTTCAATCAGAAGCTGCAAAATGGAACATCAAAGTATCCTATCTTACCTCTACAAAGGTAGTTAATATAAGTAAATTTAAAGCTAATCGCTTACTTGTTAAAAACACTCAGGGAGATTTAAAAGCAGATTACGTCATTTTATGTACAGGTCATATGCCATCCGATATCTATAACGAATATATTGGAAAACCTGGGTATTCACATAATCCATGGAATAATGATACTTTTTTAGAAATTCAACCCAATGAACCAGTGGGAATTCTAGGGACTCGATTAACTGCCATTGATGTTGCGGTCAAACTTATAAATCAAAAACACCGTGGTCTCATCACAATGATTTCGCACAATGGTTTACTACCTACGGTTTTAGCAAAAACTATTCTTCCATATCAATTGCAATATTTGAAATTAGATTCTTTGCCAGACTCAATTCAATTATCCTACATACTCAAAATGTTCTTTAAAGAAATCGGTTTAGCTTTAAATAAACCTTGTAGCTTTGATTCTATTGCAAAATCCTATCAGGATATTAAACCTTTGAGCTGGATAAATAAAGAAATTGATCAAGCTGAACGAGATACCAAACCTTGGCAACAAGTCATGTTTTCTTTTTATCCTATAGTTCCGGATATTTGGCAAAGAATGGATTTAGAGAATCAAAGAAAATTTATATTGGAATATAGTTCTTTATTTATGACTTACTTAGCGGCTTTTCCCTTAGAAAATGCTTATAAAGTTAAAAATTTACTCGAATCAGGCCAATTAAAAGTATTAGGAGGTCTACAACTTATTAAGCATCAAGATGAAAAGTTTATTTTACAAGGAAAAACCGAGAGTGTTAAAACAAACTATCTCTTTAATGCCACCGGCCCAGGTTATAATATCAAACGTCAACCTCTATTTATTAATATGTTAAATCAAGGATTGATCCGACAACATTCCCTAGGGGGAATTGATATTAAGCCCGAAACTTTACAAGTGTTTAATTCACAAAAACAACTTAACCCTAGATTGTTTGCAATAGGCGAACTAACTCGCGGCAAATATTTAATGACGACTGATTTAGCTACTGTAGCAAAGCAAGCTAGTAGAGTTTCCCGAGTTATTAGTAGCAAAATAATACGGAATGCAGTTTATAAAACAATTACAAGAAATTACCATAGTTTTTGTTTTTTCGCTGTGCCGGCCCAAATTTTTAATAATTTCCCATCAATCGACGAGACAAGGAGAGAACGAAGTTCGGAGTCGAGGAGCCCGCGGTAGGCGCGCGTTGACGGGCAAAGCAGGAAACGCATCGCGCCGTAAAGTCATTGTGGGAGACGCGGGCATGAATCCCGTTAGGGATGAGTGCGCGTCGGACGCAGGACGGTCGCGGCCTAATGATAGTCGCGTCATGCGAACAAATTTTGGGGTTACGACGGCCGAAATTTTTCGTGAGCATAGCGACTCACTCGTCATAAATATTTATCAAATGGATAACAAAAACATGAGAATAAATACACAATTATTTGAACGTATTATCAAAGATTTACCGAATTATATTTTTGTAAAAGATTTAGATTTAATTTATAAATTATGTAATCAAAATTTTGTTGAAGCAGTAGGTGGGGATCCCATAGGAAAAAGTGATTTCGAATTGCCATGGGATAAAAGTTCAGCCGGGCTTTATCAAGAGGAAGATAGATATATCCTAAGTACAGGAAAATCTATTTTAAATAAAGAAGTTCCAATGATTTTGTTAAATGAAGAAAAATGCTTAGCAGTTAGTAAAGCCCCACTTTATGATGATAATGAGCAAATTGTTGGTATTTTAGGTGTTTATGTAGATATCACTGAAAAGAAAAAAGCAGAAAAAATTATTATTCAAGCAAAAATAGCCGCTGAAGCGGCAAACAAAGCAAAAACTGAATTTATCATGAATATGAGCCATGACATACGTACCCCCTTATCTGGAATTCTCGGTCTTTCTAGCATACAAGCTAACGAAGGGGCTAGCGAGGAAGATAGAAAATTAGGGAAATGGGTTCACGGTGCAGGAGAACAGCTTTTAGAACTGCTTAATTCAGTGATAGAAGTAACTGCTGCTGAATATCCATTAGGACGAATTAAGAAAGAGAAGATTGACCTAGTGAAACTCGCTGAAGAATTAGAAACTTTAATGCAACCAACTATCCAAAGTAAAAAATTAATATTTCAGTTGAAGTTTGATCCTTATCTTCCCATTATTATCAGCGATAAAATTAAATTAAAAACAATTCTTCTTAATCTTCTTTCTAATGCCATTAAATTTACCAAAAAAGGAAATATAAATTTAGAAATAAATTTATTAGCTATAACAAGCGAACATGCAAAAATAGAAATTCGTATAACAGATACGGGAATTGGTATCGCTAAAGATAAACTTGATAAAATATTTGATCGTTTTTATCGTGCTCATCCATCTTATAAAGCAGAATATGCTGGTTATGGTATTGGTTTGTTTTTAGTCAAACAAGCTCTAGAACTTTTAAGTGGAGAAGTAAAAGTCTCGAGCGAAGAAGGAAAAGGAAGCTGTTTTACAGCAATATTTAGCTTTCCTTTGGCTGAAGAAAAAATAAAGCCTTCGATATCACAGTTTTGCATGCAGTAAAAAATTTACTTGTTAGCTTAGGATATGAAATAACCACTGTAACGGATGGGAAAGCGGCATTGAATGCCCTACAAACTCAATGCTTCCATTGGGGGTTATTAGATATTGGTTTACCCGGTTTAACAGGAACAGAAGTCGCAAAGGCTTATCGTCAATGGGAGAAAGAACATAAAGAAATCAAAGTTCCTCTCTTTGCGCTAACTGCTCACGCAATAGAAGAAGTTAAAGAAGAATGCGTAGCGGTTGGTTTTGATTATATTCTTAATAAACCTTTTACCATTAAAGATGTTCAAATTATTAAACTACTTATGGAGAATAAGGAATAGCACATGGTTATAAACCCTACACGCAATAACTAGTTTTGTCCTCTATTATTTATTAAATATAACTGAAGATTTTTCTTCTTCTAGTTCTTCTTTTAACACAGATAACCTTCTTATTCTTAATTTGAAAAGTCTATGACACTGATTGAATTTTTCCGCTCGCCTCTTTCTAAATAATGCTTGAATCCTGGCTTCATGGTTTTTTAATTTCGCATCAGTTTTTTCCATTTTTTCATCAAATGCTTTTATTCCTTTTTTAATATTTTCAATTTCTTCCCACATTTCAGCCCATGAAAGCTGTTTAGTTGGAAACCGTTTCTCATTGGCTTGTCTTTGACTTTCAATTTTAAAAATATCCTTTTTACGATCTTCTAATTTTTTATGACATTTTTCTATAAAATTTTGGTAATGACAGGTCAGTTGATTACAAAGCGTTTTAAGTGCTTGGTTTGCTCCGGCTACAGAGGTATGGTATTTATCTGGATGGAACAATGGAATAGCAGCACGATAGAGCTTCACTAATTGATTTTCTAATAAGGAAATAAACTGTAAAGCCTCCTGTGTAGGGATGGATGTAAACCCTTTCATTCGATAAATTAATAAAGTAGTCGGAGTCACTAAAGGTTCAATGAGTTCGGTAAGAGAGAAAAAACTTTCTTGCAGCAAATTCATAGCCTGTGTGACAGCAGTTGATTCTTGCTGTTGTAAAACGGTTTTAATCTGTTTTTGTCTAGTGTTTACCCATACAGAAAAATTAAACGAACTGATACCTGGTTCGATAGTCGGATTGGTATGAGTTAGGGATGGCTGGATAGGAGAAGGGTTAGCTAAAATAGCCGGAGAAGAAGTGCCGGCCAACACTAATTGCATGCACTGTGGAGGAGGAGAAAAAAGAATTTTTACATAGGTGTTGCGATAGTAGTCAAAAAAATATTGATATAATACGTTGATTGTTTTCTCATAGGATGTTTTTACTATGTTACGAGTACTGTACATTTTGCATATAGGTACTGTATCTAACAACGCTTTCCGTAGATCCCAAGAAAGTTCACTTGATTGTTGACATTCAGAATCAGCCATTTCTTCCTTGAACAAGCGAGGCTTCTTACGCCAACGCATCGCATGGCGATCGATATACCCCTCTAGTTTAAACATTTTTTTAATTAATTGAGCAGTAAACCTATTAATTATCTCACCTGCATAGGGACAAGAATAATTTATCGTTTCACTGGTCTGTATGGACTCTTTCCAATAGCGAAAAGTCATACACTGCTGATAATAGGTCCAAACTGTTAACTGCTGTCGAATGGGTGTAAACCAATATAACAACCATTGTTGCCAGGCAGGTTTTTCCCAATAAATACGTAATTTTCTCTGCAACTCAATGACGCTTAAGCCACATAAGCGCGCACAGGCTAAGCTTTCTTGGTTATAAGACCATAAATGAGCATCCCCTGTTAAAGGCGGAACAATCAAAATCAAAGATCGCAAACGACGTGTTGACCACCAATGAAGGCGTTGTTGAGCTTTTAATGCTAATTGTTGCTCCTTAGCTTTCAAAACAGCCTGTAACAAATTGTTTAGTCTCCCCAACCGCTGTGCATGCTTGGAATAGTGATCATATGAGAAGTTCCAGATCGTATACTTTCTGAGTCGCTTTCAGAAGGTATTTTTACTGATGCAAATATCCCTGAATAACTAGGCGTTGGTTTTGTTTGTAATGGTCTTTGTTCTAAATCTAAATCTCTTCCATAAAGTGTAGAGGATTTTTTGTGAGCTATATTTTTGGAACAACCTGGGGTTGCACTATTCTCTAGGCTTTCAATATACGCACCTTGTGATTCTATGATTTCGTCTTTAATTCTTAATTTTTCATCTTTTTCTTTTAATGTGGCTTTCAAGGCAGTTATTTCTGCTTGCATGGCCTTTTTTTCGGAGTCTTCTTCTATAGCGAGTTGTGTTCTTAAATCATCAGCAACCCGATCTACTTCTCTTACAAAACGGAAAGTTTCATCATGTAATTCAGAGATATTCCTCCAACCTTTTTTCGCGTTATAAGCGTTATAGGCGAGAGGTAATATAGATTGGCGTAGCTCTCTTATGCGATCCGAAGCTAATGGTTGTTCCGGATTAGTGCCTGCAGCCACTGCCTTCATTAGAGCTTTAAAGGCAAAATCCCACTCCTTTTTTCTTTCCTTAAGATGAGAAGCTATACCCGTAAAGACTTTAAAAAAGTCAGACCACTCTGAACGCGCATTCATTGTCCTTAAATAATTTGTTAAATGGTCTCTAAATTCCAGCAACAGTGTATAGAGGTCCTGATGGTCAGACAGTGTTTCAAATCGAGGTATTAAATATTCAACATTTTTTTCAATATAGTTTTTAACGGGCTTTAACCAGGATGGAGGTTTGTTCTCTTTATCATCAAATTTTGAAAAAATGGCTAATGCACTATTTTCATCTCCTGTTTTTAAAAGTGTAGCGTAACCTTCTTCATCCTGTGCTTTTATATCTTCTAAAATAGTAATAATGCTTTTTCCGTCTTGTATTTCTATCGCTACATCAATCAGATGATGTGCCATTGTTTTTTGATAATCGAACTCAAGTGGCATCAGCCAATCAAGACGAAGTGTTTTATAACTTTGATTAATATGAATCGGATGCTTTTTATAAATTTGAGGCACATAGTCTGAGTCTCCATAAAATCTTATCATTTTAGTCATCATAGGCAGCTCATCATTGGACACACTTAAGAAGTCCGTGAGCCCCTGTTGTCGTAACACATGCTCGGCAATAATTAATAGTTTGTGCTGGGTAAGTTGTTCCTCCTTAAATCGTTCATACCCTTTTTTTGCTGCACGCTGAACTAATTGTGTATAGATATCATGTAACTCCTCATCTTCATGATCTGCTTCAGGTACTTTTAGCTGCAAATAATAATTATTATCCAAAAGCAAATCGAGTGCGTTATAGGCATCTAAGTCTAGAGGGAAATTCCCAAAATAAAGTTGTTTAATCTTTGAATTGGTAATTAATGCGGATAATTCTCTTATAAAACCTAACGGTTCATAACCTAGATCAATACGTAAGGTCTCTAACTCAATATTTTTATTTAAAAATACTATGAAATATTGTTCTAAATCAGCATTAGGAAGGTATAGATTTAATTTTTTTAAGTCATGATAATAAGAAAAACAAAGAAAACGATGATAAAAGTTCTCAGATAGGTTTAAATTTTCAATAACCTCTATTTTATTAAGCTGAATAACCCGCCATAAATCATGGTTTAACACATTCAGCAATGCCTGTTCCAAACGAGTTATTTCATTAGTATTAATTGAAGATTGGGACACCAGTCGAATATCGCTCAAATAAATAGATAAAGGATCCGAACAGCTTTTTACATAAACCTGCAATTTATATAGTTCTTCTAGAGTCAATTCAGCATTATTAAGACTAAAACGATCCGTTTGAATAAATTCATTCCACGCATCGCCGAATGTTTGAAAGGTGGGAACGGGCATAATAACTCCTTGTAATTGTTTTATTTTCCTGATGTAAAATTATATTTTAATTTTTATTGGTAAGCTAGTTTTTATTTTATGTATAAAATAATATTATTTTTGATTTCTTTAAATCACTGCTTCTTTTTGCTGAATTTTTTTAAGGGAATATTATTGACCTATAGCTGCAAGATTACTGACAAAAAGTATTATAAATCGAAAAACTAATGTATGAGCTAGGTGGTTTCTTGATATTGATTTACAGAGAAATAAAAAAAATTAAAATTTACTTAATAGTGCTTTCGCCTAATCAATAAAGGAAATTTATTTATTTTGTAGCATTCAATTGTTCTGCTTGAAAATGTGAGTCAGGCCAAATAGGTACATTGATCTCCTGTAAAGGTGCTTTCCAGGCACAACTGGCTATCCAGCCGATTAGACTTACGGAGAGTAAAAGTAATAATATTTTTTTAATCATAAAAAAGTTTATTTAATATTTAATAACGAAATTAATAGCACTATTGAAAGGTCTGGATTCATTACCACCATGAAGATCAACGTAAGCACTGCTGGAATATATACCGTGGTAACATTTTTCAGTCATTACTGTTTGACTTCTCGGAGGATCTTCAAAACCTGTTGTATAAGAATGTCTATGTGTGAGTATTTCATCCAACTCGAGTGAACCAATATTGTTTTTAATCAATCCTTGCCCATACATAAAAAATCGATCTCCGATATCTATTTTAGAATCTTTATCCCAACCTCTTAAGAATGTCCCTCGTAAATCCGGCACGGCAAAATAAGCTTGGTTAATCGCTATGATCGTCTTTGCGTTGACTTGTTCTGCGGTGTCGGTTTCTTCAATATCAACAACAACACCTATCCCCCCAGGTTTTGGATCAGGGGCTTGATCATTTTTTCGGTACCAGACATAGAAGGTTTCAGGCGTACTGGTTGCGAAAGTCCAATAACTACCAGAATTAATCTGATTAGCTACATTGATTTGAATCTGTGTGATTTGATGGCCATTCAACGTTTCAGCTAAGTAGATGGCTACTTCATCAATGGTTTGTGTGGATGAAAGTGCGAGCTTAATGCCGATTAATGAGGGAGGTTTTGGATCCGCTCCTTGGCCATCGACGGTAAACCAAACATAATAAGTGACATTGGTAGTGGAAAATTGGAGCCATTTACCGGCTAAGCTTTTTACATCGGTGCATTCTATTTGAAATAAATGCTTCGTCGCAGCGGCGTTTCTTAATTCGGTAAGGATAAATCCACTGGTTTTTGCATCAGGAAGTGGCGTTGAACCAACAACAGTTCCTTGGCAAATAATTTTTTTTGGATCTTTGCCAATAAAGGCTTGTAGATAATAATTATTTCCGGTAACAACACTGGTTATCGTAAATCCAGAGGTGCCTACTGAAGAAGCAATAGCTGAGCCAGGCTGATTGGTGGTTAGTCGTATTCTATTTTTTTGCGAATCAAGTACGGCGGTCACGAAGTTTGTGCCGGTTCCATAACGATAATAACTGAGTTGTTCATCCCATAACTTTTTAGCTAATCTTGAATAAGGAATTTCATCCTTAGAAATATCGGCTCTTAAGTAACGAGAACCATCGCAGAGCAATTCTCCTGGATTCGGATCTGGATAAGCTGCCGAATAAATCTTACCTACATCGCCATCATAAAAGGCTAAGCCACTCTGGGTGTAAACGATGGGTAGGTATTGATCTAAACCATCGGCATTAGGAATCGGTAAACCTCCCGCTACACTGCGGTTAATAACATCAGACTGGGTCATTTGCGGATAATTTTGGATTGATTTATTCCCAGATGTTAAACAAAAATCGGTTAACGATACATCGAAAACACTATTGATAGGAAAACGTAATGCAATGGATACTTCATCATCATCGTTTAGACCTAAGGTTTTGTTAGTGTTTTCACCAAAGATAAAGGGAATTGTGATAATCGAATAAGAAGCCGTGATAGTTACTGTATTAATAATCTTTTCTTCAACGGGACTACCACCTTGCCCAAAATTTTTAATCGTTAACAACGTGATCTTAAGATCATTGCCTGTATTTGTTTGGCCAGCAAAAGAAAACGTATAAACCTCTGTGTTTGAGGCAAAACAATTTACATTCCTAAAATTTATTCTAAGGTCTTTAACTAAATCACCTGGGTTAGGCAGTTGATTTTCAATTCGAATCGCATAACGCGGATAACCACTGGGATTACTCATCGAGGAACCAAAACGTTCAAAGAAAACTAGATCTCTTGCCTTAGATTGTTCTGTACGATTAAACGTCCAGCCTCCAGGAGCAAGTGTCGTCTTAGTCTGCGTAATTTCACCAACAACTTTTTTATCTTTAACTGGAATGTTGTTATGAATTAAGAATTGACCATTGGGAATATAGTTATTCTCATTTTCCTCAGCTTTATTTTGAGCGATGGATAGCAAAGGCCAGCCTTCTCGTGTGAATTGCAATTGCCCGCTTTCACTTTCAACCGTCACATAATACAACTCAACATTACCTTCCTCATCATACGGAAAGTAAAAAGGTAATACATTGTTGCCATTTGCATCTTGTACCGTCCCCACAGCACTTAAACGTAATGGATTGGGTAATGGGATGTAACGATAGTTCGATGGCGAACCGCTTAAGGTACAAATGGTTTTTAATGTCGTCCGCTGATTATCTTTGTAAAAAGTAATTTTGCCGTTGGCTAAGGGTAGCCCCGAACTTTTATCGATATAAAACTGCTCTAAAGCGGATGCCATGATGTAACGTGAATCGAGATCCATAGAATTATCCTGGTTATTTTTTATTTGTTAATTGATGCGCGATTAAACCTTGAGTGAGTAGGTGATAAGGAGCATTTAATTTTTTTAATTGTTCAGCCACATAGGGATTCGCTGCTAAATCAAGCAGCTTAGGTAAGACATACTGATGCGCGGCACCTCCACCGACTAATCCACCGAGTGCGCCTAAACCACCTGGGTAACTCATCTCTCCTAATCCTGCACCTGTTACTAATGATGCGAGTTGACTGGTCATTTTTCCGCGGTTTATTTTGCTATTTAAATGTTCTAGAGCCTGTTGTAGATAATGATGAGAAGTTACTGCTTCCTTCTCAGACAAACTCGTCAACGCATGGCTTAGTTTTTTAGGCGTCGATGTTTTTACATCGCCCATAGCTATTTTTGAAATAAAAGGTTCTGCATGATAAGGAATAACCGTGTTTTTATAAAACTTGGACGCGTCTTGGTATTGATTTAACACATCGCTATTTTTTTGTTGTAAAAAATTGCTTATGTCACTTTGTAAGGCTGAACGTGCTTGCTTTAGATCGGCGATGGCATTATGGGTGTGAATATCGAGGTGTTTACTGTTCGATAACTGGCTACTCTTAGAACCTAATTGGCTTTGAAGTTGATGCGCCTTTTCTAAAGTGGGGGTATTGAGAAAGTCTTGATGCAAGTCTTTTAATTTAGCATCATAAGCCGACAAGCTGTCTTTCTTATTCCATTTCTCATAGTGATTTATTTGATTCGTATTTATTTTTTCCTGTCCGAAATGATCTAAAACAGAAGCATAGTATTTTTTGGCTTCTGCTTTACTGTTTTCATAAGCACCTTTAATAGACGCTGCTAATTTATTGGTAAAATGTTGAGGATTAATAAATTCTGCTGCGTGATGAATGCCTTTTAGGGCTAAAGGAATTGATTCACCTGCGCCTGCTAATAAAGCCCCGTTTTCAGCGCCTTGCATTCTATCGTTAGGCTTTTCTAAAGCGCCACCTAATGCTGTTCCAGATAACCTTCTGGCTATTCCCGCGGAACCTTCACCACTTAATGTCTTAGCTAATCGACCCATCAGAGGCAAGCTTTCACTCATCCCTCGTGCAGTATTGAGTACTTCACCACCACCTAAAAAACCTAATAGATTACCTGCAACATCACCTAATTGTCCTGACAGCCCTTGTGCTTCAGGCGCAGAAGGAATCGGGCTATAAGGTAAATTCGCTAAATTATTTTGTAGTGCACCACCGGCTCCTGCTAAAAAATTAAAGAGTGGATTGTGATGATTCATTACAGCATTTTGATTAAGTGGCTCACTTTCTAATTGTTTTAAAATTTCTGGATCAATGACGACTTTCATGATTCCACCCACTGTCCTTGAATTTTATGATAGGTTTTGCCATTGATGCTTTTAGTGGCTTCTGGGATAGCACTAAAATCCTTAATTCGATTTATCGAAGTTAATGGAGAAGCAGAGGATTGTACTGATCGCGCCACAAGATTTAAGGTTTTTCCTAATGCATTCAGTTGAATAATGAATTGCTGCGGATTAGACGTTAAGGCATTCGCTGTTTTACCGAGCATATTTTCTAATAATTGACGTTGCGTATCAGTCGCACCCATTTGGTCTAGCGTTTTAATTCGACTTTCTAATAAGGGCATGTTCTGATATTTAAACGCTAAATAATCTTCATAGGCTTTAGGATTGGTTTGCGAGAGTGCGGTTGAAGCCGCTTTACCTTTTCCTAATACCCCTGCATAAACAGCCGCATTTTGTGCTTGTAATTGGAAGCCTTTATCATTAAAAATGCTTTCTACTTGCAGTGCGCCTTCGTATTGACGTCGAGTGGCTGTCGTGGTTAACGCATTATTCGCTGAAATTTGATTGGCTAATTGGGTTTGTTGCACATGATCCGATGTTGGAGAATTAAAATGTGCTTTTTGATTTAATGCAGAACCCAATGTGTACAGCTCTCTGTTAGATGGCATTTGTTCAGGACTTGGTTCAAGTTGTGGGAAGTATTTTTTTAAAATTTCAGGTGTTACAAAGTTAGCTCTTGTTTGATTGCCCAAATCCGCGATCATTTGATTGTATTGAGATTGATTTTGTGCAACCCAGAGTTGACGCGCTGCTGGTGACATGGCTTGTAATGCGCGCGCCATTTGATAGGCACCTCCAAAACGAGATCCTACCTGTGCAGCTTGTTGGGCTTTTATCAGTGCATCTAACGGAGCTAATTGTGTTGCTTGTTTGGTTTTTTCTGTTTGAGCTTGCACATAAGGTATTTGTGCTTGTTTATAGGCCATCGATGTTTGCATATTTTCTGGGGCAAACTGCAATTGAATGTGTGCCAAAGCATTGGCCAGTTGTTTTTTTTGTAGATGTTCTTGTTCATTGTTCTTTAAAAAATGATTTTGAATAAACTGTTGTACTAAATTTCCCCCAGCGGCTAACCCCGCTCCTAAGGGATTGGCTTGTTGCGGCGATAAGATGGGAAATTGTTGGACGGGTATGGCCATGTTTATTCCTATAAAAATCCACCCGCCAATCCCAATAACATGCCGAGCAATTGTTGATTGGATTGGTTTTGATTGTTTGCATTGGAATAAGCTAAGTTACCTTGAGACATCAATGCATTAGATAAGTTTTCGCCTAAGCTATGAGAGGCATTAGCACCATTGTTATAAATCCCTTGTTCGTTATTTAAACCTTGGCCATACAACCCAAGTACGTGACTTAAATATTGATTAAAGTCTTGCTGCGCTAATCCATTAGCGGTGCCTGCCATTTGTTGTTGTTGCATAGGACTGCCTAGCATCCCTTTTGATGCTGAAGCACGATTCGATGCTTGTTGTGCTTGATTAACTTGGAACTGATAACCAGGAGATTGCTGATAACCTTGACTTAAGTGATTTAATAATCCGCCGGGATCATTGAGTAGTTGATCGGTATGTTGCTGTAATGAGGGATAAACCGCATTGCCTCTGTCCGCATAAGGTTTTAAATATTGCTTTAAAATATCCGGTATTTGATTGTAGTAATCCATCGCTTGGTTACCAGCATTATTGCCGCCAAACAAATCACCGATACCACTTAAAAAACTCATGCGAACTTAATCCAGTTGAAATACCTTAAAGGTGCCATTCACATTTCCCTTAAATTGTTGTGTATCAGAATCATAAATAATGCTTCCTGTGTTATTTGTCTTATTTAATTGCGTAATAATATTTGTTGTTTGCTGAGGTATTCGCAAACCCTGATCAGACAGCTGTTTTTGTAATATTCCGTTCAGTTCTTGGAGCCACAAACTCCAGGCGGCTGTCCATTGGCCATTATCATCAATTGGTTTTTCATGCGGTAAGTTAGAGATCTTCATGCAGTTAGGCTTAAACATCCATTGCCAACAACAAAACGATCGAAGCTCCATAAGCGAAGTTGTAAGGTTAAATGGTTAGCACGACCTAATTGCCACCAGATCAAACGATTTTGTCGATGGGCTAAAGGATTTAAGATTTTAGGGATATTGGAGCCAAAACTAACCCCACCATCTTTTGATAAGGATAAATCGACGCGTTGTAAGGACGAACTATGGCCTTGTTCAATGGGAATCACTAATTTTTGTGTAATAAAAAAATCTGTATCCGGTGATCTAATCGGTGCCGTTATTCTAATACGAGGGATTTCTTTTTCATCACCGTCTGTATAGCGAGAATTCAATTCATAAATATGACCATCCATAAAGCTAATGAAATAATAACTGTTATGGTAAAACACCGCGCGTTTGGCAATATGCGCGCCCAATTGATGATTCGTTAATGTAAAAAAATGTTGGGTTGCAAAATCATACGCATAGGTAAGCTCGTCATCCGGAAAACTAAGCACATAGAGTAAATGCCCATCTTGCTTAAATAAAAAACCATAAGCATTATTTGGGTTCTTTAGCTGGGATAACTTAAAATTAATGCCTTCGGTAGAGATTTGCTTTGCTGATCCCCCATCGCTGAGCATAATGACAGGGCCTGATTTTTCGTTCGCGGCAAGCCAGACGATAAATTCATCACTACTTGCAATCGTGGCTGGATTTAAACAGCCATAATCGATGTTGAAGCTAGAAGCACGCTGATACGGAAATAAATTCATTCCGATATCCGTCCAACATTCAGTGACACTCGATCCCATCACAAAAAGACTGTTACCTCTTCCAGGCAAGGGAATAACCGCTAAGGGATTATCTGCTTTGGTTTGAAACTCTCCGACATGAGATGCATCCGCAGGCCAGACTAAACTGTTCTCTTCATTACATAATCGCCATTCGGCACGTTCACTATCACAAGAAAGAAATCGACCATTGTGGTAACTGACGTAACTCGGAATAAAATCTAAAACGGCTTTTTTAAAAGTCGATTCACGATAATTAAAAATAAAAATATCTTTATGATCGCAAATAGCGATTTCTTCTTTTTCATTTTCAGCAATGAGCACATCACCTTCAAAGGTTTCTAAGCTACCAATGCGTTGTGCATGCAAAGTCGATCCAATGATATAAACACCGTTATCTATGACTGCAATCAGATTACCAAAACGCACACTGTTAAATAATCCGCGGCCTGATCCTTTTTCTGAAATGGCTAAAACTTTCTTATAACCTGCAAACGGTACTAAAAAATCATCACTCACTATCATATTAAACGTTTCTTCTCGCGAGATAATCGGATAACGACCAAAACCATTGCCACCTACGATAGCGACAGGCAGCTGCTTCATATTGATCTTCCTAAATTGAACAGAGAGATTTTTCCCATACTAAGATCGAGGGGTGATTGATCACGCAGTTTAGTTTCTATTTCTTTTAATTTTCCTTTAGCTGAAAAGGGATGGTTATAGAAGTCACAAAGCGTGTCGGCTAAACCATAACGGAGGTAGAGAAGATAGTCGCGATCGTAAAATAGGCTTAAATCATCGTTATAGCTCACTTCGGTTAAGCCAAATTTTCCAACCAGTTTAAGTGGATAGGCTTTATCGGGTGTTGGGTTTAAAAACAGTAAGCTACCCCCTTTGATTTTTTCTAAATGATAAAACCGTGGCCGTAAAAAAAAAGGATAATCGTGCGTAAAATATTCTTTTCTTCCTAATAAAGGTAACGTTTGTAAAGCATAACTGCGTGGCTCTTCTACCCTCAGCGTCAATGCATCTATGTTAAGCAAATGTTTAACAAACAATTCTTCAGAATTAGGTATACAGGTTAGGTTTCCAACACGTATATAAGGGATCATTCGGGAATTAGCATTTTGCAAGGCAAGAAAATCATTCAGATGTTCAAGACCATCTTTTAATTGATCACCACTGACTGTCTCTGCTTGGGCTGCGACGATACCGGATAAAGTCCAAGCTTTAATAATTAATTCAGTTACCGTGGAAGGCATGCAGGATCCTTTTTATTATTTTTTAAACTGGAAACACAATTCTCATGGCATATTCATCCACTAAGGTGGATCCCCAAATCACATCATGCACAAAACCTCGTTGATTTTGACCGAACAGAGAGCCGTAATACATGCGAATGGATACACCTGTATCACTGTCTGACTTATTAGCCGTAGGAAAAGGAACTTCTTCTGGTAAACGGGGCATGCCCACATATAAGGCATTGCTGCCGACAATTAAACCTGCCCTGTGATTAGGTAAGGCTTTGATTTGCATACCTTTGACAATGTTAGTGGAGATATTTTGATGCGCAGTACTCGAGTCAGCCACTAAAGCAGGGAAAATATTAATGGTCACATTGCCTTTATCATCGGAAGCAGCATCTTTAATCACTCGACACTGCACAGGTTGTGCCGAAGGTTGATGGCCAATGAATGTTAAGTAACGCAGTTTAAATAAATCAGTATCTTGAAATTGAATCAGATCATTGGCTTTAAAGGCATTCACTGATTTTTTATCAACACCACTTAACGTTAACTGCGTGATATTTTTACCACTCGGATCATTGGTACTTTCTACCGTTAATATCGTACCGGCATTACCGCAATCTCCCGCTAAATGAATGGGTAATAAATTGGACTGATAAAATTGCGCACGTGCAAAATTACCGAGTTCCCAAGAATTTGCCGCTTCTTTATTTCGATCTAACACAAATTGGCTTAATCCACTATTAATAATTGAGGGTATTGCCATATCGGGTAAATAAACCTTTGGAGAGTCTTGTGACGCTCCGTAATTACGATAATTCGCTAACATCTGCGCCAAATCACCATAACTATTAAGCGCTTTTTTTCCATCACCATAAAAACGATAGGTATGGGTTAAGGCATTACAGGCAACATCGGCTTCTACTTTGGCTGATAATTCTGCAATGGCAGCTTTACCAAATTTTTCCATATAATCTCTGACATTAAAAATAAACTGCTGCACATTAAAGGCATATGCGGTATTGGCGGCTTTATCAACAGTCAGTGTATGTTCACGATGTTCAGAGTCTTGAAATTTTGCAATCAAAGAATCGTTGGTGACATAGCGAGGCGGTTTATCAAAACTAATCGTATCGCCTAAATTTGCCTCAACCTTTTCAAAGTTTTTAAATTGAGTATTTGCGGTTGAAACAAAGCAATTTAGATTTAATAAATACGCTAAACTCGACGCTTGATAGGTAACAACTTGTTCTAGATTGTTATTGGGCAATGTCATGAAAAATAATCTCCGTACATTCGTATTATTATTGTGGAGATAATGGTTAAGTGAATCAGCAGTTAAGCGCGTAACCAAGCTTGATTACGATAATCACTGACGGTAACTGGACCATTATCTATTTTTGTTAATGAGGGTGAGAGTTGAGAAAGAGGTGGATGTGCGATTGGCCCTTGTTTTGCAGCTTGATTTTGTTTAATGGAATCCGATAAGCGCTGTATTTCTAAAGCACCCATTTTAGGATTCAATTGAGCTAATTGTTTTAATATCACCGCTTTACTAGGATTTTTACCTAATTCATACATAATATCCGCGGTATTATCGTAATTATTAGCTAATTGCACGACTTCAGGAAATTTGTGTACTTCGAGATTCGCTATTGTTTCTTCAAAATCAGGATATTTATCTTTAGCTGCCGTTAATTTACCTAAAAACTGCTGTGCGATTTGTTGAGCTTGCCATTCATTCGCTTGCTGCACCGTATGGTTTGCAATCAAATTTTGTACATCTTCGGTTGTTAATGACGTTGAAGCCTGTGTAGCAGGAGGATTAATTGGCTGTGGAGCTAGTTTATCTTGTTCATAGGTTTGATATTTTGTTTTTTCAACAACATTCTCAATGACTGGCGGTATTGTTTTTTCAATCGGTATTGAAGAATTACTTTCAATACTTTTTTCAGGTTTTGGATTGTTTTCTATTATTAGATTTTCACTCATTATTTTTATCTTTTTTGACTTATTAATCCTATAACTCTGTGATGTAGAGACTCTCAATAAATACTTTGTATTGATAGAGTTATTATCTAAACAATGAATAAAAATAGCGAGTCCATTATGTAGGGGTTGCTCGATAAAATTCATTTTTGGAGCAAACTGAAATTTTTTTTCATCAAAAAAATAGTAAGAACCTGTCTTTATGATTTGAATAAAAATCAAACTAGGTTATAAAGACAAGCTATGAAATAAAGGATAAGAAAAAGATGTTGTATCCAAGCGACGTAACAGACAAGCAATGGAAACTCATTAAAGGATATTTTGAAAACGGAAACTATGGAAATCATAGCAAGCATGAGAAAAGAGAACTTGTAAATGCAGTTTTTTACTTAACCAGAACGGGTTGTCAATGGCGCCAATTACCCAATAATTTCCCCCCCTGGAAAACGGTATATAGCTTTTTTAAACGCGCAAAAGACAAAGGGATTTGGGAAAGGATAATGGATAGTTTAGTGAAGAGGAGCCGAGTTGCTATGGGGAAACAAGCTAAACCAAGCTATAGTTTAATTGATTCACAAAGTGTTAAAACAACTTATGCTGCAAAAGAACGCGGGATAGATGGTGGAAAAAAAAGTGAAGGGACGAAAAAGGCATATTGTCACTGATACTCAAGGGCACATTTTACAGGTGACTGTGCATGCCGCTAATACACATGATACCGTAGCGGGATGTAAAGTTTTTGAAAAAGCGGTTCAAAAATATCCTAGTTTACTCGGTGTTTGTGCGGATGCAGGTTATCGAAAAACAATGGAAATTTTTGTTATAAATGTGCTAAAGAAAACTATTAAAATTTCAAAACGGATAGTAAAACAATGGTCTCTTTTACCAAAAAGATGGGTAGTAGAAAGAACTTTCTCATGGCTCAACCATCCTGCTATTTTTATCTTTTACTAATTGCTTTTCCTGTTCCTTCCTTCGTAGTCTCTTTCGGTAACCTATGACTCGTTGTAGTAATTTTTTTATGAACATACTCTTTATCTCCTTTTTTATTAATTCCAGACCAAATTATTATTTACTAAGCACCATTGGCAACAAAAGGTGTTATCAGGACGACCAGGCCAAGTTTGTATTTCGCCACACTGACGACAATTAACCGTTTTAGTGTAAGTAGGTGAAGGTATTGTGGGGTCTAATCCTTTTAGCATGAGATAGGTTTCTACCATGGCTTTTAACATGCTTGGATTATTTTCCACTTCATCCCAATCATCAGCCACTAGCGTTTTTAATTGTACAACCTCTAAACCAAAATAAGGTTGCTCAGGTCGCAACTTTTTGGGTGGTTTTTTTGGGGTTAAAGTTGCATTATTTATCCACAGCTTTGCAGAAAAAGTATCAGATGAGTTACGCTCTAAAGCCTTATAAGCTAAAGCTTTAACCGATATCAGTTGCATTTCTTGTTTCATGTTATTCTCCAAAATGAAAAGGAAATTGCGAGTTGCATTCCTTAAGAGGTGCAACCCGCAATTTTTTGCCTGATCTCATCGCGTTAAGCATGAGCAATACATCCCTGTTCTTTTGCTTTTTTAAAATAGCGACAAGCTTTTGATTTGCTAATGCCTAACTCAAGGACAATTTCGTGTTGTCTAAATCCTTGCTTAGCGAGTTCAACCACTTTCTCGAAAGTCGATTTCTCTAACGTTTTTAGCTCCCAAACTTGTTGATTATGTTCAGTATGTAGTTTGACCAATAAAGGTTGTGCGGAATCACCACAAAACGAACGTGCCTTTTCAAAATGAACTTCAAAACACGCCCCATCACTTGGGTCATAATCACTCGGGTGTTTTAAAACAATGACAGTATCTAATACATCTTCACGTTTGCTCGTTCCACGTGCATTACCATTTTTTGATGCGTGATGGACAAATAGAACAGAGCGACCTTCTGATCGCATGCGTAATGCCCAGGCTTGCACTAATATCCAACCCTCTGCTTCATTTTCCTTTCCACTACGACACAGTGTAGAAATGTTATCAACGACAATGAGTTCGACATCTTTTAGAAAGGGTTCAAGCGCGTGTTGTCCTTCTAGTGTAGATAAATCAGGCATACCACGATTTTGAATATCTGGTGTGAGAATAGTAAAAGGAGCTTTGGCTTCTTCGGTATGAGACATCACAATAGAGGCTAGTCTCTCTTGCATAGTCGCAGCGGGCATTTCTCCATCAAGATATAAAACCGAACAAGATTTATCTGCTTTCCAACCTAAAAAAGAACCTCCACTGGCCACTGCATATGCGATGTTCAAAGCCACATGAGTTTTACCTACGCCTCGTTTAGCATAGAGCATGGCTAATCCCTGCTTTGGCAGCCAAGGTGATAAAATAAGTTCACGTTGGGCAATATTCAGCGTTAGAAAGTCAATTAATGTTATTAATTGCAATTTACTTTCATGTGAAAGATTGTCATTTAATTGACGTAGTTTATTTTCTAACCAAACTAATGTTTCTTTCGTATTTTGATGAGTAGCATAATGATTTAATAAGTGGCCTATTTCAATTAACTGGCGACGATTCGAATGTTCCTTTATGATATCAACATAAGCTGCGATATTCGATGTGCCGGGTGTTTTTTTGATGAGTTCAAGTACATACATATCGCCTTTTATTTCTTTTAATTCCGGTATTTCTTTAACAGTCTCGCTTAAAGTTAAGGCATCAATTTTTTCTCCTTTCTTTAGTTTCTTTGAAATTTTATCAAATAAAATTTGGTGTTCTAATTGATAGAAATCCTTAGATACTAAATGATCACTAATACCTGACCAAGTTATGTTATCAAGTAGCAAACCACCTAAAACAGCTTGTTCTGCTTGTAAAGAAAAAATATTGCAATTATTCATATTTTTCTCCTTCTACCATTACTTTGAGAACGATGATCAATAGTAGCTTCAAAAAACATAGTGATTCTCCTTATTATTAATTATTAAAGTCAATTAGATGGTTATCTAAATGTCGGAATGCAGATTGCCGCAGCAGATATTGTTATCTGTTTAGCTCTTACTTTTTCAATGAGCTCATCACTACAGTGAAGAATTATTTTTTTAAGTTGTCGATATTGAGTTCTTGTTAAACCTAATAGATCAGCAATTATTTGATCGGTTCTTCCGGTAACTTCGTCCAATTTGAGACGAAGTTCATATTCAGATTGGTCTTTATTTCTAAATAAATCCGTTCTTCGCCCTTGGCGATTACCAATAAAATTACCTAAAGCTATTCCTATAGATCCTCGTTCAATCACGTCAAAAACATTGATTAAATCTGAAGTTTCATATTTATTGTTAAGCAAATCGAAAAAAGAAATTTGCCAAACAAGTATCTTCATTTTTTGATTTTGTATATGAAGAAAATAAGTAATAGGATTAGCGATGAGTTGATTATTCTGATCAATAATAATGTGTCTTGATTTATCTAAATCAGAAAGTTCATCGGATATCCAATCAGTTTTTGTATGGTGTTTCACATCATTTAAGAACATCTTTTTCAACTTAAAAGGTAAATAACTAAACCCTAATGGAACTCGTTTTAGTTTGTTTTTTTTCTCTGGAGAAAGAAATTCTGAAAAATGTACTTTTATATTAATATTTTGATTCATGTATTCAGCTATCTGTATCGCATAATCAGTTTTCATTTCAATGCGATCATTTCGAATTGCACTTAATGTTCCCCGCGGTATATCTATTAACATTGCTGCTTTTTCAATAGAACCGCAATGTTTAAAAAAAACTTCAAGTAAATCTCTTTCCATTTTTATTTCCTGTTTATTATTCTTTTTGTTCAATTATTTTACCTAAAACATTTGCTAAAAATTTACCGAAAAAAATTAGTAAAATTATTAATAGGAATAATTAATTATTTAAATAAGAAGAATAAATATGAATCAATTTAAACGATTACATTTTGTTTTAGATAATTGGAGGTTACAAAAATGAAAACTTTCAATTTGGAAGAAGCAGCTTTGTTTTTAAAGATGAGTTCGGGAGGCCTTAGAAGATTGGCAGCCAACAAAAAAATATCTGCTGCTAAGCCTGGAAGAAGTTGGTGCTTTCTAGAAGAAGACCTTGTTAATTATCTCAGATCACTTTACGATTCTCCCTGCAACCAAGTATCGCAGGGTGTCTCTAACAATAGGAGAAAAACAAAATGGCACTCTACGCGAGAAACAAAGTTTGGTGGATTGACCTTACCCACAACGGTAAGAGAATACAAAAATCGACTGGGACTACCCATAAAATAGCGGCGCAAGAACTACATGATCAACTAAAAGCTGATCTCTGGCGCCAAAATAAGTTAAACGAAAAACCAGAGCGTTTATGGCATGAGGCCGTAATCAAATGGTTAGGCGTTTTGCAAACGTAGAAGCAAACGCAGTATGGAAGAAGCTGAATTTCATCTTAGGTGGCTGGATCTTTACCTAAGCAACAAAAGATTAAGTGAAATCGATGACACACTAATAGATGAAATTATTGAAGCGAAAAAAGAAATAGGGGTAACTGCTGCTACTGTAAATAGAATGTTAGAAGTACTAAGAGCCGTTCTTAATAAGGCCACTAAGTGGGGTTGGATTGACAAAATTCATTCCATATCTTTGCTGGATGAAGGACATGAGCGTGAACGCTGGCTAACAAAAGAAGAGGCATGCCGATTGCTGAAGGAGTTACCTCCTCATTTATCGGATATGGCAGCTTTTGCTTTGTTAACAGGCTTAAGAAAAGCGAATGTTTTAGGATTAAAATGGAGAAATGTCGATTTAGTAAGACGACATGCCTTTGTGAGTGCATCACAATCAAAAACTAGAACGGCAATACCTGTACCTCTTAATGATGAAGCAGTCGATCTTATCCGAAAACAGATGGGTAAACACATTGAGTTTGTGTTCACTTATGAAGGTAAACCAGTTAAGCAATGTAATACGGCTGCTTGGCGCAAAGCACTGAAAAGAGCTGAAATAGAAAATTTTCATTGGCATGATTTGCGTCATACTTGGGCGTCTTGGCATGTGCAAAATGGGACGTCATTACAAGAGTTACAACAACTGGGTGGATGGTCTTCTTTTGAAATGGTTCTGCGCTATGCGCATTTAAATAGTGATCATCTTCAGAAAGCAGCAGGGAGAATTGTTACAAATTCCCTACATCACTATCAAATTGCTTAAGCAGGAGACTAGCTGGATGAAGGATAAACTGTTAGAATGCCGGGCTCTTTGGGAACATGCGCCCGTAGCTCAGCTGGATAGAGTACCAGGCTTCGAACCTGGGTGTCGGGGGTTCGAGTCCCTCCGGGCGCACCAAAATAATCAAACATTGACATCATTTCTTAATAAAGTGTAAATAGTCTTTACAGGAGTTTTCTGCGACCTAAAATACGCGACTCTTCTAAATACCGTAATTCCCCTAATACCTTTAACACAAGCTTACGACTACCGGAATTATAAATTTTACTCGCAGCACGTAAACAACACCAGCTGCACTTTCTTTAATCGACGTTGGGTGTGGATTGAAAACCTCATCAACTCCAAATCGCTGAACAAAGGACCTTAATTGAATAAGATGTGTCGTCAATTAAATAAAAGGTTTTTGATTAAAAAAAAGAGTGCCTAAAAAGCACTCTTAAAATTAAATAGATTAAATTTTTTAAGTATTATTTATTTTTTAGATTTTCCAGGCATATTAAATTCTTTACCTTTATTATATAGAGGGTCCATAGAAAAATTTTCCTTAATGACCTTATAGCCCATACCTTCTCTGCAAGCATTGGCTAATAACCCATCATCTTGATCGGCAGACCAACTAAAACAACCTGCTAAACCATGCTTTTTAACATAATCCCCTTTGTTCTTTGCTGTTCGGGGTGTATCAAGGGATATGTAATGTTTAGTATTAGGATTATATAAAACATCGGCATCGGCATCAGTATCGGTCATAAGATGGAAGTCATTCTTACCTTGAGCAGCTTTTCCTTCTAAATCAAAAACGTTTTTGATTAAATCAAAGAATTCATAAGCACCGTTTTCAAAACTTCCCAAAGCTTTACCTTGTATATTATATTTTAATGAACTCAAATCAGCTTCTGCTGCAGCACGAGCATAGTTTGCCACACCTAAATGAATCATATTGGTTGGAATGCCTTCACTTTCCAAATAATTCAATGCTTTGACCCCAGCAAAAGCAGAGAGTAGTGATTCCTGTAAATTGCTATGATGCGCTAAGCTGGGTGCCCAACCAGTACCAAAAAAGTCATAACTCATCAAAAAAATAAAATCTAGACCCGCATTTTTTAAACCTGCTATGTTACTAAACTTCATTTTTTCAGGATCAGCACTCATCGCAATCGTGATGGTTTTTGTTTTTTTACCAAATGTAACATCCAATGCCGAGCGTAATTCTTTAATTAGTAAGGCATAATTATTACCGTCGTTTTCGGGATCTACATGATTTCCTGCATTTCCTTCGGCGCCTGGATATTCCCAGTCGATATCAATACCATCAAACATCGGAAATCTTTTCATGAAATCAATGGCACTATCGATAAACTCTTTGCGCATGTTTTGATTTTTTACCATATCAGAGAAAAATCCTGATAAGGTCCAACCTCCTACGCTAAAAGAGTATTTTAAATCGGGATTTTTTTTCTTAAGCTCTCTCATTCCACCTAATAAACCTGCTGCTTTTTCTTGTTGATAAAAGTTGAGGTAATTGTCATAAGTTAAGTCCATATGTCCTTGGCTTAAACCTACATTGGTATAAGTTGCGAGATCCCCCCACGGATCCATTAGTACAATGTGTCCCTCTTTCATTGCAGTGGGTGCTTGCTTATTCCAGCCGTCAATTGATTTCTGCATTACTGGAGCTTTTTCTCCAAAATCTCCACAGATACCCATGAAAGAAAAGATAATTCGATCAAATGCATTTGGGTCGATTTTGTTTAGATCAAAACCACGTCCAGCTTGCGTAGGATCCGTTTCATTTTGCAATCTTGCATCATATTGACACCAGTCAGTGATATAAGCAGATAACTTAGGTTTTGTTTCAGACTTTTCGTAAATATTGTAAACAGACTTCGCGACACGCGCTGAAGTATACGAAAGATGGGTACCCGATCCATCTGCTTTATAACCTACTTGCTGATAGGTGGCTTCTGTTTTAGGATCCCTGCAGATTAATTTGCTGCAATCTTCGGTACTATCACAACTTGTTGGATTTCCTAAGGCTATTTCTTCGCTCGTTGCTGGGCGATCGCTACGCCAAGGATTATGATTCGGGTCTTCTTGCCATTTGCCTGGGCAATGTTCGGCTTCTACCCACCAACCATTTTTCCAAATCTGACTAGCAAAAACCACATAAAAAGGTCCAGCACCACTTTGATGATCCCAGGGGACTACTTGATCGTTATTCATACTCATAAACTTCCTTATAATTAAAATATTAAATGCACGCAAATTAGTTTACTCAGAAGCGTGGTGCATTCAATTGCTTTATATAGTAAGGTTGAACATAAGGTAAAAGGATGTAACGCCATAGTTTCGAGCTGCTAGCTACAGGACAATTACACTTCATTTGAATGGAACATATGGCTTAATGAAATGAAATTAGCCCTGCTGTTGGTAGGATATAATTAGAGACGATGCTAACCTTTGTCGGAATGTTGCTGTATTAGTTTTCCCGAATATTTATTTCAATACCATTAACTAATACTAAAATTATTGGAAGGATAACAAGATGAATCGGTTAAGTTATTTAATGTAGCATTCGAATTAGCTGGATTAATTGCAAATAACTGTGAATTATTATAAGTGTTATTGGTTATCCCCATACTTTTACTTTGATTTTGCTCAATTACTTGTTGTAAATTATTTGATGTAATCCCATTTCTCTGATTTGTATTTCTAATTTCTTCAAAAATATCGTTTTGCTTTTCCTCATAAATTTTTTGGCGTACTTCAGAACTATTTAATATAGATTCAGTCAAATTATTACAAATTAATTGCAGTCGCTGCAGACCTTCTTTGAAGAAACGGTTGGATTTGAAAAAATTAGAAGTACCATTGCATAAAAGATTTTTATCCTCTTCATCTATTTTTTTAGTATAAATTTCACATAAATCTATTTGTAAAGACTCATTTTTTTCTTGTCTTTTTTTGGCAAAACAAGTTTCATCTAATAATATATTTAACGGTTTACCTTTTGCATATGGATCATTATCTCGCTGCAAAGAAGTACAAGCTATTTTCTCTATGCGTCTATAATGCAATAATTTTACAAATAGAATAGAATCTCTGTTTAAAGAATAATTTCTTTGCAGACTTAATATTTTATAAAGGGTGTTTTGAGGAGATGCTCCATTTGAGTTAGCTATACTTAGTGGAAAATAATTATTTAGGTTCACTTGCAGAGTCGAAGCATCTGAACTCAATGCTTTTAAAATATTGTCACATAATTTTATCTTTTCACCAATGGGAAGATTATTAATTTTTTCAATACATATTGCCAAATTTTCTGGTTTTTCTAAATTAGCTCTCCTGCCATCTGGTAAACAAGCTCTTAATTCATTAATAAATTGGAGTTTTAATGATGATCCGCAACTATTTTTCTTCACCGACTCAAGACCCTGATTAATAGAGACTTCTAAAATTATTTCTTCAGAATCAATTGATTGGCAAGATTTTCTTTGTATAAAATGAATAAAATTAACGATTAATTGAGTTGCCAAATCACAACTTAGTTCATTAAAAGCTTTTTTTTTAAAAAAATTTTCGCCTAAGGTAAATATATTTTTTTCATTTAATAGCGCAGATAATGGATTTAAATAGCTTGTTACATAGAAACACGCAAGCTCGCTAAGGTTGATTCTACAGGGTGAGTTGGTAGTGTTTCTCCTGAAAAAAAAACCATTCATTTCCTCTAAAAAACGCCTTATAACTTGTCTTTTTAAGTCAACAGTTTCAGTTGTATTTTTCAAAAATAAAAATTCCTTTATTTAAATTTAATTTTCCAAATATTTTCTTAGTTTACATTAAAAAATATCAATTACAGACAACTCTTTTCCAGGAAAAAAATTTAAGAACAGAAAACGTCGTATATCGTCAACTGAAACGGGAAAATGATCTGTTGCGCCGTGAATGGGATAGCTTAAAAAGTTGTTTTAATTATCTACGTTGCAATCATCTAACTTCAAACCTGAGCGTGGGAGATTTGAGTACCTCCGGGGGCGCACCAGTAAAATCTCGACAGTCTTGTTATCTTGTTTTGCTCATAGGATTTTCCAAGCCAAAAACTACTTCAACTTGATCCTTAAAGTGGATGCTTTGTTGTTGATAAGTTTGCGATGGGGTGCTTATAGAGGCGTTTTCAGCGCGTAGAAACATAATCGGTAGTGGCGATTGGTCATTGTCTCCTCGATAATGAATGCTATAAATGGGCCCCAGTTTAACTTTAAACCCATCCGCTAATGACGTGGCGAGAAAGATTGCATTTTGAATGGCTTTTTTACGTACTTGCTCACGATAGTTACTAGGTTTTGCTACGCCTAATTTTATCGCTTGAATCTCATTTAAACCTAACTTGAGTGCTCCATCCAATAGTTGATTAAGTTTCCCGATCTCACGCACTGTAACTTGAACCTGACGTACTGCCCGAAATCCTTTTAGTTCGGATGAGCCATTCTGATAATCATATTCTGCTTGCGTGCTTAAATTAGCCGCATTAATATCTTTTTGCTCAATCCCATTTTTACGTAAAAAATCAAAATACTGCGTGACACGTTTATCAACCTTCTGTTTAGCATCAACTGCACGTTTAGCCGAATAGTTTACTTCAATTGTTATCGTTGCAATATCTGGGGTTGCATCAATACTGGCAGTGCCTATCGTGCTTAGATATGGAGCTGCTGGGAGCTCGTCAGCGTGGGTCAAAGACAAAACAGATGTTGTTATTCCTATGCTAATTGCTAAAATCAGCGTCTTTAATTTCATTGCGCCTCCAATAACGAAAGTACTTTTAAAATTTGATTTAGAAATTCTATGCATTGTCAGTAAGGAATAATAGCAATGAGACCCTTAAGTTAAAAGGTTCTGCGCCCTTGTGTTTGTCTAGAGAGATTTTTAAATTCTGAAACAAGGCGTAAACAAACTAAACTTTGATATCCTTGCAAACTAATCCAACTCTTCATTCTCCGCATCCTTAAATTATGCTTATTTCTGGCGCAAAATCAGTGCTTTCCACAGTCCAATTTTTCTATTTTATCACCCGAAGGTCTCAGGCGATTATTAGTAGGCATGAAGTTATCTCCTGATCATAGACTGTTACTTGAGTTTTGAAAAATCTATATATGCTTTTTATGGTATTAGCAACATTTTTCTGACGATATCAAAAGGCAAGTAGTTTTTTTCAACAAAAGATGCAAGGTAAGCTGCAAATTTTTTTCCCCAGGTTGCACCAACAACACTACATGACAAACTGTTTAAGGAAGCGTAGTGGATCCAGCTAAACCATTGTAATCAATGTTCATGGCACAGGAATATCGAGAGGGGTCCCCCATAGGCACATTTACTCCATTATGTGAGATAGGCGCTGTTACATATTGGCAGACCACATTGATTCCTTGCAAATATTGCTTACTCATTCCTGCATCGGGATGTACTTTAGGACCCGTCAGATAAGCAAATAATTTTTTAGCTTCCACACCTAGTATGACAACGTTCATTACATTAGGGAGTGCTAAGCAGTTATGAAACATGCATGTCAGCAATAAGAATGAAGCTGACATATGGATCATTCTAACTTTGCTTTTTGCTTGCATAATGTTTCCTCAAACGAGAAATTTTAAAAATAGTCGACAATTTTTAAAATTTCCAGTTAGTATTAAAGTGATTTAAAAGCTTTAATTGTTGCCATACGTGAGTCTTTAAAGTCAATGATTGGTTTGGGGTAACCACTTTTTAAAGCCAATGCGGGTGCACGCTGATGGGGATCATGAATTGTTCGCGCATTAAATGAACGCAATTCAGGGCAATACTGGCGAATAAAATCTCCATGTGGATCAAAACGTTCGCTTTGTCGTAATGGATTAAATATTCGAAAATAAGGTGCAGCATCGGTCCCCGTAGACGCGCTCCATTGCCAGCCGCCATTATTCGCCGCTAAATCTCCATCAATCAAATGGCGAATAAAAAAATCCTCGCCTATGCGCCAATCAAAAAATAAGTTTTTGGTTAAAAACATTGCAACTATCATGCGTAAGCGATTATGCATCCACCCGATTTGTTTTAATTGTCGCATCCCGGCATCAACAATAGGATAACCGGTATTACCCTGTTGCCAAGCGTGTAATTGTTTTTCATTATAATGCCAATTTAATTTTTCAGTTTCCAATCGGTAAGGCTGATGCATCGACAGACGCGGTACCGCATCTAATAAATGTTTGTAAAAATCTCTCCAGATTAATTCATTGATCCATGTCGTTGCGCCTTTATTTCTGCCATCATATTCACCTTCGTTGGCCATTAAGGCGGCCAGTAAACATTGACGCGGTGAAATCATTCCCGCTGCCAAATAGGGAGATAATAAACTTGTACCTTCCAATGCGGGAAAATCACGAGTTTTGTGATAGTTAAACAAATCATTTTTTATAAATTTTTTAAAACGGCGCTGCGCTTCTTTCTCGCCCGACGGCCAAACGATAGTTGTATAAAAATTAGGTAGCTTGAGTGGAACTTTACTGGATCGAATATCTAATGTGTGTTGTGATTTAGGTAGTGAGTAATGCGGAACGATATTTTGATTATTCAATAGCAATTGCAGATAGGCTCGTTTATAGGGTGTAAAGATACCAAAAGTTTTTCCTTGCTTAGTTTGCACAGTGCCCGGTGGTAATATAACTTGATCATCATATGTATTACATTTAATAGCATATTGACTTAAATAATTACAAACAATTTTATCGCGTTGCTTTTCATCTACTTCATATTGTTTATTAAAAAATAACTCTTTCAGTTTATATTTTTTCATGGACTGATATATTATTTTAGGAATATCTACAGTTTTCTTTACCTGTTTGATTAATAGGGCAATACCTCGTAATTGCAGACTTTGACTTAATTCAAATAGTCCAGTGAGTAAAAACTGAACTCGGCAGGCCGCCATATGATGTTTTTTCCAAAAATGAGTATCGATGATATAAATACCTAGAATCCCATCTTTACATTGCTGAGCAGCATGATACAGCGCTGTATTATCATGCAAGCGTAGATCTTCACGAAACCAGACCAGACCTTTCATAAAGAAATTTCCAAGTTGTTGATACTTATAGTGTATGATATGGTTTTATTATAAGTATAATAAATAAGGTGGGTTATGCCAAAAACTGATTTTTGTTTAATTTTTTCTGAAAATTCTTATGCTATTTTCGACAATCAATCCATCCAAATTTTAAATGTCACCGATTCAAAGGATAAAAATTTTCAATTGCAATTTAGATGTATCCATGAAAAATCCAAAAAAATTGATTTTTCAATACTAAAAGACTATTTAGAAGAAAACGTCAAAAATATATCTCAAACACGAATATTGCAGTATCCAGGCTATAAGCCAACGCAGATGGATAAAATTACACGTGCCCAAGAACTTTTTAAGTTATTTCCAGAAATTCAACATGCAGAATTCATTTATAATAAAGTTCTTTTTAGAAAAGATGGAGAAGAAATAAAAGATAAAAACATTATAAATTTTTTTAAAATTTTTTCTTATCAAACAAATACTAAAAACACTCAATTGGGTTATGAAATTCCTGAAACTTATACTGAAAACGTCATCCCTAATTGCTGTATCTATTCTATTAATAATGAAAAAACACTTAGTAATAAAATCTATCTTTTTCCTTATAGATCTACATCCATCCAAAATCTAGCTAGTGAAAAAGCTCTGAAAGAATTCCCAGATAATGCTCAGAAATTAAAAATTCTACATTTTGAAGGAGATACACACCCTTATCGCGATATCTATCTAATACTACAACAAAGCATTGGTGAAGTCTTTGAGCATTTAGAAAGGCCAAAATTTTTTGGGAAAACTGCCACTGATAAAATCGAAATATTCTTAGAGCTCTCTAAAATGATTAGTAACAAGGAATCATTGGAAAGTATTAAAGATTTTTTGAATAGATATGATAAAGTTGAAATCCTTTCAAAACACAGAGATCCCTGGGGATTTTTTGCTTTCTTTAAAGGTGAAACTTATTCAGCCTGCAGGTGGAAAGAATTAGGAAAAATGCTTCAAAATCCAGATCAAATAACAGAAACTCCTTTATCACGCCCATCCAGATAAAATTATTTGACAACACTATTAGGTTTTTAGAAATTTTTTAAAGCCTAATAGTATTCTATAGTTACTAGTCGCATTATTCTTTTGCTTTACCAATTAAATTTATCCAGCTACACTTTTAATAGGAGCTGTGAACTTTGATCTTCTCACATAAGTAAAGCTTTATGAATAACTATAAATTACTTATTCTCGATTTTGATGGCACACTTTGCGCTACACACAATGCCATACTTTTCTGCATTAAGCGTACCTATGAAACATTACATATGACGATACCAAATCATGATTTCATCGATGAAACCATCCGTGCAGGTTTAGGTATGGAAAAAAGCTTAGAGACTCTTAGCCCCGATCTTACCCAGCAACAAATCCATCACTTATTAAGTACCTACGAAACCATTTATTTAGCTGAAGGTGAAGAAAAAAGTGCGCCATTTCCTAAAACCGCCGAAGTATTAGCCAAACTTTTTGCAGCGGGTTACATTCTAATTGTGGTCAGCAACAAAGCAGTTGCCGCAGTGAACACGGCACTCGAACGTTTTCAATTAAAGCAATATATTGTCATGGTCATTGGCGACACTAAAACACTGAGAAAAAAACCCGATCCTATGGCATATATCGATTTTATTAAACCCAAATATGCAAATATAAGCCCGAGACAGATCTTAATGATAGGCGATACACCAGCCGATTTACTATTTGCGCAAAATATTGGCGCTGACTCTTGTTGGGCTGAATATGGATATGGTGATAAAAAATCCTGCTTAGCCATTCATCCAACTTATACAATTAAACAATTAACTGATATTTTGGCTATTTTATTTTAAATTTAATGCCTGCTTGTTAAGAAATGCTCTAACTTTTTTTCTATCGCTGTTAATCGGTCATCAATATTGGAAAAATAATGTTGCACGGTTTCAACCAGCAACATAGTTTTCATATCAGGTTCGATATTAACCTTATCCCCAATATTTTTATTGCCAAAATTGGTCTTACGTAAGGTTTCGGGAATCAAATGCACTTCAAAACTATGTTGTTTTTTATCCGTCAAACCTACAGTTAAACTGGAACCATCCACTGCTATATAAACTTTCGGCTTGATAAAGGCAAAACACGTTTCAGAAGTTTGAATAGATAAACATACGCTCTCACCATTGATTTTTTTATCGATTATCGTCCCTGTCTCAAAAATATGACCGCTCAGTTCATGTCCTCCAATTTCATCACCAAAACCTATGCTTCTTTCCACACTGACTTTTCTCCCAATAAAAAGTTCATTCAACGTGGTTTTGGCTAAAGTTTCTTGCATCGCATCAAAGCTGACTTCATATCCACGTATCGCAACTACGGTTTGACAAACACCATCAATAGAAACACTAGAACCTATTTTTAAATCTTTTGCCAACTCTTCATTTAAAGCGACACTATAATGGAATAATCCAGGTCGCTTGATAAGTGACTTGACAACAAATAAACCTTGTGTAATTCCAGAGTACATAAAAAAATCAACTTAAATCAATAAATTTTCAATTAATTGCATTTGCTTTAACACAGAACCTTTATTCTCTGCCACAAACTTTTTAGCTTCATGAGACATTTGCTGGCGTCGCTCTGGATCAGATAATAAAGCAATAACTTGCTCTGCCAACTCTTTAGCATTAGTCACCTGAATTTCCACATGTCGCAGTTTCAGCTGTTCAGTAATCGTTGCAAAATTAAAAGTATAAGGACCGGTTAATATAGGTAAGCCAATGGCAGCGGGCTCAAGAGGGTTTTGCCCGCCTTTTTCCACTAAACTTCCACCTACAAAAGCAAGATCGGCTGCTGCATAAAAAATAAGTAATTCTCCCATGGTATCGCCGATAAAAATATCAACATCACTCATCTTAGACTGATTATGATCGCTGCGTTTGATAATCTTATAAGTTTGGCTATTATATAGCTGTTCCAATTGAGGAACACGATCCACATGTCGTGGTATAGAAACTAATAGTAAGTCAGGAAAAAAACGACGCGCTTCGGTAAAAGCTTGAAGAATAAGCTCTTCCTCACCAGGATGAGTGCTTGCAGCAATCCAAACTGGCCGGTTTTCTCCCCAGATTTTCCGCCAGTGCTGTGCCTGTTCAGTCAGATTTAGGGGAAGTGTCAAATCAAATTTAAGACTTCCCGTAACCCGCATCTTTTCAGCTGGAAAACCTAAAGCGATAAAGCGATCGGCATCCGCTTGAAACTGTGCAGCAATGATATTAATGCTGTTTAACATCTTATGCATGAGCGGTAAAATACGTCGATAGGATTTAGCGGAACGCTCAGATAATCGAGCATTGACAAGGACTACTGGCACTTGGTACAACTGGCAGCTTACTAGAAGGTTAGGCCAAAGTTCTGTTTCTATTAGAATCAGCAATTTTGGTTGCAGGGCCTTAAAGAACCTCCTTAAGACCAGGGGTAAATCATAAGGAAAATAAAGCTGCGTGACGCTATCGCCTAATTCAACGCGAATACGTTCAGCCCCAGTTTTAGTTTCATTAGTCACAATAATGGGAGTAACTGGATAACGTTGCTGTAAAAGCTTGATTAGTGGTATCGCAGCCAAGGATTCACCTACTGAAACGGCATGTACCCAAATCCCACCTGGTAAGAAAGGACGTAAACCGAACCCTAAACGTTCATGCCAAAATTGTAAACCATTGGGAATTTGACGATTTTTTATCCATAAACGCAATAAAATAAATGGCAACAATAAATAAAAAATTATTGTATATAAGAATCGCATGACTTAATAAAATTATAATTAAATATTCTCACGGCGAGCTTATCGTTTATTCAACTTTAAGACAAGATAATATCCTGTTAATCTTATACGCAAAATTTTATGAATTTAGGTTTTAGCATGAATATATGGGGCAAGCTCATCGGCGGGTTTTTTGGTTTCCTTCTTGGAGGGCCATTTGGGCTTATATTGGGCGTCATCATTGGGCACCTCTTTGATCGTGGCCTTAATCAAAACCAGGGTTGGACTTTCTCTTCTGTCAACCCAAGCGCAGCACAACAAGTTTTTTTTGATAGCACGTTCTTAGTAATGGGGCATATCGCAAAACTAGATGGTCGAGTTTCGGAGGCAGAAATTCAAGCTGCCAGGGCCATAATGAACCGCCTAGGTCTTACTGAAACCATGCGCCAAAAGGCTATCGACCTTTTTAATCAGGGTAAACAAGCTTCCTTTAATTTAGAAGAAACCTTAAAAAAACTGGTCCAAGCTTGTCATCGCAATAAGGTGTTACTTAAGCTTTTCGTAGAAATACAAATGCAAACCGCCTTGGCTGAAGGTCATCTCACAACGGATAAACAAAGAGTATTGCAGAAAATCTGCCAATATTTAGGTTTTGCACCACTCAATTTCAGCTTTTTTGAACATCTATTCAATTTTGAGCAAGCTTTCCGGCAGCAGTCTTCTGGTCAGAGGCAACAAGGCTATTACCAATCCTCGCATTCTTCTCATCAGCTGAATCTAAGAGACGCCTATGCTATCTTAGGCATCTCTGAACAAGCATCGCCGGCCGAAATTAAAAAAGCCTATCGAAAACAAATGAGTCAACATCATCCTGATAAATTATTAGCTAAGGGTTTACCTGAAGAAATGATAAAAATAGCGACTGAGAAAACTCAAAATATCAAGGCTGCTTACGATCGTATTTGTGCTGCTAAGGGGATATAATGCACGATTTAACTATTTCCGCCTCTATTTTATCTGCAGATATGGGGTGCTTAGCAAAGGAATCGGTTGCGGTATTGCAAGCAGGTGCAAATAGTTTGCATATCGATGTTATGGATAATCATTTTGTACCCAACTTAACCTTCGGTCCATTAGTCTGTAGTGCTTTACGCAAGCATCTCCCTCAGGCTTTTCTAGATGTGCATTTAATGGTAAATCCGGTCGATCATTTAATTAACGCTTTTGCTGCAGCCGGTGCTAATCAAATTATTTTTCATCCTGAAGCCAGTACCGATGTCGTAAAAAACTTGAAACAAATTTGTCGCTTAGGTTGTAAAGCCGGTTTAGCTATTAATCCACAAACTTCATTAAATTGTTTAGATGATAAATGGGAAAATTTAGATTCGATATTGATGATGTCTGTTAATCCTGGTTTCGCTGAACAACATTTTATTCCAGAAGTTTTAAACAAAATTTCATCCGCCAAAGAATTAATTTCAACTCACAAACCTACTATTCGATTAGGTGTAGATGGAGGAATTAAAAAAAATAATATTGCTGAAATCGCCAAAGCCGGTGCAGATACTTTTATTTTAGGCTCTGGTATTTTTAATACTGAAAATTATACCTTCGCCTTAACTGAGCTACGATCAGAATTGAATTTATAAGGAAAAATAATATGCGTTACTTCTTAGCCTCTTGCGTACTCTTTTTTTTGTTAAGTGCTTGTGCTAGTACAGCAAACTATCAAAAGCAAATCGATAAATGGCAAGGGAAAAATATTCAAAGTCTTATGTCCAAATGGGGTGCGCCGGATGCAGGGATCCAATTACCAAATGGTCATAAAATCTATCAGTACACTCAAAAAACAATGTATTCTATCCCTGATCCTAAACGCTCTCCTTTGCGTACCAATAATGGAAACCTTTTCTCTAGCTATGATGAGCCTTGGAATACACACCAAACGATCGTTCGCTCTTGTCGAACTTCATTTGAAACAACCCCTGACGGCCGTATTATCCATATAAGTTTTAAAGGAGATAATTGTGTCTCAAGCAATTTTCTCCCTTAAAACTCTCGGCTAAGTTCGATCCAGGGAGCTAAAAAAAATAAATGAACAATAGGAAAAAAAGGAAGCTGACTCCTCAAAAAGAAGATTCCATAACCCTTCAATGGCTATTTTATTTTGCTTTTTTTTGTTTTGCCTCACCTGGTTTGACGGCAGAATTGACTATGTCACAACAACTGGGTTGGATACCTAGTAAACTAGGTATTTGCAAAGGGCAATACTTAGATCCCTTGCAGGCTTATGCGAAAACACCTTTAAGTAAAGTCCAGCAAGCTCTTACGCATATTGATGCCGCACAATCCCATTTTTCATTTGAAGGAACTTCTACATTAAGTGGGAATGTTATTATCACGCAACCAGGCCGTTTATTATATGCCGATCAAGTTTATTTTTATCGTGATCCAAAAACAGGGAAGATTACGAATATGGATCTACTCGGTGAAATTAAACTTCAAGAACCTAATCTTTTAATCAAAGCTAAAAAAGCCCATTTAAATTTAAATAACCAAAGTGGTTATCTTACTGATATTATTTATCGAATTTTATTAAGAAATACCACTATATTAATGGGTACCAACGAAGGTATGCCGATTAATGCTTGGGGCTCGGCAAGTAGCGTGGAGCAAACCTATCCTGGATTAATAATATTACATAATAGTACTTATTCAACGTGTTCACCCATTAATCCAACTTGGAAACTGTCCGCTAAAAAAATAATATTGAATCGTGATACTGGTCGCGGCAAAGCTTATAATACCTGGTTAGATATTCGGGGGACGCCTATTTTATATAGTCCCTATCTTGCTTTTCCAATTGATGACAGACGTGAATCTGGCTTCTTATTTCCAAATTTTGGAACTTCTTCGCAATCAGGAATAGGAGTTGGTTTCCCTTATTATTGGAATATGGCAAGTAATTATGACTTTTTATTTACACCCACTGTTTTAAGCAAGCGTGGAGTACAATTAGTCGGTCAATTTCGTTACCTCACCCATCAGAGTCGCGGGAATATCATTGCCAATTATCTTCCCTATGACCGAGCTGCGGCTCGGCTTGCAGACCAGATCCCTTTACTTTATCCCAACACCAACCCCCTGATCTATCCAAGTACCGCTAGAAAGTCTTTTACATGGCAAGAACAACGTTCATGGACACCCCGTTGGACAAGTACGGTAAACTTTAATTGGGTCGGGGATGATTATTATTTACAGGACTTTAACCAGCCACCGAGTATCGCTATTAATCAACTTGCACAACAGGCACAATTAAATTATACCGGCGATATTTGGAATTTTACGACGAGTATTAACCGTTATCAAACATTACACCCTTTAAATCAATCGCCCGTTAACAACCCTTATAATAGTTTACCTGAGATCGATTTAAATAGTATCACGCAAAATGTTCATGGGTTTAATGTTCAAATTAGCAATCAACTTACTTATTTTCAACGTTTAAATGATCCAGGTGAGTTAATTAAACCGCCGCAAGCACTCCGTCTTAATCTTTTTCCTTCCATCAGTTATCCAATGCGAAGTAAAGATGCTTATCTTATTCCACGCGTTCAATTGAGTCTGACTCACTATAATATAATGAATCAAGTTACAGGCTATAAAAGCGAAATCCAACGCACAACGCCTCTATTTAGTGTAGATAGTGGTTTGTATTTTGATCGCAAGACTCATTGGGGCGAACTTTCTTATTTACAAACATTAGAACCTCGTCTTTTTTATCTAAATGTTCCTTATCGTGATCAAAATAATATTCCTATTTTTGATAGCGCACTTATTCCATTTAGTTATGACAGCCTTTTCATGACAAATCGTTTCAGTGGTTATGATCGTATCGGTGATGCTAACCAAATTAGTTATGCACTCACTACTCGATTATTGGATCAATACACGGGTGAAGAAAAACTAAGAGCCAGTATCGGTCAAATATATTATTTTAAAGACAGGCGCGTTTTTTTATGTAGTCCCTTAGAAAGACAATTAAGCGTACCTGGAACTTTATGTGCTAATCCTATTGCAGTTCCTGGCGCCACTTCACCTACCGAAAAATTTTCTCCTATTGCAGGCCAGATCAATTACAATGTCAATCCACAATGGAGCACTACCGCCAATGTTGCCTGGGATCCAACCAGTCATGACATTATTAATGCTGCCGCTAACGTACAGTATCATCCTCGTCCTAATCAGTTATTTAATATAAATTATGGGCGTATCCGTTATGGCGATTTGTTTGTCACTACACCGCCAACACCCCCGAATAGTCATCAAAATGATTTTAATAGATTGGGTTTTTCTTTCTCAACACCACTTAAACGTCAGTGGAGCACGGTCGGCGGGTGGAACTATAATTTTAGTCATAAATATTCGCAAAGCTTTTTCTATGGATTACAATATGATAGTTGTTGTTGGGCATTTCGAATTGTCGCTGGCCGAACTTTTTTTGCCCTAAATCAAAATAGCAGTCCAATATTTAATAATGTTGTTTATTTCCAATTTCAGCTCAAAGGCTTGAGTACCGTAGGCATCAGTGATATAACCAGCTTTTTAACTAGTAATATCCCCGGCTATACTGATAATTTTCAGTCTAGTGCAACCCACTTTTAGTAATGAGCGATTATGGACTTCCTTAAAAAAATTTTTCCATTCATTATCTTACTCAGTAGTGTGTTTTCTCCTAAGCCTTTATATGCCATTGAACCCTTAGATCGTATCGTCGCGGTTGTTAACAACCATGTCATCACGCAGCAGCAGCTAAGTGAACAAATTGAAATGACACGACAACAATGGCTATCTGAAAATAAACCCATCCCAAATTCTGCAAGCTTTCGCAAGCAAGTACTCAATCAAATGATAGACAATGAATTACAATTGCAATTAGCCGCTAGTTCAGGATTAAAAATTAATGAAGCTGCGTTAGATAAAACCATTATGGATATTGCGCAACGCAATGGTTTTACGCTGCAACAATTACGAGAAAAGTTGCAACAAGAAAATATACCTTATGCCAAATACCGACAACAAATCCGTCAACAACTTATTATTAGTCGGCTGCAACAAGATGAAGTCGCTGCGAAGATTACCGTTACGGATCAAGAAATCAAAGACATGTTAATGCATATGCCAAAATCAACTCCGCAAAAAGCAGCTTACCATGTTGAAGATTTGCTTGTTCCGTTTCCCACCAAGCCCTCCACCGCTGAAATAACTCGCATAAAAACAACTGCTTTATCTCTACTGCAACAAGCAAAAAACGGGACTTCCTTTCAAGAATTGATAGAAAAAGCTAAGCAATTTAATCCTCCATTAACCGGGGGAGATTTAGGTTGGCGCCTGCTTAATGATTTACCTGATATTTTTCAAACACCAGTGCAAAAACTTAAACCTGGCGAAATAACTGGCCCCATCCAAGCTGACAATGGCTTTCATCTCGTTCGCCTATTAGAAATGCGAGGCGATAATTCAACCCCCCATTATGTGACTTCCACACATTCTCGACATATTTTAATTAAAACCTCTCCATTAGTTAACAATCAGCAAGCAGAATTACGCCTTAAAGAAATTCGTGCAGACATTTTGCGCGGTGGTAGTTTTGCTGAGCTGGCAAAAAAATACTCACAAGATCCAGGATCTGCCTACAAAGGTGGTGATTTAGGTTGGACTTTACCGGGTCTATTCGATCCTACTTTTGAAGCACAAATCAATAAATTGGCTATCAATCAGATTAGTTTACCTTTTCAAACACAGTTTGGTTGGCATATCGTACAAGTCTTAGGTAGAGCGCAAAAATTACAAACATCACAGAACGTTACACGTGAGCAAGCTGCACAGTTAGTTTATCAACGTAAATTTCAGCAAGCTTTAAAAAACTGGTTCCGCCAAATACGTAACCAATCTTATGTGAAAATTATCTAAATTTAGCTATATATAATTATTGGTAACGCGGTGTAAGGTGAAATTGGCAGACATCTGCTTTAGTAATTTCATCATCCCCGCAAACGTAGGAACCAGAATTTCGAAATGTTCGCCAATTATTGTTGACATCGTTTATAATCGTTCCCTTCTTAACACGTTTTACTTCTTCTTTTTCCATAGCCAAAAGAAAATATCTGTTGCCTTTCTTTTTATAAGTACACGTTAAAGAGCCTGATTTTTTTTTACTAGACGGATAGTAATATGCTCCTATAAATTCATCTACTGTACTATTTTCATCGTAAAATCTTTCTATTTTATTATTCTTAGGAGTTCTATAAAGAAAAAAAGTTTCCTTCCCCGTATGAACATCTTCTTCGCCGAGCGGAAATATCATTGTGCCATTTTCAGCAATTCTTGCATTAATAGTTGAGACATTTGGACAAGAATATCCTGCCACCGCTTGCAAAATGGTCGTAAATAATAGGCTCAAGGTTGAATACTTAAATATTTTCATAAATCTAAAAATCCTTTTAAATTGTTTCTGTGATTCTATCAATACAGTAAAAAACAGATTAAGCCGCAAACTCTAAACTTTACAGAATAATATTTTAAAATTTCATGGCTTATCTTTTTAAAAAAAGCCAAGGAAATTTACCATATTAAAAAAATATTTACATAAATTTTTTTAATAAATTGTAAAGATTTTTTATTCTTAATTCAGGCAAGGATTGCTCGAAATTAAAGCGTAGGTGCGTGGGCCCATCCAGTTTATACAAGGTTGGATAATTTTGAATTAATTGGATGATATCTTGGGGATTGATATTAGGGTTTTCATTGAATTCGATGCGTCCTCCCTGAGGTCCGGACACAATCTTTTTAATGCCAATTTTGTTGGCGATTAATTTCAACTCGCTTAGTTGAAATAGATTTTTCAACGCTTTTGGGAATAAACCAAAGCGATCAATCATTTCAACTTGGAGCTGCTCTAATTCTTGTACATCTTTTGCATGAGCGATACGTTTATACAGCACTAAACGCGTATGAACGTCCGGCAAATAATTTTCTGGGATTAATGCGGAAATTTGTAAATCAATTTCTACTGCATGATTAGTTGGTTTTAGCGCAAGCTCGTTACCTGATTTTAGTGCAGCTACTGTTTGTTCGAGTAATTCCATATACAGCGAAAAACCTATGGATTGCATATTTCCACTTTGCTGTTCACCTAAAACTTCACCTGCACCTCGAATTTCTAAATCATGCATGGCTAAAGTAAACCCGGCGCCAAGATCTTCTAAAGAGGTGAAAGCTTCTAAACGTTTTTTCGCATCGGCTGTCACCATTTCTTTAGGGGGTGTCATTAAATAGGCATAAGCTTGATGATGAGAGCGACCTACCCGACCACGTAATTGATGAAGTTGTGCTAAACCAAATTTGTCCGCACGATCAATGATAATGGTATTAGCAGACGGGACATCAATTCCGGTTTCGATGATCGTTGTACAAACCAATACATTAAAACGTTGATGATAAAAATCGGCCATCACGCGCTCAAGTTGAGTTTCACGTAATTGACCATGTGCCACTTGAATGCGTGCTTCTGGGACTAATGCTTCTAATTCTCTGGCTGTTTTTTCAATACTGTCTACTTGATTATGTAAAAAATAGACTTGGCCTCCTCGAAGCAATTCGCGCAATATGGCTTCACGGATCAAACTGGTATTACGCATCTGTACAAAGGTTTTAATCGACAAACGTCGCGCTGGCGGCGTAGCAATAATTGATAACTCTCGCAAACCGGATAAAGCCATATTTAAAGTACGCGGTATAGGTGTTGCGGTTAAGCTTAAAATATCTACTTCTGCGCGTAAGGCTTTTAAGCGCTCTTTCTGTTGCACGCCAAAACGATGTTCTTCATCAATGATCAATAGACCTAAGCGTGGAAACTGTAATTCTTTACTTAATAATTTGTGTGTACCTATCAAAATATCAATTTTTCCCATTTGCAAACGTTCTAGAATTTTTTTCTGTAACGTAGCACTACGAAAACGCGAAATCATTTCAATCTGTACTGGCCACTCAGCAAAACGATCACTAAAGTTTTGATAGTGTTGTTGGGCTAATAATGTGGTCGGGACAAGTATGGCGACCTGCTTATTGGATTGTACCGCTAAAAATGCAGCACGCATCGCAACTTCTGTTTTGCCAAAACCGACATCACCGCAAATTAATCTATCCATAGTTCGTTCTGAAGTCATATCATTGATAACTTGTTGAATAGCTTGCTCCTGATCCAGTGTTTCAGTAAAAGGAAATTGAGCGGTAAATGCTTGATAATCATGCTCTGGTAGGTGAAAAGCATAACCCTTATGCGCAGCGCGATGGGCATAGATATCGAGTAATTCAGCAGCAACGTCGCGCATTTGTTCAACAGCTTTACGTTTTGCTTTTTCCCATTGGTCAGAACCTAATGGATGCAAAGGAGCATGCTCACTATCATTTCCACCGTACCGACTAATCAAATTAAGCGACGATACAGGAACATATAATTTTGCTTTAGCAGCATATTCTACTATCAAAAATTCATTTTCTTGACCATCTATTTTTAAATGCTGTAATCCTCGATAACGTCCCACACCATGATCAACATGAACCACTGGATTACCCTCGGCTAACTCCGCTAAATTTCGAATAATCGTGCGAGCATCTAAACCTTTAGTTTTAATTTGCCGTTTTTGGATAATCTGATTACCAAATAATTGAGCTTCACTAATTAATACCAAAGGCGGTTTTTCTAAATAGAATCCTTCTTCTAATGGGGCAATAATGATATAAATACGTTCAGAAGCCTGCAGAAATTCTTGCCAAGTTTCGCAACGATGGACTTCAATAGAAAATTTATTGAGTAAATCCAACAACACTTCTCTGCGACCTGCGCTTTCCACGCAAAATAAAACTCGAGCTTGTGGATCTTTTAAAAATTCATTTAAAAAGACATTTAAATGTTGTAAAGGGTATTCAAGCTTATGATCAACCGATAAATTAGGAAAGTTTTTAACGCGGGAATGATAAGTATCATCAGCTGCTGCTGAAGCTTGCTGTAGCAAAATCCTCGGAAACTCTTTTAAGCGCGTAAATAATGTATCCACGTCTAGATATAATTGTTTAGGCGCTAATATTGGTCGTTCTATATCATACCTAAGTTGTTCATAGCGCTCATTAACTTCCTTCCAAAAATTTTCTGCCGCTAACTGGACATTATTAACTTGCAAAATTAACGCTTTTTTTGGAAGATAATCAATCAATAATTGTGTTTGTGGAAAAAATAACGGTAGATAATATTCTATTCCGGCTGGCGCGCGCCCTTCACTCACTGCTTCATATAGGGGGCAGTTTAGAGGATTACCGACAAAATTTTCGCGCCATTGTTGACGAAAAAAATTGATTGCAGATTCGGATAAAGGAAACTCACGTGCCGGAAGCAAATTTATTTTTTCTATTTTTTCTATAGAACGCTGTGTGTCGGGATCAAAATAACGAATACTATCAATTTCATCATCAGCAAAGTCTATACGAAAAGGCAAATCGCTGCCCATAGGAAAAACATCTAAAATGGATCCCCGCACAGCAAATTCACCACGCGTTAAAACTTGTGATACACAATGGTAACCACCTAACTGTAAATTTTTTCTTATAACCTCGATAGATCTTTTTTCACCACTTGAAACATTCAGGCTGGTTGCTAGTATGTAACTAAGTGGAGCAATACGTTGTAATAAGGTGGTGATTGGAACCAACAATAAACCCTGCTTTATTTGATGCAATTGAGCTAAGGTCGAAAGTCGTTGCGAAATTATATCCTGATGCGGCGAGAAATGATCATAAGGTAAAGTTTCCCAGTCAGGGAAATTCATGATGGTTAAATACGGTGAAAAAAACTTTAACGCAGCTTCTAGTCGATTTGCCATTAGATTATCTGGCGTAACCACTAAAATTGCGCCTTCATAGCTATTCGCTAGCTGGTTTAAAGCTAATGCAAGACTATCTTGTTGTAGGTTGCTTAAACGTAAACGCTGCCCTGCTATTGTGGGAATGGATAAATTTAAAAAGTCAGAAATAGGCATAGTTGCTTAGTTTATTTTACTTTTTTATAGAGACCAACAACAAGGAAATTGCTGCAGGTGTAATCCCAGGAATACGTGAAGCCTGGCCTAAAGTTAGTGGTTTATGTTGAATCAACTTTTCTCTCACTTCATTAGAAAGGCCTTTCACTGCGTTATAGTCTAAACTCAGTGGTAGCGTAATATTTTCATAACGCGCTTGGCGTTGAATTTCCACTATTTGACGATCAATATATCCTTGATATTTAGCTTGAATTTCGATTTGCTCTGCAATCGCTAAATCGGCAATTCCTGGCCCTAAACCTTCCAGTTTCATTAAACTCTTGTAATTTAACTCTGGTCGAGTCAATAATTCAGAAACTCGATAATCTCGCGTTAAAGCTTGTCCTAGATGAGCTTCTATAGCTGTACTTAAAGATGTATTAGGTTTGATTGAAAGTTGTTTTAAACGTTGTTGTTCTTGTTCTAAGGTGTAGCGCTTAACATTGACACTTTGCCAACGAGCTTCATTGATGAGCCCTAATCGATACGCCGATTCACTTAAACGTAGATCCGCATTATCTTCACGCAATAGCAAACGATATTCAGCACGACTAGTAAACATCCGATAAGGCTCGAGCGTACCCTGCGTAATCAAATCATCAATTAATACACCGATATAAGCCTCATCACGACGCGGGCACCACGCTGATTTTTCTTGCGCTTTTAAAGCGGCATTTAAACCTGCAATGATTCCTTGCGCAGCCGCTTCCTCATACCCCGTTGTCCCATTTATCTGCCCCGCAAGAAATAAATTTTCTAGCAATCTCGATTCTAAAGAGGGAAAAAGATCGCGTGGATCAAAAAAATCATATTCGATTGCATAACCCGGACGTGTAATATGCGCTTGTTCTAATCCTTTAATACTATGAATCAAATCAGACTGTACATCGAAAGGCAGGCTTGTTGAAATGCCATTAGGATAAACTTCATGAGTATTGAGTCCTTCAGGTTCAAGAAAAATCTGATGGGATAATTTATCCGCAAAGCGTACTACTTTATCTTCAATAGAAGGACAATAACGAGGGCCTATTCCATCTATGACACCACTATAAATAGGCGAACGATCTAATCCTGAACGAATAATCGCATGGGTTTTTTCATTAGTATAAGTAATAAAACAACTTATTTGTGTGGGATGTTGCTCTATCTTTCCTAAATACGAAAATACCGGTAAAGGATTATCACTGGGCTGCTCCAATAAAACTTTAAAATTGATGCTACGGCCATCTAAACGCGGAGGTGTTCCTGTTTTTAAACGTTTAATCCGCAGCGGTAATTGACGCAACTTTTCAGCTAAGAAATTAGCCGCCGGATCACCTGCGCGTCCTCCTTGTGCTTGTTGCAAACCTATATGAATTTTTCCTGCTAAAAAAGTACCGGCAGTCAATACCACGGCCTTTGCATAGAAACGTAATCCCATTTGCGTTACCACACCCACAATACGATTAGACTGCAGGATTACATCATCGACACCTTGTTGAAAAATAAATAAATTAGCTTGATTTTCTAGAGTTTTACGAATTGCTTGTTTATATAAACTACGATCCATTTGCGCTCTTGTTGCACGCACTGCCGGCCCTTTACTGGCATTCAATGTACGCCATTGTATTCCTGCCAGATCAGCAGCATGAGCCATGATGCCACCTAAAGCGTCAACCTCTTTCACTAAATGACTTTTTCCAATTCCTCCTATAGAGGGATTACATGATAATTGCCCTAGCGTTTCAATATTATGTGTTAACAATAAAGTAGACGCGCCTAATCGCGCTGCTGCCAACGCCGCTTCTGTGCCAGCATGACCTCCGCCGACAATAATGACATCATAGTCTGTTGAAAATGGCATAATTTTAAATTTTTATTAATTAACTATAGTTTTCTAACGAAAGTTAGGGCAATATATCGGTTTTTAATACCGTCTCTCAAGAGGAAATCCAATGATAAGATTACCTGTATTGACTGCCCTGGCTAGTTTACTCATCAGTTCAAACATACTGGCTGCACAGAGTACCTCTCCAGTTACGGTTAATCAACTCAAAACCACAGCTACTTTTCCAAAAATAGTCAGTAATTCCCCTGTTCTTAAGACTACCAAAGGTCAAATAAGCTATAGTATTGGTGCCGATTTAGCTGAAAATTTTAAAGAACAAGGCATCGATGTCGATCCAGTTGCTTTAGGAAAAGGATTGGCGGATGGTTCTCACGGAAAAACATTATTAACCCAAGCACAAATGGCGGATATTTTGAAAAACTTTCAACAAGAATTGATTAACAAAAAACAAGCTGAATTTAAAGATATTAGTCTTAAAAATAAAGAACAAGGTGATTCTTTCTTAGCTGATAACAAAACAAAACCAGGTGTTATAACTACTAAAAGTGGAATTCAATATAAAGTAATAAGTGCCGGCAATGGCGAAAGCCCAACAGACACTTCCATGGTTAAAGTTGAATATACCGGAAGTTATACTAATGGTACTGTTTTTGAGAAATCAAAAGAACCTGTAACTTTTCCTCTAAATAATGTGATTCCTGGTTGGATAGAAGTTCTAAAGATCATGAAACCAGGCGCAACCTATCAAGTCGTAATTCCACCTCAATTGGCTTATGGTGAGCATGGGGTTGATAAAGCGATTGGGCCTAATCAAACACTCGTATTTACTATTCATCTTATTGAAGTAAAGAAGAGCGCGTAAATTTAATCTAAATCCATTGTATTGATAAAAATTCAGCAAATTATTTGTACGATGGATTTTAAAAAATAAACCCCCTTTGTTAGCTTGAATGTCCTTAAACTTAAGCTATACTGGTTTAAATAAAAATTAAAGGGAAAATTTTTTAATGTATTTTCATTAACTCAAGGAGATAGGCATGGATTCAGAAGATCTAAAAGGAAAGTGGGAACAAATTAAAGGTAAATTTCACGAAAAATGGGGAAAGTTAACGGATAACGATTGGATGGAAGCCAAGGGAAATAAAGAAAAAATCATCGGTAAAATTAAAGAGCGATATGGTATTGCAAGAGAAGAAGCTCAGAAACAATATGATGATTTTTGTAGAGAACACAAAGATAAATTTTCCAATCATGACCATGACAAGGACCGCCATTAAATTAAAATCAGTAAAATTTTTAATTCTCATCCCACATCAATCTATTGAAGTGGGATTGTCTAATTGATCTCTTTTAACCACAAAATTAGCTAATTTAACATAATCACTAACCGCCAATTGTTCAGGTCGCAGTGTCGAATTAATTTTTAATTGTTTGAATTCATGTTCTTGTAAGTAATTAGCCAAATTGTTACGTAGCATTTTACGTCGATGATTAAATGCATTCCTGACTATTTGAGCAAAAAGGATGCAATCATTGGCTTTATAAGGTAATTCTCTATAAGGATTAAGCCGGATCACGGCCGAATCTACTTTTGGAGGTGGTTGGAAAGCACCTGATTTCACATTAAATAGTTTTTCTACCTGACAATAATACTGAATCATCACACTCAGACGACCGTAACTGGCTTTCCCAGGGGAGGATGTTATTCTATCGACTACTTCCTTCTGCAGCATAAAATGCATATCTTGAATGATATTAGCTTGCTCAAGACAATGGAACAATAAAGGGGTAGAAATATTATAAGGAAGATTTCCCACTAAACGCCAAACTTGTTCAGTCTTATTCAGGGTATGAAAATCAATTTTTAAAACATCTCCTTGGTAAACCATTAATTCTCCAAGTGCAGCACATTTTTTTTGTAAGAGGGGAATGAGATCTTTATCAAGCTCTATTACAGTTAAGCTTTTAAGATGTGGTAACAGTCGCTCGGTTAGCGCCCCCAAACCCGGGCCAATCTCAATCATATGATCGGTTTTTTGAGGCGCGATGGCTTGTACCATTTTATCGATAACAAAACTTTCATGCAGAAAATGTTGACCGAAGCGTTTACGTGCCAGAATGGGTAACATTATTTATTTTCACGCTGCTTGTAAATCAATAATTAAAGCGGATAAAAATCGAGCCGCTTCACCACCGGTAATGACCCGATGATCCACGGTTAAAGATAAAGGTAATTGCTTATGTACACTTATTTTTCCTTCTTCGACAACAACTTTCTCATTAATCCGTCCAACTGCTAAAATCGCAACCATAGGTGGAACAATGATAGGTGTAGCATAACGACCAGCAAAAATCCCTATATTGGATAGTACAAAAGTTGCTCCTAATAAATCATCAGGTGAAATACTTCGATTTTTTACTTCTAGTTTAAATTTATCGATTGCTTTTCTTAAATTAACAGCACTTTCTTGAGCAACATTTTTTAAGACGGGAACAAATAAGCCTTCGGGAGCATCCATCGCTAGACCTAAATCAATCTGACTATGTCTACACAAAGCTAACCTTGATTCGTCAAACCATGCATTAAGTCGTGGTTCACGCTGACAAGCAGACATAACCGCACGAATAAGGCGTAAGGTAATATCTGTTTTTTCTGGCCAAGCATGGATATCCGCATCATCAACCAGAGTAACTGGGACAATGGATAATTGCGTTTGTTTCATTGTGCTTGCCATCACTCGGCGAACGCCGCGCAATGGTTCATAACCTGATGCAAGTGAAGATAAGGAATTTGATATAGATCCCGTTTCTTTGCTGGACTTTTGCTGCATCATTTTTTCGATATCCGCGACAAGAATTTGTCCATCAGGACCTGTTCCTTTACAATCGTTTAAGTTAATTTGGAATTTTTTTGCTAATGCTCGAATTGCTGGTGTAGCTTTAATTCCATTTTGATGCGGCGTCGATGCTTGCTTTTGTTGGATTCCTAGCGGAGATTCATCAATAATTCTATTCCCTAATAGCAAATTTCCAACGACAGTCGCTTGATCAATGTTTTTTTTAGTTGAAATTTCTTCTTCAATATCAATTAAAGCTTGTCCGGTTTTAATGATATCACCCGATTTCCCATAAAGCTTAGTTATTTTGCCGCTGAAAGGTGCAGGAATATCTACCAATGCTTTTGCGGTTTCCATAGCAACCATAGGCTGATCCACTTTAATAACATCATCTACCTGGACATACCATTCTCGAATTTCAGCATCTGGCAAGCCTTCACCTAAATCAGGTAAGTTAAATGTCGTCATGTAAACTCCAATGTTTGCTCAATCACATTGTAAATCCTGGTAACACTGGGTAAATATTGTTTTTCTAATTGCGCATAAGGAACCGTAACATCATATCCGGTAACACGCTGTAGTGGTGCTTGTAAAAAAAGAAATGCCTTTTCACTTAATTGAGCTACAATTTCTGCGCCAACGCCACAATAACGAGCTGCCTCATGAATAATGACGCATCGGCCTGTTTTTTCTACAGAGCTTAACAGCGTATTAATATCTAAAGGTTTAATCGTGGCAACATCAATGACTTCAGCATACTTTCCTTTTTCTTGTAACAATTTATCCGCAGCTAATAAAGTTTCATACAACATCGAACCCCAGCTAATCAAAGTGATATCGATGCCTTCTCTTATAATAAAACTTTGATCTAAAGGTAATGCGTCACCCGTATCTACTACTTTTTGCTTATTTAAACGATAAAGGCGTGTGGGCTCTAAAAAAATAACGGGATCAGGATTACGGATCGAAGCCAGCAATAAACCATAAGCCCGTGCCGGCGATGAAGGAATCACCACACGTAAACCTGGTATATGTGCAAAAAGAGTTTCGGTGCTTTCAGAATGATGCTCAGGGGCATGAATCCCTGCTCCATATGGCATGCGAAACACTAAAGGACAATGTAAACGTCCACGAGTACGATTACGAAAACGCGCCGCATGATTGATAATTTGATCTAATGCTGGATAACTAAAGCCCATAAATTGAAATTCAGCAACTGGTTTTAAGCCTTGTGTAGCCATACCGATAGTAAGGCCGGCTATCATAGACTCTGCTAACGGTGTATCTAATACCCGATCAGCACCAAATTTTTTGAATAATTCAGATGTTGCTCGGAAGACCCCCCCATTAACACCAATATCTTCACCCAGTAAAACTACTTCTTCATCAACACCCATTTCATAGGCTAATGCTTGCGTAATTGCTTCTATCAATGTTATTTCAGCCATTGCCATGATCCTTACTTAACATAAACATTGCTTCAGCTTCGATACGTTGTTCAATTAAATCATGAGGTAATTTTGCAAACTGATAATCAAATATGTCAGTCACTGCAGGTTTAGCTAAGGAAAGATATTCAGTCACGGCGAGCTCTATCTTTTTTTCACATTCTTTTTTAAAATTTTCCTCTTCCTCATTCGACCAGCTTTTTTGGTTAATTAAATAATTTTTCAAGCGTCTTAAGGGTTCTTTTTGCCAGGCTTGTTGCAATTCTTCCTCACGACGATAGCGGCTTGCATCATCGGCAGTGGTATGATCACATAATCGGTAGCTTAAAGCTTCTATGAGACTAGGGCCATGCCCGTCACGTGCTTTGGCAATCGCTTTATCCATCACAAATTTCATGGCAATAACATCATTTCCATCAACCTGTTCTCCATGAATTCCTGCAGCAATGGCCTTTTGCGCTAAAGTTTGTGCATGAGATTGATGTTTACGAGGTACAGAAATTGCCCATTGATTATTATCAATAACAAACACAACAGGTAGTTGCCAAACGCCCGCGATATTTAAGGCTTCATAAAAATCACCTTCCGATGTGGCACCATCACCGCAGGTTGATACAACAACCTTTGCTTGTTTACGAAGTTTAAAAGCCGTCGCAACGCCTGCAGCATGTAAAAGCTGAGTTGCAATCGGTACACAAATAGGAAAGTCTAAAGGACATTCACTAAAATGGTTACCCCATTCATTCCCTTTCCAAAAACTAAGAATTTCACTCATTTTTACACCACGCATTAGTTGCGCGGCATAATCACGATAGAAAGGACAAAAGACATCCTCTCTTTGCATACTCGCACCTATCCCAACAGAAATGGCTTCTTGTCCAAGTGTAGAAGCATAAGTATTGAGCATACCTGTTCTTTGTAAAGCCACCGCTTTGTAATCAAAAAGACGCGTGAGCATCATTTGCTGATACAATTTTAATAATTCATGAACGTTGTGCGCAAATATTGGCAAATCTTGTTGAGCTTCGCCCTTAGAATCCAGAAAACGAGTATACTCAATAGAGAATCTCGCAACCTCGCTCATATTAACCTCTTTTAAAAAGTGCTATCTGAATAATCTTCGCAATTGAATTTTTGTCAGCATTACCGCTGGATTCGCAATCCTCATGTATCTTAATTACATTCCGGTTGCTTCATTATCGCGACATCTTGCCAAAAATCCCATGCTATGAATATAAATTTTTATTAAATACTATTTAATCGTGATTCAGCCAAACTATCAGCAATTATACTAGGAGGTTTATTTTCCTCATATGCACTCTTAAATATTTTTAAGAGTGTACTATAAATTGTTGATATATGTTGCACCACATGTTCTCGATTCAATCGATTTTGGTATTCAGCATAAGCATAAATCAAGCCCCCAGCATTAATTACAAAATCCGGAGCATATAAAATCCCTTTTTGATGTAATACTTCTGCATGTCGTGGCTCGGCTAATTGATTATTAGCTGAACCCGCTACAATCGCTGTATGCAATTGAGAAATTGATTTATCATTCAGAACAGCTCCTAAAGCACACGGGGAAAAAACATCGCATTCCACTGCATAAATTTCCTCAGGTTCGACAATTTTAACCTGTAAATCTTTTATATTTCGTTGCATTAGCTCGGTGTTATTGTCGCAAACCGTTAAACGAGCACCTTTTTTTTGCAATGCATTCGCTAAGGCAAAACCTACATGTCCCATACCTTGGATGGCAACGTGAACACCTTCTAAATGATCAAGATGCAATTTAAATTTAACCGCTGCTTCAATACCATATAACACACTTAAAGCAGTATAAGGTGCAGGATTACCTTTATGTTTAGAAGTAGTAACGACATAAGGCGTTTCAAGTGCAATACTATCCATATCTTCAATCACCACGCCACTATCCATCGCAATAATATAACGCCCCTTAAATTCATTCACAAAACGTCCCAGCGCGCGAAAGTAAGCACTACGATCTGACAATTCTTTAGGGCGCATTAACACAGTTTTACCCCCACCCAAAGGTAAATTAGCTAATGCGGCTTTGTAACTCATTCCCTGTGCTAAACGTAAGGCATCATGAATAGCATGATCTATCGAGACATATTCAATAAAACGACATCCACCTAAGGCGGGACCTAAGCGTGTGCTATGTATCGCTACAATGGCACAAAGTTGATTAATCTGATCAATTTTAAAAAAAAGTTCGCCAAAACCGAGTTTTTTTGCATAACTTAGTAGCTCATCACTTAACATAAATAAATGTTGGGTCCTTAAAATATCAACCTATTCTTTAAGTAATACTGTATCCATCGCAAATGAAAGCACTCACAGGTGAGTGCACATTCTAAGAGACTCTGCAATTGCTTGCAATGACTTGATTCGTAAAAAAAGGATGGGCTATTGTCTGACGCTATTTAGCAGAAAATGGTTTAGGTTTTTTGTAAAAAATCAGATATCGCTTTAATACGATGTTCAACTAGTTTTTTTCCTAAGGCTGCACCACTAACACCCAAATTTTTTATCTTATTAGCAGATACTTTCTTAGCAGCGCCAAAAGCTGATAATATTCTATCTTTTTGTAAATAAATTGCTTTTCCCAATCCAGAATAAGCTTGAAAGTCCGCCTCACAAACTAATAAAAACTGATTTAAACGTGAGGATTGTCTAAATGCATCAGTTTTTTCTAGTAAAATGTACAGAGATTGTGCATCTAGTTCTAATGCACGATGACAAAGCAGATGATAAGCCGCTGCTGTGACGGCAAGAGATACATAAGCATGAGGTATGCGATAACGCTGACACAATGCTTTTATCTTATGAACTCCTGTTTGTGTTTCTTCTTTTGCTACTCCCTTACCAAAATCACAAAGTATTGCTGCAAATCGTACTTGTGGATCATCAGTCAGCGCCACTGCTTTTTCTAAAACAGATAAATAGTTATGTTGGCCTAGCGAACGTTGGTCGGTTATCCGTTCGTATTTCGTAAATAATTCTTGTAGTTCAGGAAACAACCCTGCTAATGCACCACAATCATACAAGGTTTTAATAAAAGCGTGTGGTGCAGGTTCGTTGAGCGCAGTTGAAAATTCTTGCCACACTCTCTCAGGCACCAGCGCTTGCACTTCACCAACAGATACCATTGCTTTCATTAACTCCATTGTTTCTTTAGCCACTCGAAAGCCTAATGGAGCAAATCGCGCCATAAAACGTGCAACCCTTAAAATTCGAACTGGATCTTCACTAAAGGCTGAAGAAACATGGTGTAATAACTTATTTTCTATATCTTTTTGCCCTTGAAAAGGATCAATAATATCGCCGCTACTATTTTGTGCCATCGCATTAATGGTCAGATCCCTACGTTTTAAATCATCCTCGAGCGACACATCAGGCGCTGCATAGCAAGCAAACCCTTTATATCCAGGCCCTATTTTGCGTTCTGTACGTGCTAAAGCATATTCTTCGTGAGTTTTAGGATGAAGAAATACCGGAAAATCTTTACCGATTAAACGGAATCCTTGCTTTAACATTTCCTTAGGACTTGCGCCTACGACGACAAAATCACGTTCTTTTACTGGATAACCCAATAATTGATCACGTACTGCCCCGCCCACTAAATAAATTTCCAAAACACATCCTTCAACATATAACTTTTTATGCCCATAATACTTAAAGAAAGTTATAAACTAAATTGTCAAGTTTGCCAAATTTGTTGATTTTTTTCTTTACATTAACTTAAAAGAAAAATAATAGATAATTTGAATTTATATTGAAGTATAGGTTTAACATGATCCCTAGTAAATTGGCTCCTTCTCTAGCCGGCAATGAATTATCATAATTACTAAATAACGGTGAATTTTTTCCATCTGCGAAAAATAACGTATGAATTTGCGTTTTTTCAAGGGCCTCGCAAGATGCTTTATTTAACTCATGTTTCAACAAGCTAGGATTAGCAGCTAATTTATTTCCTAGTAATTGTAATGCTTCTACTTTTGCTTCTGCATTAATGCAAGTAGTTTCCTTATCAAGTTCAGCAACATTTCTTTTATTTTCGGCTAAAATTAAATTAGTTTCTGCGTTTTGTTGGGCATTAAGTCGCGCCACTACAGAGTCACTGTGGGCTTTTTGCAAAGCAACTTCTCTTTGCATTTTTATAGCAGCGAGATCCGCATTGGCTTGGCAACCTCAACTGCCTGTTTACCCATCTCATTTTCAACATCTTTATTGAGAATATTGATTTCTTCAATATTTAATCTGACTAATTGGAAACCATATTCCTTTAAATCCTTCTCCAGTTGTTTTTTTACTGATTCTTGCCAAGTGCTAAGATAAATTTGATGATATGCAGGAGGGTTGTCATTTGCCGACTCTGATGTGCTCGCTGCAGCATCAATTTTTAAAATCACTAGAAGACTGATTCCCTGCAAAGCGGTTTCTTGACCTGCTCTGGCCATATCTTCGTGCGTGACATGTTCAATATGCTTATCTATTCCTGTTGGACCCAACTTTTCGATCGCAATTTAGGATCGATAATCCGATAAGCAACAAATAATTTCACACCAACTTGTACAGAATCTTTTGTATAATAAGTAAACTGTTCTTTTTCAGTAGGATAATTCTTATTGATCAAATTGGTATCCAAAAAAGTGACAAATTTAGCATTCGGATTTCTAATTTCTAAACCCTCATCTTTTTCAGCTATCCCCAATTGATCCTCTTCTTATTTCTTGAATTTGAAGCTGCATTATCAGGAAAAGTAAATTGTTTAGAGCCAATATTGTAAACCGCTACGGTATTGGGGGGCGGCATTAGTATTAATAAATCACCATGTTAAATATAAGACGTCGATTTCGCAACTTTTGCAGTATAAGAAAAATTATTAGTTTTAAAAACGTGCACCTTCATCGAATAACACTGTCTTTCCGTCGTTACCTTTGCATAATCAGTTGAATTAACAACGACAAGATGCCTATCACCATAACCAATATGACCTCTATTTATAATCTGTTCAATGCTATAAATGCCTAAGGTTGACGAATAATCTCGAAAAACCCTAAAGCATGTCCACGGTTTCCATAATGACCATATTTTAATTCGTCGTTGAAAATGGCCAGAGTGGCCTGCTATCTCAGCAGCACCGTTACGCTGACCTAAACGGACTTGATCTGTAGCTAGCATGCGATGTTTAAATATGGAAAACCCTGAAAATTAAGCTTCTTCAAGATAGACGAGCGTGATGATGTCGAATCAATTTCTTGGTTAAATTGAGTAATAATTTCTGAAGAGAAGCAGGGGTAATCGGCCCAAGAACTGATTAAATAATATTATTTTCAGATGGAATAATAGTTGGATCAATACGCATTAAAATCTCCTTTTTTTTTATTTATTTAATAATATTAGTAAGTTTTATATAAGGCAAGCATTGCTTAAAAATATTAAAATTTTTTAATTTAAGTCTTAGAAATATTTATCATAGAAGTTGATTTATTTCCATTTTCAATTGTATCTATTTCCTGAGGGTTCTTTTTGAAAAAATAAAAATGATCAGTTTGCTTTAAAGAAGCACTTTTAGTGGGCAACAATAAATCTGATTGCGCTTCTGGATGTGTATTTAGGTGAACAGTCTGGTCGGATGAATGTTTAAGCTCTAAACTTAAAAGAGTTGCTAAAAATAAAAGTTTTTTATTAGTTTGTTCTAAAACTTCCAGTCTACTATCTAAATTCTTTGCCATTTCAAAACGACTTCGTTGTCGACTATGCAAATGATAAGTAATGAAATTAGCAATACCATTTATAATAACCAAAGGAATAAAAATTAGCGCTATGGGTAAAGTGAGTATCTTAACCAGAGTATGTATGCCTAGATTACTTTTCCATACGATTTGTTGTGTTAAATTATATCCATAAAAACCACCCCCAAAAAAAGCAAAGGATCGATTCAAAAATTTTTTAAACTTTTTAAAACGTGCAGTCGAATCACCTAATAGCTTATCTTGATCATAAGAGGTATAAACATTTTTTTTAAGCACATAGCTATCAAACAAACTATAAAATTTTTTATCTAAATTACCTAGTTTGTTTTTCTCAAAAAAAATCTTAAATTCACATTCCAAAAATTCAATATTATCTTGTAAGTATTCAAATTTTTTCCATTTTGCTATTTGAATAATTTGCTGCTTACCATTATTATCTTTAAAATAATATTCACATTTTTCGTTAATTCTATGTAGAATAGTACGTTCATAAAAATCTTCTCTAGCACGAAATTCACAAAGGTGACTTGTTAAAAAAAAAGTTGCCGCAATTAAAATTAATATGCCTACTGCTAAAGGTGAAGCGACAAGTGTCGCTACACTAAGCATGCCAATAAACAATAAAACACTATGTACGGCCCATGTTAACAAGTAAGTATAAAGTATTATGCTAGTTAAATTAATGGTTAATGAAGCTATAAACTGTGTCTTCGGGTAAACCTCTGTTAAATATTGATAAAGTTTCGATTCTTGTATATTTAAGGATGACAAATGAGGATATAAATTTTTTTGAATGCTTGAAATAGAGCTTATAAAATCATTTATATTTAGTTTTTTTTTTGATAAATCGAAAAATATTTCTTGAATTAATTTAAATTCATTTTTGTTTTTTTCTTTGTTGAATATTTCAATTTTTAAAATTTCGAGAAGTTCTTCCGCTTCTTTGGTAGCTAAATTTGGAAAGATAACAGAATCTTTTTTAACTAAATAAAAAAGCCGTAAAATTAAATAACTTGTTAAGGATATACCCAACATTAAGAAAACAATTGGAAAGCTATACAATGAAAAAGAAAAAAAAAGCAATAAAAAACTAATCCAATTTAACAAATTGGCGTGGCTACTCAATCCATACCAAAACACTGAAAAAAACTGCATGGATTTGTTTTTAATAACAAATTTGTTTATTTTCTCCCAAATAGAAATAATTGAGTAAATCCGCAAAGTTTCTGTTTTTTTTAAAAAATGAACATGTAATTCTTTATTTAATTTTTTTTGTTGTTTTTTTATTTTTTTTATTTCAATTTGAATGGAAGTAGAGTTCATTTCTTGAGCAATAAGATTTCTAAATTGATCAATCGCAACTTGGCTGTCCAAACAACTTATCGCTGATGAGATTTCTTCTAAACATTCTTCTTTGAGTGTTTTTAACAAGGCTAGTTTTGCTAATTGCGAAAGACGTTTTTTTTCTAACTGAATATATTTTTCTGTTACGGTATTACTAGCAATTTTCTTTTCTATTTCTTCATCAATTATAAATGCTAACTTATTTTCAAATTCAAAATAATTTTTTTTATGTAGGACTACACAGGTTTCATCTCTATCGTCAATAATCCAGGGGTTAGCTTTATCTTTGGAGTAAAAAAATAATCGTTCATTATACTTGTTTATTAAAGAGAATCTTTTATAAACCGGATCGCTTTCAACTGAAGTGTCACACTCATTGGAATTTTCGAAATCGTGAATAGAAATTAAATAATCCCATCGATTACTTTTGCATTTTCTATAATCCGCGGAAAAATTTTTGGAAAAATTTAAAAACCAAGGAAACGCCGTGGTATCATTTAAATGATCCACTGCGATTGTCTTACCCATAAACCCAGGAAATTTCTTTATTTCATTCCAAATTGAAATAAATTTTTTAAGAAAAGCCACTCAGTATTTTTTTATTATTTTTATTAATAACTGCAGTGGCTTAGATTAAATTAGATGCTTGAAAAGATCTAGTACAAAAATTATTATCTTTTTGGACAAAATAAAGATGTGCTACCATCTTCTTTCCATTCCGCTCGTATACAATGTGGCTCTATATCTTCATAGGACCTATCAGAAAAATTAGCCGTTAAGATAAGCCGGTTACCAAATTGGGTTTGTTGCACTAAATGATCATCCGTTAGCCAATCAAATGTAGTTAATGCTTCTATACCTGTCATTTGATGCAAGGGTGAGAAAAAATTATAGTAATCAACAAAATATTTTTTATTTTTTTGTAAAGTTTTTTGGTCTAACACCCAAATTGGTGGAACATTATAAAGATTTTGCAATAAAGCTTTGGCTTTTCTAATAGCGGGAATCTTTAATTCATTCAACTCCCAACGATCAGTACTAATCACTGAGTCATGAAATACCGCTTCATAAAGTGGCAGTCTATAGCGTGGATTATAAGAAGCATTGATAAATTCAGCGGGTGCTTCATAAGCTTGGAATAGTACTTTTGGAGCAGAGTTAGGCCACCAAACACCAAAATGTTTCTTGTCTTGTAAAGCAGGCCAAAAAGCTGCTGGGAATGCAAAAAAGGCACCGTTATTATAGGCGATAGTCGGGTTAGCCCAGGCTAATCCAGTTTCTGAACCTAATACTATCTTCTGCCCGCTACCAATAAATCGCATCCGCTCTAAACGATTATTTAAATCTTGTTCGCGAGTCATGGGATGATGTTTTGAGTAATCATCATAAAGTGGATAAGCTGCATCACAATCAAGGAAAAGAGTATTGTCTCCGTTACTCAACATTTTTTCGATTTGGTTTGCGATATTTTTTTGCTTAGATTCTCTTAATCGGAAGGCTTCTGAACTTAAATAACAACCTCGGTTTGCAAAGCCAATTAAAAGCGATCCATTAGGGTTTCGAATACAAGCTTCTGGCCATAAATTATTAGACCAAGTTGAAGTTATGCTATCTGAAGTTTTTGGGTTTTGCGCATTATCAAAACTATCATAAGGCCCTATTAAATAACCCAAGCTTTCGGCTTTACGAATATAGTCCTTTTCGATATTTGCGCTATCGAGAACTGGACTAGCGTCATAATTTATCAGTGCATGTTTAATGCCTAATTTTTCCAGTTCATCCAACATAACCACGCTTTTACCATCCCCCCAAACCCAAATATGGAAAGCGCCTAATAATTTATTTACATTGGCATTTTCTAGTATTTTTTGTTTGAGTGAAACAAATTTATTTTCATTGATTAGTAAATTACGATAGTCCAATGCGGGACTTATGGGTGAATTCCCTGCCAGATGAATTAATAAAGTATATTCTGGAAAATGTGATCTTTTTAAAAAATGATGTTCATTCACTAAGTAAAGTTCAGTTGATTTTTCACGGACTTTTGCATCGGTATCGACATCATGGTCGCCCCAAATATAATTAACAAAATTCTCATCTGCGTATTCTATTGCCCAGAAAGGAATGCTCAAGGATAAATTTGGATATTTATTAAACTCTTTGTGCCAGAAAGCATCATGATTTGGAATACATAAACCTTCGCCATCTGGAAGAACTAATGCTTTAGCCTCTGGGGTCAAACCAGCAACAGGCCATTGAAATGTTTGTTCTTTGTTAGTATTAAAAGAAAATTTCAGACCTTGATCATCGACAATTACTTTCACTTGCATTTTGAGATGAGGATAGAACCATTGCGCAGTTTTATTATTAACTTTTAGATCTTTTACCTCATCAAACCAAGTTCCTTCTTGTGTCAAATTAATCGCTGCTGAATCGTCACTCGGGGCAACTGAGATAGCCAAATTTGCTGGGTTAATACTAAATTCACCCGTTTTAGTTTTTAAAGTAAAACTTTCTTTAGCGGATACTAATCCAGCAGTTAACAATAAGCCTAGAAAAATGGGATAGAATTTTTTAAACATCGTTTAAAATTCCAAGTAGGAGGTTTAACTGCACTAATTATATAGTGTAGTGAAAAGATGGTCAAAATATTTACAACGTTGTAAGCTTTCTATTAGCAAGAGCTTATGTTCCTTTCACTTTTATTCGAAAAAATTCTTTATATATTTTTTTAATAATAAGTAATTATCTGAATTAATTCTAAATCCTACATAACCATCCGGCCTGATGACATAGATTGCAGAGGATATTACTCCGTATCGTTTAAAAAGTATTTTATTGATTGGAGACAAAACAAAGCTGTGAATTTCCAGCCAATCTTTATAGTTTTCTACGTAGACATTTATTTTTTCAATAAAATTATCTGGTTGCTCCTTTTTAGCATTAAAGTAAAGTATATTAATAGGCTTTTGGGCTAGTAATATAAATAGACTGGACGAGTTAACCGGGGCATTAGGTGCACGATACCCTGGGCATGGACCTCCTTTAAATCCTTGAAAAGATTTCTCTATGATTTCATAGTTAAATTGATTTTTAGGATAATGAATATTTAGCTGAGACATAAACCAAAAAAGACGTTTTTCTATATTTTTCTTTGAAAAAAGAAAAGAAATAACAAAAGGTAATAACAAATTTCGTAATTTGGAAATAAAAAAACCTTTTTCTGTGAGCAAGGAAAAAAACTGATCCGTCGTTTTTAATAATATTTTTCCCACCGGGTGTCGTTCTGTCTCATAACTATCTAATAATTTTACATTAGTTCCTTTTTTTAATACCAGAGCAAGTTTCCAAGCGAGATTGGTAGAATCTTGTATTCCGGTATTCATACCCTGACCTCCTACCGGGCTATGAATATGGGCAGCATCTCCGGCAAGAAAGGCTCGATTTTGATAATATTTGTTTACACCTCGATGATGTAAACGAAACGTTGACATCCAAATAGGATTAATAAGTTTCACAGAGCCTTGGGTCAACAAACTCGCTAAGTTTTCTAGCTCAGTTAAGCTCGGTGTTGATTTTTTTTCTTCTGAGTCATTCGAACGTTTTGCTAACATAACTCGGCTAATTTTCTCTGTGAGTGGAATATGCACGAATACGCCCTCTTTTCCCAGAAAAAAAAGGAATTTATTTCGCGAGTAAGCCCATTCAATACTTGCATCGACCAAATTAAAGATTTGTGGATAAGCATTTCCTTCAAACGTAAGATTAAGCGTATGCCGAATGTTACTGTGAGCTCCATCACAACCTATGATATAGTCACATATGATTTTTTCGGAGCTTTCGGTGATATTGTTTTTAATAGTTGCTTGCACGCCGTTCATATCTTGAGAAAAAGTAATTAATTCTTTTTGCCGCTCAATATAAACACCTTGCTTTTCTAAAAATTCGATAAAGATACGTTCTGTTTCTGTTTGTGGAAGAAAATAAACCGAAGGAAAGGGCGTATCTTGGTGCTTAAAATGCTTAAATTTTATTTCAATTTGCTTCTTACCATTAATAAAAAAAGCAAAATCCACGTTAGAACGTGCTAACTTAAGAAATTCTTCAGCAATACCTAAATTCTGAAATATTTCCATCGATTTCGCTTGAATCGCAAAAGCTCGCGATTCATGTGCCCTATCCTTTTGTTTATCAAGAATTCTAAACTTAACGCCATAACGCAGCAAATGACAGGCCAATATCAGACCCGTAGGCCCTGCTCCAATAATCAATATTTCTGTGTCCTTGCTTTTAGTATCCATAAAAAAAACTATAGTTCAGACTTTCACGAAGTAAAATGACCGCGCTATAATGGTCAAATATTTCGCTTGCTTAAATTCTTAAGGAGAATTAATTGCACATCCGTTATCAATCGTTACTACCACAACATAGTCTATCCCGCTTTGCCGGGTGGATAGCTAACTGCAAACAAACTTGGATTAAAAATAGATTAATCTTTGGATTTATACGTCATTATAATGTCGATATGACCTTAGCATTGGAAGAAAATCCTGAACATTATATTAACTTTAATCATTTTTTCACGCGATCTTTAAAACCTGAAAAGCGCCCAATTTCCACTAATGATAGAGACATCATCTCCCCTGTTGATGGCACTATTAGTCAAATTGGCGATATCAAAGAGAATCAACTTATCCAAGCCAAAAAAATAAACTATAACCTACAAGCTTTATTAGGCGGTTCTGCTAAATTAGCTAACCAGTTTCAAGGAGGACAATTCGCAACTTTTTATCTAGCTCCGCAAGATTATCATCGCGTACATATTCCATACAGTGGCGAATTGAAAGAAATGCTTTATGTTCCAGGGCGTTTATTTTCAGTAAATGCTGAAACTACCACTGAACTTCCAAATTTATTTGTTCGAAATGAACGCGTTATTACCTTATTTTCTACACCTATAGGTCCGATGGCGGTCATTTTAGTGGGCGCAATGCTTGTTGGCAGCATCAATACCCCATGGGAAGGAATTATCGCACCTGCTCCCAATCGACATGTTTATCATTGGCATTACCTAGATAACAAAGTTTCATTACGCAAAGGGGAAGAGGTTGGACAATTTCAATTAGGTTCCACGGTTATTATTTTATTCACACCCAATCGTATAAAGTGGTTGGCTGAATTATCTGAAAAAAAGGTGAAATTTGGAGAATGTATTGGTCAGACAATATGAGATGTGTTTATATATATTAAGTTATAATAGATTTTCGATGATAAAAGACTGGGTGCCTAATGTCTATACCACAAGAAAAAACCGTTTCAGCGTCAGCTGTACATGATCATACTTATAAAATATTTCCTAATGATTTAAACTCAACTGAAACCGTGTTTGGTGGTTTAGTTATGTCTACACTTGATAGAGTCGCTTCTGTCGTTGCAGAGAGGCATAGTCAAAGACCCTGTGTGACTGCTTCTGTAGATGCTATGCATTTTTTGCAGCCAGCAACTCGGGGAGATATTTTAATTTTCCAAGCCGCTATTAATCGAAGCTGGACCAGTTCAATGGAAATCGGGGTACGTGTTCTTGCAGAAGATTATCGTACCGGTATACGGCGCCATATAGTGTCTGCGTATTTTACTTTTGTAGGTACTGATGAGTATGGTCGTCCTGCACATGTTCCTAAGGTTATTCCCGAAACGAATGATGAAATAAGACGTTATGAAGAAGCAGGCAAGCGACGTGAACAGCGACATCAAGCTTCACGAAAACGCACTGATAAATAAAAACTAAATCATTAATTTAAATCCTCTCGAACTGACTTTGTGCTGAACGGTTTCAAGGATGGCAGTTAACAAAAACAAAAGAACTTTGTGGAGAAACTATGACTATACAAATATTACCTATTTTGGCGTTTAAGGATAATTATATTTGGTGTCTTATCAATGAAGAAACAAAACATTGTATTATTGTGGATCCAGGTGAAGCAAAACCTGTTTTGGCGCAATTAAAACAGTTAAATCTTCAACTCGATGCAATATTAATCACACACCATCATTGGGATCATACGAACGGTATTCGTTCTATTTTAACATTTCATCATGTTCCTGTATTCGGACCTGCAAAAGAAAAAATAGCTGGAGTAAGCAATCCAGTTAATGAAGGTGATAAAATTGAATTGCCTAATTGGCCTACTTTTGAAGTGCTTGCTATACCTGGCCATACATTGGGACATATTGCTTATTATGGAAACCATCTTTTATTCTGTGGAGATACTTTATTTACAGCAGGTTGCGGCCGATTATTTGAAGGGACAGCTGATCAAATGTTGAATTCTTTGAATAAACTGATGCAGCTTCCTGACGAAACCCAGATTTATTGTGGCCATGAATATACACTGGCTAACTTACATTTTGCTCAGACTATAGAGCCTAATAATACCCATATTAAAGAACGATTAGAAAAAACTAGAGAATTGCGTCAAAAAAACTTAGCCAGTGTCCCAAGTCATTTATCTGAAGAGCGCTTGAGCAATCCTTTTTTACGTTGCGATAATCCCCAAATAAAGATGTGCGTAGAAAAAAGAACGGGGAAAAAACTTGTTAACCCCATCGAAATATTCGCTTATCTTCGACAATGGAAAAATAATTTTAAGTAAATTATTTAGCCTTTTTTTGCCGTTCAATTTCTTCTAATACTTTATACCGAAATCTAAATGGATGGCGTACAGCAGAAAATAATTCATTGGTCCCACTGACACCACGAATACGAATTGATCCATAATCAAAAATTCGGCCCATAATACTTTGACTAATCTCTACCCCTTCAATACGATCCAAGGAATTTTCAAAAGCATATCGGCTAATAAACCCTGATTTCATAATAACCCGTTTATCAGTAATTCCAAACTCAGAAGAATAATAAACAATCAGCCCAGGTAAGCAAGCAACTAAGCCTAATAAAGAAAAAAAACTAATGAACAATAGCGAATAGGGACCTCTGATCAACAAAAAAGCCGCTATTAAAATTAAAACCATCAACGATCTAAAAACAACAATCCAATGTGGATGGCTGAGATAGATGATTTTTTCATCTGGCAAGAGCGTTTTATTGATATAACCCATATGACCTCTATTATTATTTTACTTAATACTCATTTACTATGAGCAAGAATGTGGCTATAGTAGCCAAATTATCGCTTGTTTGCTATGTTTTTTGCATATGAACTCTCAATTAACACTAGAAAAACTTAATTTACTGGTTAAATTAGGCAACTCGATCGAAGAACGTAGCTTACCTCAATGGGTTTCAGTACAAATAAAGTTTAATTTTAGCAGTCTACCCACTGCCTGTATCAATGATCAATTAAATGATACGATCTGCTACGCTACCCTAGCGAATGAATTGCAACAATTCTGTGATAAGCATTGTTTTAAACTTATCGAAGCCTTAGCTTATCAGCTCTATCAGGTCCTTAAACAGAAACTATCTAAAATAATACATAATCAAATTAATATTTTCTTATGTATTACTAAAAATCCTCAATTAACTAAAGTTGAACAATCTAGTTTTTCAATTAGTGATTAGCAATATAGGCAAAAATACAAGTGCTGAGAGTATAATTAAATTTTTATTTTAGTTACACTGTCTTATTAATTAAGCAAAAAGAGAAATTTATCAAAAATATTAATAAAGCTTTTAAAAGCTTTATTTTCCGAAAACTTTAATATTGCGTAAGTTTAATGGAAGCATCTAATAAGAAGCAATGGTATTGCAAGAGGGCTTATGAAGAATAACATCGATTTAACTCAACACACACCGATGATTCGTCAATATCTACAACTAAAAGCTCAGCATAAGGATAAATTATTATTTTATCGTATGGGTGATTTTTACGAATTGTTTTATGAAGACGCCATTAAAGCCGCAAAATTATTAAACATTACCTTAACTAAAAGAGGTCAATCGGCTAATCAAGACATCCCCATGGCAGGTGTACCCTTTCATAGCGTCGAAAGTTATTTAGCCAAACTGGTAAAGCTCGGTGAATCGATTGCTATTTGCGAACAGATAGGGGATGCGAATCTATGCAAAGGTCCTATGGAAAGACAGGTAACACGTATCATTACGCCAGGAACACTTAGCGATGAAGCATTACTAGAAAATCATCAAAGCCTCTTATTAGCCCTGTATAGTAACAATGATCAATTTGGACTTTCTTATTTTGATATGGGAAGCGGTCAAATTCATATTTTACAGGTTAGCGGTGAAGAAGCTCTTGCCAGTGAATTAGCACGACTCAACCCCAGCGAACTTTTAATCAGTGAAGAACATAAAGGAGAACGACTATTAATTCCTTATAAAACAATTCGACGGCGCCCGCCTTGGGAATTTGATTTTAATACCGCAACTCATTTATTAACACAACAATTTCAAACTCGTGACCTCAGTGGTTTTGGCTGTCATGACTTGCCCTTAGCGATACAAGCGACAGGTTGTTTATTAAATTATGTTAAAGACACGCAACGTGTTCAATTACAACATGTTCAGCCGATTTGTATAGAAAGACGTGAAGAAAGTATTATATTAGACGCCACAACCCGGCGTAATTTAGAGTTAACGCTTAATTTACAAGGCGAAAAAAATAATACTTTAATGTCTATTTTAGATAAAACAGCAACGCCGATGGGAAGTCGTTTACTCAATCGTTGGCTGCATCGACCTTTACGTAAAATAGCTAGCTTAGAAGCAAGACAAATAGCCATTAAACAATTGTTAGCTGCACAATCCTGTACAAGTTTACACATTCTGTTAAAGCAATTAGGGGATCTCGAACGTATTATTACGCGCGTTGGATTAAAATCGGCGAGGCCACGCGATTTAAGTCAATTACGTTTCGGCTTAGCAATTCTGCCAGATATTCATAATAAACTTGATCCCTATTTAAACATTCAAGCTGATGATAAAAAATTAGAGTTACTTATTTCATTAAGTCAGCAGATAAAAACCTTCCCACAATTATTTTGTTTACTACAGCAAGCTATTGTGGAAAACCCTCCAGCTGTTATTCGTGAAGGAGGGATGATCGCTAAAGGCTATCATGCTGAGCTTGATGAGTTACAAAACCTCAGTGATCATGCTGGGCAATATCTGCTTGACTTAGAAATACGTGAACGAGAACTTACAGGCATTAGTACGCTAAAGGTTGGTTTCAATCGCGTGCATGGTTATCACATCGAAATAAGTCGCGGACAAGCCAAACATGTACCCTCACATTATATTCGTCGACAAACGTTAACTAATGCCGAACGTTTTATTACTCCTGAATTAAAAGAATTCGAGGATAAAGCCTTAAGCTCCCGGTCTAAAGCTTTAAGCTTGGAAAAAAAACTTTATGATGAATTACTCGATAAATTAGTCATTTATTTAACTGACTTACAAAAAACTGTTAATGCGATCGCCCAGCTAGATGTGCTAGTCTGCTTTGCAGAACGTGCAACAACACTCAATTTAACCTGCCCTGAATTAAACAAAACTTCAGGCATCCTTATAGAAGGAGGCCGACATTTAGTAATCGAGCAAACTTTAGATACTTCTTTTATTGCAAATAATTGTCATTTGATTCCTGAAAAGCGTTTGTTAATTATCACTGGTCCGAACATGGGTGGAAAATCAACCTACATGCGTCAAACTGCTTTAATTTGTTTATTAGCAATGATAGGTTGTTTTGTTCCTGCAAAAAGCGCTACGATAGGCCCCATTGATCGTATTTTCACCCGGATCGGAGCAGCTGATGATCTTGCTAGTGGTCGTTCAACCTTTATGGTAGAAATGACAGAAACCGCCTCAATTTTACATAATGCAACTGAGCAAAGCTTAGTTATTATGGATGAAATTGGACGCGGTACCAGTACTTTTGACGGACTTGCTTTAGCTTTTTCTTGTGCTGAATATTTAGCAAAACAGGTTAAAGCCTACACCCTATTCGCTACTCATTATTTTGAGTTGACTGGCTTATCTGAAGAAAACACAGTAATAAGCAACTGTCATGTCGATGCAAAAGAACATGATGATAGCATTATATTTCTATATACCGTCAAGGACGGGCCAGCGAATCAAAGTTATGGCTTACAAGTAGCAAAGTTAGCTGGTGTTCCTAAACCAGTTATTCAACGCGCTAAAGAAAAGCTTACTGAGCTTGAGGGTAAATCTGCGCAAACTACCCCTAACAAAAGAAATCCATCCTCAACTACATCAAAAATTTCAGTTAACCCTGGTATTATGACCTTATTAGAGCAAGTGGATCCCGATCAGTTAGCTCCAAAAGAAGCACTTGAGATCATTTATCGATTAAAATCCTTGCAAGGAATTCCTGTATGAATAACCCAAATGACGAAAAATTTTCACCTCAGAAAATTGAAGAAAAATTAACTGTTTCTGAGCATAAAGATATTAACTCTGGCGATCATGAAGAGGGAGAAAGGTTAGCTTACCGCCGCCGTGGGATTTACCTATTGCCAAACTTGTTTACCATTGCCGGTTTATTCGCGGGTTTTTATGCCATCGTCACTGCAATGGAAGGTTACTTTAACTATGCGGCGGTTGCTATTTTTGTTGCTATGATTATGGATTTTTTTGACGGTCGTGTTGCACGCCTAACCAATACGCAAAGCGCTTTCGGTGCAGAATTGGATAGTTTATCAGATATGGTTTCTTTTGGTGTTGCACCCGCCTTAGTTATTTATAGTTGGTCTTTAGAAGGCTTAGGTAAATTAGGCTGGTTAGCAGCGTTTATATTTGCTGCAGCGGGTGCATTACGTTTGGCACGTTTTAATACTCAAGTGTTGGTTGCTGATAAACGTTATTTTCAAGGATTACCTATTCCTGCGGCAGCCGGTGTTTTAGCCAGTATGGTATGGTTGTGCGTGGATTCAGAAATTCTTGGTGATGTCGTTAGCATGATGACTGCTGTATTAGCAATTATCATTGCTATTTTAATGGTAAGTAATGTCCGTTATTACTCTTTTAAAGAAATTGACCTCAAAGGCCGGGTGCCTTTTGTGGCTATTTTATTGGTGGTATTGGCTTTTGTTGGTATTTCCCTTGATCCACCTAAAATATTATTTTTGATCTTTTTCTGTTATGCCCTTTCCGGACCCATTTTGACACTGTATAGCTTGCACAAAAAGCGAGCTTTACGAAAAAAAAGCTAGGATTTGTAGACTATATTTTTTGTCATAAAGATTCAGAAAAACTGCACCTTGCAAACATAAAAAGCACTATAAATGTGACTCTATAGCCTCCATAAAATTAATTTTTGCTCGATTTTTTTATATTGTTTGAATGAGTATGCTTATTTTTCTGAGCCTAAATCTAATAACTATCGACATCTTATCTTAAAACCATATCGATAAAATAGTTGAAAACGCTTTCCACATTCATAAAATATCAATTATGGGTTCATTGCTGTCAATATTGTATATAATAAGATATGGATAATCCTTGAAAATAGATCATGTAAAAATGAATTTAAGCCTTTTAGAGAAAATTACTGCATTATGGAGCAATGAGATAGCTTCGCTGAAATTAATCAATGAAGGGGTCAATTTTGTTTATCGTTTTGAAATAAATGGCAAAGGAAAAATATTGAAGCTTACCTGTCAAACCAATCGAAATTATAAAGAACTTACTTCAGCAGTCGATTATCAAAGATATCTATTCGAAAATAAAGCGCCTATCGATCAACCCGTAAAATCGCTACAACATCGTTATATTGAAGAAATAAACTATAAATCTGAGATATTTTTTGCACGTGTAAGTGAAGAAATACTTGGTCAAATACTACAGTTTGAGAATGACGATAAAAATATTTATAAGAATTGGGGAATTGCTCTAGCAAAGTTACACAAAACAGCTAAATTTTATCAGCCTAATAAACAATTTAAATTTCTAAGCTGGAAAGAAATATGGAATGAGGTTTATGGTTATGTCCAGCTGGAAGAACCTAAAATAAAAAATGAATATTCTCTTATTACCGATTGGTTTAATCACTTAGAGTGCGATGAAAACAATTTTGGTCTAAATCATGGAGATCATCGTCTTGGGAATGTAATTTATAACGATAAAAATGTTTATCTAATTGATTTTGACGAGCCAGTTTACCACTGGTTTATTGCTGATATTTCCAGACCTTTTCTCGAGTTATGTGAATTTCCTGTTTTTACCTGGAGAAAAAAGTTACTCTGGTATCTTGAAGGATATCGCTCAATATTGCCAATTGAGATCAAAGAATTTAATCAAATTCCCTGGTTTATTCGTATGAAGAATTTAGAGTTGTATCTATGGACAAAAAATAATTGGCATCATCCTATTGCTCCAGGAGGTGAAAGAACTGATCAATGGCTAAATAATCGCAAAAAAATGATTCTTAATCCTTTTTTTAGTGATTGGTTTATTTTTTAGTACTCTGGCGATGGATTGTCTACCAAGAGTGAATAAATCCTTAATTGAGGTTTTTGTGAATCTTTTTTAATTTCTTTATTAGGCGATTTGATAGTATTGAATGAAATCACAGCTAAATCTTGTTTAGCTAACACCTCATTTGGAATCACTAAGAAGTAATGTTTTGCTTCTTTATTCAAATTCCAGGTTGCGAGCGGTATACCATTCACACTAACCCACACTGCTTTCATTAATTCATTGTTTAAAAGTCTATCCGCGCTCATCACTACCGTTAAATGTACATTAAGCCCACTGGGAACACCAATTAATAATAATTGAGAAGACTCACCTTTTGTTTGAGCAAATGATTTTCTGTCATTGGACCATCCTGACATAAGAAATTTAGCCGCATCACCTGCAAATCCAAACTTATAAAGGTGTCCAAGTCCTTGGAATTCAGAAAATGAATAAAATTTGGTTAATTTGTTTGTATTAGCCGTACTATCTGTTATTTTAACTTTAAAATACGCTAGTATATCTGACCAGGCTGAATTCCCATCACGAAAATTATCTATCTTTAAACTAGGTGTTAAATCTTGCCAAAGCGGATCTGAATTTAAACATTGCCTAGAATCGGTAAATATCGAATGCACTGCTATTGCTTGACCAGACAAATAAGTATCCGTATGAAACCTAGAATCTCTACAAATATCAACTTGTTTTGTTTTTAATGGCGCAAGTACTTTTTTAATTAGTGTAGTTAAACGCCAGTTTTCTTCAAAATAAACTTCCCCAACTAATATATTATTGATAAGTAACAAAAACAGAACAAAATATGCCAAATAGCTCAACAATTTATGTTTTTGAATAAATACCACTGCGACGCCCATCAAAGGCAAAAAATAAATCATAGGCGAGTAACGCGCCCACCAAGGTGCTGGAAATATTAATATCATTAAAAACAAAGTTATGAATGGGCGCCGTAAATTTTTTTGATTTAAACCAAATATAATTAGCGGCAAACTGAAGAAAAAAATCTCCATAAAAATTGGGCCCCACCCAGAAAGACGAACGTCTGTAGTGGAAAATATTGGCAGGCCAGCAGGAAGCAAAAAAGTTTTTGCTGGCGGATAATTAGGTGGGATAATTTGATTAGCGGGTACCGACGTTAAAGAAATAACAAGTTGTGTTAGTTTGTTAAACCCGCTTATATTTAATTTATTTGTTTGGTCTGTCAAAATATCGACAGAACCAATGCCCAATAGTGGAAATAGAGGGCTTTTACCTTGCAAAAGGTTAGTAATGTAGGGTGAAGCCCCCATAACAATGATTAGACAAATAATTGCAATTACAGATTTAATCCATTGTTTAAATTCTTTTTCCCGGCAATAAGACCCCCAAATTGCAACAAAACCGATCACTATTCCAAACACTATTCCCGAAGCTTTCATCGTTGCTAATAACGCAGTCGCAAATATGAAACAAATTTTATCTACGTACTGTTGTGGCTTCTTCACCTCACTTGAGGATAATAATGCAATTAGAAATAAGCTATATATAGCGCTATCAACATAATTGCTTGCCCATTGCGTTAAAAAAATTGGATTAAAAATAATTAAAATACTTATTAGGAAGGAGGGTAGATTCTTTACGTTGTATCGATGTAACCAACTAAATGCATAAAACCCAGCCGAACAACTTAATATAAAATGACCGCTTTTGACACTATTAATATCTTGAAAAAATTTAAGTATTAAGCTGCTGAAGTACCAAGAAGATTTAGCAAAATAATTAGTCCATAAATCGGTATTATCAGGATTTTTAAAAACATGAAGATACTGATAAATAGGATTCCATCCATCCTTTAATGCAAAAATTGCATCCATATGATAGGAAGTTCCATCCCACGAGGTATCAAAGAAAAAGCGTGCTAAACAAACGCTTAAACCAATAATAATAATATTAGCTAGAATTAATAGGAAAAAACTAACTTTAAGTTGTCGATGAGCTGTAAAAGCGGCTAAAATAAATGAAATGACTAAAATATATTTACTAATATAAATTTTTAAAAGTAAATGCAACGAAAAAATAACGACAGAAAATCCATAAAATAATAACAAGGATAAAGAAAGCGCTTGTAAAAAAATTGGGATAGAAACTGGCTTTTTTTTACACAATATTTATCGCCCATGTTAACCCTTCTTTATTATTTATTACAAAAATCTAGGGAGTTTTTAATGCTTGAAAAATAATCTCTAAATGTTTAACTGATAATGACAGTGGTAAAATAGGTTTTTGTTTTCCTAAGATACATTGAACAAAATGGGCATCTAAAGCATAAAAATCTTCAAGGTAAGTTTTGTGTTTGCCCATCTCTAGAGGAATCAGGTTTTTTTTTGACATTCCCTTTCGAGTTAACCGATAATAAATAATTTTACTTGAACCCCAAGTGAGATAATTAAATTTTAACCCCCCTTTACTACCATAAATTCTAGTTTCATTTAAAGCTTCATTGTGTGCATTACTTGCTCGTTCCCAATAATAGATAAGTTTATTATCAAACTCCATCATCACAATCCCATGCTCTTCAACACTAAATTTATCATTAGCACTTTTCTGATCCAGTCCGTTTACATGGAAAGATTTTAAATATTTTAAATTAACGTTATCATTTAAAATACCTAAATGAAATGATAAATCATAAACACCCCAGTCAATTAGAGGTCCGCCACCAGCCAGCTTTTTATCATAAAACCATTTGGCATCGGCATGATATTCAATACCTGGCCTGGACTTCCTAAAAACAGCATTATGATGTATAGCATAAATATCCCCTAAGTCACCTGAGGAAATTAAATTTTTAATATAGTTAAATTTTGGTTGTAAACGGGAATGTCTAGCAGAAGATTCCATCACAACAAGATGAGGATTATTAGCCGCTTTATGCTGCAAACTATACATTTCAGATTTGGTAATAACGAATGGCTTTTCAATTAGGACATGTTTGTGTGCATTTATGACTTCCATCGCAAGCTGATAATGACTATGTGGTGGAGTACAAATTATTACAGCATTAATATTCTCATCAGCTAATATACACGCATAATCCGTTTCACCTCTTCCTATTTTATATTTGTTGAGCATTCTTGCTAATACACTTGAGGAACTATCACATAAGGCAACTATTTCAGCATCCCCTGTTTCCAATACTCCTTTAATATGATAGTCCGCTACCATTCCACAGCCAAGAATGGCCAACTTTAGTTTTTTTCCATATAGCATTATATTTTCTGTAAAAATAATCTGAGGCGGAATAAAATAACTAAACTACCTATGATCATTGCCGCTAACATGCCGTACCAAACACCAATTACTTCTAAATCTAAAATAAAACCTAAAAAATATGATAGTGTTAAGCCTATCAACCAATAAATAAATAGTGTGATATACATAGGAATTTTCGTGTCTTCCATTCCTCGTAAAGAAGCCATAGCTATTAAACGAATACAATCAAATATTTGGAATATAGCCACGATAATTAAAAGATTTTTTGCTAAAAAAACCACATGGTTATTTTGAATTTGTGTAATATCAATATCAAAAGCAATTAAATTTTTTGCAAATATACTATAGAGTAGAGCAATAATTAACATTAAACTAACTCCTGTAATAAGACTTACATAAGCAGAAAGTTGCACTGCTGAAGCATTTTTAGAGCCGACAGCTTGCCCCACACGTACAACTGTAGCTTGTGCTAATGCAAGTCCAATAGTAATAGCTAAATCAAAATATTGCCGTGTAATTTGATGTGCCGCAAGTGCATCGGCGCCAAAGCGTCCAATAAGCAATACGAGTGTAGGAAATAATAAATATTCGATGAGGTTTGTTGCTCCTATTGGTACACCTAATTGGAATAAACGTAATAAAAATTGCTTGTTTATTCTTCCCAAATAACTAAATATAGAGTATTTTTTTGTAACATTTAATCGCGTTATTAAAACAGCAATAAGAATAATCGTAAGTAAAAGAATTAACGTAAAACCATAACCTATTCCAGAAATACCAATTGCTGGAAAACCAAATTTACCAAATATAAATACATAGGTAACTAAAATCTCTGCAGGAACTTGTATCAAACTAATCAGAAAAACTAACCGTGTTAATGATAAGCCAATCAAAAATTGTTCCATAACCACTTGAATTAGCCAAGGAAAAATACTAAAAGATAATGCATGTAAATAGGGAATAGATAATAGAATCGCTTTTGGATCTTGACCGGTCCAAGACAATATAAAAGGTACATGCCACATTATTATTATAAAGGGAATACTACAAATTACCGCCAAAACAAAACCTTGAGATACTATTAGCTGTATATTTTTATCATTTTTAGCTCCAAAATTTTGTGAAACCAATACGCTAATACTAACAAAAATTCCATAAAAAAATGCGCATAAAGCACTATATATACTAGAAACCAAGGCTAGAGCCGCTAAGGCATCTTTGCCCAAATGTCCAACCATCAAAATAGCTGCAAAAAGACTTATAGCGTAAGTAATTTGAGAAAGTAATAATGGTAAAAAAAGTTTTATAAGCGCTTTGGCTTCTAAAAAAAAATTATTACGTGGTTCAGCGATTAAATTAGTAGCAGGCTCTATTGATTCAAATAAATTTTCTGTTGACATAGCTTAAGAAGATTTTTTAAAATTTAATAGTCGATATGTTTCGATTCTTCATAACAAGAAAATGATTTATTACTAAACTATCGATATCTGATTCTAAAAAAGCCTGAATAGCCTCCTCTGGGGTTTCTACAATGGGTTGACCTTTAATATTTAAAGAAGTATTAAGTAAAATAGGTACATTAGTAACTCTATAAAAATTTTCTATTAACGAATAAAATAATGGATTGTCTTTTTTCGTAATAGTTTGTACTCGTGCACTACCATCAATATGTGTAATACCAGGCAATCTAGCTTTATAATTACTTTTTATAGGCCAAACAAATTGCATCCACGGAGAAAAAGCAGGCGATTCAAAATAATCGGGCATAGCAAAATCAAGAATTACAGGAGCAAGTGGTCTAAACCACTCTCGTTGTTTGATATGTAAATTAATATGATCGCGCATTCCCGGATTACATGGATCGGCAAGAATACTCCGATTACCTAAAGCTCGCGGACCAAACTCACTACCCCCTTGATACCAAGCAATAACATTACCTTGCGATAACAAAACAGCCACTTGCATTTGTAAATTATCAGGTATTGTGTAAATTAAACCATATTTTTTTAATGCCTTTTCCGATTCTTCTATAGAATAAGTACGTCCTAAGAAAGGAGCTAAATTTAAACGTATAGAGTGTGAGGTTGGTATGTTTATTTTTTGATTAACATAGCCATAAATTGCTGCCCCAACAGCTGTTCCACTATCTCCGGGGGAAAAAAAAACATGAACATTTTTAAATGAACTAATCCTTGCAATCTTTCCATTTGCTATGGAATTGAGCGCAGCTCCTCCCGCTAAACAAAGATTATGGGAGCGAGTCTTTGTCCATAAATAATCCAATAAATGCGAAAGTATTTTTTCAAATACAATCTGACCACTGTATGCAATTGCAGCATCAATCTTGAAACTGTCCTCCTTTTTATGATATTTCTGCCTGAGTAAAAAAAGTTTATCGATTAAACCCTCTTTTCCATTAATTTTTACAGTAAATTGACCTTCTGATAACAACGTCACATAATCCATTATTTCATCAACAAACCTATCATCTTGGTGGTACGCACCATAAGAAGACAAGCCCATTACTTTACCTGGTCCCACTAACCAGCCTAGCTGCAAGGTTTCAGCTATGACACGATAAAACTCTCCTAATGAATTTGACATCACAGTCTGCGACTTAGTAACAGGATTATATCCGGTTAAATCACCATATATTTTTTTGATAGTTTTTACAGAATTTTTATTTCCATAGGCATATGTTGTTGTTTCTCGCTCCTCATTATCCTCATTTATAAATTTCTTGCTACCTGCTCCATCAATAATCAAAATAGCTGACTCTTCGAAGGAGCTTGTAAAAAAAGTACTATAGGCATGCGTCAAATGGTGATTAATAATTTCTTGATTAGGAAAGTTGGTTGTATTTATTATTGATTTAAGATCATCATTGATGATTAATGTGTCTATTTCTTGAATCGTTAAACCAGAATATTTCAAACAGTAATTTAAAGAAACTTGGCAAGGATTGGCTGATCCAAATGCATATCGCACACGAGTAAGCCTTTCATCTTCTATAGCAATTATCTTTTCATTTTCTAAGAGACAAGCGGCATAGTCGTGTATTGAACCTCCCAATCCTAAGATGTTAGCCATTTCTTCAATTACCTCGAGTAGTTAATTACAACTCATACTCATATCTGAAGTCTGTTTGTCCAGAGTAGGAAAATACGATTGCAACGTACCACGTCGTCTAATATCTGATGTGCAACAATGAAAACTACCACCAAATTTATATACTTCATTGAAGGGACAAGTAATAACTTTGCAACCTAAAGACTCTAATAACTTAATCATAGGCTCTTCTTTTTCGTCAACAATCACTCTCTGTTCATCTAGCAACAAAATATTCATTGATATCCAATTACTAATTTCGGGTGAATGGAATCCCACTCCATATACAGATGGTACTGCTTCAATAATTTTCCAACCATTTTTTAAAAACAAATTGAGCGTATCACCGAGACAAGGTCTTTCAGGATTAATCAAAATAACTCCAGGCCTTATAGGGACTAAAGTTGTATCAATGTGTTGGGGAGGATGTTTATCAGCGAATTTAATACGATGTAATCTAAATTTTGATCCAAGATGTCTTTTTAACCATTGCGCACCAAAATCATTAGTCACCAAATCCGGCTGATAAAAAATATCTTTACCAAATCGAACAAAACTTGCAGCATCAAAACAGGGTTCAAAATTTGTTAAACTTGAATTAGTATCCGCATCAAAAGCATCATTTTCGATACTAAAGTTTGATTTATACAACTTATCTGACATGAGTGGTTTAGGGGCTGTCGTCCATGTGGCTCCCCTGTGAAAATATTCTTTGATGAGTGTACGGTAAGCACGATATTCAAAAAACCTGGCCCGTTGCGCCATCGGTGCTTCAATTATCTCATTACCAATGATCAGTAAGATATCCCTTGGACAAGCGCTACAGTTCTCGCAAGAAACTTCAAAATCGGGTGTTTTAATAGGCTTAAAAAAATCAAGTATATCTGGCCTTCTAACAATTACTCCTTCACGTATTAAAATCTCTGCAAAATTATCCAGCTGGTTTTGAGCTTTTTCAATTTCTATTTCTGAATAACGAGCACCTTTAAAGCTTCTTTTTTTACTTCTTAATGGGTAATAAGCGCTAATAGCCGGTTCGAAACCCATTTGAGCTGCACCGATCACAGAACCTACTATCACTTCTTCTAAAAGATCCCATTCATTATAAGAGCAGACTACTGAAGTAGATTTAGATATACCCATTTTCCCTCCTTGTTCTTAAATTAATTTAGTTCCTTCACTATTCCAATAGGTAAAAAATTATAAGATACTGAAACTGCCAAAAAAATTTAGTATTTACTCAACACCGGCTTTTTAATTTTATACGCTTTAAAAGCATTCTTCCAAACCGGCGACACAATAGATTCTAGCAAAACACTATCTTTTTGTGTTTCTAAAAATTTTTCTTTATGTAAATTTTCAAATTTACTACGCTCTTCTTTATTACTTATATCGTTAACTGCTAGATTATTTATTTTGTCATAATAATGCCCGCATAATTTACAAAAATTTGCAAACATTTCTTCGAGCGTAGCGTATTGTAAGGTAGGTAATTCTTTTTTTCCAAGATCAAAACCAAATACCCTGTCAATTGCAGCAGCAGCACTGCAGGGATAGTAACCATGCATATCTAACGTGATTCCACAAAGCGCAGGGATCCAGCATGCTTTGGTAAAGTCGCTATTACTGTATTCTGGCATATCAATAGGTGCTTGATTGATAGGTGAGAAAGTCGGTTGTAAATTCGAAGATTTTTCGCTATTTTCTATTTCAACTTGTTTAGGAATTTTTAACAATATTTTTTTTACTATTTTTCCATAACCATTTGTAACTAGCTGTATTTTGGTATTTGGTGAATGAAATTCTTTGTATTTTATAAGCGCCGCTAGTATTTCAAGTATATTTTTGTGTAAAGTGGGTTCGCCTCCTAACACTCTAATATGTTGCCAAAATATACGTTTTTCTATAGATTCTTGTATAAAGCGTTCAATTTGCTCTAAGGTCATGCTTTCTTTAGATAAAGCTTGCGGCACCATAGCATCACAATTCAAACATTGCATATTACAAATATAACTAATCACTAATTCTATTCTGTCGTAACTACATAAAAATCTTTTGCGCACTTTAATCCTCCTTGATTTAAATCTTTTTTTTTCTTTAAAATATAGCGATCTATAATCAAAATGTCTAACGCGTCCACATTCAAAAAAAACAAAACTACCTCTCTAGGGGTTTCAATGATAGGCATGGAGTGACCATTAAGTGAAGTATTTAACAAGATAGATATATTTGTTAATTTTTTAAATTCTTCAAGCAAGGCATAATATTTTGGGTTTAATTTTCTATTGACTGTTTGAATACGAGCCGATCCATCTTTATGTACTATCCCTGGAAGGTAATCCTTCCAGGCTGTTTTAGTTTGTGCAACCAAAATCATATATGGGCTTTCATAGTCACAATTAAAATAACAACCTACATCCTCTTGAATAACTGAAGGAGCAAAAGGTCTAAAATCTTCGCGAAATTTTATTTTTCTATTGATAAGATTTTTTATTTCTTTTCTACGAGGATCAGCGAGAATACTCCTATTACCTAAAGCTCGCGGACCAAATTCGCTACCATTTTGATACCATGCTACGACTTTACCATCAGCCAAATAAGTTGCAGTATCATATATATAATTTTCACTGCTTACGATAGTTAAATGATTACGAAATTCCTGTAATACAGTTTGGATTTCAAAGTCATTATACATTTTTCCAAAGTAAGTAGATTGATTGTGATTAATTTTTTCCTGCTTTAATACTTCTAGCCACCCATAATAAGCACAGCCGATTGCCAGACCATTATCTCCTGCAGCAGGTTGGAAATAGAAATTTTTAAACGGAGTATTTTTAAATAATTTTGCATTAGCTACAGCGTTTAATGCCAGACCTCCCGCATATCCAACATTTTCCTGTGGAGCTAAACTATGATAAGCATTAAATAAATAAAAAATAGCTTTTTCTATCTGTGTTTGAGCAAAATAAGCTAAATCAGCATAATATTGGAAATATTCATAAAAACTTTGATATTTACCACCTAAATGAGGATCAATTTCTTTCATCCATTCATAATTTAAAAAAACGCGTCCGTTTTGATATTGAAAAACATCGAAGTTAAACCTATCAGGCCGCCCAAAAGGAGCTAACCCCATCAATTTACCTTCACAAAACTCCTCATCAAATACATAGTAACTTACTCCACCATAAAATTCTGCGATAGAGTGCTCCATATCAAAAGGTGCTATAGGGTATTCATGTCGATTCCATTTAATATATTTAGAAAAATCCTTAAATACAGGTGTTAATTTACCATTTCGATAAATATAGTAGCTTTCTTTTTCCCAATAAAGATATCTTTCTTCTTTGGTTAGACTCCTAATGTTTTGAGGTAAAACCTGAGAGTTTGCTACATCAATGCAACTATCTAAACTACTACCTTGCCCATCCATGACAATTACACCCATTTCCGAAAAAGGTGAAGTGCCTACAGCACTATAAGCATGTGCCAAATGATGAGAAATACCTAAAATTGGAATTTCTTTAGGTATAATTCTATTGCCTCTTTTTATAATTTCATCAGGTTTTAATAAACTGCTTGTGGTATTTTCTTCTACTATCAACGTAATATCTTGCCAGGTGATATTCGCCGCATTTAAGCAATATTGAATGGTTAAATTATCATTAAATCCATCATGTTTTTTTTTGCTAAGCCTCTCTTTTTCAATTGCAACCAAGATTTTGCCGTTTTTTAATAAACAAGATGAGCCATCATGTGAAAGTGCTGTACCAAGCACATAGATTGGTTTTGTCATAAATAAGTTATCTCTTTTTGCAAACAAAAGGAACTCTTGTTTGAAATATCATTAAGTTTTTTTGTCAATTGTTCCACTAAACTTAATTCTCGCTCACGCTCCATAGTTCGAATCAGCCGCCTATAAAATCTTGCTTTCAAATCAGCAATTTCTTCCCGTTTTATTTTATTTCTGGCAACAGCGAGTTCTATAGCTTTGAAGAAACCATCACTATCGACGCATACTTTTATCTTATTAAAATTATTTGAACCCAATCTAAGTCGTGAAGCCTGATATTTCATAAAACGCGGTACTCGGTACTGTATGGGTATTGATGTTAAATACTTAAAACACACGCCCTGCGCGGATAGACGCAACCAGGTATGAAAATCTTCTGATGCGCGTGCGCTTGGAAAAGGACATTGATAAGCAAACGCTGAACGTACAGATGTAGCCGATGTTTTATTAATATACCCCGTATCTGTGCCCATTGTTATCCAAACATCTTCGCCTTCAGGCTGGCTTTTTGTCAGCGACTCTAAAATTTCTAAAATAGAGCTGGGAATTTGTTTTCCTAAGATAGGCTGATTATTTTCATCAATAACAGTGAAAAAAGAATAGACTAAACCAATGCGGGGATATCGTGTAAAAACATTTTTCACTATTCTTACTCGTTCTGGATGCGAGATATCATCTGCATCATTGAAATGAATTATTTGGCAGCGTTGCTTCAATGCAACTGACACACCAATATTTCTACATACCCCTGCTCCTTGATTCTTATCAAGAAAAATAACTTGTATTTTTGGAAAATATTTTTCCCTTAGTTTTTTAAGATAATTTCTGACTGTAATTTTTTTTGAGGCATCATCTATGATAATTGCTAACCAATCTGAATCAGTTTGCTTTAGTAATCCGTTTATAGTATCCCCGATAAACATTCGATCCATATCTTCAGAATAATGTGGAATTATAAAAGCAGAAGATGCATTACTATAACTAGAAGGTAAAAGTTTCATTATTAGGTCTTTCCAATATACGAATTATATTTTCTATTAATTTATCCAATTCAATTTTAGAACGATCCACTCTCATTGAAATACCTACTGTCCGGCGCAGAAGTGAGATTGTTATTGGACATACATCCGAAGTTAAAGAAGAAATATTTTGTATGGAGCTTGATCCTTCTTGTTTGGAAATTCGTTTATTGCTTGAAAAAATAGGCTGCCAATCCACATATACGTGTCCTTTAGTATCTGCAGACCAAACCTTAATTTTATTTTGCTGAGCGTGTTTTATAAAAATTTGTGCATCCTTAGAAGAGTAAAATGTTAAAAATAAAACTCTTCCACAATCTCCTTCTTCATCATGTATAGGGGCAAAATTGAATTTATCTAATTTGTTACTTAATTTTGTTATAAATTCTTTTTTTTCTTGACGAAGTCTACTCAAAATATTATCAAGCCTGGAAAGTTGAACCTGTAAAATTGCACTTAATATTTCAGATATGCGAAAATTCCAACCGGCAAAAAAATCAATGTCGAAGTCAGAGAGACTAGGTTCAAAAATGCACCCGCCATGATGTTGCAGCAATGCCCGTTGATAAACATTTTGATTCTTAGTAATTAAAGCACCGCCTTCCCCGCAGGTAATAATCTTATAATGATTAAAAGAAAAGGCGCCACTATCTCCTATACTACCTAATTTTTTGCCTTGATAAGACCCCCCGCAAGCTTGTGCTACATCTTCCAAAACTAAAAGATTATGTTGTTTAGCTAGATCCATTATTTCATTCATACTACAAGGTAAACCATGCATATGCACAGGAATAATAGCTTTAGTCTTAGAAGTAACTTTCTTTGCAATATCAATCGGAGAGATTGTCAGAGAGGAATCAATTTCAGCAATAATAGGGACTGCTCTTACTGCAAATACAGCTAGCGCTGTTGCTATATAAGTAAAAGCAGGAATAATAACTTCATCACCCGGCCCTACTCCCAAACCTTTCAAAGCGCATATAAGTGCTCCTGTACCGCTACTAACAACTAGTGCATATTTAGAGTCCATTTTACGAGAAAAACTTCTTTCAAACTGAACTGAAGCACCATTTTCACTATTAATGTACCTATCTAAACAGCCAGTTTCCAGAATTTCACGAGCAGCGTCCGCTTCTTCTTTCCCTATGATGTAAGGCATTTTACCTTTTCCCTTTTACCTGTAATCCTTCTCTTTCTCTTATAAATCTCTGTTAGTTAACAAAGCTAATTTCTCAGATGATATATAATGAAAACTCATTGTATCAATGCTATTAATTTTAGAATATAGTTAAAATCTTAATTTTTCTTTTATTATTACTGCCTATAATCTTAACCTACTAGAGTCTACTTTTTTAATTTCAATAAATATTTAGAATTATTCAATCAATGGAGAAAGATTTTGAATGAAAAATTGAAAGAAAAAACTAAGGATATTATTCGACTGAGTATCCCCTATACAGGAGCTAACCTTTTACAAGCCGTGTCAGAACAAGTCACTATTGTGCTTTTAGGTAAAACAAGTAGTAATACCTTAGCTGCTTATGGACTTTTTACTCTCTTAGACCCTATTAATTTATTATTTAATGCACCATTAACTGCATTGCCCGCAATAATTGGTACACTTCATGGTGAAAATGACAGACCGTCTATTGCAACTATTTTACAACAAGGATGGGTAGCGGGGCTGATACTTTGTATTCCTCAGGCTATCCTTCTATGCTACGCCAAACCTTTACTTAAATTACTCGGACAACCTAATCACCTTATTAAACTCGCTGAATCTAGCTTTTACTTCAGTATTATTAACTTACCCACTGCGTCTTTATTACTTACCAGTACGAGTTATGCTTATGGTGCAAACAAAACTTTAGCAATATTTTCCCTAAGTATTTTAAATTTACTTAGCAATTTGAGTCTAACAATTTTGTTTGTGCTTAGGCCACTTCAACTTAGCTTAAAAGGTTACATTTTCTCTACTATTGGACAAAGCTTATTAGCCAATATAGCGTTCACCGCTTACTTAAAACATATAAGTTCGCGTGAAGGATATCCTCTTTTTACTTTTAGAATACATAATTATAAATCCTTAGCAAAAAGGTTTCTAAAATTAGGAAGCTCTACTGCCGCTAAAACTTTGATCATTGTAATATCTATGGTTTACAAACAAACACTTATCGGTTTAAACGGCGAAAAAGCAATGCTGGCCACGCAAGCCATTAATGTTTACACTGGGTATCCTACCTATATTAATGATTCTATTTCCATGGCTATTTGTACCTTGATAGGTCAATCGATTGGAAAAAAAGATCTCGAATCCATTAGCTATTACTATAAAATTGCTTTGGTTTGTGCACTAGGAACTTCTTTAACATTTGCTCTCCCCTGTTTTATTATTCCTCGTCGAGTCATGCAATTATCTCTTAAAATTGAGAAAGACGAAGATTTCAGTTTTCTAGAAAATTTACTGTATATCAATGCTATACAATTAATAATAGATTCTATCAGTCAGATATTAACGGGAACATTTTTTGGAACCGAAGACTCTACCAGACCCGCGCTAATATCATTATTAACTTTTCTCACTATTATCCTACCTCTATCCTTAAGTTTTCATTTTTACACAGACTTAGGAGTTTTAGGAATAGAATGGGGCTATCTTGCTGGTAGTTTAGTTCAAGCTGGTGCTATGGCAATACTTTGGAATAAAAAAAACAATGGCTTGACTCTAGAGACTGAAAATTTAAATCTAGCTTCTCAAGAAAACGAAGTTGCTAACAATTTTGATGGTATTATAGAAGAAACCTTTGTAGTCGAGACTGCAACAAAAAAAAAAGAAAAAAATACTAATCTACTTTTGGTAACTGAAAGTACAAGCTTACTCTCTATGGAAAATAATACATCCCCTGTAAATTCCTGTAATTTTGAACGCGCTAGCACTAGCTTAAAGCAATTTGGTATTTTTAAATTAGACCAACTACATACTCCATCTTCTATAATACCTAATACAGTGAAGGAAATTAAATCACAGATTTAAGGTCCCTATTTCTCACTAGCTCACATTCAATTTTTTCCAACAAAATTCCCTTGGTCTCTGGGATCAAATAAAATACAAACAAAAAGCATAATAAACACATTATCCCATAAAACCAAAAAGTATTCGCAAATCCAATTGCGGCAATAAGATTTAAAAAAGTTATGGATACTAAAAAATTTGCTGACCATTGTAAAGTTGCAGCTATGCTCATCCCTAATCCCCTAACATTGAGAGGAAAGATCTCAGCAATTATTAACCAAAATAATGAACCTACGCTAATACAATAACCTACCACATAAGTCAGCAGGCTAATAACAGTTAACCATCCCCAAATAGGAGAAGTAGTATTACAGTTAAATATTAATCCAACTATTCCTAGACTTATCGCAGCAAGAACACAACCACTAAGTAATAAAAATCGGCGCCCAATTCGATCAACAATCACTACAGCAAGTGCACTTACAATGGTATTGACGATACCCAGACCCAATGTCGCTAAAATTTGAGACTCAGTATTATGAAAACCTGTTGCTTTAAAAATTAAAGGTCCATAATACATAACAGTATTAATACCAAAGAATTGCTGAAATATTCCCAATCCGATTCCAATAAGCAAGATTGACCGATTTTTTTTCGATAATAATTCTTTCCAATTACTCGATTTTAAAATAATATTTTTTTTAATCTGTTCCAATTCAAAGTCAATTACGTGGGGCTCACGAATTTTAGATAAAGTAACACGAGCCTTGTTAATAGACCCTTTTAAGACCAGCCAACGTGGTGTTTCTGGAAGAAGCCACATCCCAACAAACAATAAAATTGCTGGAATCAACCCAGCTGCAAACATGATGCGCCAAGCTTTCATGGGTGCCAATAAATAATCTATCAAAAATGAAAGCGTTTCGCCTCCTGTAATGGCGATTGCATTTAATAATACTAAGCCTCCACGTTTTTCAGATGGCGCTATTTCAGCAATAAATAACGGCGTAATATAAGAAGAAATACCAACAGCAATACCCGTAATTAGACGACCAATAATTAAAGATGTCACGTTAGGCGCAACAACCAAAATACTAGTCCCTAACAGAAAAATTATGGCCGTGCCGATAAGCATCCGACGTCGCCCAAAATAATCAGCTAAACAACCGCTTAAGGGGCAACCAATTAGTGCGCCTAATAGTAAACTACTTACTAGGATTTCTTGAGCTATTAAATCTGGTTTGAATATTTGATTAATAAAAATTAGCGCCCCAGATATGACACCCATATGGAATCCGAATAGAAAACCAGCCAAAGTTCCTATACTAACTACAAATAACATGGTATTTCTTGGAGTATTAAATTCCATAGCAGCAAAAATTTGCAAAATTAGTTTAACGTAAAGATAAATTCACCAGCGATAAAAACTGAATGTGGGTTAGCATCATATTAACTATATTTTTATTGGAAGTCATGATTTAGGTTCATAACTAGATAGCCCTATCAAACTAAAAAACCCCGGTAACACAAACAGTAGGTAAAAAAATTATTAAATTTCCTTCAAGAATATAAAATTGAGAATAGCTTGCCATTACGTTGGAATACTTCTGGATAAATTAATCAATAAGCTTAAGGCTTCTAAAAGCAGACTCATTATACTAATAAAATTTTTTCATTATAATCATTCAATGAGATAAATTTATAATATAACTCAACTCAACATTAAATGCTCAAGGGAAGATTTCTAATGAAAAGAAAATTTTCGATAATAAAAAATTTAAGTCTTGCAGTGAAATAAATTATTTACAAACAATTTTTTATATTTGCAAAACTAGAAAATGAAACATTTCGTGGTTAAAAGTCTAAGCAGAATAAAAGCTGTCAATTAAAAAAGTGGCCTTTAACACTCAGGTACATTAACCGCGAGTGTCTTTGCCAAACCACCTAGAGATGTTTCCTTGTAAATTGCCATCATATCTTTTCCGGTAGCAAACATGGTTTCAATAACTTTATCTAAGGATACTTTTTTATTTTTCCCATCTTCCATTAAAGCTAAATAAGTTAATTTAATGGCTTTTTCTGCTGCAACTCCATTGCGTTCGATACAAGGGATTTGAACTAATCCTGCAACGGGATCGCAGGTTAATCCCAGATGATGTTCCATTGCCATTTCTGCGGCATTTTCTATTTGTTCTAATGTTCCGCCTAATACTGCAGTCAGTGCTCCCGCGGCCATAGAACACGCCACACCGACTTCACCCTGACAACCCACTTCTGCACCTGAAATTGATGCATTCATTTTATATAGTAAAGCGATAGCGCCAGCAGTCAATAAAAAATCAGTGACTGATTGCTCACTCACATCGTTATAGAAACGGCGATAATAGGTTAATACTGCCGGAATAATACCTGCCGCACCATTCGTTGGTGCAGTCACCACGCGACCTCCCGCAGCGTTTTCTTCATTAACTGCCATTGCGTAAATGGTTGGCCATAATAATGAGCCGGGAAAAGTCGCTAATTTTGGAATTGCTTTGTTACTCATTTTGCTAAAAAGTTCCGGGGCCCGGCGCTTGACTTGAAGCTCGCCGGGTAATATTCCTTGGGTATGACAACCCCTATCCACACAATCTTGCATAATATCGGCTATTTTCAATAAATCCGTGTGTATTTCCCTATCAGGCGCTAATTGTCTTTCATTAGCGAACATAAGCTCTGAAATGCTTAAGTTGTTTTTTTTACAGGCACAAAACAGCTCAGTGGCAGTAGAGAAAGGATAAGGCACTGGAATAGCATCCTTATGCTGCAGACCAAACTCTTGTTCAGTGACAATAAAGCCACCGCCAATGGAGTAATAAATTTGAGGGTTTAAGAGAAGACCTTGTGTATTAAAGGCACTAAAACGTATACCATTGGTATGCAATGGCAATAATTCTTTTTGTAAAAAAATTAAATCAGTTTTCTCAGAAAAAAAAATCTTTTTTTTTCCTGCCAACTGTAGTTCACAACTCTCAATAATTGTCTTTGCGCGTGAAGCAGCTTCCTGGGGATTAACTGTTTCAGGCAGTTGTCCTTCTAAGCCATTTAAAACTGCTAAATCGGTACCATGACCCCGGCCAGTTAAAGCGAGTGAACCAAACAACTCAACCCTTACACAGCTAACCTCATTAAATATTTCATTATCTAACGCTAGATTTTCTGCAAAAGCGCAGGCAGCTTTCATAGGACCTACGGTATGCGAGCTCGATGGGCCTATACCAATGGAAAACAAATCAAACACACTAATTGTCATAAAAGAAATACTTTTTAGTTCATTATTTGTTAGTATTCTAGACCTTTAATGAAGGCAAAAGAAGTATTAAAGTCAAAAAAGCTCGATAGGGTCGACATCCAGTGACCAACGAACTCGTCGACTACTGCCAAGCTGACTGATGGGTTTAATAATCTGCTCCAGTAAGCTTTGCAAAACGTTCCGTCGTTTTGCCTGTAACAGTAATTGACATCGAAAATAACCCGCCCGACGCGGGCGTAAGGAAGGAACAGGCCCTAATATACTGATTTCTTCCGCAACTAATTCAGTCTGATTTTTTACTTCATTTAAAAAATCCATCGGATAAGCTGAACTTAAGGCTTCAGCATGCAAAAGTGCCAAATAGCTGTAAGGAGGTAACGCAGAGGCGCATCTTTCTTTTAATAAGATATCGCTGAAACTGAGATAACCTTGCTCTAACAAATGGTTTAACAAGGGATGATCTGGATGATAGGTTTGAATCCATACCTCTCCAGGTTTATCAGCCCGTCCAGATCGCCCTGCTACTTGAGTGAGTAATTGACCGGTATGTTCCAAGGCTCGAAAATCTGCACTAAATAGCCCGCTGTCTGCTTCTAAAATACCCACTAAAGTAACATTTGGAAAATGATGTCCTTTCGCTAACATTTGTGTTCCAATTAAAATCTGACTTTCCCCTTCATGAATATTTTTTAATAATTTATCCAAACTCCCTTTACGTTGAGTACTATCTCGATCAATCCGAACTATTCCGATATCAGGAAAGTATTTTTGCAAGGTTTGTTCTAGACGTTGTGTACCTTGACCTAAAGCAAGTAATTGTTGGCCTTGGCATTCAGGACAACGGTCATCTAAAGGACGTCGATAGCCGCAGTAATGACATTGTAAATGAGCCGGCTTTTTATGAAAATTCATTTTTTGCTCACAATGTTGGCAGTCTGCTGTCCAACCACAATCATGACAAAGGGTAACTGGAGAAAAGCCTCGTCGGTTTAAAAATAAAAGTACTTGTCCTTGTTTTTGCAAATGATTTTCCATGCTTTGTAATAATGCGGGAGAAAAACCTTGATCAAGTTTTTGATGGCGTAAATCAATAAAATGAAAAGTGGGTGGTATGGCGGATCCTGCTCTGTGAGGTAAATGCAGTATTTGATAACGATTTTGTTTTGCATTAAAAATGCTTTCTAAAGATGCAGTTGCGGAACCCAATATAACAGGTATATTTTCTAAACGTCCTCGTACTAACGCTAAATCTCGAGCGTGATAACGCAAGCCCGTTTGTTGCTTAAAAGAACTATCATGTTCTTCATCGATGATGATAACCCCAGGACACAATAAAGGTGTAAATAAAGCGGAACGTGTACCAATGATAATAGATGCTTTACCTGATTTAGAAAGTAACCAATTTTCTAAACGCTGCTTATCGGTTAATTTAGAATGAAATAATACTAAAGGCACTGAAAAGCGATTTCGAAATCGCGTTAACATTTGCGGGGTTAAACCAATTTCTGGAACTAATACTAATGCTTGCTTACCCCGATCAAGTACAGCTTGTATCACTTCCAAATAGACTTCTGTTTTTCCACTTCCTGTCACGCCATTTAAAAGAAAAGCTTGAAATTTATCTAATGAATTTAAAATACTCTCAACAGCCTGTTGCTGATGACTATTTAATTGAATTTGTTCGGATAAATTTAAATTATTTTTAGTAGCAGTAAATTCTTCTCCTTTATTAATTTCTTCAGTAATATTTTTAACAGGGTCGTTAAGTTTTTTGACAGTTTTTTGCGTGCGTAGTGCACGTGGCATAGCATTAGCAAATACCTCGCCAATAGGACAATGATAGTAACGGCTTGTCCATTCTAGTAACTGCTGGATAGAAACCGGTAAAAGCGGAGTTTTATCTAAGATTGCCAACGCCTGTTTGAGCTGAGATTTTGGCCAAACTGATGATTCACTTACTTCCATTAAAAAACCAATTTTTTTCTGCTTCCCAAACGGTACCAATACACGTAAACCTTTTTTTAATTGCATTAAGGGAAAGTCGGTTGGTGCTAAATACTCAAAATATTGGTGTAAGGGAGCCGGAATGGCAATTTGTAAAATATTCTTTGCATTTAAATTTTTGTCTATATTATCGCTCAACTCGCAATCCTCATGGTTACATAAAATTAAAGTCTCACTGTTTTGCTCGGAAAATAAACACTAAAAAATAAATATTGTGTAACGTAAATCAACTAAAGTGTCAAAATACGCCGCAAATTGTCGGTTATTTTTTTTAAGACAACCGTATTGTTATCTTGCATAATATCTCCATTAACTCCCATTTTGATATGGAACTGGGAAGGCCCTATTGTTCCTATCCATGCAGGGTTAGTAGAACCATATAGAACAATCGTAGGAATTCCCAAAGCCGCGGATAAATGACTTAATCCTGTGTCTACAGCAACAACCGCTTTTGCGTTTGCTAAAACAGCTGCCATTTCATTGAGATTTAAGTAAGGTAACACCTGGCCTGTAGGATTTTTATTAATCAGTCGATTAGCATTTTTTCTTTCATTTTCATTCCCCCAAGGAATAAAAACACTTACCCCATGGTGAGTCATTTCCTTTATAAGTAAAGACCAGCAATAATTTGACCAATGTTTAGTTGCGCAACTAGTATTGGGTATAAAAATTAGATAGTCTTTTGGTAGTTGTATTTTTGCTTGGCTTAAATTTTCTTTGTTAATACCATATTCAGGTAGCGTCTCAGGCAGATTGTATTTTAAAGCTTTAGCGAATAATTGACGTAAACGCTCAATCGCATGTTGTTGCCAAGGTACAGAAAAAGTTTGCTGATAAGCAAGATCGGCTAAACTTTCCCGCACTGAGTGTTTATCCATGCCAAGGCGGAAACCTCGACTTAAATAGGTTGTAATTGCACTTTTGATAGAACCTTGTGCATCTAAAACAAAATCATATTCTTGTGCACGCAATTGTGAATAGAATTGTTTTAATTCTCCATTTTGAATCGTCCGACATATATTCGTTCGCCAGCGTCTTAAGGCGATGGGAATGATTTGTTGGACTTGCTGATGCCATTTAGGAATTTCAGTAAATGCTTCTTCCACTACCCAATCAAATTGAATATTCGAAATAGCCTTAGTCGCATCAGTCACTGCAGGTAAGGTATGAATAATATCGCCCATTGATGACATTTTTATGATTAAAACACGCATAAATAACAGGTTACTAGTAAGGAATAATGATTAGTCGAACTATACCCATTGGACATCAAGATGTGAACCACCCTATTAACTGTCTAATGTAAACCACCTTTTGTAGCTATGTCTTAAGGTCTAAGCCAATAGTCCGGGTAAGGATTTCACATCAGATAAATTATTTTTAAAAAACAGTTCATTATCCGCATTCACCTCCTGGGTGGATTTATAAAGATGAAAAAAAGCGGGGCTACTTTGTGTACGTTTTAATTTAAATTTAATTTCGTTGTCATTGAGGTCTCGATCTTTAGCTGAATTACTTATTGATACGGGCAAAGAAACTAACGAGGCGTTTCTTATTGAAGTCAAATAACTAACGTCGATAAAGCTAAATTTGTTTTGCAAGAGCTCTTGTTTATAAAATTCTTTTTTTGGCGTTTTAGAAATACATACAATTCCATCCATAAGGCGACCTAACCTCGTAAAAAGTGCTGCTAATACGTTATTACACATAATAATGATAGCGAAAATAGTAGCCGCAATAACTATGGGCGTCGCAACTAAACTTCCTGCTAAGGATAAGCCTATGATGATACCTGAAGCCAACAAACAACCAAAAGTATTACCTAAAAAAGCACTCTGATATTCATAATAATGCGATCCTATGCGCTCATTAACAAATGCATCTTTCGTATTCCAAATATATTTTAAAAAGCAATACGCTTTGGCAAAATAATCGAAACAAGATGTTGTTATACCCGTCAAACTTAATACGAACGGTAGTGCAAAAAGAAATTTATGTAATAGTAAAAGATCAATGAACGGTTTACTAATACCTATCACTGCAACAAAAGGCATGACTCCTGTCAGGATTAATACAGTAAATAAACTTAATGCAACCAATAGACCTAACACAAGCCCTAAAAAAATCGCTACTTTTTCCTGTTTTAAGCGTGTTCCATCCAACGAGCTAGCCAGACGGTTGAATAAACCGCCTAAAGTGGAAGCATAACCTAAAATAAACAAAATATACGCAAAATAGGAAAACACATCCCAGAAAGGAATAATTGCATGTAAAGAAAGACAAAAAATTCCTAAACTGACCCCTAACAACATGCCAATAGGAGTAAATATTTTTTCAGCACGCCCTATTTGTCGATTTATTATGATTTCTTGATTGAGGAAGTTTCTAATCTTTGTCTTTTTACCGTTTTCGTAAGGATGGGCTGTAAGCAAATTCCATAATCGACCTAAATAGGCTGCATGAGCTACGAAGCTTCCATACTCGGAGGGGATAGTGAATAAATTTAAAAACCATTCCGACTCAAACAGACCTGGAGCAATAACAACTAATGGAAATAATAACCCCAAGCCTAGTATGGAAATAAAACCAATCGCTAAACGTTCATTATCTAAGTTAGCTATTTTTTTTTTAGTCTTTTCTATAAATAGACTATTTAACAAAAAACAGAGAGAAAAAAACTTTTGCATATCGATGTTAATCTAAGGTTAAAAATTTAAATCTTAAGCCATAGGTAATGTCGAGTTACTCGGATGAGATAAATAATTAGCCAATAATCGATATACTTCAGAAACTTTGATTTGATAATTCTGATTCAAACGACCGGAATGTGAATGATAACTGCCTACTCCTCGCCAAGGGTTCGCTGCATCATTTGCAATCTGCTGACTAAGTATCCAAGTCCCAACCCTAACATTGACACAAGGATCATATTGTAATTGATGCTGAGTATAACCATACAGTCGAATTTTCGATATCCAAATTGAATTAATTTGCATTGGACCATAATCGAAAGTCCCATTTCTATTAGGCAACGCCGAACCGTTCGCGCCATTTTCTATTGCTAAAACTGAAAGAATTAAAGTAGCTGGAACATGATAGGTTATCGCCGCTTGATTAATACACTCGATAGGGACGCCATGAATTTCTAATGCGCTTATCATATGGATCCTACCTCCATCTCACTAATTATTCTCTAAATGATACCACTCAATGCACTCGTAGCCATAGAAGGCACTGCCCTGAGTAAAAAATCATCTATTGATTCTTTGGAATAGGTACGTATCATAGCCATTGTGCGTATTGCAATGCCACGAAGCATTTTTGCGATGGCTACTGATCCTTATAAAATGCTTTCGAAACACAAACTCTAGCTTTTTTAGTGGTGCAAATGTAATTTCTATTGGTGAGCGTATTTAACAACTCCTACCCTAATTTAAAATTCAGATCTAAACATGCTAAAAAAAACCTAAAATGAAATACATATGAATACAATATTAATATCAGGCAATGATACAGAAATTGGTAAAACATGGGTATGTCGAGCCCTAGCCAACTATCTTGCATCGCATAACCAAACTGTTCAAGTAGTCAAAATTGTTGAAACCGGTATAACAGGTAATCAAAAAGGCGATGCGGAAACGGCTATTGAGAATTGCTATCATCTCAACCAAAAGAAATGCCAAGCTTTTACTTTATATTCATTTACTAAACCTCTTGCCCCCGTTACTGCGGCGCATAAAGATGACTGCAAGCTAAATCTAGAAAATATTCTTTGTAAAATTAGAAGCTTGCCTAAAACCAATTGGCGTATTCTTGAAGCTGCAGGAGGGCTAGCTGTTCCCTTAGATGAGACAGGACTAGATGCTGTTGATTTAGCTTTAAATTTACCAATAGATTATTTATTACTTGTCGTTCAAAATCGGCTTGGCGCTATACATCAAGCACGTATGTTAACTAATTATGCACCACATTCAAAAATACCAACAGGTATTTGGTTTAACGATAGAATATCAGTTGACAATGATGTCACATCTTCAAATTATTTAGAACTTGCCAATCTCTCGATACCCATATGGGGACATCAGCTTTATCAATCTCGAGAGCTTCATTTTTTTGATTCTTTCCCAATAGCTCATTACGTTAAAAATTATTGTCAAGTACCACTGTAAAGCAAGTTACATCGAGTTAAATAGCATAATCCACATTTTGCAAAAATTTATCCATGCGTATTTGCAAGCAAGAGAAAAAAATTACAGATTACTTAGAAAATTAAACCCATATCTTGTTAAAAATAATTTAAAGAGCCTATACGTAAATTTTAAAGTTTAAACCCTATTAGACATATATAGAAAACAATAGGTCCGGGATAGGTAAATGGACTAACTAAACACGTCACTACTCTTTAAAACTATTCTTATTCTCAGTTCTTTTTAAAGCTAAAGCCCAACCGGCGCAGATAATAGGTGGCAAGCAAAATAACAGCAACCCGCCTAGCAAAATCATATCAAATTTAAATAGATTACTCACTTCGATACCATTCGGAGGAAAGAATCCGAGTATAAATGTAATAAAACAGCCTATTAATCCTGCTGTACTGACTATCCAAATCCCCCATGTGCCTCCTGGAATATGATAGGCACGAGTTCTAGTATCCTCTTTATATCGCAATCGTAATGCGCTTAAAAATAAAAAAATATAAAATAACACCGCCAATTGGGCTGTCATTACGCTTAATAACCAATAGGTTTCATTTACACTAGGAATCAATATAAAGAGACTGGTTAATAGGGATACAAGAATCCCTTGAAATAGTAATAAGCTGACCGGCGCCCCAAATCGATTGACCTTAAGCAACCAGTTTAACCCTGCTATTTGACTCTCGAATGTTGCAATGAGTAAGCCTCGCGTAGGACCTATTACCCAGGTTGAAATACTACACAAACTTCCAATAATAATTAAAGAAATAATAATCGGTATAAAAAAAGGTAAATGATAACTATTAAAAAAAGCAACATAAGCCTCGGTTAAACCAGATAATATATTAAGCTGATTTACTGGAATAATAAGGGCTATGGCTAAAGAGCCCATTATCAAGGTTATCAATATTAAACTTGCCGACCAAAATAAAGCTCGTGGAAAATCTTTTTGGGGATTATGTACATCACCAGCGTGTACAGCTGACATTTCTAAGCCCATCAGACCAAAAATAATAGTCGTTAAAAAAGCCAAATTATTAAAATTATTCAGACTGGGGAAAAAAGAATAGGAAGATAAATGTATCGCTAGAGGACGTGCGCTTTTAATCCAAATGATAGCTAACACGATCATAAAGAGCATAGGAATTAAAGTACCTACTAAAGCTCCGATACTACTCAGCCAACTCGAAACTCGTAAGCCTAAACAACTTAAAGCGGTAACTGACCACCAAATAATTAATATCGTACTTAAAAGATATATTTTATGTTGTACCAAATGTGGATCAATTAAATAGGCAAATGCAGCTATTACAAAAGACAATATCGTTGGATACCAAACCACGTTGTATATCCACTGCAACCAAATCGCAAACCAACCCCATCGCACACCAAACGCAGTACGGATCCATATATATGCGCCACCTGTGCTCGGCCAAGTGGTGGCTAATTCAGCAGTCACTAAAGCTGTCGGAATAAAAAAAAGCAACGCAGCAAGTAAATAAAAAAATATTAATGCATAACCAAATTGAGCAGCGATAGGTAATGAACGCAAACTATCAACAGCAATAACATTCATCATGGCTAAACTAAACACGCCCAGGGGTTTTTTGATAATCCTATTTTTAGTAACCGCTATCATTATTTTTTACCGGATTTATAGCTAGCAATTATCCATATAACAGCACCTATAGAAATGGCCGTATCAGCCAAATTAAAGGTAGCAAAATGCCAATAACCAATACAAAAATCAATAAAATCTATGACGTAACCCAAGCTTAGTCGGTCATACAAATTACCTATAGCACCCCCTAATATCAGTGCAATGGCACAAGCTACCCAATTATTCAATCCACTTCGATAAAGCATACGCACTAAATAAACGCTCACAAGCGCACTAATAGCCGCAAAAAACCACCGTTGCCAACCATCAGCTTGACCTAAAAAACTAAACGCGGCACCAAAATTGCGTGACAAAATAAAGTTTAAGCAAGGAAATACTGGGATGATACTCGTTTGATCTAACCAATGTGTCATCCATACTTTGCTTGTATAATCGAGAACAATAATGAATGCACTTAACCAAAGCCATGATAGTTGAGATGTTTTTCTTTCTTGCATATTTTAAATAGGTTGGAAAAAATTGTAGTTTTTAAACATACATTCGTTGTTCGCCTTTTCCATTGGGAAGATTTTCCACACAGCGTAAACAAATCTCAGGATGTTCCGGGTCTTGCCCTATATCAGCACGTCGATGCCAACAACGCGCACATTTTGTTTTTTTTCCTACCGTAGAAGTAACATTTATTCCTAATTCTTCACCATTAATTTTCAATAATAAAGCCTGTTGTGGAGGCATAGTAGTCAAGAGCTTTGCATCCGAAGTTATTAATACAAATCTAAGTTCACCCTTTAAAGCAGTAAGAATTTTATAAAGTTGAGAATTTTCTTTAACATAAAGTTCAACCTCAGCTTCCAACGAAGAGCCTAAATCACCACTAATGCGTAATTTTTCTATAACTTTATTAACTTCATTGCGTACCTGTATCAGTTCATTCCAGTAGGTTTGCCGATCAGTTTCTTGATAAATTGTTTGTAATGGATCTTCCGCAAACGAAAAAGATAAAGAATACCATTCATTTAAAAAAACACTCTCTTCGCGCTCCCCTGGAAGATAGTGCCAAATTTCTTCTGCAGTAAAACTTAAAATAGGAGCTAACCAACGTACCATGGCTTCAGCAATATAAAAAAGTGCAGTTTGGGCAGAACGTCGCGCAATACTATTTTTTTGTAAGGTATATTGACGATCTTTGATAATATCTAAATAGAACCCACCTAAATCACTAATACAAAAATGTTGTAATTTTTGATAAATCGTATGGAATTGAAAAGTCTCATAAGCATCGATAATCTCATGCTGTAAAAGTTTCGCCCGTTCTAATATCCAAATGTCTAAAGACAACATTTTATTAGTTTGCACAGCATCCGAGGAATCGAAATCATGTAAATTGGCTAATAAAAAACGAATAGTATTTCGAATCCGTCGGTAGGCTTCTGCCGTACGTTTTAAAATTTCATCCGAAACAGCCATTTCTTTTCGATAATCCGTTGAAGAAATCCATAAGCGTAAAATATCCGCACCTAAACTTTGTATAATCTTTTCTGGTGCAATCACATTTCCCAAAGATTTAGACATTTTGTGGCCTTTTTCATCCACAGTAAATCCATGTGTTAACGCAGATTTATAAGGCGCTTGGCCGTTCATCGCTACTGATGTTAATAAGGAAGATTGGAACCATCCCCGATGCTGATCCGAACCTTCTAAATAAAGATCCGCAGGCCAAGTCAATGCAGGGTTTTTCATTAAAACGGCATAATGACTTACACCTGAATCAAACCATACATCCAGACAATCAGTTAATTTTTCATAATCTTCTGCTTCCTTACCTAATATTTCTTCTGGATTTAAATCATACCAAGCATCTATTCCTATTTCTGCCACACGATGTGCAATCTGTTCTAATAAATTAAGGCTGTTGGGATGCAGATCACGAGATAAACGATGTACAAATAAAGGAATAGGAACTCCCCAACTTCTCTGTCTTGAAATACACCAGTCAGGTCGATTGCTAATCATGGAATCAATTCGCGCTTCTCCCCATTGTGGAATCCAATTAACCTCCTTAATTGCTGCTAAACTATCCTCCTTTAAGCCTTGCTGCTCCATGGAAATAAACCATTGTGGTGTCGCTCGAAAAATTAAAGGTGTCTTATGGCGCCAACAATGCGGGTAACTATGCTTAATATTTTCTTCTTTCAATAAATTTTTGGATTCCCTTAGTTTATCGATCACTAAAGGGTTGACTTTAAAAACATGCTCTCCTTCAAATAGTGCTGTACCCGGTAAGAAACAACCATTGCCACCCACAGGATTAATTAATGGCAATCCATAATGTTGTGCCACACTATAATCTTCTATACCATGCGCAGGCGCAGTATGCACAGCACCAGTACCTGCTTCTGTGGTGACATGTTCGCCTAAGATAATAGGAACTTGTCGCTGATAAAAAGGATGTTGCAATATAATCCCTGCAAAAACCTTTCCTGTCGCACTACCTAAGCGTTTATAATCCGATATTTGGTAACGCTGCATACAACTTGCTAATAATGACTCAGCGATTAATAAACGTTCTGTATCGGTTTGCACCAACACATATTCAACATCTGGATTGAGTGCGACCGCTTCATTTGCAGGTAAAGTCCAAGGCGTTGTGGTCCATATCGGTATGACTATAAGTCCATGACCCATTTCGCTAGGAATTCGACTTAAAAATTCAGCCTCATCAATGACTCTAAACCGCACATCAATCGCAGGTGAAATTTTATCGGCATATTCAACTTCCGCTTCAGCCAAAGCCGATCCGCAATTAACACACCAGTGCACAGGTTTAAATCCTTGTTGCAAATGTCCTCGACTAATAATTTGACCTAAGGCGCGAATAATATTCGCTTCAAATTGAAAATCCATAGTCAGATAAGGATGTTGCCAATCACCGATCACGCCTAAACGTTTAAATTCCTCACGCTGTATGGAGATTTGTTGGCTAGCATATTCACGACAAGCTTGTCGAAAAGCTTTGGCTGTTAATTTATCATTGACCTTCCCGACTTTTTTTTCTACATTTAACTCGATAGGTAAGCCATGACAATCCCAGCCTGGAATAAACGGAGCATCGAAGCCACTCATAGTTTTTGCTTTTACAACGATGTCTTTTAAAATCTTATTTACCGCATGCCCAATATGAATATGACCATTCGCATAAGGGGGGCCATCATGAAGAATGTACTTGGCTTTACCATGATTTTTTTCACGTAACTTTTTATATAGCAACAAAGAAGACCATTGCTTTAAAATAGCAGGCTCTGCCTGCGGCAAATTGGCCTTCATTGGAAATTGAGTATGAGGAAGATTTAAAGTGTTCTTATAGTCAGTCATGTTATTTACGCCTCAAATAAGGCTCTGTTTGGTCTTAATTTAAATAGTCTTAGAATAACATGCTTGAAGGACCTACAATATAGTCAAAATCAAAAAGAAACTTCTTAAATTCTAATTAATCTGCTTTACACAAACCCGACTGTATACAAGTACCACCAACATCCCAGCGTAATTGACCATCTGTTTGATAAATAGGCGTCAAGATATAGGTGAAATGATCAATTTTATTCATACGAATCCGTTGCGATGTCGCAATAATTTGCGCGTTTTTACCTATTTCTACACTTGTTACATAGCCTTTAGTTTGATTTTCAGCTTTAAAATTATCAGGAATTCCATTTTGGCCAGGCGTACCACAAGCGACTAAATTATCATGCTCATGCATACAAGTAATAACTGCTAATTTGAAAGGTGCTGTTGATTGAATAACTTCAGCAAATTTAGCTCGATTACTGTAATTTTGATAGCTAGGTATGGCTATCGCAGCCAAGATACCAATAATCGCAATAACGATCATGAGCTCAAGTAAAGTAAGACCGCTTTGCTTTCCCTTCATTAAATACATAAACCTTGCGCCTTTATAAAAATTGATGCTCTATTTTAACAAGCTGACGTTCTTTAGACCAGTACCAATTACATTAGAGCGTGTCCTCATTTCAGTTTAAGCCAAGTAAAGGTATTGCGATAAAAACTATGGTCTTAAAATTCCGAGCTAATTTTTCAAATCGAGTACCAATGCTGCGAAAATGCTTCAGCTGCAAACAAATTTTCAACTAAATGTCTAATTTTGTGGAGATGCTTATCAAATTCCGGATTATTTTTAAGGCTATTGGAACGTTGGGAAATTATGGGTGTCATACCTTTTTTTCTAGCACATTCACGATTCCGATCTATAAATTCAAACAAATATATGAAGGAACTCTTCATATATTTGTTTGAATACAAATTTTAATTATTTTTAATAAAGCTAAAGGGACAATCATTAACATCATTAGATTCAGATTTACAATCAAAGCGATCATCTTTTCCTTTATTTTGTTTCCAATTTGATGATGAGATCGTTGCATTATCTTTATCATAAAAAAAACGTAAATTCTGCTCCTGATTTTGCTTTAAAATTACAACCGATGGTTCCGTATTCTTGAGTATTTCCCATTAGGTTATCTTTGACAAATTGAGCCTCAGTAAAATTTAAAGGTTTAGATGCTATGGCTATCTCTGAAGTTGGAATTGAATGATCTTTGTTTAATAATTTATTTTCTATTAAAAGAGCGAGAAAATTCCCTAAGTCATACCCAATTGCAATATCAAACATATCTCTTATGTTATCTTTTATTAAAGCTTTATTTTCTTTTATAAAGGGTTTTAGATAATTTTTTCCTTTATGAGTGATAATTTCTTTTATTATTTCGCCCACTTCTCCACCAATAATTTCAAATCCCTGCCTGCTTGAGACAATTTTTCTGTAATTAGCAGGTTTAAAGAAGTTAGCGCCGCGTTCCATGTATTTTTTTTCTTTCAATATAATCCCAGCATTCATCTTATTTTCAACGCCTAAAAAAATTCTTGATCGGCTATTTTTCATAATACGTTGATCCAGAGTTTGATTCTCATTAATAAAGCTATTTTTTAATGAGTCAGGTAATTTATCTAATCCTTTAAAGGATTGCATGTTTTTAAAAATAAAGGCTAAAGAACTAGGAGATGAGTTATGATCAAAATAAATAATATTCTCTCGTGCAGGAAGATTTAAATTGAGCAAATCATTCCAATGTTGATCTCTATTCGATAAGTGAAAAAGATGATCTAAAGTAAAAAATGAGCAATGCTTAAAATCATACTGTATTTGGATCCCTCTATAAGCAAGAATTATAGGGTTTAAGTCTAAAGCTGCTTTTTTTATTATCTCAGCGCTACTATCATTGACTGCAGCATCAAGAACGAGTAAATAAAGCTGATTATTTTTAATATAACAATCTACACTAAACCAATGGCCTTGATTTTCTATTGCCAGTTGAAAACGAGAGGGAATTTTAGAATCATTAATATTTTTAGAAAGTAATTTAAAGAAAAAACTGAGTTCACTATTAAAGTTTTTTATTCCAAAATATTCAGCAGAAAGTACAAAAATATTTAAGTTCTCTCTACGTAACTTTTTCTCTTCGATCAAGCCATGCATTTCTTCTGAATATAAAAAAGGAGTTATAGGCGGTAATGGTAATCTAGGCATTTTTTTACTCTTTATAAAAACTTGCCTAAAGTTTACTCATGCAATATTAAAAAAAAGTTAAATCCTAGATCTATTGTTTATGTATCATGCTGGCTTTCATCGCCCATTCGATCTCCTTTGCTAAACGTTCAGTCTGAGCTTTCTCAAGCTGTACAAGATTGTGATTATGAGCCATTTGTACATCTGCCATGAGCTTCATGCGATTAGTATCGATAGATTCTTTGGTTAAGCCTAATTCCATGGTTTTATGTGTATGCTGTAATTGATTGTGTTGCAATTCTGCTGCAAGCTTGGTTTTTTCTAAATTGATTTTTTCTTGCAGAGGATTGGGTTGATTCATTTGTTGCTGTTGCTGCTGTTTTATTTGCTCAACGAAGGCTTTAGTTTGCGATTTAAGTTGATCAATTCCTCGTATTTCTAAATTATCCAATAAGATGGGTAACCCTTCTGTATTGCGACAAAGTAAATTAGGTGAAAAACCAGAACATACTTGGCGGGAAGCAGTAGTGAGATGGCTAAAAGAATCAGCTCATAAACGTAGCCTTAAAAATGATAAGTGTCAGCTTAAATGGGTAAACTCTTATCTCAGCAATAAAAAACTCAGTGAAATTGATAACTTTATGATCGAAGAAATAGCTAAAAAAAAAGCAAGCGAGTGGGGTTACACGTGCCATGATAAATCGATTATTAGCCTTGCTTAGATCTATTTTAAGAAAAGCAGAGCTAAAATGGAAATGGATCGATAAAACTCCTTCAATAGAGTTACGTCATGAAGGAGAAAAACGTGAACGATGGCTAACTCAAGAAGAGATACAGCGGTTACTTAAAGAGCTACCGCTACATTTACCTGAGTTGGTTATTTTTTCCTTAGCAACGGGCTTAAGACAAGCAAATGTTTTAGGTTTACGTTGGAAAGATGTTAATTTAGAGAAGCGACATGCTATGGTTCATGCTAACCAATCTAAAACTAAAACATCTATCCCTGTACCTTTAAATTCTGATGCTGTTTCAGTCATACGAAGGCAACTAGGAAAGCACTTAGAGTTCGTGTTTACTTACAAAGGAATCCGATTAGGCAGTGTAATACAAAAGCTTGGCATAAAGCCCTAAAGCGCGCAAAGATAGAAAATTTCCGTTGGCATGATTTGCGTCATACTTGGGCATCTTGGCATGTACAAAATGGAACTTCATTACAAGAATTACAAATGCTCGGTGGCTGGTCATCTTTTGATATTGTACTGCGCTATGCACATTTAAATAGTGACCATCTTAAAACAGCAGCTGAACGGGTAGCTGGTACAAAATTGGTACATGCAGCATGAATCGCGTAAAAATGAAATTGCTAATAATGCCCAAATTGACTACAATTCGGCTTTTTTAGAATATTGCCAACGTAGCTCAGTCGGTAGAGCAACTGATTCGTAATCAGTAGGTCGGACGTTCGATTCGTCTCGTTGGCACCAATTAAATCAAACACTTACACTATTTTCCATTAACCCTTAAATTCCCCTGCGGGACTTTTGCGGGAGCTACTGATGCATTTCGCTTTAGAACAACTAATTGATTTATCGAGTCACAGGCTTTATTAGCTGCTAGAATTAAATTGGCTAATTCCGCAGCTGAATAGTGGGTCGTCATTCGTCCACTCTTATGCCCAAGAAGATCTTGTCGATCTTCGAAACTGACTTCAGCGGCACGTAAACGACGCCCAAAGGTATGTTTCAAATCATGTACTCTTACCTGAGGCAACCCCGCTCTAATTCGAGCTTTCTTCCAAGCTGAATTTAACATCCGTGTTATTGGATGATCTTTAAAAGTAAAAACATATTCTGAATGAATATTTCGCACCTCTTCTATAACACGATTTGCTTTTTTATTGAGTACAACTAACCGTTCTTCGCGATTTTTAACTTGCCATTCAGGAATAAGAAATACCGATCCTTCAGGTATTTTTATTTCCCAATCCCATTTTAATTGGCAAATCTCCTGATCTCTGCATCCAGTATTAACTGCAAATATTGCCATTCTACGTAAATGAACAGGCAGTTCTTTAAATAGCCGTGCTTGCTCTTCTGGTGATAAAGGATAAGGTTTACGCCTGTCCCTTTCTACCTCTAATTTTATCTTCGGTGCAATTGATAACCAACTTAAACCATATTCATCCTTCCATTCTTCAGCCGATAAATTCAAAATGCGGCGAACTACTTGTAAAGAATAATTGATAGTCCGCATTTTTACTTTTTCCCTTTTTCTTTTAGAAATGTATTCTTGTAAAATCGTCATATGAATAGATTCTAAAGGCAAGTGTCCTATAAAGGGATCAAGATACTTTAGCCATCGTGCATCTTCTTTAATACTCGCCTTATGTTGATTTTCCTCTAAATATTTAGTAGCCGCCTCGCGGAAAATCCTTTTTACCCTAACGCCATAAATCTTAGCTTGTCTTATTTCTTCGGTACGTTTTGCAAGGTACAGTTCGGCTTCTTCGAGAGAACTTGATCCAGTACTTTCACAAACGCGTTGTCCGAGTATTTTTTTGTCGATATGCCAGATCCCCTTACGGTTGAGCAGGCCCGACGTTCTTTTTCGCCCCATAGTGTTTTACTCCTCTTATCAGCGGGGCGCCCATTACATTCTTTATAATGCTCAACCCACTCATCTAAATCAAGTCGATCAAAAGCAATTCCTCTTTTGCCTATCGGAATAATTGATAACAATGGTTTCACTTCTTTATTAAATCTATTTTTGTCCATTCCTAAATAACTCGGCGCATCACGTAAACGTATGAGTCTTGGCTGCATATTCTTATCCTTATTTTTAACCTATCTGCTAATCAGATTACTAAAATTATTCGCAACACGGGTTGCAAGAATATTAGATAAACTTACTTTGTTCATATTCATAAAAAAAATAAATGGAGTGGATAAGTATGGAGATAAACGCTTTTGAGATATTTATTCAGTGTTGTGGAACAGTAGAAAAGGCGGCCAGTATTTTGAAAACGTCACATCAAAATGTCAGTTCTATGCGAAATGGTCGTACTTGGATAAATCATAAGTTTGCACGAAGAGTTGTAAAATATTTGTGGGAACAAGCGAAATATAAGGTAGATCCTTTAGATTTAATCTCGCCGATAGAACGAAATGAATTGAAGTCGTTATCGCTGCCTTTTACGCATCACCCTATTAAACTCATGAATGTTTCTATAACTCATGTGAAATGTGATTTTTCAGTTTCTAGTTTAGCCTATCCAAAGCAACGTCCTTTAAACCAGTTCAGACCGATTATTATCGATGAAAATCAACAACTCATAGCTAATCCAAGCACTTATTTGGTTTATCAACAACAGAATAAAAAAACGATTCCTGCTTGGCACCTTTCTTTATCCGATCTGTTGGAAAAAAAGTACGAGCCCGCCGTGCTCGTGCAAACTTTTTTAGTCTGCGAACGCGCGTCTATCGGAATTGCTACAAAAAAAATTCTAGGAAACCGCCAAGGTCCTCGTTTTCACAAACCTTTTCGTCGAAATTTCGACGAAATAAAAGGAAGAACAGATGAATTGATAGCTGCTTTACTTGGATTTGGTTGTAAAGATAGTTATCGCCATGCAGAAAAAATTCAATTATTCGGCAGTACTGAACTGGTAAAAGCAGTTGATGAAGGAACGCTAAGAACTTCCGCAGCAGCACTTCTAACTCGCTTCACTCATAGAAAAAAACAAAAAATATTAACACATGATAAAAAAGAAATTTCTTCTTTTATTTATCAATCTAAAAAAAGGAAATAAGACGATGAGAGAATACGGTTCTGTACAAACCCAATTTTGGTCTGATTTAACATTACAAAATTTATCTACGCACGCAAAATTATTAGCCGTTTATTTATTGACTGGACCACATACTAATATGTTGGGTTGTTTCCGATTACCCATTGGCTATGTAGCAGAAGATCTGAAGTGGGATGAGAAAACAGTTTACAAAACATTTTCAGAACTCGATCAAATTAACTTTTTAATCAGAGATCCAGAATCAAACTGGATTTTGATCTACAACTTTCTAGATTGGAACCCCATTGAAAATCCAAATCAAGGTAAGAGCTTAAGTAAACTTTTCAAACGAGTTCCACACCAATCAACTGTTTTCAAAGCCTTAATAACAATCTTATTAGCTCAAACGAAATACTTAGATGAAGGGTTTCAAAACCATTTAGCAACTCTATCCCAACCCTTTCAAAACCAGGAACAGAATCAGGAACAGAAACAGTATCAGGAGAAGGATCAGGAACAGGATGTTGTGGGCAAGCCGTCGTTTATCGACGGCTTGCCCAGCAGCAACTCAAAAATTCCCTTATTAATTAATAAAAAAAGTGTAATAGATATCATTCCTGACGAAGAAATCATCGGTATTCCACTTCAAAATAACGATGTGTTTATTGCGGCGAAAATAGATATCAACACATGGAAAAAAACCTATCCCAATATCGATGTTTTGCAAGAGTTACGTCAAATACAAGCTTGGAATGAAGCTAATCCGAGTGCACGCAAAACACGATCCCAGATCTTACGTCACATCAATACATGGCTTGCTAAAGAGCAACGTGAGTCTCTACAACGACAGCAGGCTCCTCCAATGGAGCATGATCATGTTACTCGCTTAGCAACACGCGGACTAAGTCCTACCTTAGCCCACAACCTCGTCGTTGGAGAACAATGGTTGAATCACTCAAAAAATTGAAAAATAAAATAGGAGATTTTATGTTAACAGATGATAAAAAGTCCTTTCTAGAATGGTTGACATTATTAGCGGAATCTTTTAATCGCAAAGTTTCAAGTTTGTTACTAGAGACTTATTGGCAATGTCTTAAAGCTTATCCGTTTGCCCAAGTAAAGCAAGCGATACTACATACCTTACAAAGCCCTGATCGCCAAAAATGGGGCATGCCAACGCCGGCCGATTTAATAGTTTTAATTCAAGGTGATAGTCATAGTCATGCACTTAATGCTTGGGGTCAAGTAGTCACGGCTATTCGCACAGTAGGTCGCTATGACAGCGTCGTTTTTGACAATCCAATCATTCATTGTGTCATTCGAGATATGGGCGGTTGGATCTACTTGTGCCAACAGCCAGAAAAGGAGTTACCATTTCTTCGTCATGAATTTGAGAAACGTTATCGTGAATACCAAAGTAAACCTCTTCCTAGCTACCCACGATCACTCAAAGGCAGCTTAGAACATGATAATCAAGTTCAAGGTTTTTCACACACTCCACCCGATCCTATTTTAATAGGTGATGCTAAAAAAGCATTGGCCATATATGCCAACGGTATTAAACCATCACCTATTCTCCCATTAACACTTTCGCAAGCTACCGAGCAGTTTTCGCAATTACAAATTGATACGGATACATCTGAAGAAGAAAATTGAAGGATCTTTATGCAAAATAACCTAGCAAATAAAACTTTATTTCAAATTATTCATGGTGATTGCGAAAAAGAATTAGGTGCTTTCTCTAATCAAGTGGATTTGATTATTACCTCACCACCCTATGCTGATGCACGGAAACAACATTATAACAGCATTGCTCCTAGCGATTATGCCGATTGGTTCATATCTTTTCACAGCGCTTTTTTGGCAAGCTCTAAAACCAACAGGAAGTTTAGTGCTGAATATGAAAGATAAAATTGTTAACGGTGTCCGTCAGCATTATGTCTGGGAAACGATAGAAAAACTTATTGGTTTAGGTTGGTATTGCATTGACGATTACATCTGGCATAAAAAAACCAGTATGCCCGGGTATTGGCCCACCCGATTAAGAGATGCCTGGGAATACGTGTTCCATCTAGCAAAAGTAAAAACACCTTATATTAATCAGGAAGCGGTTAAAGTTCCAATCGCCTTGTCTACTAAACAACGGTTAGCAAACTTTGAGAATTTAAAGTCTTACTTTGTTCGTTCTAGTACAGGTAGTGGCTTTCAGCGTGATTTAGCCAACTGGCCTAACAAAAAAACAGTATTACCAACAAATGTTTTACATCTTAGTCCTGAAAATCGCAATCAAGGTCATCCAGCTGTTTTTCCGGTTGCACTACCTCAATTTTTTATCCAATTACTATCAAAACCCAATGATCTGATTGTTGATCCATTTGCCGGCAGCGGTACTACAGGTTTAGCAGCACTTTGTTTAGGAAGACGCTGTGTACTGATTGATAACCAACTTGTCTACTGTCAAGTTGCTGAGAAAAGGATAAATAGCTTTATGAATTAGATTAAAAAATATTTAAAAACTTTTTAGTCTAAATTATTATTGGCAATAATAGTGACCTTTTCTCAATCGATAACTCCTGTCATTTGGATATCATGCTTTATATGATAAATCCAAATTGAGGAAATTAGGAAAAAGATTAGTTCAAACCACTATCCCAAGCTGCTTTTTAAGCATAGCAGCTTCTTGTAAAGCTGTTTTACGTTCTTCTTGATTATGTGCATTAAAAAAATTTACTCCAAATTTTACCCATTTATTTTCCATCTTTAAGGCTTCTTCTTTACCAAACAATTCCTCCATGCGTTGATGAGAAACGCTTGTTTGTGCGCCCATTCCAATACGCTTAGCAAGCTCCCTTCGTTCTTCTGCTAACCTTTCATAATCTATTCGAGCTTTTTCTTGAGCTAGTAATCTATTATTTTTTATTTCTCTAACTGAATGAGAATCTAACAACCCATAAATAAATTGAAATAATTTTTGGATAAAATTAATTCTGTCTTTATTTGGTTCGCTTATAAACTTAGGTAATTGTAAAATTATTAAATCTAGTTCTTTTACGGAATTTGTACCCGGGTTCTGATGATTATCTATATAAAAATTATGGAATTTTCTACGAATCCCTCCATTACGAGTAGGAGGTTCTTGGATTTTTTCAATGAAATCCTGTTGTATCAAATCTTTAAGCGCTTTAATTCTATTTTCAGCTAAACATTCTTGTAACTCAAGAGAAAATTTTTCTTTAAATTTTGACTCCAATGAAAATTTGTTTATTTCTTCCAAATCGATTGGTAATTTCAGCAATGCAGTAATTGAAAGAAATTGCATAATATCAATAGGATAATTTTCATTAGATTCTTTATAGATAGCTAGAACATAACTTAAAATCTGGAAGTGAAAATCTTTTTCTTCTAAATCCTTTGTTAAACAAGTTCCTTCAGTTTTTAAAAGCCTATACAAATACTCAATTAGATTATTTATCAAAACTGACCATTGTTCATTCGGGATATTTTTTAGGAAAATTTTTGTCGCATTAATATCTTTATCTTTTAAAATTTCTTTTAAATAGTTAAATTCTGTATCAGCATCAAATTCTTTTGTTTTTTCTATTGTCGTAAAAATATCATTTTCAATTTCATTTCTACTTTCGTTCGCATAAACAAATTCTGACAATTTCTTAAATAATTCATTTAAAACTGGAGTTTGATTATTATTTTCTAGCTTATGCTTGGATAATGACTGTTTTAATAGGTTAGGGTTAATGGCTTGGAGCTGTTGCTTTTCCAATTTACCTATGATTTTTTTAGAAAACTTAACTAATTCAGAGTTATTTTTAGAACAAGATTCTAAAATAACAAGTAATTCAGGTAATTTATCTAAAGGAAAATTTTGTGTATTGTTTCTTTTTTTTAAATCATTAACAAATTCCCGACACTGAAAATAAAAGGGCTCGGGATTTTTAAAAAAAGGTAGATAATAACGAAGAAGTAAACTCCAACGCTTGGGTAACATTTCATCTAATGTTGATATTTTCATTAGCAATCTCAGTATAGTTCTAGACTTTACCCATATTTTACAGGTAAATTCTTAATTTATTCTTAAAATAACCATTAAATTTGTAAGCAAATACATGACAAATGAATTATAAATGGGTAAAAAAGATGGATCAATTTAAAATTCTTGAAGATCTTCTATCGTAATTACTAAAATTTACAGATCAAGCTAACTATCAAAATAAATCTCGGCTATCTCTACAAATCGTTTTGAGTTAGTACTGCGTTTTAACTGGATAATGATTGGAATAATAGATTGAATATAAGACCGTAATTTTTCCTCTGTTGAATTTAATCCTGCTTGTTGCATCATGAATACGAGTTGATCAAAGCAACCTTCTGGTGTATCGGCATGCACTGTGCTGATACACCCAGGATGACCACTGTTTGCTGCTCTCAGAAACGACCATACCTCAGCACCACGCAATTCAGACAGAAGAATTCTATCCGGCCTTAAACGTAAACAGGCCTTGAATAATTTTGCTGCGGTAATATTTTTATCGTCTTCATTAAACAATAAATGGACTTTGTTTTTCTGGGCTACTCTAACCTCTCGTGTATCTTCTACCGTAATCAAACGTTCTGTATCTGAAATAAGTTTTAAACACGCATTAAGAAAGGTTGTTTTACCGGTACCCGTTCCACCGCTGATGATCATGTTTTTTTTAGTACTTATTGCTAACTTCAGAAATCCGGCAATATTTCGTTGCTCATGCAATACTTTTAAAGAAGATGCTATCTCTTCGTTTACATCTTTGTTTACAGCAGCAAACTCATCAAAAACCCCAGCTTTTTGATAATCCTCCAGACTCATTTCATGACGTGAGTGGCAACGAATAGAATAAATCGCATTATTTTTTTCACACGCAGGTGGCATAATACATTGTACGCGTTCACCCGTCGGTAAATAACCTGAAAGTAAAGGATGCGGAAATGTTTTATGGTTAAATTCTGCAATCAGGTTAGATAATGCTTCAAGAAAGCTAAACTCTAAAATTTGTACTTCATGGCGAGTAAAATACCCATTGTTTTCAACAAATACTAAACCAGGCTGATTAATGCAAACTTCCGTTACACCCGCTGTTTGTAAGAAAGGTTTTAGTGGTTCTATATGTTTTTCTAACGCTTTTATGGACATTTTTTCTGCATAATTTTAGAAGACATTCACTTTTTCCTTTGTTTCTTGACGAACCGATCGAAAATCTAAGTCATGCGCTACAAACACTTGGATAGGAGACCCTTGATTGACCCATAAGGTTGGTGGAATCGTCGTTTGTTGTTGCAGTGTTTGTTGTGCGGTTTGATTCAAACTATTCGCTATAGCCAATCGATAGGCTTGGGTTGCATTATAGGATGCGTTATTAGCAACACCGACATTAGATGTACCCGCACCCAAAATCGAAAGAAGTGTAGCCGTTCCAAATCGTTGCCAAAAATGTCGATCGGCAACATCAGCCGCCATTCCTGCCATACCTAATGAATCGACACCCGGCGAATCTAAATCCAGACTTAAGCCATCCAGCGCAGTTACAACACAATCAATTACAACGCGCACATAAAACCATGAAATTACGTTAAACCAAATATCTATGGATACCGAACGAATGAAACTCGTGGCGGATGTACAGATGTCTCATAATCAATCTTGTACCGTTAGAGAAATCACAAACAGAGCGATTGGCAAAAGGCCATTAATCTAGCTTTAAAAACAAAAATTTAATTCTAAACTTTGAGTTTATATCTTTTAAAGTTATAAAATTTTAATACAATACAACCTAATAAAAATTAAAGACTTGTAAAAAGGTTGGTAGGTATATCTAAAGAGTTAGTTTGATCATCATAAATTGAATCAAAATTAATACGACTATCTTTGTGATGTATCAATTTAAACTGATTTTCAATCACCCATTTAAATTGTTCCTTTTCCTGTACATCTATTATTTTTACTAAATGTTCATTTATAAGATTATTCATTTTTGCTTTTAAAAAAGCAATATGCTTACGTTGTGACATGGTCAGTGAATTTTTCATAAAGAAAAACAAGCAATTAATGCGTGCATGTCTTCGAGAATAGCGAGTTTGGATTATTTCTTTATAGGAATGCTCAAGTAGTGTAAGTTTATCGAATAAAGAATTTAGATTATTACATACATCGTCAATTTTAACATTCGTTAACTGACTACCGTCGTAAATACTTTTAAATTCATTTGATAGTAATGAAAATTGACAGTCTAGCTCATCGCTATTTGTTTTAAATTTTGAAATAAGATAACTACGAAGTACTACTTGTAATGCACTACTTCTATTGATTACTTCTTTTTTATTGTATTTAAGGACTGTTCTATTTTTAAATTCTTTATAATTAACATTTTCAAATTTCAAATTATCAGTTAATGTATTTTCTATGGTATTAATAATCTCGCTTATTTTTTGATAAGTTACTTCTGAAGAGTCACAAAAAATACGGTATTTTAAACTAAATAATTTAGCATTATAAGCGTTATTTTTTTCTGTTTTGATAAAAGCTCGCATTTGCTGAATAGCTTTGTCATAAGGATAATCTAAATAATTAATATCGATTTTATAAAGATTTTTCCATTTCTCACTTTCGTTAACCATATCTCGAATAATAGCTATCCCATCATCGCTTAAATTATGAAAGCTATAGTCATTAAATAAAGAAGGAAGTTCCTGAACAAACCCTTTAGGAAAAAGTATTTTTGCAAAATATTTCGCTCCTTTCTTTGAATCAAAATTTTTACTTTTTCCTTTAAAATCAGGAAACTCGCGATCAGTTAAAGTCCATTGCAGCAACGATGATTTAACTTTAGTAAAATTAGAGATGATTTGTTTCATATGATTAAATGCCATATGAAACTCAGCAGGAATCGTATTGTGTAGTTGTGCATGATAAATATCGTGTTTTGTAACTGCAAGCCTTGTACTTACAGGGAAATGATGTATGTTCTGTATTGTTGGAGCAACGCCGCTGTTGTTAATACTAATTGCGGTTGGACGATAATTATCTGCGACACCTTCTTTAATTTCAGCAGTGCTTATTACGCCTATTTTGCTACGATTAGCGGCAGCACCATGAACTCCATTTAATGCGATTTGTCTTGCTTCAATTGCACCAAAAGACAAATGGAGATCATATAAATTATTCTTATATTTTGTTCGTTCCCAACTTCCTACATTTCTCAAGTCATTTCCAAGCTGTGTAACACCTTCTATGGATATGTTTTTAGGATCACATTCTGTAACATAAAAAATTCGTTCTGATTTTGGAAGCGCTTGTATGAGTAGCCGAAAGCGTTCTAAATGCCAGTTTCTCAATTTAGTAAATCTACTTGTTTTAAGGACAGAAATAAGCATTTTCTTTGCATCTTTAGTAAACTCACCTCTATCATCCAGAATAGGAAAGGTCTTCACGATAGGATAATCTTTTGGAATCTGTTCTCTGGCAAGTAATGTACTTAATTGCTGACGGCTTATTTTATCCTGCCTAAATAGCCATAAAGCATAAAAAACATGGTTCTCATTCTTAAATACACTAGCCTCATAATCTCCCTGGAGAATAGCTTCTTTAACACAGTCAAAATCAATTTCACTAAGTTCAATATTATCAGGAATTCTGACTGTATAACCATTTAAAAAATCATCGAAATCATCTGAATGATCAGTTCTTCCACCTATGTCTAAAGGACTTTTATTTTTTGCATTTTTTTCTTTTCTTGGAAGAAAATTGCGTTGCTCAATATCAAATTCTACATTGGCGTTTTCAGGAACTTTCGGTGAGTAGAAACGATTAAAAAAAATTTTCCAAGCGTCTTGCGCATCTTGTAAATTCTCAATTGCGAATAACCCGTGATTTGCCATATAAATACCTGTGCTTTTATACAGCTAGGATATTGAACAAAACTTAAACAAATATTAAATTGGGTTATAAACATATTTCGAAATCAATCTCCATAATAGACTCGCAATTATATTTAGTAGCTAGATAATAGATAAATAAGGATATATAAATACTTATTGATATTTCCTGCATCGGAAATCTTTACAGGATTTTCATCCGTCAGAGAAAATAAAAATAAATGAATGAAAATATAACAATAGAAAACTTATCCTGGAAACAAATATTGAAGCTGACTCCTCAGTACCGATTGAAAAAACAATACCTCAGTCAGTTGTTGAGGATGTCGTAGAAAAAAATACCAAGCTATGACCAAGATAAGAAAGCTGCTAAAGAAGAATTAGCTCAATTATGGCTGCTTTGAGCAACGCGATTTTGCAAGAGAAATAGGGTTTAAACCCTTTGAATGATTGATGTAACTATTCTATCGGATGAGAAAATCAATTCACATGGTTTATTAGGTCTTATGGAAATGCCCTTTGAGCACCCTAGGGATAAAAATTTCTTTTCTATCATGAGAAAACTACTTGAAAGCCAGTTTGTACAAAATGTAATCAAACCGCTAATATTTCCTACCTACGGATATGTTAAACTATACAGTAAAAAGTTACTAAACTATCTGATCTAGTTTTAACTCAACCCGAAGATGCCTAAATCCTTCATAAATCATTTTGGACTTATAAGAAAAGGGAACAGGAGTTTATTAATAATTTAATTAATCCTCACAATTAAGCATTAAACTTAAGAAGGAATACTAAAAAATTGAATTAGGAGTCATATATGTCAAAATCAGTAAAAAACTCAATTTTGCTTACCATAAGTTTAGTACTATTCGCTAAATTAAGCTTGGCTTTAACTAAACCCACAATATTCAATAACGAACCCCCAACTCAAACTAAGCCAAACAATAAAATGAACTCCTCTATTCCAGTTGATGATTGGTTTCAACAGGGATTGAACACATTTTTGCAATTAGATTCGGCCATGACTAAGCAGCAATTTTTTGGCAATCAAGTGCATTTCCATTATTTTACTTTACAAGAGAATCCTAAACATTTTTTAATTTCATTCGAATTACCGGGTGTCGATCCCCAAAAAATTCATGTATCGGTTTCACAAGGGGTATTATATGTACAAGCTAAAAATGATAATAAATCTAAACAAAAACAAACTAACTCATATTATTTCTCTTATCATGTTGCTTTGCCAGAAAATGCCAACACTCAAAAAATGGGTGCGATTTTGAAGCGGGGTATTTTGCAAATTACTATTGAAAAAACAAATAAATTGGCGTCTTTGATCGATATCCCTGTTAAAGAAATAGCTTAATCAAATCTAGATTAATTAGGGTTACAAATAATACTGTAATATGAAATGTTCAGAACTTTCGCTTTTAGTTTCATACTATAATTAAAAAATGACCGCCCATTGTTGTCTATAAATAGGCGGTCATTTGTAAAGTTAGCTATTCTTCCTTAATTGTTATTTTTTTAAGTAATGCCTTTTCCTTTTTGGGGATTTCGATTTCGATAACCCCATTTTTGCTTCGTGCTTTTATTTTAGCAGCATCAGCTGTATCCGGTAAGGAAAAACGTCTATAAAATTGTCCCTGTAATCTCTCCAATCGAGTATATCCATCTTTTTCTTCCCTATTAAAGGTATTTCGTTCACCTTTTATACTGAGAATGCTATTTTCCATATTAATCTCAATATCTTTGGGGTCAACTCCAGGAATATCTGCTTTGATTAGGAATCGATTAGATTCTTCCTTAATATCGACGTAGGGTTTCCAACTACTTGTTTCCACAAACGAACCATCATTGTTAGTTGATATATCCGCTGACTGTTCGCCTAACACCCGATTCATATAATCAAATATGGAAGGTACTTTATATTCATAACGTGCTAAATTAGTCATATTAAGCCTCCTTTGGCTAAGTTGTAAATTATCTCTATCGCTTTATGGGGATTTTCTAGTAAAAAATCAATATCAATTAAAGAAGGATTGGACAATCAATGGGAATAAAAGCCTCACAAAGGTTTTTCTGAAAATATTAAACATGAATTTAAGGGCGGCAACAAAACAAACTGAGGTTTTAGCTTATGATAGATCGGAAATCTGAAAAAAGAATCAGATTCGTGCGCGACTTTTGCACGACTGAGCATGACACATAGCCATTATTATACTTTGTAAGGATCGTCGGGTTTATAATAATTTTTTTTCAATAAGTTATAACGGAAGCTTCCGATCGTAAGCAGTAGGTCGGACGTTCGATTCGCCTCGTTGGCACCAATTAAATCAAGCGCTTACAAGCTTCCATGCATTTTATTAGAGTATTGATGAGCACCGTTCTTAATTCTTTTGTATTTTTCTAATACACTAAAAACTTAATGTTCCAATCGTCTTAGTTTGTTCATTTCAGGATCTTCATTACTGGACTCATCTTGCTTTCGTTTGCGATTAGCGAATAACCCTGAGCTACTTGGTGAGCCCATCACATTACTAATAGATTCTATATTATCTTTTGATATTTCTAACATAGAAGTATTTTCTTTAGCTTGCTCTTCTAAGCTTTGGGGGGAGTGTTTATTGTCTTCTTGTTCAAGAGAAGAAGATTTAATGTGCGAGGAATCTATAGCGTGATTTTGAATCATGGAATCAGTCATGATGGATTCTGATTCAGGTGGAATTAAGCTTAATAGCGCTTGAATATCGCGCGTGGATAAATAACGTGATATTTCCAAAATCGGTATATGAGGTATAAAAGGTAAAAAAATAAATTCTTTTCCATTTTTTAAAGAAGTAATTGGCCATTTATCTAACAAATTATTTAAGAGCTTTTGCCTTTCTACCAGTTTTTCTAGTCTAGTTTTTATCAAAAGAGCATAGGATAGGTTTTCTACCTCACCTACAGCTGCTTCTGGATTGGGAATTTTTTTTTCTTCTTGTTCCACTGCTTGAACAATCTCATTTAAGCTTTTCAAAGTGAGTCTTTTAGTTAATTTATTTACATTTTCAGATAAAAACTCAACGATAGAACAACTAGGAATTTTGGGAAAATATTTGAGAACATTACTGCGTTCACTTACCGTAGTATCCCAAAAATCTGATAAGGAGTCAGTAATGTATTCAGGTTTTTCTCTAGGATTGTTCAATAATACATATAGAATAAGTTGTTTTGCTATTTCAATACGATTTTCCCTAACAGCTTTATTTAATGGTGTTACTTCAATTCGATTATATTCTTCTATTTCATCGTCGCTTTCATCCTCACTTTCATCCTCATAATAAATTACATTCACATCAGCTCCATTCTCAGTAAGTAATTTAACGATTTCAATATGATCATTGTCAACAGCACAATATAATGGTGTTTCCCCATTAGATTCAGTTTTATCAATATCTGCCCCATTTTCTATCAATAACTTAACCGCTTCAATAAAGCCAGCGCTAGTAGCATAAAATAATGGGGTTCTTTTACTATAATCCAAGAAGTCAATATCAGCTCCTTTTTTTATTAGTAAATTTATAATTTTCATTACTGCTTCGGTAAATTCATTTACCGAACATAGTTCGTGCAATGGAACTCGTCCACTTCTTTTATCCTCTATATTAAGATCGGCACCTTTTTCTATTAATAGTTCTGCTATCTCAATATATCTATTCTTGCATGCTTCATGCAGATAGCTATTTCCTTCCGCGAGTCTGTAATTAACATCCGCTCCTTTTTCCAGCAGTAACTTAGCAAGTTCAATATTGTTTGTTTTACAAGCAAGAAACAAGGGTGTTTCGGTTTTATAAGTTTTGTTGGCATCCGCTCCTTTTTCCAGTAATAACTTAGCAAGTTCAACATTGTTTGTTTTACAAGCAAGAAACAAAGGTGTTTCGGTTTTATAAGTTTTGTTGGCATCCGCTCCTTTTTCCAGCAGTAACTTAGCAAGTTCAACATTGTTTGTTTTACAAGCAAGAAATAAGGGTGTTTCAGTTTTTTTAATGTGAGAATAACGATCCTTATAAATATAATTTTTGTTGGCATCCGCTCCTTTTTTTAGCAGTTTTTCAACAAGTTCAATATTGTTTGTTTTACAAGCAAAAATTAACGGCGTTCCTGTGAAATCATTAAGAAAAAAGATTTGGTTGATATTATCGTTATCACCTTTCTCAGCAATTTCATTAAATTTCTCATTATGAAGTTCTAATGGCATATTCATCTCCCATTTTTTAGCACTATGTTAAATAGTATCTATTCAAAACCTTAACAATATATTAAATAGAATTATTATGGCCTATTTATCCAGGTAACACCTTAAAAATTATAAAAAAACTGATAGAAAAATTAGAATGTGCAAGGACTAATACGGCTTGTTGATCTGTACATTCGAAAAAAACCAAGAAAAATATACACAACCGATTTTAAACAAAAAAAGTCAGAGCAAAAACGGTAGAGAAACAAACGCGGGCTTTTAAGCTGTTTTAGTGAATTGGCGTGTTAAAAATAATTAATAATCAATCCTATTAGATTAGATTAGGTAATCTAAGGTAGCTTCAATACTTGTCTTATTAATTTACTTCCTAAGCGCTTTTGCTAGGTATTCGTCTGCTAGGCAACAAATTCAATTTACCAAAATAAATAGCGTGCACTTAGAAAAACACTACTCGCATGCAAATTAGCATTTTCTAATGTACCCACAGGCGTAAAAGTGTTATTTGTGTAGACAGTACCTACTTTATTTTTTCCAAAATTATCATAAAAATAACCTAGCGTTAGCCAAAAATCATCTTGGACCTGATAATCAATTCCAGCACCCACATTATAACTAAAATCACCTGTTAGATTAGTAGAGCCTCCCAGTTGGTTGGCAAAGCTTGACGAATTAACAAAGAGTTGACTAATTCTATTAAAGGAGGCACCTAAACCTAGCGCAACATAAGGCATAAATCTTTGCCATTTATAGATATCTGCTTTGGTCATCAGCAGCCAACTTTCCTGCTGCAATCGATAGTTATAACTAGTGGGTGCTGGATCGACACTCGGCGTCTGTGAGACACCAAACACATTGATAGGTGACGTATAGCGGTGTTGTAATCCCATATTGACACTAGGAAACCATGGATTGTTATCCTGAGCCCATCGATAACCTATTCCCACAAAGAAAAAAGGTGTACTGTAAGAATTCCCTGTTTTCAGATTTCCTAATACATTCCCATTTGAACCGATCAAAAAACTATTACTACTTGCATAATCGTAGGTTTTACCAACGCCTAGGTCAAAATATAATCGGTGCGGATAATGACAATGCAATTTAGAATAAGGCGTAGATGCTGCGTGGAGAATATTCGAAACCAAGCATAGTATTGAGATCCAGCCGGTTATTACTTTCCTAGAAAAATTCATTCGACCCTCCTTAGTAATCTACTGCAATGAGTTCAAATATAGGCTTAAAGCACTATAAATAAGTTAATAGTCTTTAAAATTTTTTAATATAAAAATGGCAGTAAGGTTGTTTTTGGTTTTTTTTATAGTAATTTTGATGATAATCTTCAGCTTTCCAAAATGTAGTTGCTGGTGTAACTTTAGTCACTATTTTAAAACCCTTTTCTTTTAAAATATTAATCAATTTTATAGCGATTTCTTTTTGTTCAGGAGTTGTATAAAAAATTTCAGAACGATATTGCTCTCCTGCATCGGGTCCTTGTCGATTCAATTGTTCTGGGTCATGAATTTCAAAAAACCGCTTAGCTAAGGTTTCGTAATTAATTTTGTGAGGATCAAAAATTATTTCTACCGCTTCGGCATGTCCGGTAGGTTGAGTACAAACTTGTTTATAGGTCGGATTAGACGTTTTTCCGCCAATATATCCAGATCTGACTGAAATAACTCCTGGAAATTGCTCCATTAAATGTTCTACCCCCCAAAAACACCCTCCGGCAAAAATAGCTGTTTCAGTCTGAGGATTAATTTTGGCTGGAATTTTCTGCAAATCTTTGGCAAGTTCATTTTTAGGAGTAAATTCTAGCGATATTGAATTAACACAATGTCGAACATTCTTTGACGTCAGGCCTTCACCAGTAAATACATGGCCAAGATGTGCTCCGCATTTTGCACAGGTAATTTCAGTACGATGTCCATCTGGATCAGGAACTCGTTTAATCGCGTCGGGTATTTCATCATCAAAGCTAGGCCAGCCACATCCAGAATCAAATTTGGCAGAAGAATGATATAGCAATGCGCCACACTGTTTACAGGTATAGTCTCCTTTTTCATTAAATCGGCAATATTTCCCTGAAAAAGCAGGTTCAGTACCTTTTAATAAAATAACATTTTCTTCCTCAGGCGTAAGTTTTTTCATAATAATTTTAGGAAACTCTTCAACAAATACTTTCGTAAGTATAGATCAAATTTAACACATTACACTTTGTTTAATCTTATTTTTGAAAAGCATAAAAAAACCCGCTAATGAAGCGGGTCTCATTGAACTAATTTTACTAATTTAAGCCACTTCAGCCAGGTTAATGGTACGTTGACCTTTTTGCCAATTACAAGGACAGAGTCCTCCGTCTTGTAAAGCATGAAGTATACGTAAGACCTCTTCAGGATTACGCCCAACACTCAAATCAGTCACCATATTAAAGCGAATAACACCTTCCGGATCGATAATAAAGGTCGCTCGTTGGGCAACACCCGCATCGTTATCTAATATTCCTAAATCATTACATAATTCACGTTTAATATCACTCAACATAGGGAATGACAGATCACGTAAATCATCGTTGTATTGTCGCCATGCGCGATGCACAAATTCACTGTCTGTACTACCACCTAATAACACGGCATTACTTTCATTAAACTTAGCATTGAGATCATTAAATGCCACAATTTCAGTAGGGCATACAAATGTAAAGTCTTTAGGCCAAAAAAACAGCACTAACCACTTGCCGGGATAAGATGCATGGGTAATCTCAGTAAAAGCCTTGCTGATATCAATATCAACCGTAGCTGTGAGCTTAAATTCAGGTAATTTATCCCCTACTTTTAGCATTGACATATCGTTATTTTCCTCTCATTTCATTTATTGAGAACGCCGGCAATTAGTTTTTTGCAGGCCATCTATTGATAATTTCTAGAATTAGTTCAGGTCAAACAATAAATCCATATTTACTATATACACCTGAATATTGAAACTACCTGACCGATTATAACAGTCCCATCTCCATTAAAGAAATGATTTTTCTCTATCTAATTGATAGTTATTTTCAATGGATTCATTTCTAATAGAGCTATTATTAATTTAATAAGAGGTTGATTTTCTTCAGGTGAAATTATCTCAATAGATACTAAATCCGCTATAATTTGCTCTTTAAGGTTTTTTAGGTGATTTTCTCTTTCAATTGAATCCTGCCAAAATTCGATATTTTCATTATCGCAGACATCATCTTGGATCTGGAAAGCTAAACCTACATTATTACCTACTTTTTTTAAGGTCAAAAGACTATTTGCTGGCAAATCAGCGACTATAGCAGGTAACTGAAAAGCAGCTTCGAATAACGCCCCGGTTTTTAAGGAATGGATATTTTCGGTACTCCATTTATCTGAACAGCCAGCGCCATTAAAATCCATCGCCTGACCCGCCACCATACCCCATGGTCCAGCCGCTTTTACCAATACATTAAGCATTTTTACAATTTTAGCCGGCTGTAATGGGGCTTTTAGAAGCACATCGAAAGCCAAAGCTTGTAACGCATCACCTGCCAATAAAGCCATAGCTTCGCCAAATTGTTTATGACAGCTAGGCTTTCCTCGACGCCAATCATCATTGTCCATGCTCGGCAGGTCATCATGAATCAATGAATAGGCGTGAATTAATTCAATCGCACAGGCTGCATGATCTAAATCCTGCAAGGATAGTCCCAAAGTAGTGCCTAAAGTATAGATAAATAAAGGTCTTAAACGCTTTCCGCCATTTAAAACTGCATAATACATCGATTCATATAAGGGTTTGGAAAGCGGAGAAGGATTTGACAAACAATCCGTTAATAAGCGATTAAGGCGCTCTTGATAACTTAAAAAATCAGTTTTTAGGTTCACTAGGCTAATTCTTCATTTATTTCAAAAGGTAGCAATTCTTTTTTCTGGGTGGTATCTACGTTAGTCAAAATTTGTATTTTTTGCTCTGCATTTTTTAAAGTCAATTGACAGTCTTTTAATAAACTCACGGCCCGACTAAATTGCTCGAGAGAATCTTCTAAGGTTGAATTGCCTCGTTCCATTTGCTCAACAATTTTTTCAAGTTCTTGCAACCCTTTTTCGAACTGAGAAACTGTATTTTTTTTTATCTTTGGCATGAAAGTAACCTCATTTTTTATCGATGCTTAAATAGCTGTATTACGCTACAAACTTCTAAACAGGCAAAATAATACTGATAATTATGAGAGGCCTATAAAGTGATGTCAAATAAAGACAATAATTGTTACCATATCGATGGTATTATAAGTTAGGACAGCCGCTTGAATATTTCAGAAGATGATCATTTGCGTCCCTCATGGGTAAACTCCAATATCAGCTTGAGCTAGACACGAGTCAGGGAAAGAACACTATAGTTCTGTAGGAAATTAATCGATGTTTTTAAAAAAAATACTAGTTTATTTGGGTCTAATATTCTTATCCTCATTGTGCTGGGCAGAGGATGTGCACGAATATCATTTAAAAAATGGGTTAACTGTATTGGTTGAAGAAGATCATCGAGCTCCGATAGTGATCTCAGAAATATGGTACAAAGTGGGTAGTAGTTATGAACCCAATGGAATAACAGGGATCTCACATGCTTTAGAGCATATGATGTTTCGAGGAACAAAAAAATTTGGACCCGGTGTGCTTGAAAAAATTGTCTCTGAAAACGGAGGAGAACAAAATGCATTCACCGATTCAGATTTTACTGCTTATTATCAAAAATTTTCTGCGGATAAATTAGCCGTTAGCTTTGAATTAGAAGCCGATAGAATGCGAAATTTATTATTGCGTCCACAAGATTTTGTTAAAGAAATTCAGGTTGTGATGGAAGAAAGACGAATGAGAATCGACGATAACCCTCAAGAAATCTTGTTAGAACGTCTTAACGCTGCTGCTTTTGTTGCAAGTCCTTACCATCATCCTGTCATCGGCTGGAAAAACGATCTACAAAATATGACCGTTGAAGATTTACGTAAATGGTATGAAACCTGGTATGCGCCTAATAATGCAATACTCGTCGTCGTCGGTGATGTAAAACCTAATTTAGTTTATCAATTAGCACAAACTTACTTTTCTAATTTGAAACCTATCAAGCTTCCTAAAATAAAACCTGGAAAAGACTTACCCCCGTTAGGAGAAAAGCGCCTCATCATTCATACTCCTGCTCAGTTGCCTTGGTTGGTTATGGCTTATCCGGTACCCGTTATTAAACACGGTTTGAATAGTCAGGATTCTTATGTTTTACATCTTATTGCCACATTATTATCCGGGGGAAATAGTGCTCGTTTTGCCAAAAATCTTGTCCGAGATCAGCAAATAGCAGCAGATGCTAATGCATTTTATAATCCAATAAGTCGCTTAAACAGCTTGTTTTTGTTGCAAGCCACACCAACGTCTGGTCATAATTTATCTGAACTTGAATCAAGCTTATTACAGCAAATCAAGCAATTACAAACCTTTAGTGTAAATACTGAAGAACTGGCACGCGCAAAAGCACAAATAGCTGCTGACAAAATATACCGAGAAGATTCTATAACTGCAAAAGCGAATGAACTTGGAAGTTTAGCAGCAATTAATTTGCCCTGGCAAATCGAGCGCGATTATCTAAAACATATTAATGCTATCACTCCACGTCAAATACAAGCGGTTGCGAATAAGTATTTGCTTGCTTCGCATTTGACTATAGCTTACTTACTTCCTTTATCCATCAACACAACTGTTCCCGATTCAAATTCTTTATCCGTTATAGGATCTATGCATGCGCGTTAAACCTTTCTTTAATTTTTTTATTTTCATATCGATATTTATTCTGGGTTCTGCACAAGCTGAAATTTCACCCGTTATTCTAAAAATTGAACATTGGTCTACTAAAAATGGCGTACCTGTTTATTTTGTTGCTAAAAATGAAATACCTATTATAGATATTGGTGTATTGTTTCATGCTGGTTCTGCCAAAGATAATAATTCGCCAGGAATAGCGCTATTTACAGCTCAAATGCTCGATCAAGGCATACAAAATTTAAATGCAGATCAAATTGCTAATCGTTTTGAAGCGGTTGGTGCTCATTATAGTGCGAATACTAATCAAGATATGACCGCTTTAAATTTACGCTCACTCAGCGCCCCACAATTCTTCAATCCAGCATTGAACAACTTTTCAGCTTTACTTAAGGATGCTACTTTCCCTGACCTTGCAATAAATCGAATAAAAAAACAAATGTTAATCGCCCTGCAACAAGAAGCACAGACACCTAGCGCGATTGCCGCTAAAACCTTCTATAAAAATTTATATGGGCTGCACCCTTATGCTTCACCTATATTGGGAAATAAAATGAGTATTGAGCAACTATCCCAAAAAAAATTATTAAATTTTTACAATGACAACTATGTTGCACAGAATGCCATGATCGCTATCGTTGGAAATACCACCAAAACTAAAGCAATAGCTATAGCTGAACAGCTTTCTGCCATGCTAGCGAAAGGAAAAACTGCTATCTCTACCAATCCACCCATCTCTCCGCATTTAAAAAATCATATTATAAAAGTTCCATATCCGTCCAAACAAACGACTATTTTTTTAGGTCAAATCGGTATTGCTGTAAACGATCCAGATTATTTTCCACTTCTTGTGGGTAATCAAATTTTAGGTGGCGGGATCCTGACCTCAAAACTTTTTAATGAGGTTAGAAATAAAAGAGGTTTATGTTATGGCATAAACAGTGGATTCAAGCCCTTACAAGCCGCTGGCCCTTTTTTTATCGTATTACAAACACGCCGAGATCAAGCGCCTAAGGCACTCACTTTAACTCAACAAACTTTAAAAAATTTTCTAGCTAAAGGACCTACTTCACAAGAAGTACAAGGGGCCAAACAAGCTTTAATAGGTAGTTTTCCAACTTCTATTGCAAGTAATGAGGATATTTTAGCCGCCACCGAAAAAATTGGTTTTTATAAGCTACCTCTAAACTATTTAGATTCTTATCAACAAAAAATTAATTCTGTTAGCTTAACGCAAATTAGACATGCTTTCCAAAGGATTAAACCTGAAAGAATGATTGTCGTCATGCTGGGTCAGTAATAGCTATATCGGGTAAAAAACCGTGCTACTTTCAAGACGGTAGGTATCTACTACTATCGTTGGTGGTGCAGGAAAAAACATGATTGGAGCGCTATTTGCATAAACAACGGGATCTGGCTGAGAATGATCAACAGCAGGTGAGATACTAACGTTTAGTGGATCTATACGGCTTATAAGAAAGTTATACCTTGTGTCAGTTGTAATCGCTTTTAAATCAGCTTTAGCCCGCTCTTTATTTGCAAACTCTCCTTCTAAACGTGTCCTAATCTTGTTGCATTCATTGGTCGATTTTAAAACTTCAGTGATTAAACTAAGTTCTGTGTCATTAGCACCTTGCGATAGTAAAGATTTTTCATTACCAGGATTGGATTTTGCCGGTTGTTCCTCTTTCAAATTTTCTTCAGGAATTGTTTCTATATCTTCTTCAGTAGATTGTAGAGAATGGGGTGAAGCTTTTTTATCGCTGTTCTCAAATTGTTTTTCTTTCCGGTAATGAGTCTTAATTTTTTTATTTAAAAGTTCATTTAATTTTTGATATTTATCATCTAGTTTTTTGATTATATTATATGATTTAAGCGTTTCGTCTGTATTGCATTTAAACAAGTTAATTATTTTTTTTAAGCAGTATAATTGTTCTTTTATATGCTTATAATCGCTAGATAGTTTTATAATTTTTGAGTTAATTTCTTTATCTATTGAATTTGAAAAGAATTGTGATGGCGGATTTGAAATTGAAAGCGAGTTTAACATTTTTTCAACTTCAAAATTGCAATTACGATATTTTTTTATGATTAATTTAATTTGTTCAAACAGGTTTCTAGTCAATAAATGAAAATTACCAATCAATCCTAAAGAGTTATTTTTAAAATCCTCATTAATCAAGATATTTTCAGCTACAAATTTCTCGACCAAATTTAATAATTCAAATAAATTTAAATTTTTAAATTCTTGTGTTTTATTATTGTTAAAGATATTTAAATTTGAAAAACATTCAAATATCGATGATAAATTCCGATCCATTTTCAAAGTTATTTTTTGGAAAAAAAGATTAATATCTTGACTAGTTTCTTCTACATACATTACGCCTTCAGATAAATGTTTTGACATACGACTTAATGTCTCATTAAGCGTTTCCAAAGACTTATTTTCTGTTGCTAATTTCTCCTTAAACTCGGCTTCCTTATTTTTATTTATTTTTTCAAATTCAGATTTAGACTTATTATTAAATTTATATTTATCAATTCTGAGATACTCAGCTTCACAATCTTTCTGTTTTTCATCTAAAGATTTTAATGATTCAAGTAGAGTATTTTTTTCCGGCATGGGAATAGAACTATCGTTCAATTTTGGAATGAGAGAAGTTTCTAAAGATTTTATCTCAGACAAACTCTGATTTAGATCTTGAATTGTCTCTAAATTTAATTTAATTTCTTCAAGAATATTTTTTCTATGCAGATTATATTCTGCTCTATTTTTAAATATTTTACTAAGAAATTTCTTTATTTCTTTTTTTCTTTTTACTACTAGAATTTCTAAAGATTGGATTTTTATATTGAAAAATACATTCGATGCAACCATTTCAGAATAAGATAATTTCGTATTAAACCCTGATAAACTGGCATAAAAATCTGCATAAAGTAAACTAAATATATAATAAAAACTAAATTCCACCAAATCTTCAAGTTCTAAGCTATCTAATATAGAAGAATCCTCTTTTGAATAAATTTCAGTTGAACCTTTAATCAAGGGGCTAATTTTTTCATTTAATGAAGTATAAAATTTATCCCTACATAGGACATGAAATAAATAGCTTAATGCTTCTTTATTAGTCCCAATAATATCAGGATTTTCTACAGTATTTAATGAAAAATCATTACCAATTTTCCTATTAAATACTTCTAAAAACTTCGGAAGATTCGCTTCATTAATAATGATTGCTAACAAGCGTTGCATCTTTTCAAACTTGAAATATTTATTATCAATTAATGATTTTGATTTTTTGTTAATTATTTCAATTTCATCTTCTAATCTTTTATAAAAACCTAAGGCGTAATTAACATCAGCTTCTTTATCTAATACTGATGTCCTTCTAAGAAAACTATCATGTTTATTATCTATTTTTTGCAATGCTTCTTTTAAATTATTTAAGCTAGAAATAAGCGTGTTCTTTGTATTAGCCTTGTAATCAACCACCGATAAGTCTAAGATAATTGCTTTCTTTAAATGATCAAAATTATTTTTAATTGGCTTTAATTTTAAAAACTTAAATAAAAGCTCATAGAAAAAAAAACAGCGTAATACTACTAACTCATTATTATCTTCTGGCAAAGGGATATTAATAGGTATATTTCTCGATAAAAAAAATTTTATATCGGTTAAATTAAAAGTATCTATATAAAAATAGTTACATTCATAAAATACAGCTTTTAAAATTAAAAGCGTATTTACATAAGGATCACTTGAATATTGAATATTCTCAAAGAAATTTTTTGTATATTCTTTGAAGTAGGATTCATAGGGTTCGAGAGATAAGGCTAGCCGTACTTTAGAAAAACAATTTCCATCGATATATTCATTATATAAATCTTCTTCTTCGGCTTTTAACTTAGCTATTAATTTTGAAGAATTTTTTTTACCAGGAGACTCGAAATTTTCTTTTTTAATTGCTAATGTGTAAAATCTTCCGATAAAAATAAAAAATAAATGAAAATCTTCAATTGAGCTTTTAATATAGTTTAGCTTTCCGATTAAAATACTTAGTTTTTTTTTCTGAGCTTCAAATCCTTCTTTTTCTTTATCTATTTTTAAAATTGAAGCTTGATCGGTAACTTTAACTAATAAATTATTTCCTAAGTCAATTTTCTTTTCTAAAACAGTTAAATTTTTCTTATTTTCAGATAATGCTTTCAATATATATAACAAGCAGGCGGGAGGTGAATTATTAAATACTTTGTTTAAATTTTCAACTTCCAAATTTGTTATATCAACTACATCCATTAGTTTGTTTTTCTCCATTAGATATTTTTAATTTATATACAATATTTGAAATTATAAATCAAATAAAAAATATTGATTAAAATTACACTAAGAGCAAAAATAAAGAAAATTTTTTATACGCTAATCATTGTTCATTTACTGAGAAATTTACATAATTAGGCAGTCACTAAATTCTGTTCGTTTAGCTTACTAAATACTTTTTCTGCCGCAACTAAAGTAAACTCTACTTCCTGCATTCCATGTACGCTCGATATAAATCCCGATTCAAAAGCAGAAGGTGAAAAATATATACCTTCCGCTAACATTCTATGGAAGAATTCTTTGAAAAGTAATTGATTTGCTAATTTTACTTGTTGGTAGTTATAAATTTCGGTCTCTTCGCTAAAAAGAAAGCCAAATAAGCCCCCAACATGATGTGCTTGAAAATAAATATGGGCGTCTTTAGCAAGTTCTAATAATCCAGATATTAGTTTTTTGTTTATCAAATTTAATTCAGAATGGAATCCTGCTTGACTAATTACCTCTAAAGTAGCAAGACCCGCTGCTACCGTGATTGGGTTTCCGGATAATGTACCCGCTTGATAAACATTTCCTTGTGGAGCCAAGCAGTCCATAATCTCAGCCCGGCCACCTAATGCACCCACTGGTAAACCACCCCCAATAATTTTACCGAGAGTGGTTAAGTCGGGCTTAACTTGATAGATTTCTTGCGCGCCACCTAAAGCTACTCTAAATCCTGAAATTACTTCATCAAAAATAAGTATGCTTCCATAATAATCACATAACTCGCGCAATCCTTCTAAAAAACCAGATAATGGTAAAATACAATTCATATTAGCTGCGATAGGCTCTACAATGACTGCAGCAATTTCTTTACCATAATGCATAAACATTTGCGTGACTTGCTCGAGATTATTAAAGTCAACGCTCAAGGTTTGTTGAGCCACTATTTTGGGGACCCCTGCACTATCTGGGATGCCAAAACTAGCCAATCCGGAACCTGCTTTTACCAACAATGCATCAACATGGCCATGATAACAGCCATTAAATTTTAAAATTTTATCCCTGCCAGTAAAACCTCGAGCAAGGCGTATTGCAGTCATGGTAGCTTCGGTGCCTGAATTCATTAAACGCACTTTTGCTAAATTAGGCATTAAACTGGAAATTTTTTCTGCTAAGTCAATTTCTGCAGACGTAGGAGCACCGAAGCTCAAACCTCGTTTAGCGGCTTCCTCGACAGCTAGCACTATTTTTTCTGGAGCATGTCCAAGGACTAATGCACCCCAGGACCCTACATAATCAATATAGGATTTACCTTGAACATCAAATAAGTAAGCTCCTTTCCCATGTGAAAAGAATATCGGATCGCCCCCCACGGCATTAAAGGCACGAACCGGGGAATTAACCCCCCCTGGGATAAACTGCTTAGCTTTACTAAATAACTCATGTGAAGAAATCATATATAACTTAGACCTGTCTTAAACCTTTAGTTTTTTATATACTCAGAAAAATTAAATATTTGATAAAATATACTTTTTTGTATCTGGCGATAATTTACTCAATTGTAAACGATAAACTAGAGCAAAAATGTCATCATTAGGCCTACATTTGTGCTTTAGAGGGAATGCAATTGAATAGCAACATAGACCAAAAATTCAAGCGTGAAGAGTATAACAAGGACCATGCTGTTATTCAGCATTAAACTAAGGCACGATCAACTTTATGCTCAAGCCAATTAATATATTTAAAAATACTCATCAAGAGCATAAATTGTTTAAGCGTAGGGCTATCGCTATCCTTATCGGTATATCTTTTCTAAGTATTTTGTTACTGGGTCGGCTAATTTATTTACAAGTCCTTCAGCATAAGCTTTATACCACCTTAGCCCGTCAAAATCAGCTAGGTCTAGTGCCGATCGAGCCCAATCGCGGCTTAATTTATGATAGAAATGGCGTCTTACTGGCAGAAAATAAACCTATCTTTAATCTTGTTATTACGCCTGATTTGGTAAAAAATATAGATGCCACTATTCAACAATTAAGCGCTTTCATAAAAATAGATGCTGAGGATTTAAAACAGTTTAAGCGTCAACGACGCTTACACCACCGCTTTGAACCTGTCCCCATACGCTTAAAATTAAATGAAGAAGAAGTCGCTAAATTTGCGCTTGAAAGATATCACTTTCCGGGTGTAGCAATTCAAGCGCAAATGATACGTTATTACCCTCAAGGCACTCCTTTTGCAGCAATAGTGGGTTATATGGGAAGAATTAATGAAAAAGAACTGCAAAATGTAGATCCGGTCAATTACAGTGCAAGTAATTTCATTGGTAAAACAGGCGTAGAGAAATATTATGAAGCCCAACTTCATGGTACGGTCGGCTATCAGCAGGTAGAAACAAATGTGCATGGTCAAATTATACGTGTACTAAAACAAACTCGACCTATAGCGGGCAGAAGTATTACTTTAACTATCGATAGCAGTTTGCAAAAACTTGCGCAACAAGCTTTAGGTAGTCAAAAGGGGGCTATAGTAGCTTTAGACCCTCAGAATGGTGAAGTTCTAGCCTTTGTCAGCAATCCCTCTTTTGACCCCAATCTATTTGTAAGTGGGATTCGACAACATGATTACGAAATATTACAAAATGAACCAGGAACCCCTCTCTTTAATCGCGCCTTACGCGGCGCTTATCACCCTGGCTCAACCATCAAACCTTTCATTAGCACGGGCGCTCTTCTTGAAAATGTGGTTACTCCCACCTTTAGCATTCATGATACAGGAAAATTTCAAATAAACGGAAAAGGAAGGATCTATCATAATTTCCGTCGTCATGCTTATGGTGATGTAAATTTACTTAAAGCACTGACTGTCTCTTCTGATATTTATTTTTATAATCTGAGCCTACGTATGGGAATACATCGGATTTATACTAGCTTAAAGCGATTTGGCTTTGGAAGCCCAACAGGTATCGATCTGCCTGATGAAAGCAGTGGAGTTCTGCCTAATCCTCAATGGAAAGAAAAATCCTATAACACACCCTGGTATGGCGGAGACACGTTGAATTGTGGCATTGGCCAAGGTTTTCTATTAGTGACACCTATACAGCTAGCATTCGCAGTCAGCACACTTGCAGAATGGGGAGAACGTTGGAAACCCCATGTGGTATTAAGCTGGCGCAAGAGTGATGGAGCGGTAGAACTTATTAAACCACAACGTTTAGAGCCCATTAATTTACCACAAGATATTTTAAGTTTTATCCGTACCGCTATGCAACATGTTGTTAATGCCCCAGGAGGAACGGCCGAACGCTTTTTTCCAGGTGTTCCCTATACCTTGGCAGGCAAAACAGGAACTGCTCAAGTTTATAGTTTAAAAAACGATGAACGTTATGATACCAAGACCGTCGCTGCCAAGCTGCGCGATAATTCATTATTTATTGCTTTTGCCCCAGTTGAAAAACCTTCTATTGCTCTTGCTATCGTTATTCAGAACAGCGTTACGCCAGCCCCTCAAATTGCTCGTAAGCTTTTAGATTATTACTTAATCCCACCTTCGCCCATACCAACTATAACTTCTCCGCAAGTTCTTCCAGTGATTGCCCCTGAAAAAAAATCGGATAACTCATTAGACGAATCTAGAAATCTATCGGATTCTCCACAAACGGGTACTTCGACTCCACCCAAAGTTAATAAAACTGAAGTCGAAGATGACGAAGACGATGAAGATAACAACGAAATTGAAGATGATATCCCTCCTGTTAAGTCTGATAAAAATCAAAATGTCCAGCCAGATGGATCTAACAAAAATCCTTTGGCTCAATATTTTTCAAAAACAAAACTCAACAAAACTCACGATACAGAAGATTCCTTGGAAATAAATGATAATAATTCTTTAGAGGATTAAATAACTCTTCTCTCGATTGACAAATAACCTCTATAAGGGCATGATTGGCGCCTATTTACTCGACTTACATTAATTCTATTATTGTAAGTTCGTTTGTTGTTAATTCAGGAGGTTGTCCATTGGCCAATACAAAACAAGCAAAAAAACGTGTACGACAAGCAGAAAAACACCGCCAGCATAATACTAGCTATCGCTCTATGATGCGGACATATATTAAACGTGTTGTTGTCGCTATTGATAGTGGAAAAGCGCCGGAAGCTGATGCAGCCTACCAAATCGCTCTGCCTGTAATTGATCGTATGGCAGACAAAGGTTTTATTCATAAAAATAAAGCAGCTAGACATAAAAGTCGTTTATTAGCTAGAATTCGCAAATTAACACCTACTGCTGCCTAAAATTCTCAGTTAACTATTAAAAATCTGCGTTAATGATCTTTTTAGGCTTTCTTCGTGCCTAGTCAACGCTAAGGTAGCTTTCCCCAAACTTTTATATATATATTCTAATTCGGGAAAAGGTTTCAACGCAGATAAATGTTTTTTTAAAGTATCTATATCTGCTCGTTGCAAAGGCCCTGTCAATGCTTCTTTAGGCTTCAACCTTTGTACTTTGCCTAAGGCTTGAGACATGAGTCCTAATGTAAGATTTTCAGCTAATGCGTCATTTAAACCGGCTTTAGAGTAACAATCCTTAGCTATAGCCGATAAGGTAATCAAATAATTAGATGCCAATATGCTGGCAGTATGATAAAGCGGCTTATCTTTTTTTTCGATTGAAAATATCTTTGCTTCTATAGCATTAAGTAATGGTAACAATCGTTCTAAGGCTTCTACATTGCCTTCAAATGCACAATACGTTCCGCTAAAGTTTTTTATATCCAGCATCAGCTCAGAAAAACTTAAAACTGGATGTAAGCTAGCTACATAACAACCTAAACTCGCTACGGAATTCAGGCATTCAGAGGATAACAACCCACTACAATGAAAAACCACGTCCCCTGGCTTTAATGCGCCTTGCGAAGTTATTTGTTGAGCTATAAATTCAATACGATCATCCGGTGTAGCAATTAAATAAAGATCAGCATGTTTAAGTTGTTTAAACGTCGAACAAACTCTACCTTGCCCTAGAAAAGCAACAGCCTTTGCACTACTAACTCTACTTAAATTAACGATATCCTGAATACAAACAAGCTTTGTACCGACAAGCAGAGCCCCTAAGGTTTTACCTAAGCGCCCACAACCTATAATACTAAGTTTTAACTTCATTGTTTATTATTTTGAGAGTTAACCAATTCGCCCGCTTCTTTATTTAAATATACATTATGACTAGGGAAAGACCATTCAGCCCCATGTTGTTGAATACACGCTAATAACTCCAAAAACAAGGCTTGTTGTATCTTTAAAAAGTCTGTGCTGCTAACGATATTGGTATAAGCTATCACTACTAAATTAAGAGAAGTATTCCCCAATTCGTTAAGATTAACAGTTATAGGTCTATTTTTATCAATCGCTGTATTTTTTTTTAATAATGCTTGCATGTCTTCTAATATAGCCGGAATCTTCATTAAATCTTGGTAACGTAAACTAATTTGACAATAGAATCGTCTATATTTTCTTCTTGATGGATTTTCTACGACTAAATTTGAAAATAAAGCATTAGGAATATACACAGGACGACAATCAGGCATTCGAACTCTACAAACACGCCAACTTATTGCTTCTACAGTACCTTCCACTTTAAGTGCAGGTAAGCTAATTTGATCACCTATCACAAAAGGCCTATCTAAAAAAAGCATGAAACTACCAAATAAGTTAGCGAGCAGATCTTTAGCGGCAAATCCTATAACCACCCCTCCCATGCCACCAAAAGCTAAGGCTCCTGCAATGCTTAAACCAAAAGTTTGAAATAAGGATAAAGCAGTTAAAATAATAATCGCGAATTTTGCGATCTGGCTCATTCCATGGACTAGGGTTTTATCAATAGTTTTGTTTTTATAGGCTTGGAGAAAAGCTTCTTCAGCAAAAGAAGCAAACCGCCATAAAAACCAAGCGAGTAACCCTATAAAGGCTAAATTCCGAACTAAATGAAATTGAGCAGCGCTAATCCCTTTCCAATCTATACATAGTGACTCTAAAGCATAAAGTATGCCCATAATAGCAATCAACACCAATAACGGTCTATAAATAGACTCTAGTAATGCAACGCTTAAAATATGGGAATTACGGCCTAAACGTTGCTGATATTTCTGATAGACAATGGGCAATAAAAAACAGAGTACAGCCGTTATTGCAAGAATAATTAATGCTTTCAGCATACAAAATTGCAGTAAAGTTTTAAATAATGTTTGCAAAAAATTTACCTTTTGACACAACGGTCAAATTCGATAAGCAACTAAAGACATAAATTTAGCCAAGCCTTGCATGCCCCATTGCATTACTAATGGTAAAGGGATAGCCCCAGCATCTTCAGCTGTTAGAGCATGCTCTAGTTCCTCTTTACGCATTTGTTCAACAATTGCACGACTTTTTTTATCCTGTAAAGGCAATTTATTCAAATGCTTATGCAAATGCCTTTCTACTTGATGTTCTGTCTCAGCCAAAAAACCTAAGCTCACCTTATCCCCCCCTAAACCGGCAATCAAACCTATTAATAAAGCACTTATATACCAAAAGGGATTCAAATAGCTAACGTGAGTATCTAATTGATGAATACGATGCTGGCACCAACTAAGGTGATCGACCTCTTCTTTCGCGGCTTTTTTTAATTTTTGTTTAGTATCTTTGCAGCGAGCAGTAATCGCTTGACCGGTATATAGCGCTTGGGCACAAACTTCACCTACATGGTTTATTCGCATTAAGCCGCCTGAAAGCTGGCGTTCTTTTTTATTTAAGCCGCTATCTTGCGTTGTCAAAATTTCGGCCGGACTGGGGCGAGTAGAAGCAGAAAGCGGCTGTACGGAAGATAACGCTTCATCGATATGAATAATTAACTGATCCCAGAAAGAATAATAGCGCATTTAATAACCTTTAGAGTGTATAATACTCAATAATTGCAACAAAACCAAAAAATACGTTAAGCTTAACTAGCTATTAATTTGATCTCATACATCTATGAAAAAACTATTATACCAATTATTAATCAGTTCCTTACTCGTGATCGGTTTTTGCCCTTTAAGCTACGCCGGCTGGCCTTTTAGTTTAGCTCATCAAATAAACAAAGATAGTATCTCTCAGATGTTGCAGCCTATTTTACCGGCTGTGGTGAATGTTTCTGTTCAAGGCGATATTCCACTCAATCAATTACCACCTCCTGTCCCTGGACATCCTTATCCACGCCATTTTGAAAGTATGGGTTCAGGCGTTATTGTAGATGCTAAAGCAGGCTATATTTTAACTAACGCACATGTTATTCATGAAGCTAAAACCATTACAGTCACTTTAAGTGATGGTCGCGTTTTTAAAGCGACACTTAAAGGTGCAGATCCCGCTTCTGATATCGCCTTACTTACCATCACGCCTGATCATTTAACCGCTATTCCTCTGGGTAATTCGGATAACCTTAAAGTAGGTGATTTTGTAGCTGCTATAGGAAATCCTTTTGGACTTAATCAAACAGTCACTTCAGGTATTGTCAGCGCATTACAGCGTACTGGATTGGGGATAGAAGGTTTTGAGAATTTTATTCAGACCGATGCTCCTATTAATCCAGGTAATTCTGGTGGTGCTTTAATTAATTTGCAAGGACAATTAATGGGGATCAACACAGCTATATTGGCGCCAGGCTCCAATGCAGGAAACATAGGTATTGGTTTTGCTATTCCCGTTAATATGGCGCACGGTGTTATGAAACAATTAGCTGAATATGGTTCAGTAAAACGGGGATTAATGGGTGTGCTAGTCCAAGACTTGACACCTGCACTTGCAACCGCGCTGCATATTTCCACAGAGACTAACGGAGCATTAATCTCCCAGGTGCCTAACTATTCACCCGCCAAAACTGCAGGAATTCAAACCGGTGATATTATTCAATCGATTAACGGCATACCCATCCATAACGGCGGACAAGTAAAAAATATCGTCGGTATGTTAAGAGTCGGAGATAAAATTAATATTAAACTATTACGCAAAGGGAAAACCATCAATACAGTAATAAACCTAACTGATCCTAAAGATTATAAAAAAGTAGCTGAACATGATAATCCGTTTCTCTATGGATTAGTATTACGCGATTTCTGTCAAACTATTACTGGCCAAGGTCATTTGATTGGCGTAGAAGTCGTTGATACAGATGAAGATAGTATGGCCTGGCATGCGGGTATCCGACCTGGAGACGTCATAATGTCTGCGAATCAAATAGATGTAACTAATGTTACTCAGTTACAAGAGGTCGCTAAACAAAGTAAACAAGAACTTTTAGTTAACGTATTATCGCGGGGCGGCATTAGATTCGTGGTGATTAAATAAAAGCTTCTAATCAATTGGTTAGAAATCGATTATTATTGGAAAAGTTTGGAATAAGTTCAATAACAAGGCCTAACTCATTTTCCTTTGCTGCAAAACGAGGATCTACATCATATCCAGCCACAGCAATTAGTTCCTTTTGATAGTAAATGAGAGGAACCTTATTGCGCTGCCATGGAGGTATGCCCCATTCTTGAAATAATTTTTTTAACGGATGAGAACCTTGACGATTGCTTGCATAAAATCTTTCTCCTCCTTGACGAAAAGTCACATCGACTTGCCGTTCATTTAGTAATGAATAGTTCAATCCTGCGCCAAAAACCTGCTTTGTTGTCAATTGATCCAATGTAGGCAATGCAACTGTCTGACCCAACTTCCATGTAATCAAACTTCTTTTTAAAATTTTTTCATTTTCTACCAAATTAAGAACATATATATAATCTCTGTAACGACGTAATTGTATATCTCCCCAATTAACTTGCGGAGATGCATCCATTCTACTTTCTAATAAAAATTCAATTTGTTGTAATTGTTTTTGACTAGGTAAAGCGCAATGTAACTGACTTAACCAATAACGTAAAACATTAGTTCGACGTTTAGCACTTAGCTTTTTTAAGCTAGAAATAATTATCATATTCGGTGCAGATCCTTGAACCATACACCAATCCTGGTAGGCTATTTCATCAAGCAATGAATGAGCTTCAGCTAAATTTGCAGCAGCTCTTGCAATAGTTTTGTCGGCTTGAGGCCAACGTTGCTGAATAAGTGGCAACACTTGATGACGAATATAGTTACGATTAAAGCGTAAATCCATATTACTATCATCTTCGATCCAAGTTAATTGATACACTTGAGCATACTCATAAAGCTCTGAACGAGTAAAATCTAGCAATGGTCGTATTAGATAGGCTTTTGAAAATACCTGACAAAATGGCATGCTAATTAAGCCTTTTAGACCTGCCCCTCGTAACAGTTGTAATAAAAAAGTTTCTGCTTGATCATTACGGTGATGCGCTGTTAACAAATAATCTCCTGTGGGAACTAGTTTGGCTATGGCCCCATACCGTGCCGCCCGGGCGTATGCTTCTGGGCTCTCACCAGATTTAGGACGAGCATCTATGGGAACAATATTGCAATAAATACCTAATTTTTCACAGTTATCTCGGCAAATATTGGCCCATTTAATTGAATCAGCATGCCAACCATGATTGACATGGATAACCCGTAAACGTTTTTTAGGGAGCATGCGACTTAATGCATGGAGTAGAACTTGCGAATCCAGCCCACCACTATAGGCAACCCAAAACCTAGCCGATGTGGGGTATTGTTTTAATAAACACTCAAGTTTTTCGTGTGTAAACATACGCCAACCATACAAAATTTGCCTAGGAATTGTAAAGCTTAATAGAAATATCTATGAAAAAATGAAATAATAAGGATAAATTAGATTTAATTTATGCGATGGAATGAGCCCATCTCGATTTATTTAAAGTTTCCCTCCATTGATAGTAGCCTTTGAAACATAGCAGCATAAAGACTAAATAAAGCAACGCTGTTACATACAAGGTTTTGCTAATATACAAATTAATAGAAATCAAATCGATAATTATCCATAAAACCCAATGCTGTAAATATTTTTTACTCATCATCCATTGAGCAATCAAACTTAATGCTGTAATCATGGCATCGGCATAAATAGTTGTAGAATCAGTGCTATATTTTAAAATAAAACTAATGCCTGCAAATAAAATAATAGTCGCTACAACTAAAGTCAAGCAAGTTGATAAACTCACTATTTGCAGAGCAATTGGCTTGTTTTCTTTACTACCATAGCGCCATTGGTACAGCCCATAAAACTGAAAAAATAAAAAAACTCCCTGTAAACTCATATCGGCATACAGCTTGGTATTAAAAAAAATGATTGCATACAGAGAAACGGTCAATATCCCAAAAAACCAATTCCATAAACTACAACGTGTTAAAAGGTAAATATTGACTATTCCTGAAGTAAAAGCTATTGCTTCGATAGATATAAGCTTCATATTTTAATCTTGGATTGGCAGCTATATGCGCTATAAATTAGACACCAATAGCTAAAATCTTGTTGTAACGCAGTTCGAGTAATTTTTCCATAGAGAAATATTGGATTTGTGCTAATTGCTTAACAAGTTCAATTTTTAGCTGATTAGCCATCTCATCAAAATCGGTATGGGCACCACCTAAAGGCTCTTGAATCACTGCATCTATCAGTTTAAGTTTATACAAACGATCAGCATTCATAGCCATCGCTTCTGCTGCTTCGGACGCTTTTTCAGCACTTTTCCATAAAATAGATGCACATCCCTCCGGGGAAATAACTGAATAAACACTATATTGCAACATCAAAATTCTGTCTGCCACACCAATGGCTAAAGCACCTCCTGAGCCACCTTCTCCAATTATTGTGGAAATAATAGGTGTCTTTAACTGGGACATCACTTGTAAATTTTGTGCAATCGCACCACTTTGGTTACGTTCTTCTGCATCTATACCAGGATAAGCGCCGGGTGTATCAATAAAAGTCAGAATGGGCAGTTTAAACCTTTCGGCTAATTCCATTAACCGAATTGCTTTACGATAACCTTCTGGTTTAGGCATACCAAAATTACGTAGAACTTTTTCATTGGTGGTACGCCCTTTTTGCTGACCCATGATAACAACCGGTTGATCCGCTAAATAAGCAATTCCACCGATAATAGAAGGATCATCTGAAAATTCTCTATCACCATGTAGTTCATCAAAATCAGAAAAAATTCTGCTAATATAATCTGAGAAATAAGGTCGTTGTGGATGACGGGCCAATTGAACTATCTGCCAAGCATTTAAGGACTGGAAAATAGATTCAGTTAATTCTATTTTCTTTTGTTCTAAACGTTTGATTTCTTCGTTGACATTAAGATCGGCATCGTTACCCAACTTACGTAGCTCTTCTATTTTTGCCCCAAGCTCTGCAATGGGTTGTTCAAAATCCAAAAACTTAAAGTGCATAGCTACTCACTTTTTGTTGCATCAGAAGCTTCTGATATGAGTTCATTTTCAAACTCATAATCGAATTCCTCTCGTAATCGTCGTTGCTCTAAATAATCTTCAATAGCTCGACGCTTTTCAAGTGAAAATCGAACAGGCGAGACTTTTGTTTTCTTATTTAATGCATCTAAGGCCAATTCTTCAGGCCATGTATCTAATTCTTCATCTTCAATATCTAAGATATCAGGTGGCAATTCAGTATCACTACTTCCATCACCATCATCTTCTTCTAATAAAGCCTCTGTTTCTTTATACTCCATAGATCCTACCTATTAAATAAAGCAGCCTATTTTTAGCGCTTACTTTAGTGGGTATAATACCCATTTGGCAAGTATACTCTTTACACTTGAATTTTTGTCTGTATTGCTGCCCAACTCGCATCCTAGCCACGGCAGATAACAAAGTCCAATTACAAGAGTATAGAACCTCCATCCTGTTATGAATAAAATTTTACCTTTAATCAAAAACATTCGTGAGTGTCAACTCTGTGCCAATCACTTACCCTTAACTCCCAGACCCATACTACAAGCACACAACCTGAGTCGTTTACTTATCGTTGGTCAAGCGCCAGGAATTCGTGTACACAACACAGGAATTCCTTGGAACGATCCTAGCGGAGATCGTTTACGGCACTGGTTACAACTTGATAAAAAAAATTTTTATAATACAAATCAAATTGCCATCATTCCCATGGGTTTCTGCTATCCAGGAACAGGACATTCGGGCGATTTACCTCCACGAAAAGAATGTGCAAGTACTTGGTTACCTAAACTTTTAGCTAATCTTCCAAACATTCAACTAACCTTATTAATTGGGCAGTATGCACAAAAACATTATTTAGGTAGTCGTGCTAAAGCAAATTTAACAGAAACCGTAGCTGCCTACACAGATTATCTTCCGAGATATTTTCCATTACCACATCCCTCACCCCGCAATAATATTTGGTTAAAGCGAAATTCATGGTTTGAAAAAATCACCATCCCAGCTCTACGTGTGGCATGCACTACCGTACTAAGTACATCTCCTTAGAGATTATAAGCTTATACACGAATTCCTAATCGAATTCATAGGCTGACGATTAAAAAATTAATCTTTTTGATCCTCCACCTTTATTTTTTTGGCCGCAGCTTTATCCCTTTTAGGAATAATTATTCTAAGTACCCCCTGTTTTCCTTCTGCAGTTATCTTATCTGCGTTTGCAGTATCAGGTAAAGCAAAGCGGCGATAAAAACTTCCTTTGGATCGTTCAATTCGTGTATATCCTTCATTTTCTTCGGTGCGCATCGCAGCTCTTTCGCCTTTAATTGTTAATATTCCACTCTCCATTGAAATTTCAATATCTTTCGGATCAACACCTGGAATATCTGCAAAAAGTACAAAACGAGTAGGCTCTTCTTTGATATCCACTGCAGGTGCCCAGTGACTAGTTTCTACCAAGGAACTATCTTCAATAAGTTGGTGACTGGGATCAAACAACTGATCCCATTCTTGCGATAGCCGGTGTAATTGGTGTAATAAAGAAGGGGATCTGTATCGTATAATATTTGACATAAACTATTTTCCTCCTTGTTTAAGTTATTAGTTTAACTCAAAAAGACTCATTTGATCACTTTAATGATTACTCCAGTTTTTTTCCAGAAATTCGAATTTTAAGGCAGATAAACCGGCTGTTTAATAGAGATACTTGCTTATTTCTGGTAAAGTAAAACTTTCTTATTTTTACTTTAAAACAAAATTTATGTCCTATTATCAACAGCATATCTTCATATGTACTAATCTAAGGGAAAATAATAAAGATTGTTGTTCTAAACGCGGCGCCAAGCCCTTATTTGATTATCTAAAAAACAAGATAAAGCAACTGACTGTAAATCACCAACAAAAAATTCGAGTAAGCCATTCCGGGTGTCTAGGACGGTGTAGTTTAGGGCCAATATGGGTGATTTACCCTGAAAGCGCCTGGTATCACTATGAAACACAACATGATATTGACGAGATTATTGAACAACACCTAATTAAACAACAAATAGCACATCGATTACTATTACCTAATGCAAAATAATTTTTTAGAACTGATACATCCTCGTTATTGGCCTACTTGGTTAGGATTAGGAATCCTATATCTCATTATCAAATTTCCTTATAGACTACAACTACAATTTGGTAAAAATTTAGGTCGAATTTCCTATTATTTATTAAAAAAGTTTCGACGTATTGGGGAAATTAATCTGAAACTTTGCTTTCCTGAATTATCCAATAAAGAACGAGAAAGTTTACTTAAAAAACAATTTCAATCCTTAGGAATGGGACTCATTGAGTCTGCCATGGCGTGGTGGATGCCTGATCATAAACTAGATTCTCTAATTCATGTACAAGGCTTAGAACATTTGCAAAAAGCACTCGCCAAAAAAAAAGGTGTACTTATTTTAAGTGCCCATTTTACATCTTTGGATATCTGTGGGCGTCTTTTTTCTAATATTTTTCCGATGTATGTTGTTTACCGTGAACAAAAAAACCGAGTCATCGATAGGTTATTAAAACAACATCGTAATTTTAACTGGATGCAACCTATACATCGCCATGCTATTCGCCAAATTATTAAAACTTTGAAACAAAACAAAGCCATTTGGTATGCTGCGGATCAAGACTATGGGCCTACGCACAGCATTTTTCCGCCATTTTTTAACATTTCTACTGCTACCATCTCAACACCAAGTCGCTATGCCAATCGAACTAAAGCACAAGTTGTCACCCTATTTTATCATCGCCTTCCAAAAGGAAAAGGTTATCAAATAACTATCGGACCTATTTTAGAAAGTTTTGGCCAGGGAGATGACTACCAAGATATGCTGCGTTTTAACCAATTGTTAGAACAAGCTGTTCGAGCACACCCCGATCAATATCTTTGGATACATCGACGCTTTAAAACACGCCCCCAAAATGATCCGTACCTCTATTAAAAATAAATATGAACAATAAACTTATCGGTGGCATTTTACTTATCATTGGTACCAGTATTGGAGGAGGAATGTTAGTCCTGCCAATTGCTACTGCACAATTAGGCTTTATAAATGCACTAATTTTTTTAGTATTGTGTTGGGCTATAATGACCGCTGCTGCATTGCTTATTTTAGAAGTTAATCTTTGGCATAGTGTAAACAGCAATTTAATTAGCATGGCTAAAACGACCCTAGGTAAGTTTGGTCAAGCCATTGCCTGGCTTAGCTATCTTTTATTGTTAGATGCTTTATTAGCTGCTTATATTGCGGGTGGCAGCGATTTCTTACAACATCTACTATTAACATTTCATTTGCACCTATCCACAAAACTTTCCGCATTATTATTTGCAGGATTATTAAGTTTAATCGTTTTTAAAGGATTAGGCTCCGTCGATTATGTTAACAGAGCTCTAATGTCTAGCAAACTATTAGCCTTTATTTTATTAGTGATTTGTATTTTTCCTTTTATTTCTTTTCATTACTTATTTAGCCTGGAAAATGCATATCAGCTTAGTGTTATTTTAAGTAGTACGACGGTTATTATGACCTCATTTGGCTTTGCAGTAATTGTTCCAAGCTTACGTAGTTATTTTAGTAATGATTTTTTTATGTTACGTAGAGCTATTCTTATTGGCAGCTTAATTCCATTATTCTGCTATATTTTGTGGGAATTAACTATAATGGGCGCCATACCCACACATGGAAATTTAGGTTTACTATTCATGTATCATTCGGGACATTCCACTAGCGACTTAATATCTGCCTTGAATCATTTACTGAATAATAGATTAGTTAATTTTTTAGCAAAAATATTTACATCCATATGTTTTGCTACTTCTTTTTTAGGAGTTGCTTTAAGTCTATTTGATTTTTTTAGTGATGGATTACAAATTGAAAAAAAAGGTTTAAAGAAGTTGGTTCTTTATGCACTTACTTTTTTTCCTCCATTATTCATTGCCAATCATTATCCTCATGCTTTCATTATGGCTTTATCTTATGCAGGGGTTCTCTGCGCCATTTTATTAATACTTCTTCCCGCTATGATGGCATGGAGTGGACGGTATATTAAAAAATGTGCTTTAGGATATCAAGTTGCCGGAGGAAAGCTTTTATTACTTAGTTTAATGATAATAGCATTATTTATTATTATTTTAAGCTTCATTTACTAACAAATCCTATGAATATAAAACAATTCGGCGGAATTTTATTAATTACTGGCAATGCCATAGGTGGCGGGATGTTAGCTTTACCTCTTGCAACTGCTCAAGTAGGCTTTTTAGATTCGTCACTTTTTTTGATTGTTTGTTGGGGTATTATGCTAGCGGGAGGGTTGCTCATTTTAGAAATAAATCTTTGGTTCCCTCCTAATAGTCATTTAATATCTATGGCGCGTGCAACTTTGGGAGTTCCAGGCGAGATCATTGCCTGGTTATGTTATTTATTATTGCTATATGCTTTGCTAGCAGCGTATATCGCGGGTGGTTCAGATTTTTTACAAGGTATCTTACAGAAAATAAATTTTCATTTTTCAACAATTGTTACAACCATTTTATTTGTACTGTGCTTAGGCCCTATTGTTTACAAAGGAATGCATTCTGTGGATTTAATGAACCGAATTCTAATGGGAGGAAAATTACTTATTTTTTTTCTCCTGATATTATTTTTATTTCCTTATATATCTGCCAAACAATTAACGCAGGGTAATATACATTACTTACCAAATAGCCTTACTATCATTATTACATCGTTTGGCTTTGCCGCCATTATTCCAAGTTTACGCAATTATTTTCATAGTAATGTTAAACAATTACGTCAAGTCATTATTTTAGGTAGTTTAATCCCACTTATTTGTTATATTTTCTGGAATGGAGCTATTATGGGAGTTATTCCTATCAATAAACTTTTAACAATTGCCCAGTCCAGCCAATCTACTAGTCATCTGACCAACACATTGAGCCATTTACTAAACAAAAATAGCATTACTTTATTTGCTTGGATTTTTACATCCATTTGTTTAGCAACTTCTTTTTTAGGTGTCGGTATTAGTTTATATGATTTCTTACTTGATGGTTTAGCGTTAGGCCAAACCGAAAAAAATAAATTTATCGTGTATTTACTTACATTTTTACCTCCTTTAATGATTGTTTTGTTTTATCCCGCTTCATTTATGCTGGCATTGAATTATGCTGGGATATGGTGTGCTGTTTTGTTGGCTTTGCTTCCCGCATTAATGGCTTGGTCTGGGCGTTACCGACAACAAATTAATGCTTCCTATCGCGTCATGGGCGGAAAAAAATTATTATGTTTGCTGATCCTGTGCTCCTCTATTATCATTGCGCATGCGATTATAGTTGATGTTTTTTAATTTATACTCTTCGCACTTGAATTTTTGTCTGCGTTGCCGTTCAACTCGCAATCCTCATGTATCTTGAATACACTCGGGTTGCTTCACTACGCGAGCCACCTCAAAAAATCCATTGCTGTGAGTATATTTAAATTGTATTTTTTGAGTTTTGAAATATTTCTGATAATGGGATAAATAGGAAATCTTAAATGTCTTACCAAAAAAAATATGCGGATGCGATTCGATTTCTTAGCATAGATGCCGTGGAAAAAGCCAAATCAGGTCATCCTGGCATGCCCATGGGCATGGCTGATATTGCAACTGTCTTGTGGAGAGAATTTTTAATTCATGATCCCAATAATCCAAACTGGAGTAATCGCGACCGTTTTATTTTATCCAATGGTCATGGATCGATGCTGCATTATGCGCTACTTCATTTGACCGGCTATGATCTTTCATTAGACGAAATTAAAAGATTTCGTCAATTACATTCAAAAACACCTGGACATCCCGAAGTTGATTTAACTCCTGGTATAGAAACAACAACCGGACCTCTCGGTCAAGGATTTGCGAATGCAGTGGGTATGGCCTTAGCCGAAAAAAATTTAGCCGCTCATTTTAATCGTCCTTCTCACACCATTATCGATCATTTTACTTATGTATTCTTGGGTGATGGCTGTTTGATGGAAGGCATTTCTCATGAAGCTGCTTCTTTGGCAGGATGTTTAGGTTTAGGTAAATTAATTGCTTTTTGGGATAACAATAACATTTCTATTGATGGTAATGTTTCAGGCTGGTTCAAAGATAATACCCCTAAACGCTTTAAAGCTTATCATTGGCATGTTATTTCTGATATTGATGGCCATGATCCTAAGCAAATTAAAATAGCTATAGAGAATGCTCGTGCTGTTACCGATAAGCCAAGCTTACTTTGCTGTAAAACCAAAATTGCATTTGGCGCCCCTAATTTAGTTGACAGCCATCAAGCGCATGGAGCCGCATTAGGCGAAAAAGAAGTTGCCGCCACCAGACTGGCATTACATTGGAATTATCCACCTTTCGAAATACCAAAAGATATTTATCAAGCATGGGATGCTCGCTCTAAAGGAAAAGCTTTAGCAACAGCTTGGGAAGAAAAATGGAATGTCTATCAAACAGCGTTTCCGGAGCTCGCCAAAGAATATCAACGCAGAATTAATCGAAAATTGCCTTCAAATTGGGAAGAAAAAACCAAAAAAATTATAGAGGATGTTTACAAAAATCCTTCAGAAAAAATAGCAACACGTAAAGCCTCGCAAAATGCGTTAAATGTCCTTGCCCCGCTTTTACCAGAACTCTTAGGTGGATCTGCAGACCTCACAGAATCTAATTCTACCTTTTGGAAAGGCTCTATTGTTTTAACTAAAAAAAACCCATCAGGTAATTATATTCACTACGGTGTACGAGAATTCGGTATGTCCGCCATGATGAACGGCATAGCCGTCCATGGAGGATTCATTCCTTATGGTGGAACTTTTTTGGTCTTTAGTGATTATGCACGCAACGCTGTTCGTTTATCCGCGTTAATGAAACAGCATGTAATCTTTATTTATACTCACGATTCGATCGGGCTAGGCGAAGACGGTCCAACGCATCAACCTATTGAACATATCAATAGTTTAAGGCTTATACCAAATCTTTCGGTTTGGCGGCCTTGTGACGCACTAGAAACCACAGTTGCCTGGCAACAAGCTATACAACATTTAGGGCCCACTTGTTTATTACTCACTCGACAAGCTATACCCTCACAAACCCACAACCAAGAAACTTTACAATCTATCCATCGTGGCGCTTATATTCTTTTGGATAGTCCATCAACACCGGAAGCCATTATCATTGCAACAGGCTCTGAAGTCAGTTTAGCTATGAGTACTGCACAATCTCTAAATCAACAAGGCAGACAAATCAGAGTGGTATCTATGCCTTCTGCTGATCGTTTTGAACAACAAGATTTAGCCTATAAAGCTAAAATTTTGCCTAATTCGATTACATTACGCCTGGCTATAGAAGCGGGAACTAAAGATTTTTGGTATCGGTATGTAGGTAATAAAGGTAAAGTGATCGGACTTAACCAGTTCGGCGAATCTGCACCGGGTACCGAAGTCTTTAAGAATTTTGGGTTTACTACTGAAAATGTTATTAAAACACTAAACCAACTATTAACCGATTAAACTAGGGGGAGCATTATGACAATACGTATCGCTATTAATGGTTATGGTCGTATAGGCCGTAATATTTTAAGGGCTTTTTTTGAAAATCCTAAGCAGCATGATGTAGAAATTATAGCAATAAATGACTTAGGTAATATCGAAATTAATGCTCACCTAACCCGCTACGATACTACTCATGGGAAATTTAAAGGAACCATAGACATCGATAAAGATTATTTAATTGTCAATAACCAGCGTATAAAAATTTTTTCAGAACGGGATCCAGAAAATCTACCTTGGAAAGAATTAGATATTGATGTTGTTCATGAATGTACTGGCCTATTCACTTCACCAGAGAAAGCTGGGAAACATATCAAAGCAGGGGCAAAAAAAGTTATTATTTCCGCTCCCGCTGGTAATGGGGTTGATGCCACTATCGTTTATGGGGTTAATCACCACACCTTAAAAAGTAGCGATACCATTATTTCTAATGCTTCTTGCACCACCAATTGTCTAGCCCCTCTAGCTAAAGCTTTACATGAAAAATTAGGGATTATTCAGGGTTTAATGACCACTATTCATGCTTACACTAACGATCAAGTGCTTATCGACACTTATCACCCCGATATGTATCGGGCACGATCCGCAACTCATTCTATGATCCCTGCTAAAACAGGAGCGGCTTCGGCACTCGGTTTAGTGCTACCTGAACTCGCTGGAAAACTTGATGGTTTAGCTATACGCGTTCCTACGATAAATGTGTCTTTAGTCGATTTAAGTTTTCAAGCTAAACGCATCACGACCGCAAAAGAAGTAAATGAAATCTTAAAAAAAGCCTCTGAAAGTACCTCGCTCAAAGGTCTCCTTAATTACAGTGCAGAACCCCTCGTTTCTATAGATTACAACCACAATCCAGCATCTTCCACTGTAGATGCAAACCAAACTCGTGTTATTGGCGATTTTGTTAAGGTTCTTGCTTGGTATGACAATGAATGGGGATTTTCTAATCGGATGCTGGATGTTACCACTGCATTAATGAATGCAACTTAATTTATCGGTAAAAATGATATTTTAACCATAAATGTGGGCTCGAAAATTAACAGGTTATGAGAAGGATTTTGAAACTTACACCCGAGAAATTAAGGGAAAAGCTATACTTTTATGGGAAATATAGTATAGATATAGCCAAATAATGTTATAGTATTAGGTTCAATTTCGCTCAATTAATAGAGAATTCATATGGCACGCGTAACTGTAGAAGATTGTTTAAAGAAGGTTAAAAATCATTTTGAATTAGTCATCATAGCTTCGAAACGGGCCAGGCAAATTGCTAAAGGCGGCATGGCCATGGTTGATCCCGAAAACGACAAACCTACGGTGATAGCCTTAAGAGAAATCGCTGATGGAAAACTCAATGCAGCAGGAGAAAAATCAAATGAGGAAATTGGCGGCATAAGTGGATCACAATCTATGGGCTTTTAAAAAGCCGGGGGAGCTTGCATGCACATGTTTAGTGACCTCAAACAAGAACTACAAGCCTATCTATCCCCTCAGCAAATAAAACAAGTTTATAACGCTTATCAATTTGCTGCTAGGGCCCATTCTGGCCAAAAACGCCATAGTGGAGATCCTTACATTAGCCATCCAATTGCGGTTGCTAAAATTCTCGCTCAAATGCGCATGGATGTTCAAACCATAAACGTTGCAATTTTACATGATGTGATTGAAGACACTCCTATTGAAAAAACTGTTTTAACTACGACATTTGGTAATGAAATAGCTGAACTTGTTGATGGGATGAGTAAACTGACCCAAATTCAATTCCAAAGTCGCGCTGAAGCTCAAGCAGAAAATTTTCGTAAAATGCTGCTAGCCATGGCAAAAGATATTCGCATTATTATCATAAAATTAGCTGATCGTTTGCATAATATGCGCACATTATCTGCAGTTTCTGTAGAAAAACGTCATCGTATTGCTAAAGAAACACTAGATATTTACGCCCCTATCGCACAGCGATTAGGTATGCATATAGTACGCATAGAATTAGAAGATCTTTGTTTTTTAAATCTATATCCATGGCGCTATCGAATATTACAAGAAACGGTACAAAAAAATCGTCGCAAGCATAAAACAAATATCCATAAAATAGAATCCGCTTTAAAAGAGTGTTTAGATAAACATCATTTACCTTTTCATACTATTTGGCATAAAAAAAAGCATCTTTATCAAATTTATAAAAAAATGCGGGAAAATCATTTAGCCTTTAATGAGATCATTGATGTTCCTATTTTTTGTATTATTGTAGATAATATTGATAGTTGCTATCGCGTATTGGGTGCTGTGCATAACCTTTTTAAACCTCTGCCGGATCATTTCCATGACTATATCGCACTTCCTAAAGCGAATGGTTATCAAGCATTACATACTACTTTATTTGGCCCTGCTGCCACTTCAATTCACATACAAATTCGTACGACTATGATGGATAATGGTGCTGATCACGGCATTGTAAGTTACTGGTTAGAAGAAAAAACTAAAGCTAACGAACTTCGTCCACATTTACGAGCACGAGAATGGCTTAAACGTTTACTTGATATTCAACAAACGACTCCTAGTTCCTTAGAATTTATGGAGACAGTTAAAATCGACCTTTTTCCCACGGATATATATACCTTTACTCCTAAAGGTGACATCATTGAACTCCCTCACAAAGCAACTTTGATCGATTTTGCTTATGCAATTCATTCTGATATTGGGAACCATTGTATTGCTGCTAAAATTGATAAGCATCTAGTACCACTCAGCACCCACCTACAAAGTGGTCAAACAATAGAAATCATAACTGATCAAAAAACTTTTCCTGATTCACGCTGGTTAGAGTTTGTAGCAACGGGACGCGCTCGTAGTCATATCAGACAATTTTTCAAAAATAAGCAACATAATGAAGCAGTACAACTAGGCCAGCGCCTGCTGGACAACAATTTAACTCCTTTAGGACAGGATAGTACAAATATCAACTCTAAAAATTTAAGTAAGACCTTACAAAAGTTTCAATACGATTCTTTGGAAAACTTACTCGAAGCTATTGGACTCGGTTATATACACCCTGCTTTAGTCGGTTATTCATTATGTAGTTTGAAACCCAATTTTAAAAATCAAATTAATTCATTACCATTGTTTCTAAAAAATGCAGATAATGGTTTAATCAAGTTTGCCGAGTGTTGTCGACCTATCCCAGGCGATGAAATTATAGGTTTACTCAATGCCGGGCATGGTCTTACAGTGCATTTACAACGATGTAAATATGCAGCGCGACTTATTAAAAAAAATCCTGAACGCGCCATTTCCATACAATGGGAAAAACAAACTAACGGTTTTTTTAAAACTGATATTTATATTGAAACTATTAATCAACACGGTGTATTAGCATTATTAACACATAACATTGCTAAAGCCGATGCTAATATTGAAAATATTAAAGTAGAAAGTCGCGATAGAAAACATAGTATTATTCATTTTACTTTATCAGTATTCAATCGCAAACATTTAGCCAAAGTCATCCGTTTTTTACGTACAATCCAATGTATAATAAAAATTAGTCGTCATCTTTCTTTATAAAAAATTATCCTAAATTTTACTAACACAGTCAAAAATTCAAATGTGAAGATCTAATAGGAAAAGCATCGATTAGCCTAATATCTCCGACGTAAATTGCTGCTAACCGCCTTCCCCAATGATCCGCAACGTAATCGACCTTAAACCCTCTGTTTTTTAATTGTTTCTCAGCAGCTTTTGAGCTTGGAGCTAGTTTTAAAATTGTTGGAAAATGACTCGCCTTCGCGCGTTGTTCTAAACTCAAGCGAGTATTCCTCGAACTTAAAGCTAAACCATCTGTTGCACGAATTATTGAACAACCAACGATTTCTGTTTCCAAAAAAAGTGCTCGGACCATTTTTTTGATGAGTAATAATTGTTGATAATCTTTTTCGCCATAATATGCATGGGTCGGTCTTACAATATTCAAATATTTTAACACCACTGTTAACATCCCAATAAAATGTCCCGGACGAAACTTTGCTTCTAATTCTTTGCTAAGATCACTGGTATCGTGAATTTGAATTTGATAATTATCAGCATAAACAGTTTCAGAATCTAACAATAGCAAATAATCTACTTTCTGCTTGTTTAGTAAAACAATATCTTCATCTAAACTACGTGGATATTGTATAAAATCCTCTATTTGATTAAATTGCTTAGCATTTACAAAAATAGCTACTATAGTCAAATCATTTTCAGCCTGAGAACGGGCACAAAGACTTAAATGTCCTGCATGCAAATGACCCATGGTATGAACAAATCCTATATTTTTATTATTATTTTTTTTCCTTATGGTTTGCCAATCTTCAAGATTAGTAACTATGTTCATAACCAGGAAATTCTTTGTGTTTAACAGAATGACTATATTGATCCACTGCTTTTCGAATCAACTGATTACCATTAAGAAAGTGGTTAACAAATTTTGGTTTGAAATCCAGATTGAGTCCTAATAAATCTTGCAAGACTAAAACCTGACCGTCAGTATCAACACCAGCTCCTATACCAATTGTTGAAATTTTTAGTGAAGTTGTTATTTCTTTTGCCAGTTGTGCTGGAACACACTCAAGAACTATGGCAAAACAACCCGCTTGCTCTAAAGCAAAGGCATCTTCTTTAAGTCGCTCTGCCTGCGTATGGGTTTTTCCCTGAACTTTATATCCACCCAAACTATGAACGAATTGGGGAGTTAAACCTAAATGACCCATAACTGGAATACCTGATTCGACTAAATGCCTTATCAAGGAAAGATTTCCTGCTGCACCTTCTAATTTAACAGCTTGTGCACCTGCTTGCACAAGCCTTCGTACAGCGATGACACTACGACTTAATGATCGGCGATAACTTAAAAAAGGAAGATCGGTAATGAGAAATTTAGAAGGAGCACCTCGGCATACCGCAGCAGTATGAAGTTCCATTAAAGTCATTGTAGCCATAACGGTATCTTTAAACCCATGCATAGTCATGGCAAGACTATCACCAATTAATAATGCATCTAACGGAGAATCATTAAGGATTTTTGCGGTACTATAATCATAACAAGTTAAGATTACGATTTTTTCTTTAGTTATTTTTTTTTTAGTAAATTCTAGAACGTTCATGCGCTAGTCACCAAAAAGAGATAACAATAGCGTTGAACATTAGGTACCTGTCGCATGATCAAGTCCTCATTGCTTTTTGAAAAAAAAATTACTGTCTCCTTTCACCAGGAATAGGAGCAACGACATAGTTTAAAGTGCTAATGTTCAATTATCAAGCAATCCGCCTATATAGTTGTATTTTTGGAAATGATCGTAGGATCAAAAAAGTATTTCTTTGCATTTTGCAACTATTAAAGAAATAAAAGAATATTATGAGAATGTTAGCATTTTGCAGTATTATGCATACGATTCGCCACTATTTGCAGTAATTGTTGGGCTATTAATTGTTTAGGTGCACGCGCTAAGTGGATAGGAACATCAGAAGATAATACAGTTACTTCATTTTTATCACTATCAAAACCAATATCCCCTTGACTAACATCATTAACCACCATTAAATCTATGTTTTTACTCCTACGCTTCTCTTCAGCAAATTTTAAGGTATATTCAGTTTCTGCAGCAAAACCAACCAATAAAGGTTTAGCTTCTAAGTGCATTTGACTGACAGTATTCAAAATGTCAATGGTAGGTTTTAGTTGTAAAGTTAACGGTGCATTCGATTTTTTAATTTTGTGTAACGCTGGGTTTACAGCTTGATAATCTGCGACAGCAGCAGTACTTATAAAAACCGTCTGTTGACTAATTTCCTGCTTCACAGCCGATAGCATTTCGTTGGCAGTCTTCACTGATATAAATTTCAATTTCCTTGGAGGTGTTAAAGCGACTGGTCCACTAATGAGTGTAACTTCAGCACCCGCTTCTATGGCAGCCTGGGCTAAAGCAAATCCCATCTTACCCGAACTACGATTTGATAAATAGCGCACGGGATCGATACATTCTTGAGTCGGACCTGCAGTAATTAAAATTCTTTGCTTGTATAAGTAGGGTTTGATAAATACTTTTGATAAAGAGTCCACTATCTCTAAAGGTTCCAGCATGCGCCCTAAACCAAACTCTCCACAGGCTTGACTCCCTTCTCCAGGCCCTATAAATAAACAATCCCTTTCTTTAAGCGTATTAACATTATCTTGCGTTGCTTGATTAAACCACATCGTTTGATTCATCGCAGGTACGATAATTAAACGTGTGTTGGACGCCAAACATAATGTACTCAATAAATCATCAGCAAAACCGTGAGCTAATTTAGCAATCACATGTGCTGTCGCAGGAGCTATCAAAATACAATCGGGCCATCGTGCAAGGTCAATATGACTCATTGCAGCTTCAGCTTCAACATCTATAAGTTCTTCATATATTTTGTGTTGTGAAACTGTTTGCAGTGTCAAAGGTGTTACAAAAGCTTTGCCACAAGAAGTTAAAACAACTCTGATATCATGATGTTGTTCTTTGAGTTTTCTAATAAGTTCCGGAGTTTTATAAGCAGCAATACTACCTGTAATACCCAATAATATGCGTTTGTTCATTGGTTTAGAATAACAAAAAGGAGCATTAAAAGTAATGCCCCTTTTTGTAACATTTTAATTTTTATTCACAGCAAATTGGATTTTTAGAATGGACTGCGTAGTAAAACATCTGAATGTATTCAAAATACATGAGGATTGTGAATTGAACGTCAACATAGCCAAAAAATCAAGTGCGCAGAGTATGTTTTTTAAAAATATAAACCTATTTGTAAAGTAATTGTATTACCACTTTTTCCTGTTCCATTAATGGGATTAAAGCCGGATTGACCAGTGGCAACATCCATTGCGCTATAGTCAATATCGTGACGAAATTCTAAACTTTCAATGGTATCTTTCCAAACAGATGTACTTAGAGTGGCTATATAACGCTTCTTAGGAAAAAGTAAACCTAAGGCATCCTTTGATTGATCATATCCAATAATAATTGCACTTGGTTTTTCTAAGACATCAAACTTATAAGCCGCTTCTGTGTGAAAAGCTGCTGGCTTAGCACCTTGCCCATTAATGGATAATACTGACTGTGCAAATGAGCGGCTAGCGGTAACATACTCGCTAGTTAAGCTAAAAGCACCCACGCTTAAAGTTCCGCGTGCATCCAACCCTGACACAGGGTTCATTAACTCAGTATTATTATTAGTAGCAAATCCTTCAAAATTTCCAAGGCCATTGTTACCGTTATGTTGCATACCTAAAGAATCTGCAATATTACGAATATAACTTCCTCCTATATCAATATTCCATTTTGGCTTAGTGAAAATATATTCAGCATTGGCACCATAATTTCGTAGACCATTATTATCTAGGCTAGTTCGGCTTGGGCCTCTGAAAATAAAAGCCGATAAATTTAAATCATTTTCATCATTAAATTGTTTTGAAAAACCTAGCTCCAGAGCTCTAGCTTTAGTTCTACCTAAGGTTTTAGTAAATGGATCACTAATCATCGAAGATGAATATTGACCAAATGGCACATAAAACTGACCCATAGTTGCATACAGAGGAAACTTAGCTAAATTTCCTATTGTTAAAAATCCTCGTTCTAAAAGAACACGAGAATTATCAATTCGTCTAGGCGACATATCTGTTGGAGGGGTATTATCATAAACGAACGCAATAAGTCCTGTTACCCATTGATTGACTAAAATCTCAGTATCTAATTCGATGCCAGTCAAATCAATATCTGTGGCCGAGTTATTTTGAAAATTACCAAAATGATTGGTATGATAAATTTGCGATTCTATTTTTCCGCTTAAATTGATAACAGGAGTATCTGAAAGTTGATGTCCACTTTGTTGTAAATAGTTAAAAATTTGTTTTCTTTGTTGTAGTAGATACAAATCCTCATTCACATAAGGCTGATTAACGACTAAATCGGAAGCATTATATTCTGAGTTGATCCCTATATAAGGCGAACTAATAACTGGAGTACCTATAATAAAAAAAGGATGCAAAGAAGTAACCAAACTTTGATGTGCAGCTGTTTCAGTAGTATTGGAAACTGCTGTCTGGTTTGATTGTCTACGCAAGGTGGCCACTTGATTTTGCACGCGCTGTAGCTCGGATTCTAGGGCTTGAGTCCGTTGCGACAATCTTCTAATTTCATTGTCATTACTTGTCTGGTTGGTTTCATTAGCTAATGCAACATTTCCTTGTAAACTTAACCAACACACACCTGCCATAAGCGTCGTTAATTTATATTTGTTACTTAGCATGAGGAACACCTTATTATTAAAATAAGTATTAAGTTCCCTATGTATCAAAAAAAAGTGATGAATGCAAGCCTAATTTACCTAGGGTCAGGCCTATTTAAGGGTTCCATCCCTTTTAATGTCAGTTAGAAGTTTTAAGAAATAACCCCCTAATTCGAATTTTTCTTCTGTCGCCACCGGTTAGCCAGAATATTTAACCATTCTACAAATACAGAGAAAGCAATAGCAAAATACAGATAAGCTCTAGGTACATGCATCCCAAATCCATCAGCTACTAGTACTAATCCTATTAATAATAAAAAACTTAAACCGAGAATCTTTAGATTCGGGTAGATATTAATAAAATGACTTAGTGGGCCACTTGCCCATATCATTAATGCAATTGCGATAATAATAGCTAAGGCCATAATTATAAATTCTTGGGCCATTCCTACTGCGGTGATCACACTATCCAATGAAAAAATAATATCTAAAAACATAATTTGAATGATAACCATCGAAAATCGCGAATACCGATGTAGACTGCTTTTGTTTTTTGTCGGAGTAGTTACATTAAAATGAAGTTCACTGGTCCCTTTTGCAAGTAAAAATAATCCTCCTAGGATAAGAACTAAGTCCCTTCCTGAGAAAACATGCCCTACCAGAGTAAAAAGCGGCTGCGTAAACTTAGTCATCCAAGCAAGCGTTGCCAATAAAAGTAAGCGTGTTATACAGGCGAGTAATAAACCAAATTGACGAGCTGAACGTTGCTGAGATTGCGCAAGCCTATTTGTTACGATAGAAATGAAAACCAGATTATCAATACCCAAAATAATCTCTAAAGCTGTTAAAGTAAGTAAACTAATCCAAGCTTCCGGAGAAAAAAATAATTCAAACATAAATTAGCCTCAGGAGAATTTTAGCTACTAAACCATAAAATAACCGGTTGTAACAAAGATACTATAACTGTAAAGTTGCAGATGATTTTAATGAATTTTTTCAAAGAAAAAAACAAACTAAATAGTCACCATAGATAAATTATTAGCAAAATTTTGTTTATCCACCAACAAAAAAGCCCGCTAATGCGGGCTTAATGCTATTTGATTTAAACTGCAAATCGTTTAAGCGAATTTAATGCTGGCGCGTAATTGACCAACCGTTGATTTATTACCAGTTGCACCTTGATGTACTATGGTTCCAATCGGTTGTACTTGATCAGGTGCAACCGTACTCGTAATAGCCCCTTCACCAACGTTGTAATCTCTGTCTTGGAAGACGGCTATACCCACATCAAACCATTTGGCTAAATTAACCATATAGTCCGCATAGATACGACGCTGTGGCAAGAAAGTTGCTAAGTGTGTAGTTTTTTGATAACCAATTGCCACGCGTGATTGGTGCGCCATCACTGGGAACGTCAATCCGGCTTCTAAGCCCCACACGGTAGGTTTACCTAACTGTGCGGGTGGATTTAATAACACTGCCATTCCTGGTGCTGAGTTACCACTTAAAAAGATAGGGTTCGCTAAACTACGTGTTGTTTGAATATAATGTCCATTCGCGTCAAAAGGTCCGAAGCTTACATCGGCATTGAAGTTCCATGCAGGCACTTTTTCATTTGGTAAACCGGGAACCGTTGTACCTTCAACAATCTGATTAAGATAATAGGAGGATAAGAAGTTTGAATCCGCTATATTCGCAATATAGCCAGCGTTTACATTGAATTTACTATTAAGCCATCTAAATCCCCAGCCTAAATCTGCACCACCATTTTGGATACGACGTGTCGAACCACCGTCTGAGATCTTAGGATTACCCGCAAAGGTGTATAAGGAACCATAGAAACCACCTGGTGCAATAAATCCTAATTGCGCAGCAGTTGAAGTAATCTCAGTGAATAATTGTGTTGGGTTTTCTTGTGTTACAAATCCATAAGGGTCATAGGCACCAAATGGGATGTATTCTTTACCCACTCTAAAATAAATAGGTGAAGCTTGGAAATTACCAATAGTCGCATACGCGGTATCTATTGAGGTTCGATTCAACGGATGATACACAAAAAGTGAGTTAGCAATATTGTAAGGCCCCGTTGAACCTGGTAGACCTGATAAAGAACTATAGACCACCGACATATTCGCCGTCACCCAGTTATTCACTCGAGCATCTACGAATAAATTCGCATTATTTAGCAATAGATCACTGGCTCGACCGGATGTTGGAAGAGTTAATACGTTAGGTGGTATCGAAGTTGGATCTATCGGAATGGTTGGGTTAAATGCTGGGTTAGGTTCCCAAAAAACCGGTGGCTTATTCGCTAAATAAGCATCGGCATTGATCCAACCACTGACATTGATGCGGCAAGTCCAACCACAAGGTTGATCAAATCCGCCAGGTTGATTTCGGTCAAGGATCGAATCAAGTTTATTGACTTGATAACGCATTACATCCATTTGATAGGATGTATCCATCATATACGGCTGCATCGCCAATACAGGACCGCTAAGCCCAAGTGTTACAAGTGAAGCAACAATCGCTTTGAGTTTCATCCTAAACCATCTCCTTGTATAATTAATTAACTCCATCTATCGCTTTTTCTTGACAAACCTAAGAAGAATAATCTTTTAAACTGCTACAAGATTTTCTTAGATTTGTTTTTCTATCTATGAAAAATTATTATAGATAAAATAAGCTCAAATCGTGTTTATCTTAGCAGTACTTTATAACTATCTCAATAAGATAAATTTATTTGTATGGTGTCCCATAAAAAAAGCCCGCTAATGCGGGCTTAATGTTACTTAAGTTTGTTATACAATTTAAGCAAATTTAATGCTGGCACGTAATTGGCCAACTGTAGATTTATTACCGGTTGCACCTTGATGTATGATAGTTCCAATAGGTGGTGCATTACCATCATTAGTGTTGTTAATAATAGCCCCTTCGCCAATATTGTAGTCTCTGTCTTGAAATATCGCTATACCCACATCAAACCATTTGGCTAAATTAACCATATAGTCCGCATAGATACGACGCTGTGGCAAGAAAGTTGCTAAGTGTGTAGTTTTTTGATAACCAATCGCTACTCGTGATTGATGCGCCATCACGGGGAATGTCAATCCTGCTTCTAAACCCCAGACGTTAGGCTTACCTAACTGCGCGGGCGGATTCGTTAACACGGGAAATCCTGGTGAAGAATTACCGCTTAAAAAGATTGGATTTGCTAAACTACGAGTGGTCGCAATATAGTGACCGTTTGCATCAAAAGGTCCGAAGGTCACATCTGCGTTCACGTTCCAAGCCGGTACCTTTTCATTCGGTAAACCTGGAACCGTTGTTCCCTCAACAATCTGATTTAGATAATAGGAAGATAAGAAATTTGAATCCGCTATATTCGCAATATAACCTGCATTTAAATTCCACTTACTATTAAACATTCTCCAACCCCAGCCTAAATCCACACCACCGTTTTGAATACGACGTGTAGAACCACCGTCTGAGATCTTAGGATTACCCGCAAAGGTGTATAAGGAACCATAGAAACCACCTGGTGCAATAAATCCTAATTGCGCAGCAGTTGAAGTAATCTCAGTGAATAATTGTGTTGGGTTTTCTTGTGTTACAAATCCATAAGGGTCATAGGCACCAAATGGGATGTATTCTTTACCCACTCTAAAATAAATAGGTGAAGCTTGGAAATTACCAATAGTCGCATACGCGGTATCTATTGAGGTTCGATTCAACGGATGATACACAAAAAGTGAGTTAGCAATATTGTAAGGCCCCGTTGAACCTGGTAGACCTGATAAAGAACTATAGACCACCGACATATTCGCCGTCACCCAGTTATTCACTCGAGCATCTACGAATAAATTCGCATTATTTAGCAATAGATCACTGGCTCGACCGGATGTTGGAAGAGTTAATACGTTAGGTGGTATCGAAGTTGGATCTATCGGAATGGTTGGGTTAAATGCTGGGTTAGGTTCCCAAAAAACCGGTGGCTTATTCGCTAAATAAGCATCGGCATTGATCCAACCACTGACATTGATGCGGCAAGTCCAACCACAAGGTTGATCAAATCCGCCAGGTTGATTTCGGTCAAGGATCGAATCAAGTTTATTGACTTGATAACGCATTACATCCATTTGATAGGATGTATCCATCATATACGGCTGCATCGCTAATACAGGACCGCTAAGCCCAAGTGTTACAAGTGAAGCAACAATCGCTTTGAGTTTCATACTCATCCATCTCCTTAATAGGTTGTTAACTCAACATTAGACTTATTTAAAGCTAAATTTTTTGCTTTCTATTATCGACAAACTAGTTTGTCGATTCAAACAAAAAATTAGTTTTACAAAAATCTATTACTTCTTTAATTTCATGCCCGCAACACACCGATAAAAGTTGGAATATGCTACGTTCATAAAAATAATTCAAAAACAATTTATTTATACTTATCCCTTGTTATTTCCTACCAAGGCTGTTTAATTTCCATTCCTGCTTTATAAAAGCGATATCGGCGAAAATTAAACAACCCTGGTCTTGGCACCGCTGTAAATTTAAAATTTACAGTTTCGCAAACTCTAAACGGAGACTTGCTTAGCGGTTTACCAGAACCGTTTTACAAACATTTGTTTTTTGTTTTTTTAAGTTTTCAGCGATTTGGAAGGTACAAGACTTTGTTATTAGTGCTGAAAATAGCTTTTCTTAAAGACCAGATAGCTATTGCATTTTATACCTAACACCATGACCTATGTCAATGGTTTCATTATAAAATACGCCTTACTACCTTAACTATAAAGAAAACTTACCAATTAAAGGAAAATAGATGCTAAATCAATTTAAATCAAGTTTCTGATAATTTTTTTTGTAGGTCGCCAGTTTTATAAAGCTGTTCAACTATATCGCATCCACCCATTAACTCTCCTTGGTAAAAAAGCTGTGGAAAAGTTGGCCAGTTAGAATATTGTGGTAATTCGCGACGGATATTACTATTTTCAAGTACATCAACATGTGCAAATTTTACACTGCAGATTTTTAGAATTTGTACTACTCGTGCCGAAAAACCGCAACAAGGATTTTCGGGAGTTCCTTTCATATAGAGAATCAACGGGTATTTCGCAATTTGTTGCTTAATTGTTTCTAAGGTATTCACTTCAGTAATAGACATTTATTTTCCTCATTTATAATATATTTTGGTAATTTTAATCTAAAACTACGCTCAGATTTTCTAGGTAAAACTATTTAACGAAAATACAATTAGCCATATTTAAATGCTTGCCTTATCATTATCTGGATTTTAAACTGGTACTAGCAATTTTAGCAAATCGATAAAAATAGGATACCCCCATGAAACATGAGTTACCCCCATTACCCTATGCCTTAGATGCTCTGGAACCCGTTATTTCAAAAGAAACCTTAGAATATCATTATGGCAAACACCATAAAGCTTATGTCGACAAACTGAATGAATTAATTCCTGGTACAGAGTTCGAAACTTTATCTCTGGAAGAAATTATCAAAAAAGCCCCTCCAGGCCCTATTTTTAATAACGCTGCTCAAGTATGGAATCATACCTTTTATTGGCATTGTATGACACCCGAAGCACCAAAAAACAAGTTGAAAGGGCCTCTAGAAGATGCAATAAATAAAACCTTTGGTTCTGTCGATAAATTCAAAGAAAATTTTGTTAAGGCCGCCATTGGACAATTCGGCTCTGGATGGGCTTGGCTGGTAAAAGATGCGCAGGGGGTGACGATAAAAACAACGAGTAATGCACAAACTCCTATCCAGGATAGCAAATCTTGTCTTTTTACTTGTGATGTCTGGGAGCATGCTTACTATATTGACTACCGCAATGCACGCCCAAAATATCTTGAAAAATTTTGGGAAGTAGTGAATTGGGGTTTTGTTGCTGAAAATTTCGAAAAATAACAAGTTAACTGAGAAAAAAACTATGACATCTGCCTTGATGCCTATTTATCCAAATCGACTTCCTGTCGCCTTTGAAAAAGGCTCAGGAGTGTGGCTGACAGATACTCAAGGTGAAAAATATTTAGATGCTTTAGCAGGTATTGCAGTTTGCGGTTTAGGACATGCTCATCCTGCAATCACTGAGACAATTTGCAAGCAAGCTGCAAAATTAATTCACACATCAAATACTTATCATATTCCGGAACAGGAAATATTAGCGTCAGAACTGGCGCGACTATCTGGAATGGATCAAGTTTTTTTTTCTAATTCAGGCGCAGAATCAAACGAAGCGGCTATCAAAATGACGCGACTTTATGCCCGCAAAAAAGGGATCGATCAGCCCATCATTATTGCCATGAAAAATGCTTTTCATGGCAGAACCATGGCAACTTTAAGCCTTTCTGGCAGCGAGCGTTTACAAATTGGTTTTGAACCTTTATTAGAACGTTTTATCCATATCCCATTTAATGATGTTGTTGCATTAGAAAATGCTATAAAAAAACATAAAAAAAATATAGTCGCAATTATGTTAGAACCTATTCAAGGAGATGGTGGAATTAAAATAGCCACGTCCAATTTTTTAAAAGCTATTCGAGATTACTGTGACCAACACGATTGGTTGATGATACTCGATGAGATACAAACCGGCCTTTGCCGTACCGGGCCTTGGTTTGCCTACCAAACTTATAATATTTTACCTGATATAGTTACTATTGCAAAAACCTTAGGCAATGGCTTTCCTATTGGAGCTTATTGTTCTCGTGGAAAAGCAAATAATATTTTTCCCATTGGAAAACATGGTTCTACGTTTGCTGGTAGCGCATTAGCTTGTGCCGTTGCAATTACAGTTATAAATACCTTAGAAAAAGAAAGATTCTCTGCGCATGTAAAAAAAATTGGAGCTTATTTGCTTTCAAAATTACAAAATAGTTTTGATAACCATCCACATGTCGTCACTATAAAAGGACAAGGGCTTATGCTAGGTATTGAGCTTGATGTTGAATGTCGTAACATCCCTAGAATTGGATTAAAACATCATTTACTTTTTAATGTCGTTTCTAATAATACGATTCGTCTTCTACCTGCTTTAATTTTACAAGAAGCTGAAGCGGATGAAATTTGCCTGCGTTTAATTAAAACCATAGCCGAATTTTATAATTCATCTTTATGAAAAATAGTGAAAAAAAATTAGAATTTGCCACTCGCTGCATACATTCTGGACAAATACCTGATCCAAGTACTGGTGCTTTAATAACACCCATTTATGCAACATCAACTTACGTTCAAAAAAGCCCAGGGGTACATCAAGGCTTTGAGTATTCCAGAACTCACAATCCTACTCGGTTTGCTTACGAACGTTGTATTGCCGATTTAGAAAATGGTCAGGCAGGATTTGCTTTTGCTTCTGGAATGGCGGCTATTAATACGCTACTTGAGCTATTAAATCCCGGCGATCATATCATAGGTATGGATGACTTATATGGTGGCACCGTACGTTTATTTAATCAAATTAAGCAACGATCATCAGATTTAAATTTTTCATATGTGGACATGACTGATTTAAATAATTTAATTAAGCAAATAAAACCTGAAACTAAATTATTATGGATGGAATCCCCGACTAATCCTTTATTAAAATTAGTTGATATACAACAAGTAGTAAAAATTGCTCGCCAACATAAATTAATTACTGTACTTGATAATACGTTTGCAACTCCTTGGGCCCAGCAACCCATAACATTGGGCTGTGATCTTGTTGTCCATTCTGCCACAAAATATTTGAATGGACATTCCGATATGGTCGGAGGTATTGTAGTCGTCGGTGAGAATGCTGAATTAATTGAGAAAATAACTTATTTACAAAATGCCATGGGGGCCATACAAGGTCCTTTTGACAGTTTCCTTGCCTTGCGAGGCTTGCACACTTTAGCGTTACGTATGCAAAGACATTGTGAAAACGCATTAAAAATTGCTCAGTTTTTGGAGCAACACAATATGGTTGAAAAAGTTTTTTATCCTGGCTTAGCGAGTCATCCTCAACATGAATTAGCTAAAAAACAAATGCATAACCGCTTCGGAGGGATTGTAAGCTTTGTGTTGCAAGGAAATTTAGAAGAAACACGTCATTTTGTTGAACGTTGTCGTTTATTTAAATTGGCAGAAAGCCTAGGTTGTGTAGAGAGTCTTGTTGATCATCCTGCCATTATGACGCATGCTGCTTTACCTATAGAAACTCGTGAGCGTCTTGGCATTACTGATAGTCTACTGCGCTTATCAGTAGGAATAGAAGCTGCCCAAGACCTTATTGATGATCTTGAACATGGATTAACATTCTAAAAATTTATTTTTTTATTATGCATAAAAGTAAATTTTTATTACTTTTTTTTTCTTTATTTTTGTTAGCTTGCCATTCAAGTCCAAGCTCTGATAGGTGGTTAATTTCGTCAGAACCATTTACTTTTAAAATTATTCCTGGGAAAGCCAGGACCCCTTCCAGTACGATGCCCGCTGGATTCGGTCCCATCCGAGGACCTTCTATACCCTCATCAAATGTAGAACATTCTTTTAGTAAGGATTTGAGCAGATGTCGTGATAGCTTACTAAATCAACAAGTACATTTTGTATTTAATTTCTGAATGGTTCGATTATGAAAAAAGCAGTTGCTCTTATTTCTGGCGGCTTGGATTCTATGCTTGCCGTCCGTGTTATCCAAGAACAAGGGATTTATGTTGAAGGTATTAATTTTTATACTGGATTTTGCATTGAGGGACATACAGGAGCTATTCGTAATTTACAACCTAGCAAACCTAAACGCAACAACGCGTTATGGGCTGCTGAACAATTAGGAATTAAATTACATATTATTGATATTATTCAAGACTATAAACAGATAGTCTTGAACCCTAAACATGGCTATGGCGCTCATCTCAATCCTTGTCTCGATTGTAAAATTTTTATGGTGAATAGGGCCAAGCAATGGATGGAGGAAAATCACTTTGATTTTATTATTACTGGAGAGGTCATTGGTCAGCGTCCGAAATCGCAACTTAAAAGAAATATGCCTATAGTCGCGCATGAATCTAAAGCAGACGGCATTCTATTACGCCCACTTTGTGCCAAACTATTAGCACCCACTTTGGTAGAACGTGAGGGGTGGGTAGATCGTGAGAAACTTCAGGGATTTTCTGGTCGTAGTCGTAACCCTCAATTCGATTTAGCAAGAAAATTTGATTTTCAAGAATATGCACAGCCTGCTGGAGGCTGTTGTTTTTTAACTAACGGTCATTACACAAAAAAACTAAGAGATCTGTGGACGCATCGAGGAAAAAAAGACTATGAATTTGATGATATCATCTTGCTGAAAGTAGGTCGGCACATTCGACCCAATCCCGATTTTAAGCTCATTATTGGCAGGGATGAAGGTGAAAATCATTTCCTTGAAGCCTATCAACATCAATATACCTCGATAAAGCCCATTAGTCATCTAGGTCCTTTAAGCCTAATTGATGGTAAAATTAATGCTGAATACATCCATTATGCCGCAAAAATCGCTGCTCGCTTTACCGACGCTAAATCCAATGATAAGGTAACTTTGGAAATTTGCTCATTGAGTGGTTCTGTGCAAACAGTGGAGGTTAACCCTTTTACTGCAGATCAGATCCCTAAAGAGTGGTATATTTCGGGCTAATCTTATTTTCTAAGAAAAGAATTTTATTAAAAGCAAGTCTAATCCCAATAAATTAATATAGATTATCTACAAAAACCAATGATTATGACTCACCAATTAGATGCTCGACGTTTACTGTGTCCTTTACCTGTTATTAAGGTACAAGAATACGTAAAAAAGTTAAATCCTGGTGATATTTTAGAGGTCGTATGTACTGATAAAGGTAGCCTCTCTGATATTTCAGCTTGGTGTCGCATCCATGGTCACTATTTACTGTCTAGTAGCACACAATGTCGAGAAATTTTCATGTCGATACAAATAGGTACTTGTTAATGAAGACTTCTCGCTATCAACAAACACGCTTTATCGCATTGTGGGGTGGATTAAAAAATATCCTATTAGCGGGATTGAAAATAATCTTTGGTATTATTGGTCATTCTCATGGCTTACTAGCTGATGGAATTCATTCCCTATCTGATTTAATTGTTGATAGCGTTGTTATTATTGCCTCAAAATTTGGCAATAAAGCGGCGGATGAGGATCATCCTTATGGACATGGTCGTATTGAAACAGCAGCTACCGTTTTTTTAGCATTAATTTTAGCTATTGCAGCTTTTGCTATCATTGTAAACGCTTTTAATACTATCGCTGCGGTTCATGTCCATATCGTGCCAGCTCAAATTGTTTTATGGATTGCTCTTAGTTCAGTTGTGCTCAATGAGATACTTTATTTCTGGACCAAACAGATAGCAAATAAAATTAAATCCAGACTGTTAATGACCAATGCCTGGCATCATCGTAGTGATTCAGCTTCTTCTATAGCCGTTGCTTTAGGTGTGATTGGAGCTTGGCTTGGTTTCCCTAAATTAGATGCTGTTGCAGCTATTATTGTTGGATTATTGATTTTAAAAATGGCTTGGGATTTTGGTTGGCATAGTATTCGTGAATTAGTTGATACCGCTCTCAGCATAGAAGAAACTGAAAAAATTAAATTATTTATAAAGGAAATCCCTGGTGTAAAAGCAATTCATCAACTTCGCACCCGCTCAATTGCAGGATCCATCTTTTGTGATGTTCATGTTTTAGTGGATCCCTTTATTAGTGTTTCAGAAGGACATTATATAGGCCAAGAAGTCGATAAACGTTTGATTGCATCATTTCCAGATATTACTGATGTTACCGTGCATATTGATACAGAAGATGATGAATTAACTAATCCTTCTTATAATTTACCTAATCGAACTACATTACAAAAAATTTTGCAGAAACATTGGCAACATTTACTACCAGAAATAGCAATTAAAACAGCTGCTTTTCATTATTTGGAAAGTAAAATCACGATTGACTTGAAATTACCGATTGAATTCAGTAAACAAAATGACTTAGAAACTAAATTAAAAAAAATTACAGCAACCGAAAGCTTTATCACTGATATTAAAATTTTTTATTATAAATGACTCAATTATTTAAAATTGCCACTTGGAATGTTAATTCATTGCGCGTACGTTTAGAACATGTTTTAACATGGCTGACTTCCTATGAACCTCACCTGCTTGCGATACAAGAAACGAAAGTTGAAAATCACCATTTTCCTGAAGAGCCATTTAAAAAAGCGGGTTACCATATCTTATATAATGGCCAAAAGACCTATAATGGTGTTGCCTTCATTAGTCGTATTCCCATGCAAAATGAAATGACTTTCTTGCCGGACTTTGATGATACACAACGACGTATTTTAGTGGTAAATATAGGATCTATACGTATTGTCAACGTTTACGTGCCTAATGGTTCAAATGTAGGGTCTGAAAAATTTATCTATAAATTGCAATGGTTAAAGCAATTAAAAAATTATTTACAACAGGAATTAAGTATACATCCACATTTAATCGTACTAGGAGATTTTAATATCGCTCCGGAAGATAAAGACGTTCATGATCCGCAAATTTGGCAAGACAAAGTGTTAGTTAGTCCCGAGGAACGTCACGCTTTAAATGATATATTGGCTTTAGGGTTAAAGGATAGTTTTCGGTTATTTAATAATGAGCCCGGTTATTACACATGGTGGGATTACAGGGCTGGTGCTTTTCGACGAAATCATGGTTTACGTATCGATCATATATTAAGCAGTAATGCTTTAATTTCTCAATGTATTGCTTGCGAAATTGATAAAGAAATACGATTGTGGGAAAAACCGTCGGATCACGTTCCCGTCATAGCAACTTATCAAAATATCAACTAGGATTTATTTATGAGGGAGCCTATAAAAGCACGTTTTGGAATCGGAGAAATTGTTCAGCATAGTTTATTTGGCTATCGCGGTGTCATTATTGACGCTGATGCTGGCTTTCAAGGAGATGATGCTTGGTATAGCAAAAACGCGCCCGGAAATCCTCCTAAAAACCAACCTTGGTATCATATTTTAGTTCATGGCTCTGTTCATCATGCATATGCAGCCGAAATGAATTTAACTAAGGACGATACATTAGATCCAATTGAACATCCTGAATTAGATTATTTTTTTGATAACTTTGAAAATGGTGTCTACTATCGTCGTCGATATAGCAATTGAACAACAATATAATTGATTAATAAAAAACTGAATTATGAAAAATTTGACGTTTATTCGACATGCCGAAACCTATCCGCAACAGATTTTTGAAAGTGATAAAGATCGGACTCTCACTCCATTTGGTCTTCGCCAAATTGAAAATATTTCAAACCAATTAATAGAAAAAAAAATCTTGCCAGATTATTTGCTTTGTAGCCCAGCTACACGTGCGATACAAACAGCTCAACTTCTCTGCGAAAAATTAAAAATAAACCCAAGATTGCTGAAGATTAGTCCTATACTATATTCAGGCGATATCAAAACTATTTTACAAGCCTTTTTATTGTTAAATTTAGCTCAACAGGCTTTCATAATTGGTCATAATCCTACATTAAGTTGCTTGGCCCACAAATTATGTTTAACTACAAAATCTATCATTTTGCCTCCCGCAGGTATAATCTCAATAAATTTTGATATTGAAAAATGGGATGATCTACTGACTAAACAAGGATCGTTACTGTTTTTCATCGAGCCTGGACATGAATAATACACATGATGAAATGGCACAGTTAGTCCAAGCTGAAAATCTTCCTACTATTGAAGTTCTTTTTCAGCAAGCTTTGAATGCCCATGAATCAGGCAATGTAAAATATGCTAGAGATATTTATGAATATATACTCAACATACAGCCTGATCATGTAGAAACTATGCATGCTTTAGGTATGCTTGCTTCTGAATTAGAGCAATGGGAGACTGCGATTGCTTGGATACAACGCGCTTTATCTATTCAACCCGATTCAACACGTTTTCACTTTCATTTAGCAAATCTTTTTAAAAACATAAATCAATTTGAATTCGCATTAACACATTATCAAACTGCTTTGCGTTTAAATCCACACTATGCTGAAGTTCATAATAATTTAGCGAGTTTATTTTATAAACAAAATCAATTAAATGCGGCTCGGCAACATTATATTCTAGCCATCGATATAAAAACGGACTACTTGGAAGCACATTTTAATTTAGGTTTAGTATTTTTAGCTCAACAAGAAAAAAATGCTGCAATAACTCAATTTAAAAATGTAATAAACTTACATCCAAATTCTATTCAAGGACATTGGCAACTCGCCAATATTTATTGGCAAAATCAAGATCTAGAAAAAGTCCATTATCATTATCAAAAAATATTCGATTTAGATCCAAATTCAGTAGAATTATTAAATAATTTCGGTGCTCTAATGTTAAAAAAAGAGCAAATTAATGTAGCTATCGATTATTTTAAACGGGCACTCATTATTGATCCTAAGCATAAAACCGCAAGAAACAATCTTGCAGCTATTTTATTACAAAACAATCAATTAAGAGAAGCCATATGGCATTATTCTTTATATCTAAATTTAGATCCTTTAAATATAGAGGCGCTTTTTAACCGAGCACATAGCTTAATGTTGATTGGTAATTTGCATGAAGCCAAATATGATTTAAAAAAGATTTTGACTATAGATGATACACAAATAGATACTCATTGTAATCTTGCTGCCATTTATTTAAAACTTAACAATCCAGTTACTGCTTTAACCCATTATCAAACCATTTTAAATTTAAACAACAAACATTCCATTGCTAATTATATGATTAGTGCACTCACTCGACAATCTCTACCTGAAACCGCCCCTTTAGATTATATTAAAAATTTATTTGACAATTACGCCTATCAATTTGATGCGCATTTGCAAAACGTATTACTCTATAAAACACCTGAACTACTGCGTAAACAATTAAATCCATTTTTGGAGAAAAAAAAATATAATCTTTTAGATCTAGGTTGTGGTACCGGTCTTAGTGGTCGTTGTTTCGTTGATATTTCTAAAAAAATAACTGGTATAGATATTTCACCGAATATGCTTAATAAAGCTAAAGAAAAAGCGTGTTATGATGTCTTAATAGAAAATGATATTTTGAATAGCTTAGCTGAATCAAAAGAGAATTTTGACCTTATTTTATGTATCGATACATTAGTATATTTTGGCAAACTTAGTGAGTTTTTTACTAAAACTTTACATTGTTTAACTGCTAATGGTTTGTTGGCTATCTCTATTGAGCTTTCTGAGCAAGCTTTCTCTTCATACACTTTACAAGCTAATGGCCGATATCAACATGCTGAAATTTATGTAAGAGAATTAGCTAAAAAAAATCAGTTAACACTCTTAAATTATAAAAATATAGTAGGTCGTCAGCAAGAAAATAAAGCTATTCAGACAGGCTTATTTATTTTTCAGAAAAAAATAATGGTAAACTTATGAAATATATACCTATAAAAAAATTAATCTGTTTAATTTTGTTTTCTTTACCTCTTTTTTATCCTGCAATAAAAACTTATGCTTTTCCTTTGGATTTGAAAAACTGCGAAAATACTCTTTATCTATTACAACATCCTCATCATGTATTGCCCTGTGCTGGAAAGATATTACCTAGTCACACTTCACAATTAAGTTATCTAGGCGAAGAAAAAACAAATCAATACACTCAATATAGATATGGTTTCGTATCACTTATTTGGCCGAAAGTTTTCCAGATGGGTATTCCAGATATCATTACGCCCAATGCTTGGAAGCACGAAGTAGATATTTTCATTCCTAAAGAAAATTCTAATGTTCATACGGCTGCTCTTTATATTACTGGTGGATATATCCATTCTAATATAACAAGAAACAACACTCCGGATAAAATTATTAGTCAATTAATTCAACGTAATATTGTTGTTGTACTTAAAGATGATCCTAATCAATATTTAACTATCAACGATAAACAATTAAAAGAAGATGAAATTATTGCTTTTACCTGGAATCGTTTTATTCATAATCCAAAATTAGCTTATTATCCCTTACATATTCCTATGGCAATTGCTGCACAGCAAGCCATGACCTTAGCACAAAATATATTACTGGAACATCATATAAGCATCAATCATTTTGTAGTCATAGGCGCTTCAAAACGCGGATGGGCGACATGGATGACTGCCTTGCTTGATCATCGAGTTATTGCAATGATTCCCATTGTAGTTGATGTATTAAATCTAAAAAAACAATTACCACATATTTATAAAGTTTACGCTCAGCATTGGCCGATAGCATTGAAGGATTATTATCAACAATACATACCTGAATATGCTGACCCCAAAAGTCCTTTTTTCAGAAATTATTTAAAGTTATTACAAATAGAGGATCCTTTCACTTACTTTACAGACACAGCTTATCAAAAAAAGTTAGCTGAGATGTCTAAATATATTATTAATGCAAGTGGAGATGATTTTTTTCCACCCGATAGTTCTCAATATTATTATCAAGCATTATCAGGAAAGAAGTTATTATTTTATTTACCGAACTCCCCTCATTATGTAGAATATTCCTCTTCGATCTCGCAATTAGCTTCTACATTATCCGCTTTTTATAAAAGAATTATTTCTCATCAAACGTTACCGATCATTACTTGGAATAGGAAAACGACTGGTGAATTAAAAATTCATTATTCTGAAAAACCTGAAAAAATAATAGTATGGTCTGCAAATAATCCCCTTACCCGAGATTTTCGTTACTCCTGTGCAATTCATTATCAACCAACGGATATAATAGTAAACGAGCAAGAGAGCAAATTAATAATTCCAAACGTTAAACAAGGTTGGCGCGCATCGTATGTCGAATTAGATTTTCCTGATGGTTTACGAGCAAGCACACCTATTTTTATATCGCCAGATACTTATCCTAAAAAAAACCAAATTATGCCACCTCAAGGAATGTGTCTATTGATAACACCTGGGCATGAAAATATCGCTGAATAAATTTTAGGTTCTGTTCCTAAAGTGATGAGTGTAGTCATCCGCTACGCGAAAACCGCGAAAAAACAGGGTTTACACGAAGTAAATGAGTATTTTTGAGCTATTAATGCAGCAGTGACTGCAAGGGTACTTTAGAGGCAGAACCTAAGAATATAAACCTGAAATATAATTGGCTACTGCAATTATTTCAGTGTCATTCATTTTCTTACTAATTACCGGCATCATCTGAAATTTATCATTATGCCGCTTGCCATCACGAAAGGCTTTTAATTGAGTGGCAATATACCGTGCATGTTGTCCACTTAAACGAGGAAATCCAGCCGATGGATTCCCTAAACCTGCAGGTCCATGACAGGCTAAACAAGCCGGCAGTCCTTTATTTGCATCTCCGCCACGATAAATTCTTTGTCCTAAAGAAAGTAAACGGGGTTGTGCGCTATCAATAGTTCCTAACAAAGTTGCATAATAATTTGCTATTTTGATTTTTTCTTTTTTCGATAATGCTATAATTAACGCGTTCATTATTGGATTATCACGCCCACATTTCGCCTTCGGTTGAAAGTCCTGCATTTGCTTGATTAAATAATTAGCGTTCTGTCCCGCCAATTTTGGCCAATTTTCATTTACCGTGGAATTTCCTTCGATACCATGACATAACTCACATCCAGCAATAATATCTTTGAATTTTTCTTCAATAATTTGGGCATCACTCGGCGGAAAACCGAATAAAAAAAAGAATATAAAGAGAAAAGTAAAATTTTTGTAATCTAACATATGAAAATTTTTTTCTAACGCAATTGCAGGAAATAATTAATATTGCTAAACGCAATTTTTTAGTTTATAGTTTTCTCAGGCTTTGACAAATTATAAAAATAACATAAAGGCCAGGGAATTTTTCTTTTTTAATTAAGCGGAAGATAAGCTTGAGTTCCCACGTCTTTCCACTTACCATTTTCTTAAAAAGCGTAGCTCAATTAGACCAATTGCCTAAAGATCAAGGCGCAGAGGTTGCATTTATTGGTCGTTCCAATTCTGGAAAATCTACAGCAATTAACTCAATTACTGGAAAAAAAGGTTTAGCCAAAACCAGTAAAACTCCAGGGCGCACTCAATTATTGAATTTTTTTCAAATCAACGAACATCTACGTTTAGTCGACCTTCCAGGTTATGGTTTTGCCAACGTCCCAAAAGATATACAAGCTAATTGGGAGAAAAACATAGCCAGTTATCTAAAAATAAGAAAATCTTTAAAAGGTCTTGTTATCACTATGGATATCCGTCATCCACTTAAGGATCGGGATCAAACTATGTTAGCGTGGGCGTCTCATCATCAAATACCAATATATATTCTTCTGACTAAAGCCGATAAGCTAACACGTAATCAAGCCGCAAATACCTTGAAATTAACGACCCAACAATTGGCTATTCTTGATAGCCACTATGAAATACAAACCTTTTCTGCGACAAAATCCATAGGTATTGAAAGTGCCCGTCGTAGGATATTAACTTGGCTGAACCCAAAATAAATCAGAATTTTTCTTAATAATTATCCCAAAAGCTTCCTTTTTTCTTACATCAATTTTTTGACCTATACATCACAATGTGATAAATAAAATGATTACTAAAAAAAATTCGGATTTCATGTCATCACAACCATCTGAAATAAGTTTTCGTGCCATCCTATTAGCCATTTTGCTTGCTGTCATTTTAGCTGCTGCAAATGCTTATCTAGGACTAAAAGTCGGCTTAACTATTTCTGCATCTATTCCGGCGGCTATTCTTTCTATGGGTATCCTGCGTTTTTTTAAAAATTCTTCGATACTTGAAAGTAACATTGTCCAAACAGGTGCATCGGCTGGAGAAGCATTGACCGCAGGGACCGCGTTCATTCTCCCTGCCTTAATAATTCTTCACTATTGGCAACATTTTGATTATTGGCAAACTGTAACAATTTCCCTAACGGGTGGAATATTAGGGGTCTTATTTTCTATTCCTTTACGCCGAGTTTTATTAGCGGATCCTACATTGCGTTTCCCAGAAGGTACTGCGATAGGTCAAATTTTAAAAATTAGTCAAGATGCTAAAGGAAATTTTAAAGAATTAATCCAAGGCGGACTTTTAGGTGCTTTTGTGGCGCTTTTTCAATCGGGTTTCCAAATCATAGCGGATAATTTTCCAGTATGGTTTAGAGCAGATAACAAATTTATTTTTGGATTTACGTTTGGTTTTGAACCTGCATTATTGGCAGCTGGATATATAGTCGGCATTGGTGTAGCGCTGAGTACATTACTCGGTGTGGCAATCGGATGGATAATTGGAATTCCTATTTTTAGTTACTTACACCCTCTGGCAATGGCTACTAGTCAATCTGCTAACAGCTTAGCCAATAGCATTTGGCAATCCAGTATACGTCCAATTGGTGTAGGCACGATGTTAGTAGGGGGCTTATGGACGATGGTTCTGCTCGTTAAACCTATTATTAGAGGAGTACATTCATCTTTTGTCTCATTAAGAACCATTAAAGAAAGCGGGTATACTTCCTTACCTAAGCATGAACGTGATATACCTATTCACTATACTTTAGCTTTATTAGGTATTTTAATATTACCATTAGGATATATTTTATTTAGCTTTATAAATCATCCTGCATTGGGACTAACCAGTAGTATCCAAATAATAACTCTACTTATCGGTATTGTTTTTATTTTAATCACTGGCTTCTTTTTTTCCTCACTATGTGGCTATTTTGCAGGGCTTATAGGAAGTAGCCAAAGTCCCATTTCAGGTGTTTCTCTTTCTGTACTATTGTTCGCATCTCTAACATTACTTGCTATTTTTAGTTGGGCTCCTGGCTTTACTCACGATACTAAGCATTTACTTGAAGGGGAAGGTTTAGCAATCATTATAGGAACATTAGTAAGTAGTAGTTGCGCCATTACCAACGATACCATTCAAGATCTAAAAGCTGGCCAAATTGTAGGGGCAACTCCTTGGAAACAACAGGTTATATTAATTTTAGGTGTCGTAGTTTCTGCTTTAATTTTAGCACCCACATTAGAACTATTATTTAATGCTTACGGAATTGGGGGTATTTCCCCCCCAGGACGGCATATGGATCCTGCCCAAATGTTATCTGCCCCTCAAGCTACTCTTATGGCAAGTTTAGTTGCCGGCGCATTTAAACATAACTTACCCTGGAATTTAATTAGCATTGGTTTCGTCGTAGCTATTTTTTGTATTTTCATTGACCGAATATTGCAAAAACGCGGTATGCGCTTACCTGTATTGGCGGTCGGTATAGGTATTTATCTTCCTTTGGATACCTCATCTGGATTAATTTTGGGTGGGCTCGCTTCCTATTTCGTAGAAAGAACATTGATTAAACAACATCCCATTCAAACAGAAAAATCAGCCGATAATACCGCCAGGCAACGCGGGCTCACTTTGGCCTGTGGCTTAGTCGCTGGAGCTTGCCTAATGGGCGTGGTGTTAGCAATTCCTTTTACTTTAGCACAATCTACAGATGTATTACGTCTTATGCCCGAACATCTCACTTTGCTAGCTAGCCTATTTGGCGTGTTATCAACACTCGGTATTTTAGGATGGATCTATCGTTCAGTCTGTAAAAGTTAAATGTTTAAATTAGCTATTGACAAAATAAAAAAATATAACTAGGCTCCCGTTAAATTTCAGGGGGTAAATATATGCCTCCCCTAGTTTGACTTATTCACTATGTAATTTGTTAGCTGTAACGCAACAAAAATTCCAATGCGAAGAGTATAAGCTAGTGGGGTCAAATATCTACCTCCCCCAAACTCAGTGGGGGTGGTCCGTGTCAACTTTCTACAATCGATTTTCTTTTAGAAATTCTTTTAAAATCCTTCCAAATGGTTGGGATTTAATTGCCTTTATTTTTGTGTTAGGGATGCTTGCTGCATTTGTTTGGGCAGGCAAACAAATGTCAGCTCCCTATCAAGTCGGTCAAACCTTAGCTCTATCCTTAGATCCTCATCAGCTACCTAAATATGCCTTGTTTACCATTTTACGTTTATTTACGGCCATGGCATTTTCTTTATTATTCACCTTTACTGTGGGAACTCTAGCCGCTAAAAATAAACGCGCGGCTAGCATTATCATTCCTTGCATTGATATCTTACAGTCTGTCCCTGTTATTGGTCTGTTATCTATTACCATAGTAGGATTTATCGCTTTATTTCATGGAAGTAGGCTTGGTCCTGAAGCTGCGGCAATTTTTGCAGTTTTTACTGCTCAGGTTTGGAATATCACACTCAGCTTCTATCAAAGCCTGCGCGCAGTACCTACTGAATTGAAAGAAGCCGCTGATATGTTTCATTTATCTGCCTGGCAACGTTTTTGGCGTCTTGACGTTCCTTTTAGTATGCCTGGGTTATTATGGAATATGATGATGTCTATGTCAGGCAGCTGGATATTCCTAATTGCATCGGAAAGTATTTCTGTCAATAATCAAACAATCGTATTACCTGGCGTTGGTTCTTATCTAGGACTTGCTATCAGTCAAGCCAGCATTTCAGGTGTGATTTACACTATCTTGACTATGCTCATTGTCATTTTGCTTTATGACCAACTCCTTTTCAGACCTTTATTAAATTGGTCAAAAAAATTTACATTTGAGCAAGTTAGTCAAGAATATGTATCTCGTTCATGGATTAATATACTCTTACAACAAACCTATATATTAAAATACTTAGGTCGTTTTTTTGGGAAATTAGGTGATGCCATCGTCAATATTTCTTTTTCAAAGGATATAAAAAAGAAAGTTATATTCAAAAAAGCTAGCCCCAATAAATCGATCGAAATTATTTGGTATAGCTGTATTACACTTATGGTGTCTATATCACTTTGGCTATTATTACACTTTATTTTCAAGCATCTTTCATCACATGAAATAATTCATGTACTATTTTTAGGTTGTGTAACTTCATTAAGAATCATTACCATTATTTTAATAGCCAGTATCATTTGGATCCCTATTGGAGTTTTCATAGGATTAAATCGTCGTATTGCGGAATGGGTACAACCTATTGCACAATTTTTAGCGGCATTTCCAGCAAACGTCTTATTCCCTGTTGCAGTTATTTTAATCTTAAGATACCACTTAAATATCGAGATATGGTCCACACCATTATTGTTGCTAGGCACACAATGGTACATTTTATTTAATATTATCGCTGGCACAGCCGCCCTACCAGAAGATTTAAAAGAAGCAACCAGCAACTTTGGTGTCAAAGGTTGGCAATGGTGGCATCGTTTAGTTTTACCTGGAATTTTTCCTCATTGGATAACAGGTACCATCACCGCAATTGGCGGAGGTTGGAATATGACTATCTTAACCGAAGTAATCAGTTGGGGCTCTACTACACTTACTGCAACAGGACTAGGCGCTTATATTGCAAAATCAACTGATGCGGGTGATTTTCCAAGAGTGGCGCTCGGAATGGCAATGATGAGTGTATTTGTTTTAGTTATGAATCATTTAGTTTGGCGTCCATTATATAATTTAGCTCAGTCACGTTATCGATTGGACTAGGAGGGAATAACATGAATAAGAAACCCATTTTTACTGTAAAAGATATCAGTAAATCCTTTAAAAAAGCTGAACAACAAGAATTATTAGTACTAGATAAAGTTAATTTCCAACTTTATGAAGATGAGATTGTTGCACTACTAGGTAAATCAGGCTCAGGAAAATCTACACTATTACGTATCATTTCTGGTCTCTCTGAGCCGAGCAGTGGTACAGTAACTTATCGAGAAAAAGTTGTAAATGGACCTGTACAAGGCATGGCGATGGTTTTCCAAAACTTTGCTCTCTTACCCTGGTTAACCGTTTTAGAAAATGTTGAATTAGGTCTTGAAGCTTTGCGAGTCCCTCGAGATGAACGCAGAACTCGAGCTTTAAAAGCTATCGATATTATCGGCCTCGATGGATTCGAATCTGCTTATCCAAAAGAATTATCCGGTGGAATGCGCCAACGTGTAGGTTTTGCACGTGCGCTCGTCATTAATCCAGATGTTTTATTAATGGATGAACCTTTTTCAGCCTTGGATGTACTCACGGCTGATAATCTTAAAAGCGATCTGCTTGATTTATGGGAAGCAAAACAAACAGGGACTCGGGGAATTTTATTTGTAACACACAATATTGAAGAAGCTGTTTTGCTCGCAAATCGTGTCATCGTATTTGATAGCGATCCTGGCAGTATACGCGCAGAATTGATCATTGATTTACCTTATCCACGAAATGAACAAAATCCTGAATTTCGAAAATATGTCGATCAAATATATTCCTTAATTACTCGTCAAATGGATGAACGTAAAAAATTGTTACTTAAAGAGCAGTTACCTCGCATCACCGATATAGGTTATCGTCTTCCAGATGCTGATATTTCCGAATTAACGGGTTTACTTGAAACTTTAGATCAATCTGAATACCAAGGACATATTAGTTTACCTGAGCTTACTGAATCACTCCATTTAGATGTCGATGATTTATTTCCATTAACCGAAGTATTAGATATTTTAGGTTTTGCTCATGTCAATAATGGAGAATTAATCCTAACCGAAGCTGGAAAATTATTTGCAAATGCCGATATCTTAGAGCGGAAAAAAATCTTTGCTGCTCATTTATTACGTTATGTGCCCTTGGCAAAGCATATACGGCAAGTTCTAGAAGAAAGACGCACAACCGGTCAACGTGCGTCTAGAGAACGTTTCTTGAATGAATTAGAAGATTATTTGAGCGAAAAAGAAGCTGAACGTGTTCTGCGTACCGTGATTGATTGGGGTCGTTATGCAGAGCTCTTTGCTTATGCGAACAATACAGGGATGCTAAGCTTAGAGAATCCGAATTAATTCAATAAAATATAACATCAAGCAAAATTTAAATGGTAATTTAATTTATTAGGCAACTTGTATAATTCAGTGATGGACTTGAGTTCAAGGCAAACGATAAATCGAGGACGGAGTTTACATGAATAAATTAAGGCAGTAGATTAGCGTTTAACGATGAAATCATGTCTATCATGCCTACGCAAGTGGTCTATTCTAATTTTCTCTATGGTTAAAACTGATGCATACTAAAAAATTTTCCGAGTCTGCTCGAAAAGTAATTGAAACAGAAGGAAAAACCATTTTGAGTTTATTAAACCAAATTGACTCAAATTTTGAACAAGCGTGTGAATTCCTTTTAAATTGCCAAGGCCATATCGTTGTCATTGGGATAGGTAAATCAGGTCATATTGGTAATAAAATCGCAGCTACTTTAGCCAGCACAGGGAGTCCCGCCTTTTTTATTCATGCAGCTGAGGCGAATCATGGTGATCTTGGCATGATCAATTCCAAAGATGTGGTCGTTGCTATATCACATTCAGGAGAAACGGACGAGCTCATTACTATTCTTCCTACACTCAAACTACTCAATATCCCTTTTATACTTATAACTGGGAATGTTCAATCTACTTTAGCGCAACAAGCAACCGTCACTATCCATATCCCTATAGAGCAAGAAGCCTGCCCTTTAGGCTTAGCTCCAACCTCTAGCAGTACAGCAGCGTTAGTTTTGGGTGATGCCATCGCAATATCACTGCTTGAAATACGTGGTTTTAGTAGTGATGATTTTGCTAAGGTTCATCCAAAAGGGCAACTGGGTCGGCGTTTATTATTAAAAGTAGCTGATATAATGCACACCGGAACAGCTATCCCAAACGTAAAATCTGGAACTCCTTTAGTTCAGACTCTATTTGAAGTTTCACAGAAAAGACTGGGAATGGCCATAGTTACTGACAAAAATCAACGTCTCTTAGGTATTTTTACTGATGGCGATCTTAGGCGAGCAATAGATCAAGGATTAAATCTTCAGAGCACTCTGGTCGATCAAGTAATGACCTCTAATTGTAAAACAATAAGTAAAGATAAGTTAGCTGCTGAAGCTTTGCGAATAATGGAAGCTAGCAAGATAACTACTTTAATTATTGTAAATGAAGATAAAAAACCTCTCGGCGTTGTGCATATTCATGATATTCTGAGCCAGAGAATTACTTAAAATATTTCTTAGCACAGAACAAAAAAATTAATGAGCCGTCATGACCAAACCGAAACGTTAGTGAGGGGTGGCATCAGGAAAATTAAGCTTTTCGCTGGGTTGCCGTGATCAGATGCTCATAATGATTAAAAACACTTAAATTAAACCATTTAAACTAGCGCATATAATAGTATGTTTTCTAAAACGCTATTCATTAATCTTATTCTTATTTTTTTAATTTTATTAGGCACATGGTATACATGGTTACAGCTAACTAGACCTGTTAACTCGGCTATTACTGGAAACCAACCTGACGCCTATGCAACAAAAGTCATAGTCTACCATATTGATAAATCAGGGAACCTTTATGATCAATTAAAAACACCTTTATCAATCCATTATCCCTTATACGGAATTATTTCTCTCACCACACCTATTTTCACTTTATTTTTAAAAAATAAAGAGTCATGGCAACTTTCATCTCGTTATGGCAAACTGAAAGAAGGTAAAGATCTTCTACAGCTTTGGGATAATGTCAAACTTGAACAAAAACAAGGACCAGCCAATAAAACTGTCTCTACCCTAACGACATCCACTTTAGATATTCATCTAAAAGAAAAAACGGCTGACACGTCCGCCCCAGTCGTAATAACGCAGATAAATCAAGAGATACACGCTGTAGGATTACACGCTAATTTTAATACGAAAACGATTCGACTGTTATCTCAAGTAAAGGGGCAACTCAAACCTGCAAAAAGTAAATGAGGTTTAAGATGTTGGTTCAAGAACATTTGAAAAAAAAGCCATCTAAAATAAATAAAAGCTATTTATTATTCCTAGCCACATCAATAATTAGTACTCTTTCTATCCCTGTACATGCTAATCCAGAAGATCTAGCACAAACTATCTATTTTGAATCTGATACCTTGTCATATAATAATGAAACAAAATTAGGCATCTATCAGGGACATATTAAGCTGACTCAAGGGAACGGAGTTCTCACAGCAGAATATGCCACCAGTTATTCTGACCAGAATGGTCAAGTCACCAAAGTAATCGCTATTGGAAATCCAGCTCGCTATCGGGCACTTATATTTCCTAATCGACCCAAGTTAATTGCTACTGGAAATACGATCTATTATTATCCACAGAAAGATTGGTTAGAAGCTGTGGGTAATGCTGAGATTGTGCAAGGACAAAATCATGTCAAAGGGCCCCAAATTAACTATGATTTTAAAAAGAAAACCGTTGGTTCCCCTATCTCAAAAGAAGGGCATACTCAAATACTAATAGCACCATTGCAACCTGTTCGCTCATGAGTAAATTACAAGCTATCAATTTGGCTAAACGCTACCATTCTCGCGTTGTTGTCAAAAATGTTTCTTTAGAACTAGAAACCGGAGAAGTAGTAGGTTTGTTAGGCCCTAATGGCGCTGGAAAAACCACAAGCTTTTATTTGATTGTGGGTTTAATTGAAAGTGCGCAAGGTAAAATTTTATTAGATAATCATAATATTACTCGTTTGCCGATGCATGCTCGTGCTAAGGCAGGCATCGGTTACTTACCTCAGGAACCTTCAATATTTCGTAAATTATCTGTCGCTGACAATATTCTCGCTATACTCCAATTACGTAAAGATCTTTCAAAAGAACAACGTAAACAACATCTCGAAAATCTTCTTCATGAGTTCCATATAACTCATATCCGCGATACATTAGGAATTAGCTTATCGGGGGGGGAACGGCGTCGTGTTGAAATTGCCCGCGCTTTGGCCATGGAGCCAAAATTCATGTTATTAGATGAACCTTTTGCTGGAATCGATCCCATTTCTGTTGTTGATATTAAACGCATGATTATTCATCTTAGCCGGCGTGGCATCGGAGTTTTGATTACCGATCATAATGTTCGAGAAACTCTTACGATTTGTAAACGTGCTTATATAGTGAGTGAAGGAGAAACTATCTATGTGGGGACTCCAAAAGAAGTATTAAATAATCAACGTGTTAGGGAAGTCTATTTGGGTCATGAATTTGATCTATAGTCATAGATCTGTGTAAAATAGAATAAAAATTGTTTAAATTTTACTCGAATTGTCCTATGAAAAAATTAAATTTCCACCTTTCTTTAAAAATTCCCTTAGGGTTAAAAAATACTCTAGGAAATAGATTGCGCTCTACTTTACTGTTCAACCTAAGGTATAATCACTAAATTATTTTAGAATATCAAAGACAATACATTATAAAGATAGAGGGTCTAATGCAAATTACTATTACAGATGATGGTATTAAAGTTACGGACGCTTTAAAACAATATATACTAGATAAGTTTAAACGACTGGAACGTATAACTCAAAAATCTACTGCCATACATATCACATTAAGTCTTGAAAATTTAGATCAAGTCGCTAAAGCGCTAGTTCATACGCATGGCACTGAATTTTATGCTAGTGCTGAAAATGCAAATCTATATTCTGCAATTGACAATTTAATTGACAGAATAGAGCAGCAAATTAATAAACATAAACAAAAAATTAAAGAAAAAAGACATGATAGATCAGAAAAATATGGTCCAGAGGAATCCGAAGAGCTTTAAATAAACTTATCGAGGCCCCTGTGCAACTCAATCCTTTAACCGCAATTTCTCCTGTTGATGGTCGTTATTCAGATAAAACCGATAGTTTGCGTCCCTTATGTAGCGAATATGCTTTATTTTATTTTAGAGTGTTAATTGAGATACGCTGGCTACAAGCCCTGGCTAACCATTCTGGCATCAAGGAAATTCCCGCATTTTCTCAAACAACTCAGCAACAATTAAATCATATTGTTGAAAATTTTAATTTGGAAGATGCTGAAAGAATTAAAACTTTAGAAAAAAAAACACGACACGATATTAAAGCCGTTGAGTATTTTTTAAAAGAAAAACTAGCTAAAAATCCAGAGTTCGAATCAATCCGTGAATTTATACATTTTGGCTGTACGTCTGATGATATTAATAATTTAGCTTATGCTTTAATGCTCAAGGACATACGGGCTCAACATTTACTCCCTGCAATTCAGCAATTAATAATTTATTTAAAAAAATATTCGCATCAATACTCCACACATCCTATGCTGGGTCGTACGCACGGCCAACCCGCTGTACCTACGACAATGGGTAAAGAATTTGCGAATTTTACTCAACGCTTATTAGCTCAGGAAAAAATATTCGCTGCAGTAAAAATTTACGGTAAATTTAATGGCGCTATTGGTAATTACAATGCTCATAGAATTGCTTATCCTGACATTAATTGGCCTGAACTTAGTAAAAATTTTGTAAACAGTCTACATTTAGATTGGAATGCTTATACTACACAGATTGAACCTCATGACTATATTGCAGAATATTGTGATAGTTTAAAACGGATTAATAATATATTAATTAATTTGACAGCCGATTTTTGGGGTTATATTTCTTTGGGTTATTTCAAACAAAAAGTCAAGATAGGTGAAGTTGGCTCATCTACCATGCCGCATAAAATTAATCCCATCGATTTTGAAAATGCTGAGGGAAATTTCAGTTTAGCAAATAACTTATATCAACATTTTTCAAGAACCTTACCTATCTCCCGTTGGCAGCGTGATTTAAGAGACTCAACATTATTACGTAATCTTGGAACAGCGTTTGCATATAATTTAATTGCTTACAATAGTTTACAGTGTGGTTTAGAAAAAATTTCCATCGATGATACTAAATTGCTTGAAGATCTTAATCAACATTGGGAAATCTTGGCAGAAGCCATACAAACTATTTTAAGACGATATGCTACTGAAATGCCCTACGAAAAATTAAAAATCTTAACGCAAGGTAAAAAACTTAATCAAGAAACACTTCATCAATTTATTAACGACTTAAAAGTACCCGACAATATTAAACAAAAATTACTCGAATTATCGCCTATGAGTTATTTAGGCTATGCGACTGAGCTGGCACAATCAATCTGAAATTTTAGTGCATTAGTTTTAAGACTCTTATACTATTACCAAATGATATTTAAAAAAAATTGTATTTAAAATACTATTATGCAAATAGATTTAACAAATAAACTATTTAACTTTTTTTAAAATGGCTAAATGAGGAAATAGAACCACTTCAACCTGTTCTACTTAGTGATTTTAATAAACTTCGTTATAAATCACGTCCTTGCGATATTTTATTAATAGAAGGTCGCAGCCGTATTAGTCAAATGATTAAAGTCATTACTCGTTGTTCCTGGTCCCATGCTGCATTGTATATTGGCCGTTTATATGACATTGCAGATAAGGGTAGGCAAAAAAGAATAACCGAGTTTTACTCTGGTGATCCAAACGAACAACTAGTATTTGAAAGTTTGTTAGGAAAAGGGGCTTTAATCTCGCCATTAAAAAAATATGAAAAGGAGCACTCTCGCATTTGTCGTCCAAGAAATATTTCACATCAAAAAGGACAAAAAATCATAAACTACGCTATAAAAAGATTAAGCATACAGTATGATTCTAGACTAATTTTTGATTTAGGACGTTTTTAATGCCTTGGCCACTTTTACCTCGTAGATGGCGCTCTACAATATTTAATTACAAGCCAGGCATGAGAATCAAAGAAAGCTGCTCTTCCTTATTAGCTGAAGCTTTTCAATCCGTCAATTTTCCAGTATTACCAATTTTAAAAACTGAAAAAAATAGCACTAAACTTTACAAAAGCAATCCAAGACTGTATGCGCCGCGGGATTTCGACTATTCTCCTTATTTTGATATTATCAAATATCCTATGCATTTAACTACATTCCAGAATAATCAAAGATTAAACGAAAAATTAAATAAGGAATAATTACTTTTTAGTTTTATTTGTTTTTTTTGCCGTTAATTTTATTTTTTCATTAATGTAGTCTACAAAAATTTTATCTCCGGGTAAGAATTTTTCTTCGAGCATATCTTTAGCAATCGGATTCTCCAATTCTTGTTGAATAGTACGTTTTAGAGGGCGTGCACCATAAACAGGATCGTAACCCATTTTAGCAATATGATTAATCGCAGCTTCGCTAACTTCTAATTGTAAATCACGATCACTGAGACGTTCGCGTAGGCTTTCCAATTGAATTAAAGTAATTTTATGAATCTTCTTTTCAGATAACGCATGAAACACAACTACCTCATCAACACGATTAATAAATTCCGGTCGGAAATGTTGCGCAATAATATCCATAAGCATACTTTTTAAAGCAGCATAATCTTTTTTCGACGTCAACTCTTGAATAATTTGCGAACCTAAATTTGATGTCATTACTATTACAGTGTTACGAAAGTCCACTGTGCGTCCTTGCCCATCTGTTAATCGACCATCATCTAATACTTGTAATAAAATGTTAAACACATCTGAATGTGCTTTTTCAATTTCGTCTAAGAGAACTACAGAATAAGGTTTCCGACGAACTGCTTCGGTAAGATAACCCCCTTCTTCATAACCGACATATCCTGGCGGAGCACCAATTAGACGTGCAACAGAATGTTTCTCCATAAATTCTGACATATCTAAACGCACCATTGCATCGTCAGAGTCAAATAAAAAGCCTGCTAATGCTTTGCAAACTTCTGTTTTACCAACACCGGTGGGTCCTGAAAAAATAAATGACCCTATCGGACGCTTAGGATCTGACAAACCTGCGCGTGAACGTCGAATAGCATTTGATACAACAGCAATCGCTTCATCTTGACCTATGACACGTTTGTGGAGTGCATCTTCCATGTGTAATAATTTTTCTCTTTCGCCTTTTAGCATTTTAGCCACGGGTATACCCGTCCATTGTGAAACAATTTCAGCGATTTCTTTTTCACTCACTTTATTGCGGACTAAATGAGGCTCTTTTTTTGCTATCTTCTGAGCTGCGACCAATTTTTTCTCTAAGGCGGGGATACGACCGTATTGTAATTCGGACATTTGATTTAGATCGCCAGAGCGGCGCGCTTTTTCTAACTCAAATTGTGCCTTTTCAAGCTCACTCTTAATTTTTTGCTCGCCTTGCAAGGTTGCTTTTTCAGCCTTCCAAACCTCATTAAGATCAGCATATTTTTTTGAAAGCTCAGTAATCTCTTTTTCTAAATTTTCCAATCTAATCTTGGAAGCCTCATCGGTTTCTTTTTTTAAGGCTTCTCTTTCAATTTTTAATTGAATTAATCGTCTATCTAAACGATCCAATTTTTCTGGTTTAGAATCAATTTCGATTCTAATTCGACTAGCCGCCTCATCAATAAGATCAATTGCTTTATCAGGCAAGTTTCTATCAGAAATGTAGCGATGAGACAAAGTAGCTGCAGCAACAATAGCTGAATCCGTAATTTCAACACCATGGTGAATCTCATAACGTTGTTTTAAACCGCGTAAAATGGCTATGGTATCTTCAACGCTAGGCTCATCTACTAAAATTTTTTGAAAACGGCGTTCTAATGCAGCATCTTTTTCAATATAATTCCGATATTCATTTAAAGTAGTTGCGCCAATACAATGCAACTGACCTCTCGCTAAAGCAGGTTTAAGCATATTTCCTGCATCCATAGCTCCTTCTGCTTTTCCTGCACCCACCATGGTATGCAACTCATCAATAAATAAAATAATTTGTCCTTCTTGTTTTGCCAGCTCATTTAAAACGGCTTTTAATCGTTCTTCGAATTCTCCTCGATATTTAGCTCCAGCAATCAATGAGCCCATATCTAAAGCAAGTAAACGTTTGTTTCTTAATCCTTCTGGAACTTCATGATTAACAATTCGTTGCGCAAGTCCTTCCACTACAGCGGTTTTACCAACACCAGGCTCACCAATAAGGACTGGATTATTTTTTGTTCGTCTTTGCAGCACTTGAATAGTTCGACGTATCACATCATCACGTCCAATGACTGGATCGAGTTTTCCTTGGGATGCCTGCGCTGTTAGATCAATAGTGTATTTTTCCAAAGCGCCGCGACGACCTTCTGCTTCAGGATCAGTCACTGCCTCTCCGCCTCTTACATCTTTTATTGCTTGTTCAAGCAAAGCTTTGCTAGCGCCCGCTTTTCTTAATAATTCGCCCAAAATATTTTTATCATCTATAGCTGCAAGTACAAATAATTCGCTTGATAAATATTCATCATTTCGTTGCTGTGCAAGCTTATCGCATACATTCAGTAAGCGGACGAGATCTTTAGAAGGATAAATCTCTCCAGGAGTTGCAGTCTGAACTTTAGGTAAACGCGCAATTGCCTCATCCAAGTCTTTTGTTAATTGATTTAAATTAACATTAGCTTTACTCAATAAAGGTTTAACCGTACCATTCTCTTGTTGCAACAAAGCAGACATTAAATGGATGGGTTCAATAAAAGCATTATCCTGCCCGATAGCGAGAGATTGAGATTCCGCTAAGGCGTTTTGAAACTGACTGGTTAATTTATTAAGACTCATATTTCCCTCTAATTACCACTTCTCAAGATTTATATCTTATAAATAGTTTAGTCTAATTAGAAAAAATCAAGTCAATTTAGCTAAAAAAAATGCATAGCAATCAATATTTTGGACAATCTAAGTATAAATTTAGCTCGGTATAAATTACCTAGCTCTTGTCTAGTAATTGGGCATAGGAAGTTAAATTTTTGTATTTTCAGCCAAAATATGTCCCGGCTAGTAAAAAAGAGTTAAACTATGCGCATTTATACTCTTATTTCAAAAATTTAAATGGGAAATTCTATGACAGAAGAACTGTTAGATGATCCAGCATGGCAACGCAAAACCATAGAAAAATTACTTTTTGATAACTTAAAAGAACAACGTCGCAAAAGACGCTGGAATATTTTTTTCAAATTCCTGTTTTTTATAATTCTTTTAGGTCTTCTGTTAGCTTTATGGCCAACAACAAGTAATCTACCCACTGCTTCAAAAACAAAAGCTCATATCGGAGTTGTTGATATTAGAGGAGTCATTGATGACAATTCAACTGCAAGTTCTGATAACGTAATTGAAGGATTGCAAAACGCTTTTGAGGATAGAAATACGCGTACAGTGATTTTGCGTATTAATAGTCCAGGAGGTAGTCCAGTTCAAGCGGCGCAGATCTACAATGAAATCCTCTATTTACGCCATCAATATCCTAAGACTAAATTGTATTCTGTATGTGATGATCTTTGTGCATCTGCAGCTTATTATATAGCCTCGGCTAGTGACGATATCTATGCTAATCCTGCCAGCTTAGTCGGTTCAATTGGTGTTTTAATGGATGGATTTGGTTTCGTTGATACCATGAAGAAAGTCGGTGTTCAACGTCGCCTATTAACAGCTGGAGACCATAAAGGCTTTTTAGATCCCTTTTCACCTGAAAAAATAGAGGAAAAGCTCATTGCCGAACGCATGCTTGCAAATGTTCATCAACAATTCATTCATGCCGTTAAACAGGGGCGCGGAAATCGTCTAAAAGATAATCCGGAGTTATTTTCTGGTTTAGCGTGGACAGGAGAAGAAGCATTATCTTTAGGACTTATAGACGGTTTTGGAGATTTAAATAGCTTATCTCAAGACTTAATTAAAAATAAAAATATTGTCGATTACACCGTCAAACCTGGCCTATTACAACAACTTTCTGATCGAATGGGTGCTGCGTTCGCACAACAAATAAGTACTAACTTGGGTATTTTACCTCATGGATTTCGTTAAAAAATAAAAATATCTATAAACGACTTGTATAAACTCTTGTTTATGCTTTATTTTTAATTTTAAAGTATAAGATGGAATTTATCATGGAAAATTCTGAACATGGATTTAGCTTATTCGAGCTGCTTATCGTTTTATTTATAGTCGGTATTTTAGCTACAATCACTTGTCCTATTTATATTCACGCTCTGAAGAAAACTCACCGTACTGAAGCGAAAATTGCTTTAATAAATCTTGCCCAACAGATGGAAATTTATTATCTTGGAAATAATAATAGTTACGAAGATGCGAACTTTAACAAGTTACATCTAAAAGATGTTACGGAAAAAAACTTTTATCAATTAATCCTAAAAAGCACTACCAGCAGTTATCAACTATCAGCCAAAGCTAAATTTTCCGATTCTGAATGTTATCTATTTATGCTTAATCAATTAGGAGAAAAAACTAATGCTGGCACCCGTTCGAAGCAGTGCTGGTAATGGAAATTTAGTTTTTAAAGTTTTATATTGCCTAGTATGTCCGCTATAGTGATGAAAAATATTTTCTACTGCTATACTTCATCTGATTTTCAAGGAGATTTGATATGCTAAGGAAACTGTTAGCAGAATTTTTAGGTACTTTTTGGCTAGTGTTAGGCGGGTGCGGTAGTGCTGTATTAGCCGCTAAATTTCCTCTAGTAGGTATAGGTTTTTTGGGTGTAGCTTTTGCTTTTGGTTTGAGCTTGCTAACCATGTGTTGCGTATTCGCCCCAATCTCTGGTTGTCATTTAAACCCTGCCGTTTCGATAGGTCTTTGGGCTGCAGGTAGATTTAGCCTTAAAGAAGTACCTAGTTATATTATTGCTCAGGTAATAGGAGGCATACTAGCCGCTACTGTTTTATATCTGATTGCAAGTGGACATCATGGCTTTGATCTACAAAATGGCTTTGCCAGCAATGGTTATGGGTTTCATTCGCCAGGTCATTACTCATTATTAGCTTGTTTTATATGCGAAGTAACGATGAGTTTTTTATTTTTAATTGTTATCGCAGGTGTGACTAATCCGCAATTACCTAGTCATTTTGCTCCCTTAGCCATTGGCTTAGCCTTAACCTTAATCCATTTAATTAGCATTCCAGTTACAAATACTTCTGTTAATCCTGCTAGAAGCACAGGTCCAGCACTATTTGTAGGAGGGTGGGCAATCCACCAGCTTTGGTTATTTTGGGTCGCTCCATTAATCGGTGGAAGCTTATTTAGATATATATGGGGAAATGAAAAATTAGCTCCTGATCGATAAAACAGAAAAAAATTATTTATATAATTTCTAATATTAAATTGCCGTTTCAGTAGTGATTGCTAATGACGTTTGTAATTCACGTGGTAGAGCAAAAGCAATGTTTTCATCTATACCCATTAATTCGGAAACCAAACATTCTTGCCAATTAGGAAATGTTTTTAGATATTTTATAACCTCTTGGACTAAAAATTCAGGGGCAGACGCCCCTGCAGTGATACCAATAGATTCTTTTCCAATTACCCAGGTTGATTGGATATCTTTAGACGTATCAATTAAATACGCAGGTTTACCTAAACGTTCGGCCAATTCTTTTAATCTATTAGAGTTGGAACTATTAATAGACCCTAAAACTAATACCATATCACATTGTTTTGCTAATTCTTTAACGGCAAGTTGACGATTTTGCGTTGCATAACAAATATCCTCTTTCTTAGGTGTAGCAATTTCAGGAAAACGCTGCTTTAAAGCCTGTATAATAGTTTTAGTATCATCCAGTGATAAAGTCGTTTGTGTAACATAGCTTAATGAGCGAGGATTTTTAACTTTTAACGAAGCGACATCCTCAGTATTTTCTACTAAATAAATCCCTCCAGCTGGATTATCATAATGTCCTAAACTTCCCTCTACCTCTGGATGATCCGCGTGGCCAATCAAGATGCACTCTTGACCTAAACGATTATAACGCGCCACCTCCATATGCACCTTAGTTACTAAAGGACAAGTCGCATCAAAAACTTTTAAATTGCGTTGTTTAGCGGATTCACGAACGGCTTGAGATACACCATGGGCACTAAAAATAGCAGTGGCTCCTTGTGGTATTTCATCGATATGTTCAACAAAAATTACACCTTTTTGTTCTAAATCGGCAACTACAATTCGATTATGGACTACTTCATGGCGCACATAGATAGGTACGCCAAACAGATTTAATGCTCTTTTAACAATTTCTATGGCGCGATCAACACCGGCGCAAAAACCTCGAGGATTAGCTAAAACAATTTTCATAGCACAGCTCTTAAATTAAGGACTTAGTTTAGAGATGTGCAAAAAAATTGCAAGCTTTATGTAGGAAAGCACTGTGCAACTAAAGGAAACTAATCACTTTCTGATAAATTTAGCGTTGATGGTTGTTCCTAAAGCTTCGATTGTCTATATTATTAGAAAGTCTTTCCGTAACAAAAGTATTTAAGGTTTTGTAAAACAGAGACTTATTAACATTTAATGGCTTATTTTTAATCACTTCAGACCATCTTCTATCAATTATTTCCTTAGGTAAAGGACGTGTGAGAGTATTTTTAAATAGATTGAGTTGGTTATTCAATAAATCCTTAAACTCGCTAACCGAGCTACAGCGCCGCACCGCAACGATTAGAGCCTTGGCTCTTTCATTATGTTTAGCCGGAAAGCGAATAAAAATATTTTTATCTACATAGTTCTTTCTTAAACATTTTATAAAATCATTAATAAGTAGCTTCAGCTTTTGTTCCTGTTCCGTATCTACTTTTTTATTAAGATTTTGAATTTGGACGATATTTTTCACTGAATTTGTTTGAATTACATATTTAGTAATCTCTTTTGCAATCTTTGTTTTTTTGCTATCATAAGCATCTTGTAAAGCAGTTCGTTTTTTCTTGTTTAAGCTAAGTAACGCTCCTTTTCTTAATAACATGACCGACAGATCTTTGTGTCCACCTCTTGCGGCAAAATGCAATGGGGTGTCGCCATCTTGATCCTGAGCATCAATATTTAATTTTTGTTTATCTAGCCAATACTCAAATAAATTGACATCGCCTATATTTGCTAAAGCAAATAAGCAATTATTTTCCCAATTGAGATTAGATTTGAGCATTTTTTCTCTCCTTATAATTACTTATTATTAACTATACTAATTGTTTTTTTATTTTTTTCAACACTGCAAAAAGTAATTCTTTAGATATAGGTTTATAAAAAAAATCATAGGCTCCTAGCATGATCGCTTCACATCTTTCTTCTTTGTTTGCTTCACCAGAAAATAATACTAATGGAATATTTAATTTTCTTTTTTGCATTTTCGCTAGTAATTGCAAACCATGGAGATTGGGCATAATTCTATCGCTTAAAACAACAAAAAATTTATTGGGATTTTGTTGTAAATAATTCCAAGCAAGTTGGCCATCTTTACAGGCTATGTAGGTATATTGAGCTTCATCTAAGTATTGAGTTAATACTTTCAAGCACAGTTCGTCATCATCCACTAGTAATATCTGTTTCGGATTCGGATTTATTATCATTTGATTTTGCATTATTTAATTTTAATAAAATCTTAATATAGTTTCGCCCTGAAATAGTCAAATCTTTTAAAATTATATGTAAATATCTAGGGCCAAATAATAACAAAGCAATCAGAAAAATAATAAGGAACGATATTAGATTTAATCCATAAAATCCCATAAACACTCCCTGTTTAAAGTAAAATTAATTTAATTTTCGTAAATTAATCATCGCACCTAAAAATAACCCCAAACCTCCTAAACCTAAAATCCATAAATACGTAGATGTTAAATGTGTTACATCCTTAACACTTAGATCTAACAAAACCCAAACTATACAAGCAGTAGCAATACCTAAACCTATAAACCAGAAAGATTTTTTACGTGTTTGTTTTTTTTCTTTTTCTTTTGCACAATAAAGACATTTTGGTTTCTTTGTTAAATGACGTAACTCGAGCATTACTTGATATATTAAATCTGGAATTTCAGGAATTTTTTCTGCCCAATAAGGGGAATATTCCCGAATTTTTCGTATAAAAGCCCGTGGCCCGACTTGTTTCCGTAACCAATGTTCTAAAAAAGGTTTAGCTGTGTTCCATAAATCCAAATCTGGATACAACTGCCGTCCTAAACCTTCAACATTAAATAACGTTTTTTGCAATAGTACTAATTGCGGCTGCACCTCCATATTAAATCTTCTAGCAGTCTGAAATAATCTTAAAAGTAATTGTCCAAAAGAAATTTCTTTTAAAGGTCTTTCAAAAATTGGTTCGCATACGGTGCGTATCGCTGCCTCAAATTCATTTATCCTAGTATTTTCTGCAACCCAACCCGATTCAACATGCAATTGGGCTACACGACGGTAGTCTCTATTGAAAAATGCTAGCAAATTTTCGGCGAGATAACGTTGGTCATCTGGACTTAAACTTCCCATAATCCCGAAATCAACGCCCAAATACTGAGGGTTTTCTTTATTTTTAGGTGAAACAAAAATATTCCCTGGATGCATATCGGCATGAAAAAAACAATCACGAAACACTTGTGTAAAAAAAATTTCAACACCTCGTTCCGCTAATTTCTTTAAATTAATCCCTTGTTTTTTTAAAGTAGAAATATCAGAAATTGAAATACCATAAATACGTTCCATGACTAGGACTTTATGCGAGGTATATGGCCAAAATACTTCCGGAATGTAAAGCAAATCAGAATCAGAAAAGTTACGCCGTAATTGTGAGGCATTAGCACCTTCACGTAATAAATCTAATTCGTCTTTTAAACAAGCTTCGAATTCTGCTACAATTTCACGAGGTCTAAGTTGTTTGGCAGATCGCCAATAACGTAAAGCAAAATCCGCTAAAGCATATAATAAATCAATATCTCGATTAATTTTTTTATAAATTCCCGGCCTTAACACTTTAACCACAACTTCTTGACCCGTGGTCAACAACTTAGCAGTATGAACCTGCGCAATAGAAGCCGACGCTAAAGGATTAATATCAAATTGAGAAAATGCTTCTGAAATAGATTTTCTAATACAAGTTTCAACAATAGATTTCGCTTCTTCTCCTGGAAAAGGAGGTACGCGATCCTGTAGCTTTGCTAATTCGTCAGCAATATCAATAGGGATAAAATCACGCCGTGTTGATAAAGTTTGACCAAACTTAACAAATATTGGACCCAAGTCTTCTAGTGCAAGACGAATTCTTTCTCCTCTAGACATCTTTTTATTAAGTCTTCGATAAGGATTTAAATATCCAAAAAAACGTAAAGGCCTGAATAGATCTAGAGAATACATTAATTCATCTAGATTATAACGAAAAAGAATAAAACTGATCTGCATTAAACGCACTAGATGAGAAATAGCTTTCATCCATTCAATCCTTTTTGCAAGGAATTTATCCGAGCTTCTAATCGAGCACAATCGTCGCGTAGATCATCAACATCGGAAAAAAAAAACTGTAATTCTTCGTCAGGGACCAACCAATTCATTTCCGTTTGGACATAATTTGTTACATTTTCACTAAGATTTTCTATATTTTGTCTAGCCCAAAGACTTATTGTTTTAAGCGCTTGTATCAAGGGGTACGCTAAAGCATCACCTATTTTTTTTGATAATTGTTCTTCGTAATCTATCTCAAGAGTTGAAAAAAAATCTCTAAATTGTTTTCCAAACTCCATGTCACCCACAACTTGTAGAGGAATATCTGTAAATGCTTTATCTTTCTTTATAAATGCCATGCGTAAAAAATCAAAAGTTGAACCACGTAATATTAAATCAGCAGGTCCGTTATAATCTTTACTCAAATAAATTGAATCGGATTTAAAAAGCCAATAATAGATAAGCGAACCCCATTCTATCTTTACTACTCTCCCAGATAATTGGCGCAAATGTTTTTTGGATTCTGGGTCAAGATTTAGATAACGATTAAGTATCGCTTCTTGAATAGATAATATTATATTGGAGCTAATCAAAATTTCCACGCTCTATGTAATGCGACTATTCCACCGCTAAGATTATAGTATTCACATTTATCAAATCCTGTGTCTAAAATGAGTGTCTGAAGTGTTTTTTGATCGGGATGACGGCGTATGGATTCAACTAAATAACGATAACTTGCTTCATCATTAGCAATCCATTCCCCTAATTTAGGTAAAAAATCGAAGGAGTAACGATTATATAAGTTCTGTAAAAACCCTAATATAGGTTTAGAAAACTCTAAAACAAGTAAACGACCACCTGGTTTCAAAACCTGATACATAGATTTTAGTGCAGTTTGCTTATTCGTTACATTGCGTAATCCAAAAGCTATACTCAGACAATCAAAACTATCCTCCGCAAAGGGTAAATACTCTGCATTGGCTTGGATGGGGCTTATTTCCGAAAACCCTGAATCTAGTAGCCGATCTCGCCCTATATTTAGCATGGCAGCATTAATATCTAACAAAATTGCCTTACCCTGCGGTCCTATTTGCTTAGCAAATGCTTTTACCAAATCACCCGTACCTCCTGCCACATCAAGTACAGTATCTCCCTTACGAAGTTGAGATAATTCCACCGTAAATTTTTTCCATAGACGATGTAACCCAAAAGACATCAGATCATTCATAAGATCATATTTGCCTGCAACTGACTGAAAAACTTCAGCCACTCGGTTATTTTTTTCACTCACGGGAATACTTTGATAACCAAAGTCTGTAGTCAAGGTTTCATTCATTTTAATGCTCGATGGAGAATCTGGCATAAGGATTACCATTATTCTAGTTGGTCTATCTTAACTACCTAGCTGATTTTGAGCAAGAAAATGACTCATTTTAATAACTCATAAATTCTAGAAGCTTCAAATGTAAATTATTTAAATTAATCAAATAAAAAGCTAAATGCAGCTAAGCTTTTTAATTTCTTCAATCCAATATTTTAACTGAATCAAAGTAGTAGGAAATAATGCGTGAATTATTGAACCTAATGCTTAAGTTGTGATCCTGTAAAAGTAGAATAGGATGTATGTCTACGCAACACTGCTAAAGCGTGCGGACTTTTAACATCGGTCCATAACTCCAAAGCTTGTAAGGGGGTTAATTCATTAGCTGGATCACTTAAACCCCGGATTGCATGTAAGATTTCCATCAAGCCAATAAAATCATAACTTAGGGCGCTATAAAGAGAAGCGGAACCTGCTTTTGACAAGCTTGCTACCTGAATATAGGCTGATTGACCTAGCTCAATAAAATACTTAATTTTTACATGTCTCTTTTCAGCCTGTTCAGGAAAAAACCCGGCAAACAGTAAACATTTATCTCCTACTTCGCGTAAACACTCTCGTTGCCTAGAGCACCTTTCAGTCATACTAGTTAGAAATTCTTTCGCTAAAACTGAATTCGCGATATCAGGTCGATGATTATAGTACCCTAATAAAAAAACTAAATAACTTTCCAATTCATTGTTCAACCTGAGATTGCTGCTAGATTTTGCATCCTTAACCAAAGACTGCCATTGAGCTGTAGTAGTTGGTTGCAATAAAAGCACACCCATGATAAAACCTCTCAATATTAATTGCCTTTCTATCAGTGTAGAACACGCTAGCCGAAATGCCTTACTTTGCGTTATCATGCACTCTTTTTGAACATTCCTAATACCTAATTTCTTAAACTATCATGATCCAAAATATACGTAATATCGCCATAATTGCCCATGTTGACCATGGAAAAACCACACTTGTTGATAAATTATTACAACAATCCGGCACTCTCTCGAGCAGGGCTGCTCCAGTGGAGCGTATTATGGATAGTAATGACTTGGAACGTGAGCGTGGCATTACTATCCTCGCGAAAAATACTTCCATCGAGTGGCATGGTTATCGTATTAATATTGTCGACACCCCTGGGCATGCTGACTTTGGCGGAGAAGTGGAACGTATCTTGGCTATGGTAGATTCTGTATTACTATTAGTAGACGCTGTAGATGGTCCTATGCCACAAACACGTTTTGTTACGCAAAAAGCCTTTGCTAAAGGTCTAAAGCCTATTGTCGTCGTTAATAAGATTGACAGGCCCAGCGCCCGACCTGATTGGGTTATTAATCAGGTTTTTGATTTATTCGATCGTTTAGGCGCAACCGAAGAACAATTAGATTTTCCTATTATCTATGCTTCTGCTTTACAAGGTTATGCAACATTAGACCTTAAAAAACCAAGCTCTGATCTGACTCCTTTATTTGAAACTATCATTAATAAAGTTGCTCCCCCCGCAGTCGACTCTCAAGGCCCCTTTCAAATGCAAATTACCACCTTGGATTATTCTAGTTATGTAGGGACTATTGGTATTGGTCGGGTTCAGAGAGGATGCGCTAAGTCTAATATGCCTGTTGTATTAATTGACAGAGAAGGAAAAACTCGGCCTGCTCGTATATTACAAATTTTAGGTTATCGCGGCTTAGAACGTATAGAAATCGATCAAGCAGAAGCTGGTGATATCATAGCCGTAACAGGTATTGATAAACTGAATATCTCTGACACGTTGTGTGATCCTAACTTAGTGGAAGCTTTACCCGCTTTGATAGTTGATGAGCCTACGATGAGCATGACCTTCCAGGTTAATAACTCACCTTTTGCAGGTAAAGATGGAAAATTTGTTACCAGTCGCCAAATTAGAGAGCGTCTTGACAGGGAACTACTGCATAATGTTGCGCTTAAAGTTGCAGACACAGAAGATCCCAATCGATTCCGCGTCTCTGGAAGAGGAGAATTGCATTTATCGATATTAATCGAAACTATGCGTCGTGAAGGGTATGAGTTGGGAGTATCTCGTCCTGAAGTTATTCTAAAGGAAATTGATGGTGAGCTGAAAGAACCCTACGAAAACTTAACTGTAGATCTGGAAGAACAACATCAAGGTAACATCATGGAAAAACTAGGTAGTCGACGTGGCGATCTAGTAGATATGGTATCGGATGGTAAAGGACGCGTCCGACTAGATTATAAAATCCCCACGCGCGCTTTAATTGGTTTTCGTACAGAATTTTTAACTGCAACTTCTGGCTTAGGATTAATGCACCATGTATTCGATCATTACGGTCCTGTAAAAAAAGGGACAATTGCTAATCGAGCAAATGGTGTCATGATCTCCAATCAAGTCGGTAAAGCAACTGGATTTTCCTTATTTAATTTACAAGAGCGTGGAAAACTATTAATTGGCCCGCAAACTGATGTCTATGAAGGCATGATTGTAGGCATTCATTCGCGCGATAACGACTTAGTTGTTAATGTCGTAAAAGGGAAGCAGCTCACGAATGTTCGAGCTTCAGGTTCAGATGAAAACATCATTTTGACTCCCCCCATAACATTTTCCTTAGAACAAGCATTAGAATTTATCGCTGATGATGAATTATTAGAAGTCACACCGCATTATTTGCGCTTACGTAAAAAGTTTTTGAAAGAACATGAACGTAAACGTTCCGGACGGGATGTTTAAATAACTAAGCTTTTTTGCTGCTGTTTAAGTGCATGTTGCTTATTCTAAGAATTTTTATAAAATTTTTATGAAAACCTGTTGTATAATTCATAGTATTTATGAAAACTTATTCTAAACTCAAGCTTTGGAAATTAGCATGGCAGCAGAAAATCTAGAAGAAATTGTATCTTTATGTAAACGCCGAGGATTCATCTTCCCTAGTGCTGAAATTTATGGAGGCCTACAAGGTGTCTATGATTATGGCCCATTAGGTGTAGAATTAAAAAATAATTTAAAAACCGCTTGGTGGAAATCTAATGTTTACGAGCGTGATGATATCTACGGATTAGATTCTGCCATTTTGACACATCGAAAAATTTTTTATTATTCCGGTCACGAAAGCACCTTTGCTGATTTACTCGTCGATTGTAAACAATGTAAAAAGCGTTGGCGTTTAGATCATCTTATAGATGGTAAATGTGAAGCATGTGGCTCTACCAATCTTACTGAGCCAAGAGTCTTCAATATGATGTTTAAAACCACCATGGGGCCAGTAGAAGACCCTGATGCTTTTGCCTATCTACGTCCCGAAACCGCACAAGGAATATTTACTAATTTTAAAAATGTTATGGACTCTATGTCTCCTAAACTTCCTTTTGGCATAGCACAAATTGGGAAAGCTTTTAGAAACGAAATAACACCACGTAATTTTATTTTTAGAGTCAGAGAATTTGAACAACTCGAAATTGAATTTTTTGTTAAACCGGGTGAAGATGAAAAATGGCATGAATATTGGGTTGAATCTCGTTTAGCGTGGTGGAAGAATCAAGGGTTAAATACCGAAAGATTAAAATTATTAACGCAAAGCACATCCGAACTGGCTCACTATGCAAAAGCAACCGTCGATATACTCTATAAATTCCCTCATGGCTTTGAAGAACTAGAAGGAATTGCTAATCGTACTGATTATGATTTAGGTTCGCATACGCAAGATCAAAATAAATTAAATATAAATGCTCAAGTAGCTATTAATAAGCAAAGCATTGCTAAATTAACCGTCCAAGACCCTCCTGGTTCGCATTTTATTCCCTACGTAATAGAACCTTCAGCAGGTTTGGATAGAGGTGTACTTGCCATACTCACCGAAGCGTACGAAGAAGAAACTTTAAAAGATGATAAAAAACGTTTAGTGTTGAAAATAAAACCACATTTAGCACCCGTCAAAGTAGCTATCATCCCTTTAAAGCGCAACGATAGTTTGTTGGTAGAAAAAGCAAAAAATTTGAAGAATGCAATATTAGCTTTGGGAATAGGCAGAATTGCCTTTGAGGATACCGGAAATATTGGAAAAAGTTATCGGCGTCATGATGAAATTGGCACACCACTTTGCATTACTGTTGATTTTGATACCATAGCTAAAAGTGAAAATACTGAAAATCATGATACCGTCACCCTACGTGATCGCGATACTATGCAACAAAAACGTATCAACCTATCTCGTTTAGATGAATATATAAAAAATTACTTCTCATAAAAATTTTATCATTGTCTTTTTCCAAAAATTGCTGTACCTAATCGAACCAATGTCGCACCTTCAGCAATAGCGGCCTCAAAATCCTGAGATGTACCCATAGATAAAGTATCTAATCTTAAGCCTAATTTATTTAGTTTCTCTAAGCTTAAACGTAACGCTTTAAAGTTTTTACGTTGGGAAGCGAAATCTTTTTCGGGTTTGGGAATTGCCATTAAACCCCTTAACTTAAGATGAGAAAGCTTAATAATTGAAGTTGCAAAGGGGGCAATATCTTCTAAATATATCCCAGCTTTGCTTGTCTCTTTCTGCAGATTAACTTGAATACAAACATTAATGGGCGTTAAATTTGCTTCTTTTCGATACTCATTCAATTTTACAGCTAATTTTAAATCCGCAAGACTATGTACCCAAGAAAAATTATTGGCAATAAATTTTGTTTTATTCGTTTGGATTCTTCCTACAAAATGCCATTCTAACCCTAAATTCGGAAAATTTTGAATTTTTTCAGCAGCTTCCTGAACATAGTTTTCACCAAAGATGAATTGTCCAGCATCAATTGCTGACCTTATAGCCTCTACATTTTGCGCTTTGCTGATAGCAATTAATTCGACTGAACCTGGTCTTCTTCCAAAGCGACATTCTGTATTTCTTATCTTTTGTATACAGTGCAAAATTCTTCTAAAAATGCAATTTTTCATATTTTCTGAGAGAATTTAGAGACAATTTACTTACTTCTAATAATTTAAAAGCGTATAATAATCTTATTATTAAACAATAAGCGGGGTCGTTGTGTCTGCATCACCATCCAATTTTTTAGTTAATTACCGACAACACATTCAGCAACGGGCAGATCAAGATATTCCCCCTCTTCCTCTTGATGCAACACAGGTTACCGCATGTATTGAATTAATTAAAAACCCCGCCTTTTCTCATGAAGCCTCTTTTTTAGTCAAATTATTAGCAGAACATGTAGCACCCGGAGTCGATCCAGCGGCTTATGTTAAGGCTGGTTTTCTTGCAGCTTTAGCAAAAAACGAAGTTAATTCCCCATTTATATCGCCTAAATACGCCGTTAAGCTTCTTGGTAGTATGTTGGGTGGTTATAATGTTCCTATTCTTATCGAATTACTTGACGGGCAACAGGACATAGCTGCAGTAGCAGCAAAACAACTTTCACACACTCTATTAATGTTTGATGCTTACCATGATGTCATAGCCGAAGCCAAAAAAGGGAATCTTTATGCTCATCAAGTTGTAGAAGCTTGGGCAAATGCAGAGTGGTTTCTGTCTAAGACTAAACTTCCTGATAAGCTCACCTTGTCAGTTTTTAAAGTATCTGGAGAAATTAATACCGATGACCTCTCTCCTGCGACTGAAGCCTGGAGTCGTCCTGACATCCCTTTGCATAGCTTAGTTATGTTGAAAAATCGTATGTCGGATGCATTACAAGTTATTAAGCAGCTAAAAGCTAAAGGTCATCCTATCGCGTTTGCTGGTGATGTTGTGGGTACTGGTTCATCGCGAAAATCTGCTATTAATTCATTATTGTGGCATATCGGCAATGAGATCCCCTTTGTTCCTAATAAGAACCGTGGTGGAGTTATTTTAGGTGGCAAAATTGCTCCAATATTTCGAACAACTGCTGAAGACTCTGGTGCTTTTCCTATCGAAGTTGATGTAAGTCAACTTCATATGGGTGATATTATTCAAATTTATCCCTATGAGGGACGAATTGAGAATGAACAAGGACAAGAAATTGCTCATTTTACGCCGAACTTCACGCTCATGGATGCCGCGCGTGCTGGTGGTAGAATTCCCTTAATTATTGGTCGATCATTGACCGATAATGTAAGAGCCGCATTGTCTTATCCATTCTCCAAAGAATTTAATCGCCCAGAAATTATCCCCGAAAATGGCAAGGGATTTACCTTAGCTCAAAAAATGGTAGGCAAAGCCTGTGGAGTCCCTGGTATCAGCCCTGGGACATACTGTGAACCAAAAATGACAACCGTTGGCTCACAAGACACAACGGGGCCTATGACCAGAGATGAGCTAAAAGAGCTTGCATGTCTTGGGTTTTCAGCAGATCTTGTCATGCAAAGTTTTTGTCACACTGCAGCCTATCCAAAACCCGTTGATATAGAAACACAACACAGTTTGCCAGATTTTTTCTCTTCGCGTGGTGGGGTTGTATTAAGACCCGGCGATGGAATTATCCATTCTTGGCTTAATCGAATGCTGTTACCTGATACGGTGGGTACCGGTGGCGATTCCCATACGCGATTTCCTATAGGTATTAGTTTCCCTGGCGGTTCGGGTGTTGTTGCTTTTGCAGCGGCTATGGGTGTGATGCCATTAACCATGCCAGAATCAGTATTAGTTAGGTTTACTGGCAAAATACAACCTACCATCACATTACGTGATCTAGTCAACGCGATACCCTATGTCGCCTTGCAACGGGGTTTACTCACGCTCGATAGCAAAAATAAAAAAAATATCTTTTCTGGACGAGTATTAGAAATTGAAGGTTTACCGAATCTTAAAATTGAGCAAGCTTTTGAATTTGCAGATGCATCTGCTGAACGTTCAGCAAATGGTTGCACTATTCGCTTAGATAAAGAACCGATTGTAGAATATTTAAATTCTAATATTTCCCTACTAAATTGGATGATAAGAAATGGTTACCAGGACATTAAGAGTTTACAGCGCCGAATTAAATCAATGGAAGCTTGGTTAACAGACCCTGTTTTACTAGAGCCAGATGCAGATGCAGATTATGCAGAAATCATTGAAATTGATCTTAATCAGATCAAAGAACCTTTATTAGCCTGTCCCAACGATCCAGACGATATCAAACCTTTATCTGCCGTAGCACAAACTAAGGTTGATGAAGTATTCATAGGTTCATGCATGACGAATATTGGTCACTATCGTGCAGCTGGTAGTTTATTAAAGAACTTTAACACCCGATTACCCACTGTATTATGGATAGCACCTCCAACCAAGATGGATGCACATCAGTTAATGCAAGAAGGTTATTACGCAATCTATGGCATTGTAGGTGCACGGACCGAAATGCCTGGTTGTTCTTTGTGTATGGGAAATCAAGCAAGAGTAGGTGATAGTGCAACAGTAGTGTCCACCTCAACTCGAAATTTTCCTAATCGTATGGGAAAAGATGCTAATGTCTATTTAGCTTCGGCTGAATTATCTGCTATAACCGCCATTTTAGGTTATATACCCAATTTAGATGAATATAGAGAAAAAATGAAATCTATTGACGCTATGAGTGAAAACTTATATCGATATTTGAATTTTGATCAAATGCTAGATTTTCAGAACGTGTCAGAACAAATTGAGCAATTAATCGGTATTTAAACTTTAACAACAAATATTTTAAAACTTTAATGGATTTAAATTGAACACAATTTCTTAATTTTTATGGGGGTAGGACTTAGTGGAGTTTTACGCTACGGAGTTTCCACAGGAATTAATAATTTATTTAACAAAAATTTTCCCTATGACACTTTAGTGGTCAATGTAACCGGATCTTTTTTAATGGTTTTTTATTTGTTATTATATTAGAGAGATTTCAAAGTATTGCTCAACTTAGAGCATTACTGTTAATTGGTTTTTTAGGTGGGTATACCACTTTTTCTTATTTCTCAATCGAAACCATCAATTTAATGGAAAATGCTAATTGGTTTCCTGCAATTGTAAATATTTTGCTTAGTACTATTCTATGTCTTATGGCAGCATGGATGGGTGTAATTTAGGAAGAAATCTATGAAAAACATTAGATAAGTCATCATTAGAATTTATGTAACTGAAGCTTCGCATCTACTTGATAAAATAATCGATTATTTAAAAAATGATAAATTCTCTGGAGTTGTATATCGGGCCATTGAAGGAATAGGAGAATCGGGAAACCTAACTAGCTCATTGCTCGATTTTTCATTAAATCTCCCCATTTGCATCGAATTTTTTGATTATGATAAAGCTAAAGTAGAAAAAACACTTGATCATTTACATCAAATCATAAACCCTGGACATATTATTTTTTGGGAAGCAAAAGTGATTATTAAAGATTAATTCAGCAACGCTAAAGACTTAGACGTTTAAAAATTTTTTCTGGTATAAACCGGATAATTAACATTATAAGCCGCCAAATTCCAGGAATGTATACGCTCTCTTTCCCTTTATCTAACGCCCGGATAATTTTTATTGCTGTTTTTTTTGGACTAGCAGCTAAATAAAGTGGATACTTTCCTCCAAAAACCATTTTCGTATCAATTAAACCTAACTTGATTGTTAATATTTGTATTTTAAAAGGGTAAAAATAATTACGTAACCCTTGTAAATAAGTAGTCAATCCTGCTTTACTAGCACCATAAACATAATTGGGTTTCCGCCCTCTATCTCCTGCAACAGAACTTAATCCAATAATAAAGCCTTTTTTTTGAATAGCCAAATACTTAACGTAATATTCAAGAAAGGAAATAGGACCGGTAAAATTTGCTGCAATCACTTTTTGATAATCTAATTTATCAATTAAACCTATAGCCATTATGAGACCATCAATAGCACCCATTTTATCGATAAGCATTTCAAAAAAAGCCGCATGCGAATCAATTTGGGTAATATCAAAAAAAGCACAATCAACATCAACGTTGAATCGGATCCTAAGATCGCTTGCTATACGTTCTAACTCTGAGATATCCCGACTTGCGAGAAAAAGTTTGCAACGTCTCGAAGCCAAAATTTCGCTACAAGCCCTTGCTATAGAAGAAGTAGCCCCTAAAATCAATATGGATTGCATAGAAAATATTTATATCTAATCAACATAATGTAATTTTAGATTATACTCATTGCACATCAAGATGCGAACAAGCATTTTGATGTACTTTCTTTAATAGCGAATAAACTAACCAAATGACATCATGTATTTGCTTTTTTTAAAAATTCGGATATTACCGTAGATTGATATTTTTCCTTGTGTATTAAAATATAGAACTCTCGACTCAACGTTAAAAATGGAGTTTTTAGTTCTACCAAGGTATTATTTTTTAAAGAATCTTCTACAACAAATCTAGATAAGCAACTTATCCCCAAACCTGCTTGCGTTGCTTGCTTAAGTGCATCTGTATCATCCAATTCTAAAAAAGGACGAATTTTTCCGCCAATTTTCTCTTCCAATTTTTCGCGTATACTTGAACTTTGTTTTCGTAGTAACCAACGTGCGTTAGCGATATCTGATAATGTCAATTTCTTTTTTTTACTTAAAGGATATTTTGGAGCAGCAATTATCACTAACTCATCTTTTTTCCAAGGATAGGTATGAACTTTATCAGAAAAACAATTAGCCTCAATTAACGCTACATCAATATTAAACGTGAGTAATCTAGATAATATTGCCTTAGTAGTAGCTATTTTAAGATTGATCTGAATATTTTTGTGCGTATAAGCAAGTTCAGAGATAAGTTTTGGTAATAGATAATTACCGATGGTTTTACTCGCACCTATGATTAACTGACCCGATAAATTATCTTTTTTGTTTTCCATCATCATATCTTTGAGTTCTGATATTTGAGATATGACACTACCCGCTTTGGGTAACAACACTCTTCCACGTTCATTCAAAAATAATTGCTTTCCATGTCGATCAAATACAGAGCCTTCTAATTGCTCCTCTAATGTGGCAAGTGCCATGCTACACGCTGATTGTGAAAGATACATTCTTTTTGCAGCGTGACTAACGTTTCCGGTCTTAGCAATTGCAACAAAAACTTCGAGTTGTTTTAGAGTAATACGCATAGCAATTTTAAATTATCATCACTTAAATCCAATGCATTTTAATTAATCTTACATAATAATATTTATGTAAATGTAAAACCATAATACCGGATAAGTAACACTATGACTATTATCATTATGAAAAAAAATATCTACATCAAAGAATGTAAATGAATATCTAAAGTATTGATTATAATATTATTTCTTATAAAAAAAATTCTAATTGCATAAGAAAATGCTTAAGTTAAAAAATATAATTTGCATAATCTAAAATATAAATATAATTTAATTTTTTTATTTACAAAATTAATTTAAGTAACCTCTGATAACTAATTAATAAAATTTTTTTAAAAATTAAAAACAAATATTGTATGTTGAATTGATTACTACAGAAATGTTTAAACACACCAAATAATATTCTTATGAAGTTATGCTATACTTGGCGAGATGAAATAGGGAGATATTTTATGTTTAACTTGCTTAAGTTGTGGGTTGCCAGCATATGCTTGCTCATCTGTAATATAGCCCTTGCTGATATCTCTATACCGATGTTCCTTACTTCTCAACAGGGAATAGGGCAGCCGATAGGGGTGATAATAGCCACACAAAAGCCCTACGGTGTTTTATTGACACCCAATCTACATAATCTTCCTCCTGGTTTACATGGTTTTCATATCCATCAAAATCCTTCTTGTCTTGAAAATGGAATGGCTGCTGGAGATCACTTTGATCCTTCTCATTCTAGCCAACATTTAGGCCCTTATGGAAAAGGTCATTTAGGAGATCTGCCTGTTTTAGAAGTTGATAATAATGGCAACGCCACATTACCTATTTTAGCCCCTCGATTGCGCTTAAATGAACTTAAAAATCACTCTTTAATAATACATGCAGGGAGGGATAATTATTCTGATGTTCCTGCTAAGTTAGGCGGAGGTGGTGCGCGTATAGCCTGTGGTATTATAAAAAATTGAATGCTAATACCCATTTTTAGATTTTAATCGATATTTTCTCATTAAATGCATAAACCTCGTTAAGCATTGATAAAATATTTTTTTACGAATGGTAAGCAGAATAATTAATAGTAATCATTCTATGAGCTCAGATCTTTACTTTTTATCAGCAAGAAAATTAGCCCAGCTAATTAAAGAAAAAAAAATTTCCTGTGTTGAGGTTATCAAAACTTATTTAGACCGCATCCAACAGGTCAATCCCAAACTTAATGCCCTAGTTCAACAACTAGAACCAGAAATTGCATTAAAAAAAGCACTCATAGCCGATGAAGCATTAGCTAAAAACCAAACCCTCGGACCTTTACACGGTTTACCTATTACTATTAAAGATTGTTGTAAAGTCCAAGATTTTATTATTAGCAAAGGAAGTAATGGTTACAGCTTACTTTCTAAAGAAGATGCAACTGTTGTTGCTAGATTAAAAGCAGCAGGTGGAATTATTTTAGGTATAAGCAATGTTCCTGAATTTAATATCGCTTATGAGACAGATAATGATCGCTTTGGCAAAACTTTAAATCCTTATGATTTAAATCGTACCCCTGGTGGAAGTAGCGGTGGAGAAGCGGCTATTATTGCAGCAGGCGGCTCAGTAATTGGTTTAGGCACAGACGGTGCAGGAAGCATTCGGCAACCCGCTCATAATACAGGAATTGTGGGTTTAAAACCCACTCGTGGTTTAATCCCTAACTCAGGTAATGTTCCCTCAGATGGTAGAGGTTTATCACGTCCATTAACTACCTATGGTCCTATGGCACGGTTTGTAGATGATATCGTATTAGCCTTGCCATTATTAACGGGCCCAGATAATGCTGATCCAGATGCCATACCCATTCCTATCCGCACATCTCTCATCAACTGCAAAAATTTACGAATTGCTTTTTATACAGACAATGACATCGCTTCACCTGATAAAGCCACCTTACAAACCATTAATCAAGTAATACATGTTTTACAAAATGAAATTCAACAAATTGAATATCGGTGTCCTCCTCACTTAAAAGAGCTTTATTTTTTAATTACAGAAACATTTATTTTGGGGGGTGATAGGGGGTTAGGATTGAAAAATTTACTGCACCATTTAGGCATTAATAAACCATCCTACCTGGTTAATGAATTTTTAGCGATTGCTCGTCAATGCGAATTTTCCATTACTGAGTTACATCAACGCTTACGTCGCATTGATGAATTACGCATTTCCTTAGAAAAATTCTTTTTTCCTTATGATGCAATCATATGTCCAGTTTCCGCGACCCCAGCCAAATTATTAGGTCGTTCATTTATAGAAGGCCATGATTTTAGCTATCTCAATATTTACAATTTAACTGGCTGGCCAGTTTTAACAATGCGCTGCGGTACTTCCCCGGAAGGTTTACCTATAGGAATACAGATCGTTGCTAAAGCCTGGCATGACGAAATAGCACTCATGCTTGGAAAAAAATTAGAAAGCTTGCTAGGCGGATGGCAAAAACCCATTTTATTCCCTTAAAACCTTTAAACCAAAGAGCATAGTTCTTGAACCTGCTATACTTTGAAAACACACTTAAAGAGGAAGCTAGATGATTTGGGTAATTAGCTTAAATAGTAGTTTAGGTCATATTTACTCTTATGCGCCCAAAAATAATAAATTGATTTTATTGAAAAGCTTAGAAAACCCTAGTGCTAAATTAAAAGAAAGTGATTTGGTCTCAGATAGACCTGGCCATTATCAAACTATGCATTCTGCTAAAGGTGCTTATGAAGCAGCAAGCAGCCCTCATGAGGTTGAGCTTGACCATTTTACTAAAATCTTGGCTGATTTTTTAAAAAAAGGACTAGATAATCATCAATATAAGCAACTTATTTTATGTTCTGCACCTCACGTCGGTGGCATTTTACTTATCAATCTTGATAAACAAGTAGAAAAAGCATTATTGGTTAATATCAAAAAAAACTTTGTTGAAGAAAATGAATCTGTTCTTCTCAATTATCTAAAAGATAATTGGTGGGATATAATTCGATCGAATAAGGTTTAATCAATAATTCTTAAGCTAGATAAATTTACCTAAAAAAACTTCAATAAAACATGAAGTTTATACCCCTCGTTACAAAAAAGAAGAGCTCATTTTGAGGTGAATATACTTATAAAAAATCTGATAACACTTATTACAACTTTTCAGATTTCTATATGTTCGCTAAAGATTACTTGGGAGCAACTATTAAATTTTGGAACACTAAAGAACCCTTTTTCGCAAAAGAACTTGTACCGAAAATAAACGATCAAACTTTGACTGGAAATTAATTACGATTAATCCTGTTTCTTCTGAGGGCGTTTCCAATTTTCAAAAGTACGGGTTTCTGCTCGACTTAAGGTTAATTTACCCGCAGGGGTATCTTTGTTTAAGGTAGATCCGGCACCTATCGTTGCACCTTTTTTTATTCGTATCGGAGCTATCAAGGCGGTATTAGAACCAACAAACACATCATCTTCTATTTGTGTTTGATGTTTAGCCGCTCCATCGTAATTACAGGTAATGGTACCCGCGCCAATATTAACATTTTTACCTATTTGTGCATCGCCGATGTAACTTAAATGGTTAATTTTTGTTTCTTCTTCTATCTGGCTATTTTTAACTTCAACGAAATTTCCTATATGAACATTATTTTTGAGAACCGCTCCTGGGCGAATACGAGCATAAGGACCTATAATACAATTATCGCCTATAACGGCACCTTCAATTAAGCAATAAGACTTAATTTCAACATTTTTCCCAATTTTGACATCTTTTAAGATTGTATGAGAACCTACCAAGCTATTTGCGCCAATAATATTTTCGCCTTCTACAATAACATCTACATCGATAATCACATCTTTTGCAACGGTTAATTGCCCACGTAAATCAAAACGATCAGGATCACGTAATGTAACTCCCGCTAACATCAGTTTTTTAGCGGCTTGCTGCTGAAAATAACGTTCAAGCTTAGCAAGTTGCACTCGATCATTGACTCCTTGCATTTCACCATCAACATCTGAAGATACCGTTACGATTTCTATCTTTTCATCCACAGCCATTGTAATAATATCCGTTAAATAATATTCACTTTGGGCATTCATTTTTTTAATTTTAGGCAACCAACGCTTTAGTAATTTTAGCGGCACATAAAAAATACCACTGTTAACTTCCTGTATTTTTCTTTGCTCTAGGCTAGCATCTTTTTCTTCAACAATTTGAACAACTTTTCCTTCTTGATCCCGTAAAATCCGTCCTAAACCAAAAGGTTGTTGCGTAATTAATGTAACTAAACCAATTTGATGAGTTTCAGTTGCATGAATCAATTTTTGTAAAGTAGCTAAACTTACTAAAGGTGTATCCCCTAGCAAAATTAATACACGACTCTCATCTTGTTTAATTTCTGGAATAGCTTGAGCAACTGCATGCCCTGTACCTAATAATTCTGTTTGTTTTACCCAATTAACTGCTAAATGACTTAAATATTTGGGAACTTGACCTCCACCATTTCCATAAACTACATAAACTGCATGAGGTTGCAAATCTTTAACTGTTTCAACTATATATTGTAACAAAGGTTTACCGGCCAACTTATGCAATACTTTAGGTAAAGTAGAATACATACGTTTTCCATGACCCGCAGCTAAAATGATGACATCAAGTAATTTCATATTTTCAAAACTAGCCTTATTCAAAACTTCATTTTTGGTAAGATATTACTCAATGTTTTTTTAGGAATTTCTTGAAAAATTAAATTCTACCGGTAAGTTTTTTCTTTAATTTAGATATGACTTGTAATTGAGCAACTGCCTGGGCTAATTCTGCTGTTGCTTTTGCGTAATCGATATCAGCTTGTTTATCACTCAATACTCTTTCTGCGTGTTCCTTAGCTTCTAAAGCGGCCAATTCATCTAAATCAGTAGCTCGTATGGCCGTATCGGCTAATATACTAACGTGTTGTGGTTGAACTTCTAAAATTCCGCCAGAAATGTAAAGTATTTCATCTTCCCCATCTGGTTTTACAATGCGCACTGGCCCTGGCTTTAATGCCGTTAATAGTTGGGTATGCCCCGGGTAAATCCCAAGCTCACCTAATGAACCCGTAACTACTATATGCATAGCCTCACCTGAAAAAATCGAAACTTCTGCGCTAACAATCTCAATTTGCATGGTTTTAGTCATGATATTTTCTAACCCTATAAAGCTTTTGCTTTCGCATCTACTTCATCTATACTTCCAACCATATAAAATGCTTGTTCAGGCAAATCATCAAATTCACCATTTAAAATAGCTTTAAAACCACGGATTGTCTCTTTAAGACTGACGTATTTGCCTGGAGACCCAGTAAATATTTCGGCAACAAAGAAAGGCTGAGATAAAAACCGTTGTATTTTTCTTGCGCGCATTACAGTCAATTTATCTTGTTCTGACAATTCATCCATACCTAAAATAGCAATAATATCTTTCAATTCTTTATAGCGCTGTAAAGTTTTTTGTACAGCTCTGGCAACATCATAGTGTTCTTGGCCAACAATCAAAGGATCAAGTTGACGACTATTAGAATCTAACGGATCAATGGCCGGGTAAATACCCAACTCCGCAATTTGACGGGATAATACGACTGTTGCATCGAGATGTGCAAAAGTAGTTGCCGGCGAAGGATCAGTAAGATCATCCGCTGGAACATAAACAGCTTGGATAGAAGTAATAGAGCCTGTTTTAGTTGAGGTAATACGTTCTTGTAAAGCACCCATTTCTGCAGCCAATGTAGGTTGATAGCCCACAGCAGAAGGCATACGCCCTAATAATGCAGACACTTCGACGCCTGCTAGTGTGTAACGATAGATATTATCGATAAATAACAATACGTCTCTACCTTCATCCCGAAAATATTCAGCTACTGTCAAACCTGTTAAAGCAACTCGTAAACGGTTACCGGGTGGTTCATTCATTTGTCCATAGACTAATGATACTTTATCTAAAACATTAGATTCTTTCATTTCATGATAAAAATCATTACCTTCCCGTGTCCGCTCCCCAACGCCTGCAAATACTGAGTACCCACTATGTTCAATAGCGATATTACGTATTAATTCCATCATATTAACGGTCTTACCAACTCCAGCACCGCCAAACAAACCTACTTTTCCACCTTTAGCAAAAGGACATAGTAAATCAATAACTTTAATTCCTGTTTCTAATAATTGTTCATTAGCAGCTTGTTCTGCAAAGCTAGGTGGTTTACGGTGAATAGGTAAACGAATTTTCTCATTAATAGGACCTGCTTCATCGATAGGTCTACCTAACACATCCATAATTCTACCTAAAGTCTGCTTCCCTACAGGTACACTAATAGGGGCTTCGGTATTAGTTACTTTTATTCCTCGCTGCAAACCATCACTAGTACCCATCGCAATGGTGCGTACAATACCATCACCTAACTGTTGCTGGACCTCTAGCACCAAATCATGATCATGAACCATTAAAGCATCATAAACCTTCGGAACCTGTTCTCTTGGGAATTCAACATCAATAACAGCACCGATAATTTCGACTATATGTCCGATGGGATTAATTGGCTTCATAACGTTTCTCTTCATTATTTATTCATATAAGGTTAAATTTAAACAGCTTCAGCACCGGCAACTATTTCTGCTAATTCTTTGGTAATCGCTGCCTGGCGGGCTTTATTATAGGCTAATTGCAAATCACTTATTAATTCTCCCGCATTATCCGTCGCACTTTTCATTGCTACCATCCTAGCCGCTTGTTCGCACGCAGTATTTTCTACAACACTTTGATACACTTGTGATTCAATATATCGTGTTAGTACTAACTCTAACAAAGGCTTTGCATCAGGTTCATAAAGATAGTCCCAGCGATAATTAAACTCTGACTTTTCAGAAGGTAAAACAGGTAATAAGGATAAAGCCTTTGCCTTTTGTGTCATCGTATTAATAAATTCATTATAGAAAATAGTTACGCTATCCAACTCACCTTGCTTGTAAGCATCTAATAAAACTTTAATAACCCCAATTAAATCTTGTAATTGCGGTGCATCTCCCAAATGATTGGCATGTGCAACCACATGGCCACCGACGCGCTTAAAAAAAGCTTCTCCTTTTCCGCCTATAATAGCCAAATCTATATCTATTCCTTTAGATTGACATACTCGAAATTCCTGCAAAACTAACTTTAGTAAATTAGTATTCAGCCCACCGCACAAACCTTTATCAGTGGTGATAACAAGAAAACCCGCTCGTTTTATTTCTCTAATTTGTAAATAAGGGTGTTGATATTCTGCGTGACTACTTGCGACATGATAGATTAGATCGAGCATTTTATGCGCATAAGGTCGCGAAAGCGTCATTCGTTCCTGAGCTTTTCGCATTTTACTAGCCGCCACCATTTCCATTGCTCGCGTTATTTTCTGAGTACCTTTGATACTAGCAATTTTACCACGTATCTCTTGCGCAAAACTCATCGGCTATCACCAAGTTTGTGTCATTTTAAAGGCTGTAATTGCTGTATCTAACTCATTAGCTATCACTTCGTTATAATCACCTTTTTGGTTAATTTTTTCCAAACATACTTCCTGTTCTGAATGCATATAAGCTAATAATTCTTCAGCAAATGCAACAATCTTTGTCAGTTCGATATCATCTAAATAACCTTTATCGGTAGCAAACAATAGTACCGCCATTTCTGCAACACTTAAGGGAGCATATTGTTTTTGCTTTAAAATTTCAGTAACTCGTTGGCCTCTCTCAAGTTGCTTACGTGTTGCCTCATCTAAATCTGACATAAACTGGGAAAAGGCAGCAAGTTCGCGATATTGAGCTAAACTTAATCGAACACCACCGCCCAATTTTTTTATAATTTTTGTTTGAGCCGCAGAACCCACTCGTGAAACAGATAAACCCGCATTAATTGCTGGGCGTATACCTGCATTAAACAAATCCGTTTCTAAAAAGATTTGACCATCAGTAATTGAGATAACGTTTGTTGGAACAAAAGCGGACACATCCCCAGCTTGAGTTTCGATAATAGGTAATGCCGTTAACGAGCCTGTTTTTCCTTTAACACGTCCATTAGTAGCTTTTTCAACAAACTCCTTATTAACTCTTGCAGCACGTTCGAGTAAACGTGAATGCAAATAAAATATATCTCCTGGATAAGCTTCTCGACCTGGTGGACGTCGCAGTAACAAAGATATTTGCCGATATGCCCAAGCCTGTTTCGTTAAATCATCATAGATAATAAGCGCATCTTCACCTTGATCGCGAAAATACTCACCCATCGCGCAACCTGCATAAGGGGCAATAAACTGCAGCGCCGCAGAATCCGCAGCACCTGCTGATACTATAATGGTATGTTTTAAAGCATCTTGTTCTTCTAACTTCCTCACTACTGCTGCAATCGACGAAGCTTTTTGACCGATTGCTACATAAATACATTTTACGCCTGTATCTTTTTGGTTAATAATCGCATCGATGGCTAGCGCCGTTTTCCCTGTTTGTCTATCCCCTATTATTAATTCGCGCTGACCACGCCCAATAGGCACCATACTATCAATGGCTAATATACCTGTTTGCAATGGTTGTGATACGCCTTGACGCCAAATTACGCCTGGGGCAACCTGCTCAATAGGTGCATTTTTTTCAGCCTCAATTGGACCACGACCATCTATGGGATGCCCTAAAGCATTAACAACCCGCCCTAATAAAGCCTCACCCACTGGAACTTCAAGAATACGTCCAGTACATTTAACCTTTTGACCTTCACTTAATCCTTCGTAGTCACCTAAAACAACAGCACCTACTGAATCACGTTCAAGATTTAAGGCTAATCCATAACATTGGGGTGAAAACTCTATCATTTCTCCCAACATAACGTCGTTTAAACCATAAATACGCACAATTCCATCACGCAGACTGACGATACTTCCTTGTGTACGCGTTTCTGCAGAAACATCAAATTTCTGGATACGTTCTTTGATTAATTCATTTATTTCAGATGTAGTTAATTGTTGCATAGCTTATACTGCCTCTTGATTCACTAATGTCGCACGTAAACGTTCTAATTTGCCACGTACAGAATCATCGATGACTAAATCTCCGACGCGAACGACCAATCCACCTAATAAATTTTTATCAGTATGGCAGTCTAGTTTGATATGACTTTGAAAACGCTCCGCTAATACTTTTTCTAAAGTTTGTTCTTCTATTTTAGTTAAAGGCACAGCGGAAATCACATAAGCAGTAACTTGATTGGCTAGTTCAGCCTTATAACGCTCAAATAAATCTTTAACTTCTGGAAGTACTAATAATCGTTGGTTAGTAGCCATTAATTTTAGAAAATTTTTTCCAAAAGGAAATATTACAGCTTTGCAAAATTCTAATAAGCATTCATACGCCACTCTTTTATCGATACATGGATTTTTTAATAAATTTTGCATCGATTTCTGGTTAATAATTTTGGTAGTCTGCTTTAATAAGACAGACCAAGCATCCATATTGTTTTTATCTGATGCACAAGCAAATGCCGCTCGTGCATAAGGTCTAGCAATGGATGTGACATTAGACATCAAATTTCTTCCAAAGATTGTTTAACAAGCGCATGTTGAGCTACGCTATCAAGTGATTGTGCCAAAATTTTCTCAGTAGTCGTAATAACTAAATTAGCTACTTCCGCACGAAGTTTTTGTTGTGCTGTTTGCCATTCTTGCTGAATGTCAGCTCGGGCTATAGCTAATAAACGCTCGTTTTCTATTCGTATTTGCTGTTTAGATTCTTCAGACATTTGATTAGCGCGCTTATTAGCCTGTTCAATAATCTCAGCCGCTTGTTGCTTTGCTTCCTTTAAATGCTCATCTGCTTTTAACTGTGCTAATTCTAAAGCTTGTTGACCTCGCTCTGCAGCAGCTAAACCATCAGCAATACGTTGTTCTCGTTCTTTCATTACTTTCAGTATGGGCGGCCATACAAATTTCATGGTAAACCACACGAAAACAGAAAATGTAATTAACTGGCCTAATAAGGTGATATTAATTTCCACGACGATTTCTCAAATTTATTATACTCTTCGCACTTGAATTTTTGTCTGCGTTGCCGCTCGACTCGCAATCCTCATGTATCTTGAATACACTTCGGTTGCTTCACTACGCGGGCCACTATCAAAAAATTCCATTGCTGTGAGCATATCATTTAACCCGTTACTGGTTTAGAAACTAGCTTTAAAACTTCGCTTAAAAAAGGATTTTTAGCAAAAATTAAATAAAGCCCCATTACAATTGAAATAGCAGCAAATGCATCGACTAATCCAGCCATTAAAAACATTCGCAACATCAGCATAGGTGTTAACTCAGGTTGGCGAGCTACCCCTTCTAAAAATTTTCCACCTAAAATACCAAAACCAATCGCGGTGCCTAATGCGGCTAATCCTACTAATAAAGCCGCTGCAATGGCCGTTAAACCTTGTACATTAGCAACTACTTGCGCAACTTCTACCATTTTTATATCCTCTCTTTTATTAATAAATAATTAATGTGTTTGTTCTTGACCATGAGTCTCATGTGCCATACTTAAATAAACTATAGTGAGCATCATAAAGATAAATGCTTGAATCGCAATAATTAAAATATGAAATACCGCCCAAACTCCACCAAAAGTCCATTGTAACCACCATGGTAATAATGCCACTAAAATAAAAATTAATTCTCCAGCAAATAAATTTCCGAATAGTCGTAACGACAAGGATATAGGTCGTACGAATTCTTCTAATAAACGAAAAATAATATTTATGGGGAAGAGATAAGGGCCAAATGGGGCAACCAGCATTTCTTTACTGAATCCCTTCACACCTTTAATTTTCAAGTTATAGTAAATGATTAAAATAAAGACCGCAATTGACATACCAAATGTTGTATTAGGATCGGCGGTTGGCACGGATCGAAAATGACTTACACCAAATATTGATAACACTGTCGGCAATAGATCAACCGGCAGTAAATCCATAAAATTCATTAAAAATACCCAAACAAAAATTGTCAGCGCTAAAGGTGCAATCAATTGACTAACACCGTGAAAAGACTCTTTCACAGTTTTATCTACAAACTCAACGAGAATCTCAACAAAATTTTGTATTTTATCCGGAACGCCACTACTTACTGTTCCAGCCACCCAGCGAAATAAAATTAAAAATCCTACGCCCAGCACAGCAGACAGAAAAAAGGTATCGAGATTTAAATTCCAAAAACTCCCTTCACCTGAGAAACTTAAGGTTTTCAGGTTAAAGATGAGATGTTCAAGGTGATGCTGAACATAATATGCTGAAGTTTGTTCACCATTCATAATAAACCTTTCATGCTTTTAATAATTAGCAATAGCCAAAATAGTAGCTGGGAGACCAAATAAGCAAGCAACGAGATCGGAATATTTACTGATAATAACTTAATCACCACTATGAAAAAAATCCCACTGAAAAGTAATTTTATTAATTCTGCTCGATAAAAAATATTGAGCAAGTCTTTTCCTGACACCTGTCCTAAACGACGCATTATTTTCATCACAAAATAACAATTAGGAAGTAGCCATAAGGCAATACCCAGCATAAGAGATCTAACAACTCGCTCGTCCTGACAAACATTCCGTAGAAAGACTACCGTTCCCAGGACGGCAAATGTCATTAGACTCGCCTGACACATTCTTTGAATTATCTTACCAGGCAACTGGACAAGCCTACTAAAAGTCATTCTAAGCCCCACTTATAAAGTGGCGGACAGTATAATAAGCACAACTCTTTTATGCAATGCTAATTAAAGAATGTATTGCTTTTTTCTCAATTTGACTTGAGCTCTACTCATACAAATTAAATATATTCTGCTAGTTAATAGGAAAAACTAAAATTTATAGCAAATTAATGCAAAAAAATGCTATTTAGCCCTTTTTTTCAACTTACCTCCTTTCTGGCCTTTTAGAGTAAAATGAAAATCACTGCAGAAATCCAGATCCTTAACCTTACTAGAAATTACTCACGTTGTTCTATATAGTATTAGGCTTTACAAAATATATGATTCATTTAGCTTTACACGTCAAAAAAATGTAAGGAGCAATTTATTATGGCCACTCACGAGCTTGAAGGAACTATTCAGCGATTAACGGTACCAGGAAAAGGAATTTTAGCGGCAGATGAAAGTCAAACTACTATTGCCAAGCGATTTGCTGCCTTACATTTAGAGTCAACTGTAGAAAATCGCCGTAATTATCGTGAATTACTTTTTACTACCCCTGGTCTTGAAGCATTTATTAATGGCGTTATTCTTCATGAAGAAACTTTAGCGCAAAAAACTAAAGATGGACTTCTATTTCCCGATTACTTAGATAATGAAGGTATCGTCCCTGGCATAAAGGTTGATAAAGGCCTCATTCCTCTAAATGCTGAAGAAAAAATGACCCAAGGTCTAGATGGTCTAGCAGAACGTCTTCTAACTTATAAAAATCTTGGCGCTTGTTTTGCAAAATGGAGAGCTGTTTTTTCCATAACTGACCTACTTCCTTCTTCTTTAGCCATAACCGCTAATTCACAAGCCTTAGCTCGCTATGCTTCTATTTGTCAAAACAATGGAATTGTGCCTATTGTAGAACCTGAACTACTAATAGATGGCGCTCACAGCTTAGTCCGCTGCGCTGAAGGTACAGAGGCTGTTCTTTATACTGTATTTGAAGAACTACATAAGCATCATGTTTTACTCGAATGTATGATTCTTAAACCCAGTATGGTTATTGCTGGGAATCTATATATGCCGCAACCTAGTATTGCTGAAGTTGCTGCAGCAACTTTAAAAATATTACGTCAAACAGTTCCGGCGGCAGTACCTAGCATTAATTTTCTTTCTGGAGGCCAAACTCCAGAAACCGCTACAGCTCATTTAAATACTATGAATAAACTACAACCTTCTCGTCATCCGTGGCGTCTAAGTTTTTCCTATGGTCGCGCATTACAAGAACCTGCGTTAAAAGCATGGAACGGTAAAGCACATAATATAAAAGCTGCTCAACGGGCCTTTTATAAACGTGCTAGACTTAATGCAGCTGCTTGCAAAGGACAATATCAATCAAGCATGGAGACAGAAGAAAAAGAAGCAGAGACAAACTTTGTTTAACCCATTGTAATCTTCAAATTTACGCTTACGCATAGGTGCCAAAATTTATAAGTATAATTCTTTTTAACTTTCTTTTTGGTTTTGGAATATATGCCTATGCAGATTTCTTTGATAATTCTACAACAGCTCTTGAAAATCGTATTGCTCCGATTGGAAAAGTCAAAGTTGCTGCTTCAGAAATAGACCATTCATCTTTGACTGATATTAATAAAGATATCCATTTAGGTAAAGCAATATTTGAAAGCAAATGTAGCTTATGCCATAAAAATGGCATAGCAGGTGCTCCACGCTTAGGCAATCAATTAGATTGGAAGTTACGAATAAGAAAAAATTTTTCACTTTTAGTTAAACATGCTACAACGGGCTACCGAGCTATGCCTCCAAAAGGGGCATGCTTAGAATGTTCAACTTCGGATTTAGAAGCGGCTATTCACTATATGTTAGAACAACTACATTCTAATTGAATTAAACAACTCATTATATCTAAAAAAATTTTGCTCCTTCAAGCACAATGGATAATACTCTTCGCAATTAAATTTTTGGCATTGTTGCCGCTCAATTCACAATCTCATGTACATTAATACACTTCAGTTGCTTTATTCTCCCCGCGCCACGCCAAAAATTTAATTACTATGAGTATATTTCATACAACACAGATATAATTTTGATATTTTTGTTTCCTTTTTTAATCAAATCTTATATCTGAACTCGCCTATTAAATAGTGATTTTATTACGATTTTGTTCCACTATTCTTTTACTTATCCCCTTGATTTTTACTAAATCATCAATAGATTTAAAAGGTCCGTGCTCACTGCGATAAGCAAGAATAGCTTTTGCACGTTTTAATCCGATACCTTTCAATTCTGCCACTAAAGTTTCTCCATCTGCCGTATTAATATTTACAAGAGCAGAGATGGGATTAGGTATATTTTTTGCAGGGGAAGAAGTTAAAACTGTATTATTATGTGAAATAAAAGGGCTGGTAGTTGCTAAAACCGGAGCCGCTATAATTGATGTTAACAAAGTTGCGAATAGCGAAGAATAAATATCCATAAAACAAAACTCCTTTTTAAAATTTTTCTATCGGAATTTATATTTTATGGCTAAAAAACGAATGAAACAATGAATTAAATGGTAATATTTTTATGCATAATAGATAGATAATCTTTCACTCCATTTGCAACACTGCGAAAAACTCCTTGATAGCCCGCACTTCGCAATTTTGACAGATCTGCTTGAGTAAAACTCTGATAACAATCTCGCAAATGCGCTGGAAATGGAATATAGCGAATCTCTCCATGCCCATAAAAATCAATAACAGCTTGAGCTAAAGCATTGAAGCTCTCACAATTTCCTGTTCCTGCATTATAAATTCCACTTTTTTTGGATTTTAAAAACCATAGATTAATAGCCACGGCATCATCAACATAGATAAAATCTCTCAGCTGCTCACCATCAGTATAACCATCGGTTCCTTCGAATAAATTTATAACACCTGTATTTTTGAGTTGCTTATCCGCATGCAATACCACACTAGCCATAGAGCCTTTATGATTTTCTTTAGGACCATAAACATTAAAATAACGTAAGCCTACAACCTGACTCTTCATTTCATTAAAGATACTTCTTACATACTGATCAAATAAATATTTAGAATAAGCGTAAACATTCGCTGGTTTTTCATATACTAATTCTTCTTTAAAAACAGTTCCTAAACCATAAACCGCAGCGCTTGAAGCATAAATGAAAGGAATCTTCCAAGCCAAACAGTAATGTAATAAACTTTTTGAGTATTCATAATTATTATTCATAATATATTGTCCATTCCATTCTGTAGTCACTGAGCAAGCACCTTGATGAAAAACCGCTTTTAACTTAAAAAAAAGTTTATTTTTCTTAATTTGATCTAAGAATTCATTTTGATCTAAATAATCAGCAATAGAGCAATCCACTATATTTCTGAACTTAATTCCGTCTGTTAAATCATCAACAACGATAATCGGCATATCAGGGTAAACAAGATTAAGCTGTTTGACTAAATTGCTACCAATAAAACCTGCCCCACCTGTAACAACTATCATGAAGACACCTTTTCTTGTTCTTGAATTTTGGAAATAATTGAACTTGTAGAACATCCATCAACAAAATCCACTATTCTAATCTGGCCACCATATTCTTGTATTGCTTTCGCCTCTGAAAGATCATCTACTTGGTAATCAGACGCTTTTACCCAAACATCTGGCAATAACAACTTAATTAGGCGTTCTGGAGTTGTTTCACTAAATGGCACTACCCAATCTACTACATTCAATCCTGCTAATACTGCCATTCGATTAGCTAATTTATTTATAGGCCTTCCTGATCCTTTTAACTTTGATACTGAATCATCGTCATTAACGGCAACGATTAACCTATTGCCTAATCGTTTCGCTTGTTCTAAGTAGGCGACATGACCCGCATGTAGAATATCGAAACAACCCCCTGTCATCACAATTTGCTCATTATGTGCTTTCGCATCTGCAACTGCAATTTGGAGTTCATCTTCTGTCAAAATACCGCCATGAAATGATAGCTGCTGAATTTGTATCGCTCGTCTTAATTCTGCTGGGTTGACTGTAGCAGCACCTAGTTTTCCAACGACAATGCTCGCAGCAATATTGGCAAGTTGTGCTGACTGAACTAAATCTGCTTGAGCTGCGTAAGTTAACGCCAAACAAGCTATCGCTGTATCACCGGCACCGGTAACATCATAAACTTGCTTAGCATAAGCCGGAAAATATACTTCTGGCTGATCTTGTCGAATTAATGTCATTCCTTGTTCACCACGTGTCACAAGTAGAGCTTGAAAATTATGCGTTTTTAAAAGCTGTGTACCCTTTTGCAGCAAAGCTTGTTCGTTATCACATTTTCCTACTACCGCCTCAAATTCCCTTCGGTTAGGCGTCAACACTGTAGCGCCTTGATAGACATCAAAATCATTGCTCTTAGGATCAATGAATATAGGTTTACCTGCTTTTCGCGCCAATTGAATGAAATCCTGAACTTCGGCCAAACATCCTTTGCCGTAATCAGAAAGTACCACTACATCGCAATGTGTGATTCTTTGCTCAAATAACCGTTTTAGATTGGTATGTTCGAATTTATAAGGTACTTCTTCAAAATCAAGTCGTATTAATTGCTGATGCAAACTAAGTATACGAAGCTTAGTAGCAGTAGGTGATTGGGGTATTTTGTATAAATAGCAATTGACCCCTGCATGAATTAATTTTTTCTCAAGTATATCGCCCGCTTCATCATCTCCACAAACACTAAGTAAATCGACCTGTGCACCTAGTGCGGCTATATTTAAAGCAACATTACCCGCCCCACCTGGACGTTCATCAAGATTTTTTATATGTACTATCGGTACGGGTGCTTCGGGAGAAATTCTGGATGTATCGCCAGACCAGTAACGATCCAACATCACATCACCTACAATTAAAACCCGGATAGATTGAAATGAAGGAACTTGTATTTTCATTAGGCCTCTTGTCAAATCTTCTTCTTACATTTTTAATTTTTAAATAATCAGCCACTATAGATATGCTATACGACACTTAAGTTTCTCAGGTACTTGTTTAAGTTTTAAACAAGTACCTATTTTCAAGCAGATCTCTTAAAAAAGCATATAGAGACCCGCTTAGTTTATGCGATAATACTAGCTAGAGTCCATTTTTACACATTTTTTTCCTTTATAAAGGTACCATCCTATGAGTGATGCAAGTAATGCTCGAGAAAAAGCCCTTAAAATGGCTATAAGCCAAATTAAGAAACAACACGGAGAAGGTGCTGTAATGCGTCTGGGTGATTCTAGTCGAGTTCCTGTAGACGTAGTTTCTACGGGTTCTTTAGGTTTAGATATCGCCTTAGGGATAGGTGGATTACCGCGCGGACGTATCATCGAAATCTACGGGCCTGAATCTTCTGGTAAAACGACACTCACCTTACAAACAATTGCCGAGTGTCAAAAAATAGGGGGGGTCGCAGCATTTGTTGACGCGGAACACGCACTGGACCCAATATATGCCACGAAATTAGGTGTAAAAACAGCCGATCTTTTAGTTTCCCAGCCTGATACGGGGGAGCAAGCGTTGGAAATTGTTGATATGTTAGTCCGCTCTAATGCAGTCGATATTATTGTAATCGACTCTGTTGCCGCATTGACTCCTCGCGCCGAAATTGAGGGAGAGATGGGTGATTCGCATATGGGTTTACAAGCCCGTTTAATGTCACAAGCTTTACGTAAGCTCGCAGGAAATATTAAGCGCTCAAATACGCTAGTTGTATTCATTAATCAAATTCGCATGAAAATTGGAGTTATGTTTGGCAATCCTGAAACAACAACCGGCGGCAATGCGCTAAAGTTTTATGCGTCGGTACGGCTTGATATACGTCGTACTGGTTCCATCAAAAAAGGCGATGAAGTCATAGGTAATGAAACTCGAGTCAAAGTGGTAAAAAACAAAGTTGCTCCTCCATTTAGGCAAGCTGAGTTTGAAATTCTTTATAATCAAGGAATTTGTCATATGGGAGAAATTGTTGACCTAGGTGTAACCCATGGCTTAATCGATAAAGCAGGGGCCTGGTATAGCTATCAGGGCGAACGTATTGGTCAAGGAAAAGATAATGTAAAACAATTTTTAAAAGATCGTACTGAAATTTGTCAAAAAATAGAGGCGGAAATTCGAAAAAATTTACTTAACAAGCCATCTGAAAATAGTCAAACTGAAGTACCAAAACTGGAGACCGAAATTATTGAATAAATTTCAGCGTGCTATCTATGACCTACAAGATTAATGTTTTAGAAATTGACAAAAACATCCACCGAATTGCTTTGAACCATTTAGCGAGACGAGAACATACTCGCTTTATGCTTCGAGAAAAATTGATGCGAAAAGGATTTTCGCATCAATCGGTAGAAGCTGTTTTAGATATTTTAATTCAACAAGGATTTTTAAACGAAGAACGTTTTTGCGAAGCTTTTATCCAAAAACGTATAAGACAAGGCTACGGACCAATGCGAATCAGTGCCGAATGCCATGAATATGGTATAAATAATGATATTATTTTTTCTCAACTTCCCAAAGACGAAGAATTTTGGTTAGTTGCTATTCAGAAAATACTGAAAAAAAAGTTTCAACCTAATCCTCCACCAAAAGAACAGTTACGACAAATACGTTACCTTCAATACCGTGGCTTTAAACTTGAACAGATAAAAGCATCACAAAAAATTTATCTTCATCAGACAAAATAAACTTAGCTTGTTTTTAACAAAAAATGGGTAAACATTACTCTTAGGAATACATGATGACTGTCTTACCAAAATTTAATGAAATTAATCCGGACAATGTAGTTAAAGAATTAGATGCGCTGCTTACCAATAATCGATTCGAGTTAGCAAAATTATTAGCTGCAGTTATGCCCCTCGATTGGAGCTTTATTCAAAAGTTAGATGATTTAGATGACCGACTCCAACATTTTTGGTCTCCGATCAATCACCTCTATGCTGTCAAACAGACCCCTGAACTACGATATGTTTACAACGAATGCCTACCCAAACTAAGTGCATATAGTTCCGAGTTAAATCAAAATCAGGCTCTCTATCAATCCATTAAAAATTTAGCTAATAGTGATTATCAATTCAATTATGCGCAAGAAAAGTGTCTACATAATGAATTACGAGATTTTCATTTAGGTGGTGTCGATCTACCCGAAATTCAACAAAAAAGATATCAAGATATTCAAACACAGTTATCTCAATTATCGAATCAATTTGAAGAAAATTTACTAGATGCTACAGCTGAATGGTCAAAATGTATTAGTAATAAATCCGAGCTAAAAGGAGTTCCTGCTCATGTTATTATAAATGCTGAAAAAGCTGCACAAGAAAAAAATTTAATTGGTTATTTAATTACGCTAGACTACCCCTCCTATTTCCCCATAATAACCTATGCTGATGATCGCGACCTGCGCAAAACCATATATAAAGCTCACATTACACGAGCTTCAGAACTCAGTAATCTAGTCCTTGATAATAGCAAAGTTATGTTCAATATACTTAACCTACGCCATGAGCTGAGCCAAATACTAGGTTTCAAAAATTATGTCCAAAAAAGTTTAGCTTCGAATAAAATGGCAAAAAATCCAGAAGAAGTGCTTAAATTTTTGGAGGGGCTACTCTCGTATACACAACCTAAAGCAAAACAGGAATGGGAAGAACTTTCTAGTTTTGCTCAATCCCAAGATCAAATTGATACACTACAACCCTGGGACATTTTGTATTATCGCGAAAAATTACAAGAAAAAAAATTCGGTATTTGTGATGAGACCTTACGCTGTTATTTTCCTGTAGACAAAGTGCTTTCGGGTCTTTTCAAGTTAATAGAACGTTTATTTGGGATGCAAATCAAAGAAATTAAAGGCATTGAGGTTTGGGATCCCCAAGTGCGATTTTTCTCAATTACTGATAGTCAACAACAATTACGAGGACAATTTTACTTAGATCTTTATGCTAGACCTGAAAAACGTGAAGGTGCTTGGATGGATGATTATCAATCCCGACGCTATTTAAGTAATGGTGATATTCAAACGCCTATTGCTTTTTTAACCTGTAACTTCTCTCCTCCCATTGATTTCATGCAAACTCCTTTGTTAACACACGAAGAAGTTTTAACTTTATTTCATGAATTTGGTCATGGTTTACAACATATGTTGACTGTAATTGATTATTCCGCTATTTCAGGTATTAATGGTGTTGCTTGGGATGCCGTAGAATTACCCAGTCAATTTTTAGAATATTTTGTTTGGGAAAAATCGGTTCTAGATCAAATCAGTAGCCATTATAAGACGGGTCAGACTTTACCCGATACATTGATTACAAAAATGCGTAATGCTAAAAATTTTCAGGCGGGCCTACAACTATTAAGACAATTAGAATTATCCTTATTTGATTTTCGTTTGCATATAGAATTTGACCCCACAAAGGGTTATGAACAAATTCAAAACTTACTCGATTCAATACGTAAGCGAATTGATGTAATACCCATAGCTCCATTCAATCGATTTCAGCATGGATTTTCGCATATCTTTGCAGGCGGTTATGCTGCAGGCTATTACAGTTATCTTTGGGCAGAAGTTTTAGCCTGTGATGCGTTTGCTAAGTTCCAAGAAGATGGGATCTTTAATGAAGAAACTGGAAAAGCGTTTTTACATAGTATTTTAGAGCAGGGTGGCGCAATCGATGCCATCGAATTGTTTAAAAAATTTCGGGGCCGGGAACCAAAAATACAAGCTTTTTTAAAAAGCTTAGACTTAAATTATTCACAACATTAAGAGAGTATCTTCAATTGTTTAGGCTGAGACAAAAAAGGCAGTTTTGAGTATCAAACGGAGCATACACGCAGTATGTGACTAATGAAACGTAGAAAAAAACGGTGACTTTTAGACCAGTATCATGCAATGAGGTACCTCTTTAGTTACCAATATTTAAACGCCTTGATAAACTTGAACTAAATCTATTGTGAGGATCCCAATGTTGTTTAACTACCAACCATTCTGGGTATCGTTTATACATTTCTCGAAAAGTTTTTGGCTTTAAACGTGCATCTTTTGCTAAATAGATCCTCCCTCCAGCAGAAATAACTATCGAGTCCAAAATATCTAAACAACTAAATAATTTTTCGCTGCAAATAGGAATATCGAGTGCTAAGGTAAATCCTGATAATGGAAATGACAATGGAGCTAAATTTTCCAGCCCAAAACGTTTCAACACTGCCAGATAAATAGGATGCTTATGTTTATGCAAAGTCTCTAAAATATCTTTAATAGCAGAATAAGCAAATTTTTCGGGTATTGCACACTGATATTGAATAAAACCTTTTTTACCGTACAATCGCGGCCAATTTTTTATACGATCCAGCGGAAAAAAATAATCATGGTAAGGGAGCAAAAAAGCTTGATCCTTCTTGGCTAAATGGTAGTAATACCCTTTATTAAATAATTTGACCCATAGGGGTTGTAAAATAGAGTACGATAAAAAGTAGGGACAGTATAATGAAGAGTATTTTGGCGTTGAAAAAACTTGGGTTTCTTGGTCAGTAGGAAATTCCAATAAATCTGCATGTTTAGCCTTCATAATAACACCATGAAAAAATGATGTATTTAATGAATCCAACCAAGCTACACTATATTCAAACTCATCATCTTGACTTAAGCTCTCCAGTATTTGCTTTAGGTTATTTGTAACTTGATGTTCCACCTTCATATAAGCTGTTTCAATTCGTTTTAATTGTAAAGTTACTACTCCAATAATGCCTGTTAAACCCATCCCACCTATTGTGGCCCAAAATAATTCTGGGATAATTTTAGGTGAACAATTTATTTTCGATCCAGTTGCAGTAATAAGCTGTAAACTAAGTACATGTTGCCCTAAGGAACCAGCATAGCAATGATTTTTTCCATGTACATCCGTAGCAATGCACCCACCTAAGGAAACTTCTGCGGTTCCAGGCATTACAGGTAAAAACCACCCTTGCTTAACAATAAGCGCTAAAATTTTCGCTAAACTAATACCTGATTCAACTGACAATATACCTTTACGCACATCAAACTCGAGAAAACGATCGAGGCGGTTTGTTAAAACGATCTCTCCTTGTGCGTTTAAAGCAGCATCACCATAACTACCTCCTGAACCGCGTGCTATTGAAATTAATTGGCCAGGTTTGAGTTCTTTATAACTTTCAGGACGCACTACAGACTCTGGAGGCTCTATAGGATAGCCATTAAAGCTAGATTGACATTTTCTACACCAATTCATAATACTATCCAGCTATAGGTATTAAATGTTCCAAATTAAATCTCGACAACTCTTCATTTAAATATTTTCTTATATCAGTTGCATTATCCATTCCTAAAATTCGTATTAATGTATCTCTGGCTTGATGAAAACTGATTTGCCGAATCACGGATTTTATCCGAGGAATAGAAAAAGAGTTCATGCTCAATGCATCAAATCCCATCGCTAAAAGTAAAGGTATAGCTAAAGGGTCACTGGCCATTTCTCCACAAATGCTAATCGTTTTTTTTGCTTGATGAGCAGCTTCTACAATTTGAACTAATGCTTTTAGAACGGCTGGCTGAAAGGGATCATATAAGTTGGCTACGCGTGGATTATTTCGATCTACGGCTAACATATATTGTGTGAGGTCATTGCTTCCTACTGATAAAAACTCAACTCGTTCAGCTAATGCGCGAGCTTGATAAATTGCAGAAGGCACCTCAATCATTATCCCAATTGGAGGCTTACATGCATGAGTGTCTTCACTCACTACTTTTTCATAAGCTTGATCAATTAAACGTAAAGCATGATCAGCCTCAGCAACGCAGCTAACCATAGGTAACATAATACGTAAATTATTAAATTCCAAATTAGCTCGTAACATTGCACGTATTTGTATTAAAAATATTTCTGGATGATCTAGTGTTACACGGATTCCACGCCAACCTAAAAATGGGTTATCTTCTTTAATAGGAAAATAAGGTAGTGCCTTATCTCCTCCAATATCTAACGTACGCATTACGACAGGTCGTGGCGAAAATGCCGCCAATAATTGCCGATATAAACCATATTGTTCATCTTCAGCAGGAAAACAATCGCGTATTAGAAAAGGTACTTCGGTACGATATAGTCCTATACCTTCTGCACCTGCTGTTAAAGAAAGGCTTGCATCCGCCATCAGACCCGTATTGACCCAAAGGGCAATGCTGTAGCCATCTAAAGTTTGCGCAGGCAATTCTCGCAATGCTTCTAGACTATTCGTAAATTCACTTTGTTGCTGTATCAGTTTAGTAAAATTTTGTATAACCCTTCCAGAGGGGGCAACTATAATACGGCCTTGAGAACCATCTACGATTAAGGTCTGCGCTTCGAGCTGATTTACTGGTAGATTTTCTACTCCTGTGACGGCAGGAATCCCTAAAGAGCGTGCCAAAATAGATAAGTGAGAATGACTAGAACCTTTTACAGAAACTATCCCCGCTAATCGCCCCTCAGGTACCTCCGCTAAAGCAGAAGGGCTGACTTCATCACCAATTAAAATAGTATTTTCAGGATATAAAGGGGGAGTAAATTGGTTGTTTTGTAAATGCATTAAGATTCTGCGACCTAGATCTCTTAAATCCGCCGCTCTTTCTCGTAAATAATCATCCTCAACTTTCTCAAATTGTTGCACATGCGCACTAATAACCGACTGCAAAGCTGCCTGAGCCCATTGATGAGAAGTTTTAATGGCTGTTATAACTTCTTTTTCCAAACTGGCTTTATTTAAAATCGCTAAATATACATCGAATAATGCTTGCTCTTCTTCTGGCAACACAGACATCATATGCTTTTTTAAACGATGAATATCATCCCGTGTTGATTTAAAAGCTTTCTTTAACTGAGTTATCTCTGCTAATAAATCATCTGCTCTTTTATAGGGGACTGCTTCTAAATCAGCAAAAGGATAAGCGACAACAACTTGTCCTATGGCAATACCTGGTGCACTAGCAATTCCTTGAAAATTGATATCTTGTTGTAATTGTTTTTTATTTTCTTTAAATAGAGAAAATATTTCTCCTGTCGCTTCCGCATGCGCTAATACGCCACCTAATTGAGCAGCCATAGTGACCAAAAAAGCTTCTTCTGCTTCATCAAAACAACGCTGCTCTTCTTGTTGAACTACCAATACACCTAATAAGGCGCGATTATGAATAATAGGTACGCCCAGAAAAGCTTTGTAACGCTCTTCACCTATATCAGCGATATATAAAAAATCCGGATGTTCGGGTGCATTTTCTATATTAATTAATTCACCATTACTTCCAACTAAACCAACTAAACCTTGATCGAAGCCAAAACGTACTTTTCCAACACACCTTGGATTAAGACCATCAGTTGCAAGTAAAACATAATTTTTTTCGCTATCCAGCAGAAAAACAGTGCAGGATTGAGTATTCAAAGCTTCACGGATCCGCCTTACTAATGTTCGTAAAGCTTCTTTAAAACTTTGCGCAGCACTGATCTCTTGAACAATACGACGAAGTATCTTCAACATAGCAAACACCTAACTTATTAATATTTGGGCATAATTAAATTATGGTTTAAAATATTACATCTGCCAATCTAAACCCTAACATGCTCAAATAAGTTTATATTTGATTATTCGACTTTTTCTACCAACGTTAAGTTGCTGCATAATTTACTAGCCCGCTTTTGTTGCATAATTTCAGAGGGAAGTAATGTTGCTAATTCTTCTAACGCACGCCGATAAACATGTCTTTTAAATGTGATAACTTGCCTGATAGGGTACCAATATGGGGCCCAACGCCAACGATCAAACTCAGGCGAACGAGTAACATCAAAACGAATTTTTTCGGGCTTTCCCCTTAAGCAAAGCAAAAACCATTTTTGTTTTTGTCCAATGCATAATGGTTGCATATGCGAACGTCGTAAATGATGGGGTAACCAATAATATAACCAATTTTTTGTTCCACCTAGCAGCTCAACATCTGTATCTTCTAATCCTAATTCTTCATAAAGCTCTCTAAATAGAGCCTGCTCTGGTGTTTCATTAACTTGAAGACCGCCTTGAGGGAATTGCCAAGCATGTTGACCAATGCGTCTAGCCCAAAGGACTTGCCCAGCAGAATTAGCAACAATAATACCAACTCCTATACGAAAACCTTCCTCGTCAATCACACAATACTCTCCACATAAATTAGGCTTACATTGTTTCATAAAAGTACTAGGGGGTAAACCATCTTAGAACTTCCATGTTTAATTTATTTTTTAACGCGTCGTGGGATAACTAATCTCTGAAAAAAATCGAACTTTATAGAGACTCCTGCATATCAAAATGAAGATAAATATCTTCATATACCTTCATTTCGTGATGGAAATTTTCATGAAAAGAAACACAATGCCTCTCTGAATAGCATAAATCTGGCTAATGCCAGTCATATGACAAGAAGTTAGCCAAAATTGAAAAGTTTCTCAGTTTCAAATAGATGCAGGATATGATTATTCTGAAGACGCATTCTCATGACAGAATAGAAAATAATGATGCTAAAAATCCTAAAGCTAATTTTTTATTAACTAACGGATAGACTCATACCCATTAATTAACCCACCTTTAGAAAAAACAATTTGCCATAATTGAAGATCACGTGCTCTAAATGCACCGGCACAGGCTAATAAGTAATATTTCCACATTCGATAAAAAGAAGCATGATCATAATCTTTTTTTAAAAAAATCCAGGATTTATTAAAATTTTCAAACCAAGCCATTAGTGTTCTATCATAATAAGCCCCAAAATTATGCCAATCTTCCATAATAAAAAGGCCTTCACTTGCTTTTCCAATTTGATGAATAGAAGGTAAAATTCCATTAGGAAATATATATTTATGTATCCATGGATTGGGATGGTATTTTGATGTATTACTTCCTATCGTATGTAATAAAAATAATCCGGAATTTTTTAGACAACGATGTGCGATTTTCATATAGCCTTTATGATTTTTTGGCCCTACATGCTCAAACATACCTATCGAACAAATACGATCGAATACTCCATTAATATCTCTATAATCTTTAAAGAGAATTTCTATAGGCCAGCCTTCACAAATCTTTTTAGCATAATGATATTGTTCCTTAGATACTGTTAATCCCAGTACTGAAACTCCATAATTTTCTGCTGCATATCGAGCAAAACTTCCCCAACCACATCCGATATCTAATATCTTCATACCTGATTTTAGTTTTAATTTTTCACATACTAACGCTAATTTGGCTTGCTGCGCTTCATCTAAAATCTTACTTTTTTTCCAATAAGCACAACTATACGTCAGATCTTTATCCAACATTGCTTGATATAGTGAATTTCCTTTATCATAATGATGTTCTCCTACTTCAAATGCACGAGATTTTGCTTGTAAATTAAAGCAACTCATCATGAGCATACGAAGCTTTTCTTTAACAAAAGAATACAAAAAATATTTATTTTTTTTTATATTTTCGGCTAATTCTGTATGTAATAAATGAAAAAAAAATTCATCGAGACTTTCGCAATCCCACCATCCTTCCACATACGATTCCCCTAAAGCTAAAATAGGATTTTTTAACAGTCTCAAATAAAGCTTTTCATTATGAACCTGAATGTCTCTAGGATTTTTTCCATTAATCTCTATGTGTGCTTGAGTTAACAACTCCTGGATTAATTTTTTAGCATAAGATAATTCCATTTAAGATATCCTTATAAAAATAATCAAATCTGAATCGTGTACCCCTTACAACCAATAACAAGTTACGTTATAGTGATCTGTGGGTTAATTATTATTAATTTTGATCTTCAAATTATGCCGAATTCTTCTTTAATTAAGAATCTTCTATCTAGCCGTGCCTATAACCATCCAACTCTGCAACTTGGGCTTATTGAAACGCACGTTTCCTGGGTCATATTAACTGGAAAATATGCTTATAAAATAAAAAAACCCGTTGATTTTGGTTTTTTGGATTTTTCAACTTTGAAAAAACGCAAATATTTCTGCGAAGAAGAATTGCGTTTAGGGCAATTATTTGCCCCTGAAATTTATCTTGCCGTAGTGCCCATTACAGGAACCATTGAACAGCCTGAAGTTAATGGCGACACGAGACCTATTTTAGAGTACGCCATCAAGATGTGCGAGTTTTCTCAAGATAATTTACTTAGCACACTGCTTAAACAAGGAAAATTAAATGCATCGCTTATTGGCCAACTAGGACAGCTAATCGCAGAATTCCACAAAAAAACACAGATTGCACCTAAAAATTCTCGATTCGGCCTTCCTCATGAGGTTCATGCTCCTACTCAGCAAAATTTTGAACAAATAATTCCGTTACTTAGTAATTCTAACGATATAGCTCAAATAGAGAAATTAGAGAGATGGGCTAACGAACAATTTACTATGCATCAAAAACTATTCGATAAACGTAAAGAACAAGGTTTTATTCGTGACTGTCATGGAGATTTACATTTAGCAAATATTATTCTTTATCGTGATAAACTTGTTCTTTTTGATCGATTAGAATTCAATGAAGACTTGCGATGGACCGATGTCATTGCTGATCTTGCTTTTTTGGCGATGGATCTAGCGGGGAAAAAGCAACCCAAGCTAGCTAATCTATTAATTAATACTTATCTACAGTTTACTGGGGATTACGAAGGACTTAATTTATTAGCTTATTATCTTTCTTATCGCGCAGTGGTTCGCGCCAAAATAGCTTTATTTCGCTTAAATCAGAAAGATTTAAATGATAAAGAAAAATTAGATATTCGTAATGATTATTACAACTTCATTAATTTAGCAGAATTTTATACTCTCTCTAAAAAACCAAATTTAATCATTATGCATGGGCTTGCTGGATCGGGAAAATCAACTATAGCAAAAAAAATTGCCATTGAATGCGGTGCCATTCAAATAAGTTCCGATATCATACGTAAACAATTATTTAGCATACCTTTATTTGAAAATTCCAACTCCACACCTTACGGAGGAATTTATACTCCTCAATCAACACAGAAAACTTATAATAAACTTCTGAATTTAGCAAAAATTTCTATTAAAGCAGGGTTTACTGTAGTAATTGACGCTACATTTCTTCTTCATGGTCAACGATTAATGTTCTATAATTTAGCTAAGCTTTTAAAAATACCGTTCTATATACTTCATTGCCAAACCAATGATCTTAAAATAATTCAACGAATTAAAAAGCGCAACGTTCGAAATAATAATAAAATTTCTGAAGCTAACTCGACTATTTTAGAATATCAAAAAAAATTAGTGGAGCCTTTATTACATTCTGAACAACAATATACCTTGATTATCGATGATAAATTATGCACTTTTAAAATCGCTTTAGACAATATTTGTTCTCAAAATAATTAATCATTTCAACGTTATAATAGGCAATTAGGTTAAAATAGTAATTTAACAAAGAGGAATATATTACATGTTTGATACAAAATTTATTGATGATACCGTAAAACGACTTAGCGAAAGTCTGCCACCTGGATTAAATAAATTTAGAAAAGATTTGGAAAAAAATTTTCGGGTTATCTTGCAAAGTATGCTTGCAAAACTTGATTTAATAACAAGAGAAGAATTTGATGTACAAAAAAAAGTTTTAACAAAAACACGAGCTAAATTAAATACTCTAGAAAAGCAAATCGCACATTTAGAAAATCATTTAGGTAAAGAAAAAAACAAAAAAAATGTAAAAAAAAAGAATTTATAGTATAGATTCTGACCGACAAATTAAAATAATAAATACAGAAGGAGCTGATTATGTCGATAGCTATTGTACAAACTCGTGCAAATGCTGGTATTGAAGCGCTTCCTGTTACTGTTGAAACTCATATATCAAATGGTTTACCTAGCTTATCTATTGTTGGGCTTCCTGAAACGACAGTAAAAGGAACTAAGGATCGAGTACGTAGCGCTATAATTAATGCACAATTTCAATTTCCTGTTCGGCGAATAACTATCAATCTCGCTCCGGCTGATCTTCCCAAACAAGGCGGCAGATTTGATTTACCCATTGCATTAAGTATTCTGGCCGCTTCTAATCAGATTCCTAGCAGTATGCTTGAGCAGTATGAATTTATCGGTGAGCTAGGACTTTCCGGTGAACTTCGACCCGTATCTGGCATTTTACCTTTTTCATTAGCAGCACAAAAAGCTAACCATAGTATTGTATTGCCCTTCGAAAATGCTCAAGAAGCCAGCTTCAATAAAAAAGCCAACATTTTACTTGCAAAAAATATTTTACAAATTTGTTCACATTTACATGGACGAGAACCCTTAGCACATTACCATGCAGAATTTCCTGAGCTTAAACATCGTGAATTACCTGATTTATCTGAAGTGTATGGCCAGGCGCATGCAAAGCGAGCTTTAGAAATTTGCGCTGCAGGAAAACATAATTTATTAATGATCGGTCCTCCGGGCATTGGAAAAACGATGCTTGCTTCGCGTTTGATAAACTTATTACCTTTACTCAATGATGATGACGCTCTTGAGCTTGCTGCTATACATTCTATCAGAGGCCAATCCCTGGAATTAAACACTTGGAGATTTCCGCCCTTTCGTAGACCACATCACACCGCTTCAAGCATCGCACTGGTTGGAGGAGGTAATCCCCCTCAACCAGGAGAGATATCATTAGCCCATCATGGCGTTTTATTCTTGGATGAATTACCCGAATTTGATCGCCGAGTCTTAGAAGCGTTGCGCGAACCTTTAGAATCAGGGAATATAACTATCTCACGCGCAACTAAACAAACTGAATTTCCAGCTAATTTCCAGTTAGTTGCTGCTATGAACCCTTGTCCGTGTGGACATTTTGGTAGTCAGATAAATCAATGTATATGTATGCCACACCAAATTCAACGGTATCGCAAAAAATTATCTGCACCTTTTTTGGATCGTATAGATGTTTGCATTGAGCTAAATGCGTTACCAAAAACTTATCTTTTTCAACAAAGCAAGGAGGAAAATAGTAAGACAGTTCGAGATCGAGTTAAGAAAGCTCAAACTTTACAACTGAAAAAATTTGGAAAACTTAATCATAAGTTATCCGGTAAAAACTTCGAAAGTTCATGCATGTTATCAAATAAAAATCAAAAAATTTTACAAAATTCCTTAGAAAAATTTCAACTTTCAACACGTGCTTATCATCGAATTTTGCGTATAGCACGTACCATCGCAGATTTAACAGAAAGTGAAAAAATCGAAACTTCGCACTTAATGGAAGCTTTAAGTTATAAACTTATTAAAAAATAATTAAATAGAATTAGAATTTTAAAACTGAACATATTACCTATTACTTTTATTATAATTTTTAGTAACTATTCTGGAAAGTTAACAAAAAAAGTTATAGAATAAAGTTTTTTAAAATGGATTTAATTCAAAATGGATATTTTCTCTATCTGTACAGCTGCTGCTTGGGATATAGAATTTAAACAACATGAACAAGAAACTGCAATTTCTGATCTTGAGTCTGGAAAAATTATTTTTTGCCCCCAGCTTTCATTTAATATAGATCCATCAGAGCGGATGTTATTTATTCCTTATTTAATAAACAAAAAAACAAAAAATATTAGTTTCAATTTAAAAAAAAATCATTTAAAGGGTATTAAAGCGGATCAAAAACACCAAGTGTGTTTAAAATCAATGTTAGCGCGTTTTTCCGAACGAGCTAGTTGTTTCATGGGCTCATTGTTTTCACAATATACCAATTCACTTACCATAGGTCGCACAAGTTACCGTCCAGTACAAATAAGAAACCGTAAAACTTCTCCACGAAAAGATGACCGCCGATTACATGTCGACGCCTTTGCTGCAAATCCGAATCAAGGACATCGGATTGTTCGTTTATTTTGTAATATCAATCCTTATGGTGAACATCGGGTTTGGCGTATCGGAGAGAGCTTTGAAGAAGTAGCTCAGCGTTTTTTACCGAAAATTAATAAACCTATCCCTGGTAGTGCTAAATTTTTACATTGGTTAGGGATCACTAAAAGCATCCGTACTCATTATGATCATATTATGCTAAAAATTCATGACAGTATGAAACTCGACATGGATTATCAAAAACAAGTAAAATATAAAGAAATCAGTTTTCCTCCGGGTACTAGTTGGATAGTTTCTACTGATCAAGTGTCACATGCGGCTATTTCAGGGCAATATTTGCTTGAACAAACCTTTTATTTGCCACCTACAGCTATGGCGAATCCCAAATCAGCCCCGCTTCATATTTTGGAAAAATTATCAGGCCATTGCTTAATTTAATAATAAACAATCAACAATAGAAATGATAAAATTTATTAGTTTTTAGATAGATCATAAAAAAATATCATATTATTGAGATTTTCAATTTTGTTAAAATCTATTTTAAATTTATTAGCAGATGGTAAATTCCATTCAGACAAAGAAATCAGTAAGTTTCTAGGCGTTCCTTACAAGATGGTTCCTTTAGTATTAAAACAAATATTAGATCCATCAATAAATTTAGAGGTTGTGAACGACAAAAGTTATCGTATCTCAGGTGGTTTAGAGTTACTTAATGCTTTCTGGATAAATAAAGAATTAGGTGAAACACAGCCCTTACTTTCCCAACTAGAAGTATTAACACTTATTGATTCAACCAATAATTATTTGCTAAAAAAAACAGAATATATTGGTAATTACGCAGTTTTTGCAGAACAACAAACGACTGGTCGCGGCCAATTTAAACGTACCTGGTATTCAAACTTTGGAAAAAATATAGCTTTATCTCTTTTATGGCAAATCTCCAACCCGCTTAATAAATTAGGAGGCCTAACTTTAGCGGTAGGTATTGCTGTTGTTAAGGCCCTTGAACAATACGGATTAAAAAGAATAAGGCTTAAGTGGCCTAATGACATTGTTTATGAAGGAAAAAAATTGGCCGGGATTTTAATCGAATCGCGATGTGTTGAGCAAAAAATTCAGAAATTGGTTATAGGTATTGGTTTAAACCTTTATAATCCATCTACTCATTACCTTATTAAAGACCAAGCTATTACAAGCATTTTTTCTCTCCAAAACTTGCCACCTCGACGTAATCAACTAGCTGGTCTCATTTTAAAAAATTTACTTCAAACACTTGTTGAATTCGAAGCTAAAGGCTTCAGTTATTTTTTACAAGATTGGCAGAGACTCGATAACTTAATGGATAAATTAATCACAATCCAAAATCAAGCCGATGTCATAGAAGGAATAGCTAAGGGAATAAATACAGAAGGTCAACTTTGTGTACTCATTCAAAATAAACTGCATTATTTTAATAGCGGGGAAATTAGAGTAAAGTTAAAATCTGACAAGTTGTGTGATTCACAAAAATAACATCATATTAAAATTGTTATGATTAATTTTCTATGAATCCGACCGACGCTGATATAATTTTACTTAAAAGCCTATCTTAATTGAAAATTACTTTTCATATCGAGCATTCCAGCATCATCGTCATTTGATTGGATTGGTCAAATATCCTTTCTGCTGTTATCTATCATGAAAACATAAAAAAATTAGTCAGGTGTCAATATACGAGCGTGATACATTAACATTAAAAAATATCAAACAGTAAATTGCTAATTTATTTTAAATTGACTACAATTTGGCTCTTCTATAAATGCTGGAATAGCTCAGTTGGTAGAGCAACTGATTTGTAATCAGTAGGTCCCGGGTTCGAATCCTGGTTCCAGCACCAGAAAGTTCAATTCAAATTACTTATGTTATAATTATCTGAAATGACAATATGTTATCTATTATAAATATATCTGCTTATCGCTTTGTTCAACTATCTGACAATATTTTACCTAAATTACAATTATCAATTAAATTAAAAGCGAAAGAATTAGGTTTGAAAGGAACCATATTGTTAAGTGTTGAGGGAATTAATTTATTTATATCCGGTGAAAGTGATGCTATTCGCTCTTTTGAAAATTTTCTAACTACTTTTTCATATTTCCAGAATTTAGAATTTAAAAAAAGTTTTTCTAATTTTCAACCTTTTAAAAAAATGTTAGTCAAGCTGAAAAAAGAAATTATCTCTTTTGGTCTTCATAGCATTAATCCCGAAAAATTTACTGCTCCTTATATTACTCCTGAAATGCTCAATCTTTGGCTAGAAAATAAACCCGAGTTAGTGCTTTTGGATACCCGAAATACATTTGAAATTGAACACGGTAGTTTTAAAAATTCCTTAAATTTAGAACTTAAACGGTTTCGAGATTTTCCTAATGCAGTAAAAAAATTGCCTGAGAAACTTAAACACTTGCCAATTGTTACTTTTTGTACTGGTGGAATTCGTTGTGAAAAAGCAGCAGCGTACCTTTTAGAAAATGGGTATAATGAAGTTTATCAGCTAGAGGGCGGAATATTAAATTACTTTGAAAAATGCGGGGAAAACCACTTTAAAGGAACTTGCTTTGTATTCGATGAGAGAGAAAGTTTACGCGCTAATCTAAAAAATTATAACCCGTACTATACTTGATCACGATTTTAATTTATAGACCTTAGTTCAGTCAAAATTATCTTGCTTTTATGAAGAATATTAGGTATTTTTTACTTGCTTTCACTAACAACATTCATTTTTATGAAATATTTTGCCTTTCCTCTTCTATTTCTTATCCCTTTTTTGCTAACGGCATGCGGTCCTCCTCGTGTATTTGGCATACCTCAAGAACAATGGGCACAGCTAAACCAACAACAACGTAGCCAGGTAATTGAAGGCTATAACCAACGTAAACAAACTGAAGCACAAGTAGCTCCGATTTACGCTGTAGCTAACGCTCTTTCAACTAATAACAATTAAAACCAACCTGTAAAGGGACTGCCCACTAAAATAGGTTTTTTTGTACAAATTTAGTTTGCTTTTTACCCAAGATTTATATATTTTTCGACCACCTGTTTAACTATTAAGCATAAAGGTAAATTGTATGAAAAAAGTGACTTATCCAGTCTTACTTATTCTTCCCTTCTTCTTGGCCGCCTGCGGACCGCCTATGATTTTTGGGATAACTCAAGAACAGTGGAATCAATTAAACAAACAGCAACGTAGCCAGGTAATTGAAGGCTATAATCGGCGAACTCACAGGCGGAAGCGCAAGTAGCGCCCATATATGCCATTGCGGATGCATTAAAAGCCAAGAAAAATTCAGATGCTACGCCTAACAAACCTTTTGACTCTTTCCCCGATCACAATCCAATGCTAGATCCTGATCCTGAAGTCGTCAATGCTTTTCAACCTCCTTCCATTCATCCAGGTAGTTTATCAGGCTTTTAGGGTCTAACTTCAAGTGATGTTTCACGTGAAACATCACTAATTGCTTGATACAAACTTTAATCCAAGTATCGAAACAATTAATAAAGTTAAAAAAAGTACTCTTGTTAACGATAAAGGGTCTTTAAAAAAGAGTATTCCTATCAAAGCTGTGCCAAAAGCACCTGTCCCTGTCCATACCGCGTAGGCAGTCCCTAGTGGTATTTGCGTAATTGCTTTATTTAAAAGAAATAAGCTCAAAGTTGCAAAAAATAAAAAACCTAATGTATATTTTATCTGGGTAAACCCCTCTGATAACTTCATACAGGTTGTAAAACCTACTTCAAATAAACCTGCTACTACTAAAATTAACCAAGGATTCATATTATTTCCTCATTATTGAATATTAATTGTTAATTAAATTTTTTTCCGTAATTTTTCCTTGTTTAACTTGAAATATTTTCCTTAACACGCTGGTTTCCAGCCCTTCTATCAATCTTTCTTCTATGGCAGTAATAAAAACTTGCGATTTTAGACTTTGGAGTAAATGCATAAGTATATTTTGTTTACTCGAATCTAGTTCTGCAAATAAATCATCAAATAAGTAAATACATGACTTAGTTGTTATTTTTTTTAATAATATGCCTTGCGCCAACTGTAATGCACAGGTTAATAATTTTTGCTCGCCTCTTGACAACACTTCATGAACAGGATTTCCATTTAATTTTATTAATAAATCAGCTCTATGTGGACCAAATTGTGTATAAGCCAGCTTATAATCTCGATCTATCGAACTAGCTAAAATTGAACTTAAACTAAATTTTTTATCCCAACCCTGATAAAAATCTATGTTCAAACCTTGTAATGTAAGCAATTTATTTAGTAATTCAGTGATTAAAGGCGTTAATTGTTGTATGTATTTATCTCGCATTAGAGTCAGTTCATTAGCGGCCTCTATTAATTCTGTGTCCCATATCTTAATTTGATTCGTTGGAATTTGCTGTTGTAAACCTGCATTACGTTGCTTTAATATCTGCTGGAATCGTTGCCATACCTGAAAAAATTGTGGTTCCACGTGAAACACGCCCCAATCGATAAACTGTCTACGCGCCCGAGGGCCGCCACTTAATAATTGATAACTGTTGGGATTAATAAGTTGTAACGGTAATAATTTAGCCAATTCGCTAACAGAATTAATATTATTACCAATTTTTATCTTTGTTTTTCCTTGACGTATTTTTTCTAGGCCTACAGTTGTGGAGCATTGTCCTAAAATGACTGAAAATAAATTAAAGCTTTTTGCTTGATATTGAATAGCTCGACTTGCCAAATTACTACGAAATGAGCGGCCTAAACTTAAAAAATAAATGGCTTCAAGTAAACTAGACTTACCACTACCATTCGGTCCATAAATGAAATTAAAACAAGGAGAAAACTCAAGATCTAATTCTGCAAGATTTCGAAAACAATTTGCTTTCAAACGAACCAATTGCATAAGACATTACAAACGCATAGGCATAATAACGTATACACTAGCATCCTTTTCTTTAGCCTCAAGCCTTACACTCGCTTCTGTAGATGTTAATGTAATTTTAACCAATCCAGGTGGTAAACTATTTAATACATCCATAAGATAGCTAATATTAAAGGCTATGCTTATATCCTCTCCTCGATAAGACACGTCGAGATGATCCTCAGCTTCCTCTTGTTCGAGATTATTAGCAAAAATGCGTAATAGATCATTTTTTAACTCTAAACAAACACTTTTATGTTTATCATTCGACAAAACACCCACGCGTGATAGAGAAGCTTTGAACAAATCTCGATCAATTTCTAGTATTTTATCCCCGCTTTGTGGGATAACCCTATCATAATCAGGAAATGTGCCATCGATTAATTTAGATGTAAATGTATAATCCTGCATATGGACCCTTAACTGATTCTTAGTTAAAAAAATAGTTAAGCTATCGTTTTCTTCATCACTTAATAAACGCGAAAGCTCATAAATAGCTTTTCTAGGAACTATAATTTGACTACTATCTACCATTATATTTGCTTCTTTTACATTCAGCGCTAAACGATGGCCATCCGTTGCAACAGCTCGTAAGCTTCCCTGACCTAGTTCCCACAGCATTCCATTTAAATAGTAACGTACATCTTGTTGGGCCATAGCAAAATTAGTCGATTCTATCAAAGAACGTAAACCTTTTTGGGATAAGACAAACTCTAACTGTTCAGGGTTATTACCTATAGCTTCACTCATTGGGAAATCTGTTGCTGGTAAAGTAGATAAATTAAATCGACTACGGCCGCATTGAAGATATAGTTTATCGCCTTTTTGTTGAAATTTTAGTTCGCTATCTTCAGGTAAACTTCGACAAATATCCATTAGTTTTCTAGCCGGCGCGGTAGTCGTTCCAGATTCTCCTGATTTTTCTAAAATAACACGACCTGTTAATTCTACTTCCATATCTGTGCCCAATAAGGATAAATTTTTATCATTCAATTGAATTAAAAGATTGGACAATATAGGCAAAGTTTGGCGCCGCTCAATCACAGCTGTTACCAATTGTAAAGGTTTCAATAAAGTTTCACGATTAATTGTAAATTGCATTTTTCTTCCTCAACTCGATAAAGTACGCAATAAATTTATAAAATCTTCCGCAATTCCGGTATTTGTTTTTTTTAATTCTTGTATTTTTCGGAATGCATGCAATACCGTTGTATGATCACGTCCACCAAAAGCACGACCAAGTTCAGGTAAACTATGATTTGTTAATTCTTTTGCAAGTGCCATAGCAATTTGTCGTGCGCGTGCCAAAGAAGAAGTACGACGTTTAGAAAGTAAATCAGAAACTTTAATTTTATAATATTCAGCAACAGTTTTAATAATATTATCTACTGTTACTAATTTATCTTGCAAAGCAAGTACATCTTTTATAGCTTCGCGTACTAACTCAAGCGTGATCTGTAATCCTGTAAATTGTGCATAAGCTACTACCCGTTTTAATACACCTTCAAGCTCTCTTACATTGGAATGAATTCGTTTCGCAATAAAAAAAGCAACTTCCTGCGGTAAGCTTATTTTGGTTTGTTCTGCTTTACTAATTAAAATAGCTACTCGAGTTTCAAGATCAGGAGGTTCAATAGCAACTGTAAGACCCCAACCTAAACGTGATTTTAATCGCTCCTCTACTCCTGACATTTCTTTAGGGTATCGATCACAGGTTAATACGATTTGTTGCTGACTTTCTAATAAAGTATTAAATGTATGAAAAAATTCCTCTTGTGAACGATCTTTCCCTGCAAAAAATTGAATATCATCAATTAATAACGCATCTAACGAGCGATAATAAGTTTTAAAATCATTAATTGTATTGGTTTGCAACGCTCTAATCATATCGGCAACAAAACGTTCAGAATGTAAATATAACACTTTGGCATGTGGATTTTTTAGTAAAATAGCATTACCAATTGCATGCATTAAATGCGTCTTACCTAATCCCACTCCCCCATAAAGTAATAAAGGGTTGTATGCACCTCCAGGATTTTCTGAGACCTGTACAGAAGCAGCACGCGCTAGTTGATTGGATTTACCTTCGACAAAATTAATAAATGTAAAATTAGAATTTATGTGTGTTGCTGAAACTTTAACAACCTTTGATTTCCCTTTAAGATCTTGAGTATTTCTTAATATTGGAGAGATTTGAGATGTCTGATTATTACGACTACCGACTCTCAATATAACTTCTGGAGGTGCTTCATCTAATTGAGTCAAAATCTGATTGATATGAACCAAAAACCTCTCATTCACACAATGTAATACAAATTGGTTAGGTGCCCATAGAACAAGCTGGTCTTCTTTTTGTTCTGCCTGCAACGGTCGTATCCAAGTATTAAAATCTTGGAGCGATATATGATCTTGTAATCGATCTAAACATTTTTGCCAAACGAACGTTGCTAAAGCGGTTGCCA